>NZ_JBSFKL010000009.1:0-346490 GCF_053598535.1 Streptomyces sp. NPDC001108
TGCAGGGGGGACCCTGTGGGAGAGTAGGACGCCGCCGAACTTCTTTTACGGGAAAGCCCCGTGTCCTTTGTGGACACGGGGCTTTTCTGCGTTTATCCCCATTTTCCCTCCGGGGTGGATGGTTCACGGAGCCTTCGTCCGCTGCCGCTGTTCCCAGCGGCAGCGGACGAAGGGAATCGGCCGGCGATCAGTCGTCGGTGCCGTATCCGGGGAGGCCCGCGGCCCGGCCGAGTTCGAGGTCGAGCGCTTCGCGGCGGATGCGCTGATCGACGTAGAGCAGGACCACGACGCCGGCGAGGAGGGCGTATGTGACCGTCGAGATGATCACGCCGCCGATGCCGGAGACGATCAGGAAGGGCCAGCCGAGGTCCGAGGCGCCGCTCGTGAGGGCGGGGTCGGTGGCGCCGCCCTCCGAGATGACGGTGATGACACCGAGCGGAACGCTGATGAACAGAGCCACGACCAGGGCCACGAGGAGCGTCACCAGCACGGTCAGCGCCAGGGCGCCGAACGTCCGCCACCAGGCGTCCTTGACGAGCTTCGCGGACCGGCGCATCGCGGCGGCGATCGACTGCCGCTCCAGCATCAGGGCCGGGAAGGCGAGCGAGAAGCGGACCAGCAGCCAGATGGAGGCGGCGTACCCGGCCAGGACGCCGAGGAGCGCCAGCCCCGCACCGGCGGCGTTCCCGACGAGCAGGCCCGGCAGTAGACCCACGGCCAGAGCGGCGGTGCTGAGCAGGAGCAGCAGCAGGGCCAGACCCAGCAGCCGGGGAAGCCTGCCCCGTGCCTCGGCCCACGCTTCGGAGAGCGTCACGGGACGGCCCAGGACCGAGCGGCTGACCACCACGGCCAGCATGGCGGTGCTGATCAGGACGGCGACCAGGCTGATGGCCAGGGACGGCAGGTAGCCGAAGGCCTGCGCCTGGGCGGAGTCGGCGGCCTGCCGCAGGATCTCCATCCCGGAGGCGTCCGGGTCGATCGGCTCGGGGGCCGGCAGCAGGAAGCGTTCGACCAGGATCGTCGCGACCTGGGCGGGCACGGCCACCGTGAGGCCGATGCCGACAACGGTGCGCCACCGCGTACGCATCGCGGCGAACGCCCCGCCGAGGATCTCACCGACGCCGAGCGGGCGCAGCGGGATCGTGCCCGGTTTGGCAGCGGCGGGCGGTTGCCCCCAGCCAGGTCCCTGCCGGCCGCCCCAACCCACGGGAGGCGGGGGCGCGGTCGGGGGGAACCACTGTCCGGCGGGTGGCTGCGCGGAGGGCCCGTTGCCTGTCGGGACGTTGCCGTCGACGGGTTCCGAGGGGCGGGGGACGTCGGCGCCCTGGCCCTCGGAGGGGGCGGATCCGGGCGAGGCCCGGCCCGGAGTGTCGTTCATGCTCGCTCCTTCACGGTCCCGCCCGTAGATCGGGGCGGCAAGGTGGCAGCCATGGTGTCATGCGGGGTTTCGGCGAGGTCGGGGCGCTTGTTTGTCTCTCCATTCCTTCAGATGCGGGCGGCTCAGCGGGCAGACTGGGCGGATGGCTGATCAGAACGTGCGACCGTCGGCGGGTGGAGTACCTCCCGCGCTTTCCGTGCTCCGCTGGGCCGAACCTCCGGAGGGGCCTGCGGTGGTACTCCTCGACCAGACGCGGCTGCCCGCCGAGGAGGTCGAACTGGTGTGTGCTGATGTGCCCGCCCTCGTCCGCGCGATCCGGACGTTGGCGGTGCGGGGCGCCCCGCTGCTGGGCATCGCCGGGGCCTACGGGGTGGCCCTCGCCGCGGCCCGGGGCGACGACGTGGCGATGGCCGCGGAGCTGCTGGACCGGGCGCGGCCCACCGCGGTGAACCTGGGGTACGGGGTACGGCGCGCCGTACGGGCGTACCAGGAGGCCGTCGGGAAGGGGGCGGACGCGGGGCCGGCAGCGGCGGCGGTGCTGGCCGAGGCCAGGGCCCTGCACAGGGAGGACGCCGAGGCCAGCGGGCGGATGGCGCGCCACGGCCTCGCCCTGCTGGAGGAGCTGCTGCCCGATGGGGACGGCCACCGGCTGCTGACCCACTGCAACACGGGGGCGCTCGTCTCCGGCGGCGAGGGCACCGCCTTCGCCGTGGCGCTCGGGGCGCACCGGGAGGGGCGGCTGCGACGGCTGTGGGTGGACGAGACCCGTCCACTGCTCCAGGGCGCCCGGCTGACGGCGTACGAGGCGACGCGCAACGGGATGCCGTACAGCCTGCTCACGGACAACGCGGCCGGCTCGCTGTTCGCGGCGGGGGAGGTGGATGCCGTGCTCATCGGGGCGGACCGCATCGCCGCCGACGGATCGGTGGCGAACAAGGTGGGGAGCTACCCGCTGGCGGTGCTCGCGAAGTACCACCACGTACCGTTCATCGTGGTCGCGCCGACCACGACCGTGGACCCGGGCACTTTGGACGGGGCGTCGATCGTTGTGGAACAGCGACCGGCCGCCGAGGTGACGGAGTTCATGTCGCCGGGGGCCGGGGCGGTGGGTCAGGAAGGCGGGGGACTGCCCGTGGCGCCGGAAGGCACGGCCGCGTACAACCCCGCGTTCGACGTCACACCGCCGGAGCTGGTCACGGCGATCGTCACGGAGGAAGGGGCGGTTTCACCGGTCACGGGGGCCGGACTGGCAGCACTGTGTGCCAGGTCATCGCAGGTAACGATTAGCTAATGGGATGATGTCGATTATGAAGGGACGCGTCCTTGTCGTCGACGACGACACCGCACTGGCCGAGATGCTCGGGATTGTGCTGCGTGGTGAAGGGTTCGAGCCGTCGTTCGTTGCGGACGGCGACAAGGCACTAGCTGCATTTCGTGAGGCCAAGCCGGACCTGGTCCTGCTGGATCTCATGCTGCCCGGAAGGGACGGAATCGAGGTCTGCAGGCTGATCAGGGCCGAGTCGGGTGTGCCGATCGTCATGCTCACCGCCAAGAGCGACACGGTCGATGTGGTGGTGGGCCTGGAATCCGGGGCCGACGACTACATCGTCAAGCCGTTCAAGCCGAAGGAACTGGTGGCCCGTATCCGGGCCCGCCTGCGCAGGTCCGAGGAGCCGGCGCCCGAGCAGCTGACCATCGGCGACCTGGTCATCGACGTGGCCGGGCACTCGGTGAAGCGGGAGGGGCAGTCGATCGCCCTCACCCCGCTGGAGTTCGACCTCCTGGTCGCGCTCGCCCGTAAGCCGTGGCAGGTGTTCACCCGGGAGGTACTGCTCGAACAGGTGTGGGGTTATCGGCATGCTGCCGACACCCGGCTGGTGAACGTGCATGTCCAGCGGCTGCGCTCCAAGGTCGAGAAGGACCCGGAGCGTCCGGAGATCGTGGTGACCGTCCGAGGCGTCGGTTACAAGGCCGGACCGAGCTGACATGCCCCCGAGTAGCGCTGCTCCGCAGCCCGGGGAGCCGGGAGCCCGTGCGGAGCGGGCTGCCGGCCCAGGAGACAGGGCGCCCAGGATCGGGCGCCTTCTGCAGGGCGGCCGGTTGTTCCACGACCGGGCGCCCGGCGGCCCCGTGCCGCGCCTGCTGATGCGCTGGGTGCGGCGGCCGCTGCTGCCCGCCGTACGGCTCTGGCGGCGCAACCTCCAGCTCCGGGTCGTCGCGGGCACGCTGCTCATGTCGCTCGGGGTGGTGCTGCTCCTCGGGCTGGTCGTGATCGGGCAGGTGCGCAACGGCCTGCTCGACGCCAAGGGCAAGGCCGCCCAGACCCAGGCGGCGGGCGGTTTCGCCGCCGCCCAGGAGAAGGCGAACGCCCCGCTCACCCCCGGCGGGCAGCGCGGTGACCCGGCGGACGGCGCCACCGCCAACAACTCCTGGCGTACCGAGCTGGTCGACCAGCTCGCCAGTGGCGGGAAGAACGCCTTCAACGTGGTGGCGCTCAGCGCCGACGAGGGCACGCGCGCACCGCGCGGCTCGGGCAGCGTGGAGGCGGTGAGCATCCCGCAGAGCCTGCGGGACGCGGTGAACAAGGGGCCGGGGGCGTACCAGACGTACTCCGAGATCCAGTACGCCAACGGGCAGCCGCCTCAGCCCGGACTGGTGGTCGGCAAGCGGCTCTACGACATCGACCACAACCCGTACCAGCTCTACTACCTCTTCCCGCTGACGCAGGAGGAGAAGTCGCTGACGCTGGTCAGGACCACGCTGGCGACGGCGGGGCTCTTCCTGGTCGTGCTGCTCGGGGCCATCGCCTGGTTCGTGGTGCGGCAGGTCGTCACGCCCGTGCGGATGGCGGCGGGCATCGCCGAGCGGCTCTCCGCCGGCCGGCTCCAGGAGCGGATGAAGGTCACCGGCGAGGACGACATCGCCCGCCTCGGCGAGGCGTTCAACAAGATGGCGCAGAACCTCCAGCTGAAGATCCAGCAGCTGGAGGAGCTCTCCCGGATGCAGCGGCGTTTCGTCTCCGACGTCTCGCACGAGCTGCGGACGCCGCTGACGACCGTACGGATGGCCGCCGACGTCATCCACGAGGCGCGCGGCGACTTCGACCCCGTGACGGCGCGCTCCGCCGAGCTGCTCGGGGACCAGCTGGACCGGTTCGAGTCGCTCCTCGCCGACCTGCTGGAGATCAGCCGGTTCGACGCGGGCGCCGCGGCGCTGGAGGCGGAGCCGATAGATCTGCGGCAGGTCGTACGGCGGGTCATCGGCGGGGCCGAGCCGCTGGCCGAGCGCAAGGGCACCCGGATCCGGGTGGTCGGCGACGAGCAGCCGGTGATAGCCGAGGCCGACGCCCGGCGCGTCGAGCGCGTCCTGCGCAACCTCGTGGTCAACGCGGTCGAGCACGGCGAGGGCCGCGATGTCGTGGTGCGGATGGGGGCGGCCGGCGGCGCGGTCGCCGTGGCCGTCCGGGACTACGGCGTGGGGCTCAAGCCGGGCGAGGCCACGCGGGTGTTCAACCGCTTCTGGCGGGCGGACCCGGCCCGCGCCCGGACGACCGGGGGCACCGGCCTCGGGCTCTCCATCGCGGTGGAGGACGCCCGGCTGCACGGCGGGTGGCTGCAGGCCTGGGGCGAGCCCGGCGGCGGTTCGCAGTTCCGCCTGACCCTGCCGCGTACCGCGGACGAGCCGCTGCGCGGTTCGCCGATACCGCTGGAGCCCGAGGACTCGCGGGGCAACCGGGAGCGCCGCGAGCGGCCCGCCCTGCCGAGGACCGGGAGCGAGCACCGGCTGGCGTCGGTGCCGAGCCAGCCCGGCGGCCAGGACAGGTCCGCCCTGCCCGTGCCGCCCCGCGCCCCCGTGCCGCCCCGGACGGCGCCCGCCTCGGTGCATCCGGCGGCCCTGCCCGGGAGCGGGGCCCGGGTCGTCGCACGGCCCGCGGAGGACCGACCGGGCGACGAGTCGGACACGGTGGAGCGGGATCCGGAGCGGGGAGGGACGAATCGTGGGCGCTGACCTTCGCGAGGGCGGCCGGGGGCGGGTGCTGGGGCTGTCCGCCCTGATCGGGTGCGGTGCGGTGCTGCTGTCCGCCTGCGGCTCGATGCCGGTCACCGGGGACGTGAAGGCGGTCGACGCCTCCCAGCCCGGCGACTCCCAGGTGCAGGTGTACGCCGTCGCCCCGCGTGCCAACGCCATGCCCAACGAGATCGTCGACGGCTTCCTGGAGTCCATGACCAGCGACGACCCGCGCTTCCGGACGACCCGCCAGTACCTGACGAAGGAGGCCGCGGCCTCCTGGCGGCCGAACGCCCTCACCACGGTGCTCACCAAGGCACCGACCAGGAAGGACCGTCCGCTGCGCGACGGCGCCCGCAACGTCACCGAGATCGCCTACACGCTGACCGGCGAGAAGGTGGCGACGGTCGACGACCAGAACGCCTACCAGCCGCTGGCGCCCACCGAGTACGAACAGACGCTGCACCTGGTCAAGGAGGCCGGGCCGGACGGCAAGGAGTGGCGGATCGACCACGTGCCGGACGGCCTGCTGCTCGGGCAGTCGGACTTCCGGCGCCTGTACCGGTCGGTGAACAAGTACTACTTCGCGGCGGGGCAGCCCGAGGGGCAGCCGACGCTGGTCGCCGATCCCGTGTACCTCCGCAGCCGGGTGGACCCGGTCACCGGGATGGACACCGTGACGCAGTCCGTCCGCAGCCTGCTCGCCGGGCCGACCGACTGGCTGCGGCCCGCGGTGACCTCCCGGTTCCCGGCCGGTACGGCGTTGCGGAAGGGTGTGACGTCGCTGTCGCCCGACGACCGCAACGTGCTGAAGGTGCCGCTCGACAAGAAGGCGGACGGCGTCGGGCAGCGCTCCTGCCGCATGATGGCCTCGCAGGTCCTCTACACGCTGAAGGACCTGACGTCCGCCCGGGTCGAGCAGGTCGAGCTCCAGCGCTCCGACGGCTCCCCGCTCTGCGTGCTCGGTACCGACCAGGCCGAGGAGTTCGCCCCCGACGGATCGTCGAGCGGGCCGGACAGCCAGTACTTCGTCGACGAGAAGGGGCACGTGGAGCGAATACCCGGCAGCACCAGGGGCAGCGGGGCACCGGAACCGGTGTCCGGCCCGTTCGGTGACGGGCCGGTGCGGATGAGCGCGGTCGGCGTGGCCCGGGACGAGCAGTCCGCGGCGGCGGTCTCGCACGACGGAACGTCTCTCTACGTGTCGTCCATCGTCTCCGACGACGGCCTCCCCGAGGCGTCGGTGATCAGCCACGCCCGCAGGGCCAAGGACCGGCTCTCGGCCCCGAGCTGGGACGCCCGCGGTGATCTGTGGGTGGCCGACCGGGACCCCGGCAACCCGAGGCTGCTGCGGCTGCCCGGAGGGACCGGTGAGCCGCAGGAGGTCGAGGTGCCCGAGCTGGGCACCGGCCGGATAGAGGCGGTACGGATGTCCGCCGACGGGGTGCGGGTCGCGCTGCTGGTGAACGAGGACAAGCGCAACACGCTGAAGATCGGCCGGATCGAGCGGCGCGGACCGGCTTCGGCGCAGAAGATCTCGGTGGTGGACCTGCGCCAGGCGGCGCCCCAGCTCACGGACGTGACGGCGATGTCCTGGTCGGGCCGGAGCCGGCTGGTGGTGGTCGGCAAGGAGCAGGACGGCGTGCAGCAGGTGCGCTACGTGCAGGTGGACGGCTCGACGTCGGCGTCGGGGGTGCTGCCGGGGGTGAACCAGGCGCTGTCGGTGGCGGCGGCGGACGACGAACAGCTTCCGCTGATGGCGGCCACATCCGGTGACGGGATCGTCAAGCTGTCGCCCGGTGACAACTGGCAGACCGTGGTCAAGGGCGGCTTCTCGCTGGTCTACCCGGGCTGAGGCCTGGTCCACCCGGGCTGAAGGTGGTCCCGGGGCGCCACCGCGTCCGTTCCCCGTTTTCCACAGGGGTGGCCGGTTCGCCGCGGGAGGCGCACAGTGGGTTCATGCGGGGGTGGTGGCGGGAGATCTCCGGTCTGGTGCTGCCGGTGTCCTGCGGCGGTTGCGGCGAGCCGCGCGTGGAGCTGTGCCCGGAGTGCCGCGCGGAGCTGTACGGCGGGGCTCCGCGCCGGGTGAGGCCCGCCCCGGAGCCGCCCGGACTACCGGTGGTCCATGCGGCCGCGGCGTACGAGGACGCGGTGCGGGAGTTGCTGTTGGGGCACAAGGAGCGCGGTGAGCTGGGGTTGGCCGGTCCGCTCGGTACGGCGCTGGCGGGTGCGGTGCGCGCCGGGGCGGTGTCCGCGGAGGCGGCGGGCGGTCCGCTGCTCCTGGTGCCGGTGCCGTCGGCGCGGCGCGCGGTGGCGGCTCGGGGCCACGATCCGATGCGGCGGATCGCGCGGGCGGCGGCGCGGGAGTTGCGGCGCGGCGGACTCCCGGCCCAGGCGGTGCCCGTACTGCGGCAGCGGCGGGCGGTGGCCGACCAGGCGGGGCTGGACGCCCGGAGCCGGCACGCGAATCTGGCCGGGGCGCTGGAGGTCGTGGCCGGGGGCGAGCGGCTGCTCGCGGCGGGCCGGGTGGTTCTGGTGGACGACGTTCTGACGACCGGGGCGTCGCTGGCCGAATCGGCACGGGCGCTCAGGGAGGCGCAGGGCGTACGGACGGCGCACGGGCACACCGGATCCGCTCGGGGCGGCGTCGGGCAGGCGGCCGTTGTCGCAGTATCTCCCGCGTCCTTCGAAATAAACCGGAACTCTCGGTGAACTCCCTGCGTTGCAGGTAATGAGTAGGAAAAACAGCCCGATCGGAGGTACGTGCGAGTAGCGGGTGCCGATATCCGGCCAGGCAGGCTATGTTCGGTTGTGAGGAATGGTGAACGCCAAACCTCGCTGAATGCACCGCCAGGTTTCGGGCAGGCGACACACCGGTAGTCCAGACGCTGGAATTCGGTGGGGCCGAGGCTCCGCCGATGGGGGAGGAGGAGGTGGAGGTCACCGAGTCCGTGGCTCCGGTCATCACCGGAGCTTGGTGCAAGAGGGAGATGCTCCGCCGCTGAGCGGAGCGATCCGGGAACGGAGTTCTGCGTGGACATCGTCGTCAAGGGCCGCAAGACCGAGGTGCCCGAGCGGTTCCGCAAGCACGTGGCCGAGAAACTGAAGCTGGACAAGATCCAGAAGTTCGACGGCAAGGTGATCAGCCTCGACGTCGAGGTGTCCAAGGAGCCGAATCCCCGTCAGGCCGACCGTTCCGACCGGGTGGAGATCACGCTCCGCTCGCGCGGCCCGGTCATTCGGGCGGAGGCGGCCGCGGGTGACCCGTACGCGGCGCTGGACCTGGCCACCGGCAAGCTGGAGGCGCGGCTGCGCAAGCAGCACGACAAGCGCTACAGCCGCCGGGGGAGTGGCCGGATTCCCGCTGCCGAGGTCGCCGAGATCGTGCCGGGGGCGGCGTCGTTCAACGGTGACGGCGAGCTGGTCTCCGACGAGGCGGCCGATTCCGTGCCCACCACCAGGATCGGCTCGCTGGAGGTCCAGGGCGAGGGTCCGTTGGTGATGCGCGAGAAGACGCACGTCGCCGCGCCGATGTCGCTCGATCAGGCGCTCTACGAGATGGAGTTGGTCGGGCACGACTTCTATCTGTTCGTCGACTCCGAGAGCAAGGAACCCAGTGTCGTCTACCGGCGGCATGCCTACGACTACGGCGTCATCCACCTGAGGACCGACCCGCTGGCCGCCGACGAGGCGGGCGGCGCGGGCGGCGCGCTCGGCGGCTGACATCGTCATTCCGCGGGTGCCCCTGGTGTGCCTGTGCGCCCCCGGGGGCATCCGCGTGCGACCACGGGAACACCGTTCCGGCGTCCAGGCATGGAATCATGGCGCCCCAGGCCAACCGGGGTTCTGTGAACTGACGTTGGCGGACAGTGTGTGGACTTCAGGCCATGGCCTTCAGGGGGAGGAACGATGGCGGACACCTTCGGGCCCGTGCGTGACGCGAATGACGCCGACGAGATCGCCGGTGCCGGCGCGAACGGCGGTTTCCGCAGGGAGCCGATCAGAGTTCTCGTGGTGGACGACCACGCGCTCTTCCGCAGAGGGCTGGAGATCGTTCTCGCCCAGGAGGAGGACATCCAGGTCGTCGGTGAGGCGGGGGACGGTTCGGAGGCGGTCGACCAGGCCGCCGACCTGCTCCCCGACATCGTGCTGATGGACGTGCGGATGCCCAAGCGCGGCGGCATCGAAGCCTGTACGGCCATCAAGGAGGTGGCTCCCAGCGCGAAGATCATCATGTTGACGATCAGCGATGAGGAGGCCGATCTCTACGACGCCATCAAGGCCGGGGCCACCGGATATCTCCTCAAGGAGATCTCCACGGACGAGGTGGCCACGGCCATTCGCGCGGTCGCCGACGGGCAGTCCCAGATCAGCCCCTCCATGGCGTCCAAACTGCTCACCGAGTTCAAATCGATGATCCAGCGGACCGACGAACGCAGACTGGTTCCCGCGCCGCGCCTCACCGACCGGGAACTCGAAGTCCTCAAGCTCGTCGCCACGGGCATGAACAATCGCGATATCGCGAAGGAACTGTTCATCTCCGAGAACACCGTGAAGAATCACGTCCGCAACATTCTGGAGAAGTTGCAGCTGCACTCCAGGATGGAGGCGGTGGTCTACGCCATGAGGGAGAAGATCCTGGAAATCAGGTGAACCCCGCCCGGCGGCGGGGAGCGGCCGGTCAGGCCAGGGCGCGGGCGATCTCCTGGTCGAGCGGGCCGCGCAGCTCCGGCGCGTCGACCCGCTCCAGCCGGACGCCGGTGCAGCCGACCCAGGAGGCGGCCTCCACCAGCGCCTCGGCCATCGGCGCCACGGCCTTGCGGCCGGCCAGCGACACCTGCCGGGCGACCAGGGTGGTGCCCTCGCGCGCCGGGTCGACCCGGCCGAGCAGCTTCCCGCCCGCCAGCAGGGGCATCGCGAAGTATCCGTGGACCCGCTTCTGCTTGGGGACGTAGGCCTCCAGCCGGTGGGTGAAGCCGAAGATCCGCTCGGTGCGTGCCCGCTCCCAGACCAGCGAGTCGAACGGCGACAGCAGGGTCGTACGGTGCCGCCCGCGCGGCTCCGAGGCCAGCGCCGCGGGGTCCGCCCAGGCGGGCTTCGCCCAGCCCTGGACCGTCACCGGCACCAGCCCGGAGTCGGCCACCACCGCGTCGAACTGCTCGGCCTTCAGCCGGTGGTAGTCCGCGATGTCCGCCCGGGTGCCGACGCCCAGGGACTGCCCGGCGAGCGCGACCAGCCGCCGCAGGCACTCCGCGTCGTCCAGATCGTCGTGCAGCACGGCGTCGGGCAGGGCGCGCTCGGCGAGGTCGTACACCCGCTTCCAGCCGCGGCGCTCGGTGCACACCACCTCGCCGTACATCAGGGCGCGCTCGACGGCGACCTTCGACGCCGACCAGTCCCACCACTCCCCGCCGTTCTTCGCGCCGCCCAGCTCCGTCGCCGTCAGCGGCCCCTCGGCGCGCAGTTGCTCGATCACCTTGCCGTACGCGCCGTCGGGCAGCTCGTGGCCCCAGTGCGGGCGGGCGCGGTAGGCGCGGCGGCGGAAGGCGAAATGCGGCCACTCCTCGACCGGCAGTACGCACGCCGCGTGCGACCAGTACTCGAAGGCCCGCCCGCCCGACCAGTACGCCTCCTCCACGGTGCGCCGGCCGACCGCGCCGAGGCGTGCGTACGGGATCAGCTCGTGCGACCGGGCGAGCACCGAGATCGTGTCGAGCTGCACGGCACCGAGGTGCCGCAGCACGCCCGGGACCCCGGAGCGGCGGTCCGGGGCGCCGAGGAAGCCCTGGGCGCGCAGGGCGATCCGGCGGGCCTGGTCGGCGGAGAGTTCAAGGGCGGGCGGCGGCACGGACGTCATGCCCCGCACCCTAGAGGCAGCCACTGACAACCGTCCCGGAGGCGGTGGAGCCCGCCGGACGGCGATGCGGCGGGGCGAACACTTTTCGGGACTTCCCGGCACCTTCGGAGCGTCCCGGCCGTTGATCCGGGGGGGACGGCGGGGCCAACGCGGCGGCGGCCCTCCCGGCGCGGCGGGGTCCTCGCTTACGATGGCCGTTGCGGTGGGGTCCACCTGCCGTGCCCGCGCCAGAGTCCATCCAACGACCCAGTGCCAGGCCCGACCGGCAAGGAGACCAGCCTCAGTGTCCGTCTTCAACAAGCTCATGCGTGCAGGCGAAGGCAAGATCCTGCGCAAACTGCACCGCATCGCGGACCAGGTCAGCTCCATCGAAGAGGACTTCGTCAACCTCTCCGACGCCGAGCTGCGGGCGCTCACCGACGAGTACAAGGAACGGTACGCGGACGGCGAGAGCCTGGACGACCTGCTTCCCGAGGCGTTCGCGACCGTCCGTGAGGCGGCCAAGCGGGTCCTCGGACAGCGCCACTACGACGTACAGATGATGGGTGGTGCCGCCCTCCACCTCGGCTACGTGGCCGAGATGAAGACCGGCGAGGGCAAGACCCTGGTCGGCACCCTGCCGGCGTACCTCAACGCGCTCTCCGGCAAGGGCGTGCACCTGATCACGGTCAACGACTACCTGGCCGAACGCGACTCGGAGCTGACGGGCCGGGTCCACAAGTTCCTCGGCCTGACGGTCGGCTGCATCCTCGCCAACATGACCCCGGCCCAGCGCCGCGAGCAGTACGCCTGCGACATCACGTACGGCACGAACAACGAGTTCGGCTTCGACTACCTCCGCGACAACATGGCGTGGTCCGCGGACGAACTCGTCCAGCGGGGCCACAACTTCGCGGTGGTCGACGAGGTCGACTCCATCCTCGTCGACGAGGCCCGTACGCCGCTGATCATCTCCGGCCCGGCCGACCAGGCGACCAAGTGGTACGGCGACTTCGCCAAGCTCGTCACGCGGCTGACCAAGGGCGAGGCCGGCAACCCGCTCAAGGGCATCGAGGAGACCGGCGACTACGAGGTCGACGAGAAGAAGCGCACCGTCGCCATCCACGAGCCCGGTGTCTCCAAGGTCGAGGACTGGCTCGGCATCGAGAACCTCTACGAGTCGGTGAACACCCCGCTCGTCGGGTACCTCAACAACGCCATCAAGGCCAAGGAACTCTTCAAGAAGGACAAGGACTACGTCGTCATCGACGGCGAAGTCATGATCGTCGACGAGCACACCGGCCGTATCCTCGCCGGCCGCCGCTACAACGAGGGCATGCACCAGGCGATCGAGGCGAAGGAAGGGGTGGACATCAAGGACGAGAACCAGACGCTCGCCACGATCACCCTGCAGAACTTCTTCCGCCTCTACGACAAGCTCTCCGGCATGACCGGTACGGCGATGACCGAGGCCGCCGAGTTCCACCAGATCTACAAGCTCGGCGTGGTGCCGATCCCGACCAACCGGCCGCTGGTCCGCGCCGACCAGTCGGACCTGATCTACCGCACCGAGGTCGCGAAGTTCGCCGCCGTCGTCGACGACATCGCCGAGAAGCACGAGAAGGGCCAGCCGATCCTGGTCGGCACCACCTCGGTCGAGAAGTCCGAGTACCTCTCGCAGCAGCTCTCCAAGCGCGGCGTCCAGCACGAGGTCCTCAACGCCAAGCAGCACGACCGCGAGGCGACCATCGTCGCCCAGGCCGGCCGCAAGGGCGCGGTCACGGTCGCGACGAACATGGCCGGCCGAGGCACCGACATCAAGCTCGGCGGCAACCCCGACGACCTCGCCGAGGCGGAGCTGCGCCAGCGCGGTCTCGACCCGGTCGAGCACGTCGAGGAGTGGGCGGCGGCGCTGCCCGCCGCGCTGGAGAAGGCCGAGCAGGCCGTGAAGGCGGAGTTCGAGGAGGTCAAGGCGCTCGGCGGCCTGTACGTCCTGGGCACCGAGCGCCACGAGTCCCGCCGGATCGACAACCAGCTGCGCGGTCGTTCCGGCCGCCAGGGCGACCCGGGCGAGTCCCGCTTCTACCTGTCGCTCGGCGACGACCTGATGCGGCTCTTCAAGGCCCAGATGGTCGAGCGCGTCATGTCGATGGCCAATGTGCCCGACGACGTGCCGATCGAGAACAAGATGGTGACCCGGGCGATCGCCTCGGCGCAGTCGCAGGTCGAGCAGCAGAACTTCGAGACGCGTAAGAACGTCCTGAAGTACGACGAGGTGCTCAACCGCCAGCGCGAGGTCATCTACGGGGAGCGCCGCCGGGTCCTGGAGGGCGAGGATCTGCAGGACCAGATCCGCCACTTCATGGACGACACGATCGACGACTACATCCGTCAGGAGACCGCCGAGGGCTTCGCGGAGGAGTGGGACCTCGACCGGCTGTGGGGCGCGTTCAAGCAGCTCTACCCGGTGAAGGTCACCGTCGAGGAGCTGGAGGACGCGGCCGGTGACCGTGCCGGGATCACGGCCGAGTTCATCGGTGAGTCCGTCAAGGACGACATCCACGAGCAGTACGACGCCCGGGAGAAGCAGCTCGGCTCGGAGATCATGCGCGAGCTGGAGCGGCGCGTGGTGCTCTCCGTCCTGGACCGCAAGTGGCGCGAGCACCTCTACGAGATGGACTACCTCCAGGAGGGCATCGGCCTCCGTGCCATGGCGCAGAAGGACCCGCTGGTCGAGTACCAGCGCGAGGGCTTCGACATGTTCAACGCCATGATGGAGGGCATCAAGGAGGAGTCCGTCGGCTACCTGTTCAACCTGGAGGTCCAGGTCGAGCAGCAGGTCGAGGAGGTGCCGGTGGAGGACGCGGCCGAGCCGACCTCGCTGGCCAAGGAGGACGCCGTTCCGGCGGCGCGTCCGGAGATCCGCGCCAAGGGGCTCGACGCCCCGCAGCGCCCCGACCGGCTGCACTTCTCCGCCCCCACGGTGGACGGGGAGGGCGGGGTCGTCGAGGGCGACTTCTCCAGCGGCGGCGGTGCGGCCGGGTCCGAGTCCGACGGACTGACCCGGGCGGAGCGGCGCAAGGCGCAGAAGAGCGGCGGACGGCGCCGCAAGAAGTGATGCGGTGAACGGTCGCCCGCCCCGCGCCGAGGAGGCGGTGGTGGCGGGCGACCGGATCGGGGCCGGGGCGGGACGCGTGCGGAACGCGTCCGGCCCCGGCTTCGTCGCGTTCCGGGGCGGAGCCGGAAGGGACTCCGCCCCGGCGGGACCGGGGGCCCGGGGTGGGCCCGGACGGGTGTCCCGGTCGCTGGGGCCTCCGGGGCCCTCAGGGCGGGGCCCGGGGGTGGGCGCGGGGCCTGAGAACCCGGGTGCGGCACCCGGGAGACCGAGCGCGGGACCTGCGGGAGCCGGGCGCCGGGTCTGAGGGACCGAGCGCCCTTCGGTCGGCTCTTGAGGTACGGCGATGCACCCGGGCCCGGGGCGGGTCATCTGGGCCCCGGGCCGGAGGCGGGGTTCCATGGTGGCCTCCCTTGCCTCTCCCGGGGTCTGAACCCCGGGAGAGAGCCGCTCAGGCCCCGCGTACGCCTCCCTGGGCCCGGAGACGGCCGTACAACCCCGGCGGGCGGTCAGCGGGGTGGTGCGGGGGCCGGGAGGCGTTCGCCGCCCAGTTCCACCGCCGCGCAGCGCCAGCGGAGATCGCTGCCCTGCTCCAGGCGGAAGGCCATGGCCCGTACCTGCTCGCCCGCGGCGATGCTGGCGCACGCCTCCACCACCCCGGGGGCCGGCTGGGCGCCGTGGCACATGCGGACGACGGGGCGCGCCCCGCGGGCGCGGAGCGGGGTGTGCGGGGCCAGCTCGGCCAGCTGGTCGTACGCCTCGCCGATGGTGTGCCCGAGCATCCAGTGCACCGGGCGCCGGCCGCTGAGGACCGCGAGAAGGCGCTCGGCGAACCAGTCGTGCGGGCGTAAACGCCGGGTCGGCCGGGTCCGCTGCGGCGGTACGACGGGCCTGCGCTGGTCGTGGCGGCCGCCGGGCCGGGTCCTGTTCGTGCTCATGATGATCGCCCCCGTGCTTCGGAGCCCGGATGGATACCGGGCGGTAACTTCTGCTGGGGACCTTGTATGGCGACGGCGGGCCGGTCACAAGCCGCGTCGGCGTACCGGGGCCGCCCGGGAGGGATCACCTATCCGGGTGATGCGCTCGGGCCGGGCGGAGCGCGGGGCGGGTGCGGGAAGGGTGAGGGGCGGTCGCTGGGTGGACGGGGCGACCGTGGTGCGGGTGACTCCGAAGGGGGACGTCGCACGTATCCTGAGGGCGTTTCCGACTACGAAAGCGGCCCGGCCATGCGCGTGTACGTCCCCCTGACCCTGTCCGGTCTCGCAGCGGCGCACGGGGCGGGCGAGATCGGCCCCGGCCCGCTCACCGCCTACGCGGTGACCCCCGCACTGCGCGAGTGGTACGTCTCGGACGACATCGAGGAACTGGAATACGCGGCGCTCAACCGGGCCGCCTCCGCCTCGCTGCGCATGATCGCGCAGCACCCGGACGCGGTCCGCAGGCGCGTCGTCGTGGCCGTCGAGGTGCCGGACGGCTCGGCCGTCGCCGACCCGGACCACGCCTTCGACCCGTCCTCGCTCGGCGAGGTGCGGATCGCCGCGCCCGTGGCGCTCGCCCGGGCCGCCGCGGTGCACGTCGACGCGGACGACGCGACGAAGGACGTCACGGCGGCGGCCGCGGCGCTCGGCGCGGCGGACCTCGGGGACGACGACGCGCAGTTCGTCGTGGACGGCGCCGAGGACCACGAACTGCTGTGGTTCGGCATCCAGGAGATCCCGAACCTGATCGGCTGAGCATCCGGGCGGGTCCGGCCGGGCCGACGGGTCCGGCGGCTCCGGAGTGCCCGAGGAGCGGCGGGACCGCCCCGGGCGCGGCCCGATGCCCCGGACCCGTCCCCGTCGCACGCCCGTGGGGCGGTGGTTCGGCCGACCCTCGAACGGATGTCGTACCCGACGGGTATTTTTCTCCCCATGGGGACGCACGGGAATCACCGCACGCATCTGGTCTGGGACTGGAACGGCACGCTGTTCGACGACAACGTCGCGGTCGTCGGTGCGACGAACGCCGCGTTCGGTGAGGTCGGGCTGGAGCCGATCACGCTGGAGCAGTACCGCGAGATGTACTGCATACCGATTCCGCGCTTCTACGAGCGGCTGATGGGCCGGATGCCCACGGACGCCGAGTGGGAGCGGATGGACGTGATCTTCCACCGGTACTACACCGAGCAGCGGGGCGCCTGCGGGCTGACCGAGGGGGCCGAGGAGCTGCTCGCGCAGTGGCGGCTGGCCGGGCGCAGCCAGTCCCTCCTGAGCATGTACACGCACGACGACCTGGTTCCCGTGGTGCGGGGGTACGGCATCGAGAGCCACTTCCTGCGGGTCGACGGGCGCACCGGCCCGTCCGGCGGCAGCAAGGCCCGCCACATGGAGCGGCACATCGCCGCGCTGGACGGGATATCCCCCGAGCGCACGGTGGTCATCGGCGACGCCGTGGACGACGCCGTGGCCGCCGCCCATGTCGGGGCCAGGGCCGTCCTGTACACGGGCGGGTCGCACAGCAGGGCCAGCCTGGAGGCGGCCGGGGTGCCGGTGGTGGACAGTCTGGCCGAGGCCGCGCGGCTCGCCCAGGAGCTGGCCGGGTAGGGCCGGGCGGGGCCGCCCCGCCCGGACGCCGGGGGATTCAGTCGGTGACCGGGGCCTTGGTGCGCAGCACCTTCAGGAACTCGCGCATCCACGCCGAGTGGTCCGGCCAGGCCCGGGAGGAGACCAGCGTGCCGTCGACGACCGCCTCGTGGTCCTCGAAGGCGGCGCCCGCCGTCTGCATGTCGGGTTCCAGCGCCGGATAGGCGGTGACCCGCCGCCCGGCCAGCGCGCCGACCGCGGCCGTCATCAGCGGGCCGTGGCAGATCTGGGCCACCGGCCGGTCCGAGTCGAAGAACGCCTTGACGATCTTGCGGAGCTCCCCGTCGTTGCGCAGGTACTCCGGCGCCCGGCCGCCCGGCACGACCAGCGCCACGTACTCCCCGGGGTCCACCTCGGAGAAGGCCAGGTCGGCGGGCCAGGTGTAGCCGGGCTTCTCGGTGTACGTGTCGAAGCCGGGCTCGAAGTCGTGGACCACGAACCGGAGGGTCTTGCGGGCCGGGGCGGCGATGTGGACGTCGTACCCCTCCTCGCGCAGCCGCTGGTAGGGGTAGAGGACTTCCAGCGACTCGGCGGCGTCGCCGGTGACGATCAGGATCTTCGGTGCCATGACGGGGCTCCCGCGGTTCGTCGGCCTGGTGCGCGTACCCATGCGTACCCGCAGAGGTACCTACGTGTACCCAGAGTGCGGTACCGCGCCTCCGCGCGCTGTCCAGAGTGTCAAAGTTCCGCCGCATCTTTTTACACAAACGGCTCGTGACGGTCACCGGGGCGGGCGATATAGCCTGGACCCGTGATCAGCGCGATATGCCTCGGGGGCATCGAAGCCCCCGGCCTGCGCCCGGAGTGCCACCGCACCCGGGCCGTCGCTGATTCCCGCCACACGGACCGACTGTCAAAAATGGCCAATATGGTCCCGGGCGTCTCTCATAGCGACATAGCGTCGATCCCGAACGGATACCCCGTGTCGTGGCGGTACGTCGCTTTTCTCACCTACGTCACGCAACGGCGCGCGACAGGAGTCAGAGGACATGCAGACCAAGCTGGACGAAGCCAAGGCCGAGCTGCTCGAACGGGCCGCCAAGGTAGCTGACAACAGTCCGGGTGGTGGTGTCGGCGGGCCGGGCGGAACTTCCCCGGTCCGTGTCGCGGGCACCGGGGACGCGCAGGACCGCCCCGGGCGGGACGTGCTCCTCTCCTACCTCCAGCGCTACTACCTGCACACGGCTCCCGAGGACATCACGGGCCGTGACCCGGTGGACGTCTTCGGTGCCGCCTCGTCCCACTACCGCCTCGCCGAGACGCGCCCGCAGGGCACGGCGAACGTCCGGGCCCACACCCCGACGGTCGAGGAGAACGGCTGGACGTGCAGCCACACGGTCGTCGAGGTCGTCACCGACGACATGCCGTTCCTGGTCGACTCCGTCACCAACGAGCTGTCCCGGCAGGGGCGCGGCATCCACGTCGTGATCCACCCGCAGGTCGTCGTCCGCCGTGACGTCACCGGCAAGCTCATCGAGGTCCTCACCGAGGGCGAGGGCGTCACCGCGAGCCGTATGGGCGCCAAGGACGCGAAGGCCCGGCTGCCGCACGACGCGCTCGTCGAGTCCTGGATCCACGTCGAGATCGACCGCGAGACCGACCGCGCCGACCTCCAGCAGATCGCCGCCGACCTGCTCCGCGTCCTGTCCGACGTACGGGAGACCGTCGAGGACTGGGAGAAGATGCGCGAGGCCGCGCTGCGCATCGCCGACGACCTGCCCGGCGAGCCGCTCGACGGCCTCGGCGACGACGAGGTCAACGAGGCCCGCGAGCTGCTGCGCTGGCTCGCCGCCGACCACTTCACCTTCCTCGGCTACCGCGAGTACGAGCTGAAGGACACCGACGCGCTGGCCGCCGTCCCCGGCACCGGCCTCGGCATCCTGCGCTCCGACCCGCACCACAGCGTCGACGAGGCCCACCCGGTCAGCCCCTCCTTCGACCGGCTGCCCGCCGACGCCCGCGCCAAGGCCCGCGAGCGCAAGCTGCTCGTCCTCACCAAGGCCAACAGCCGCTCCACCGTCCACCGCCCCAGCTACCTCGACTACGTCGGGGTGAAGAAGTTCGACGCCGAGGGCAACGTCATCGGCGAGCGCCGCTTCCTCGGGCTGTTCTCCTCCGCCGCCTACACCGAGTCCGTGCGCCGGGTGCCCGTCATCCGCCGCAAGGTCGCCGAGGTGCTGGAGGGCGCGGGCTTCTCGCCCAACAGCCACGACGGCCGCGACCTGCTCCAGATCCTGGAGACCTACCCCCGCGACGAGCTCTTCCAGACCCCCGTCGACCAGCTGCGCTCCGTCGTCACCTCGGTGCTCTACCTCCAGGAGCGCCGCCGGCTGCGGCTCTACCTGCGCCAGGACGAGTACGGCCGCTACTACTCCGCGATCGTCTACCTGCCGCGCGACCGGTACACCACCGGCGTGCGCCTGCGCCTGATCGACATCCTGAAGGAGGAGCTCGGCGGCACCAGCGTCGACTTCACCGCCTGGAACACCGAATCGATTCTCTCCCGGCTGCACTTCGTCGTCCGGGTCGCCCCCGGCACCGAGCTGCCCGACCTCACCGACGCCGAGGCCGACCGCATCGAGGCCCGGCTCGTCGAGGCCGCCCGCTCCTGGGCCGACGGCTTCCAGGAGGCGCTGGGCGCCGAGTGCGGCGAGGAGCGCGCCGCCGAGCTGCTCCGCCAGTACGGCCACTCCTTCTCCGAGGGCTACAAGGCCGACCACTCCCCGCGTGCCGCCGTCGCCGACCTGGTCCACCTCGAAGCGCTCAAGAAGGACGGGAAGGACTTCGCCCTCAGCCTGTACGAGCCGGTCGGCGCGGGCCCCGGCGAGCGCCGCTTCAAGATCTACCGGACCGGCGAGCAGGTCTCCCTCTCCGCCGTGCTCCCGGCCCTCCAGCGGCTCGGCGTCGAGGTCGTCGACGAGCGCCCGTACGAGCTGCGCTGCGCGGACCGCACGCACGCCTGGATCTACGACTTCGGGCTGCGGATGCCGCAGGCCGTCGGCAACGGCAGCTACCTCGCCGACGACGCCCGCGACCGCTTCCAGGACGCCTTTGCCGCCGTATGGACCGGCGAGGCCGAGAACGACGGCTTCAACACGCTGGTGCTCGGCGCCGGGCTGACCTGGCGCCAGGCGATGGTGCTGCGCGCCTACGCGAAGTACCTGCGCCAGGCCGGCTCCACGTTCAGCCAGGACTACATGGAGAGCACGCTCCGCAACAACGTGCACACCACCCGGCTGCTGGTCTCGCTCTTCGAGGCCCGGATGTCCCCGGAGCGGCAGAGCGCCGGCACCGAGCTGACCGACGGCCTCCTGGAGGAGCTGGACGGCGCGCTGGACCAGGTCGCCTCGCTCGACGAGGACCGCATCCTGCGCTCCTTCCTCACCGTCATCAAGGCCACCCTGCGCACCAACTTCTTCCAGCTGGGCGAGGACGGCACGCCGCACGGCTACGTCTCGATGAAGTTCGACCCGCAGTCCATCCCGGACCTCCCGGCGCCCCGCCCGGCCTTCGAGATCTGGGTCTACTCGCCGCGCGTCGAGGGCGTCCACCTGCGCTTCGGCAAGGTCGCCCGAGGCGGTCTGCGCTGGTCCGACCGGCGCGAGGACTTCCGTACCGAGATCCTCGGCCTGGTCAAGGCGCAGATGGTGAAGAACACCGTCATCGTGCCGGTCGGCGCCAAGGGCGGCTTCGTCGCCAAGCAGCTCCCGGACCCGGCCGTCGACCGCGACGCCTGGATGGCCGAGGGCATCGCCTCGTACCGCACCTTCATCTCGGCGCTCCTCGACATCACCGACAACATGGTGGCCGGCGAGGTCGTCCCGCCCAAGGACGTCGTCCGGCACGACGAGGACGACACCTACCTGGTCGTCGCAGCCGACAAGGGCACCGCGAAGTTCTCCGACATCGCCAACGAGGTCGCCGTCGGCTACGGCTTCTGGCTCGGCGACGCCTTCGCCTCCGGCGGCTCCGCCGGCTACGACCACAAGGGCATGGGCATCACCGCCCGGGGCGCCTGGGAGTCCGTCAAGCGGCACTTCCGCGAGCTGGGACACGACACCCAGACCGAGGACTTCACCGTCGTCGGC
Organism: Streptomyces sp. NPDC001108; assembly: GCF_053598535.1. Taxonomy (NCBI): domain Bacteria; kingdom Bacillati; phylum Actinomycetota; class Actinomycetes; order Kitasatosporales; family Streptomycetaceae; genus Streptomyces; species Streptomyces sp. NPDC001108. The sequence goes on from NZ_JBSFKL010000009.1 coordinate 21,047, forward strand.
GTCGGCGACATGTCCGGTGACGTGTTCGGCAACGGCATGCTGCTCTCCGAGCACATCCGCCTGGTCGCCGCCTTCGACCACCGGCACATCTTCCTCGACCCCACCCCGGACGCCGCCACCTCCTACGCCGAGCGGCGCCGCCTCTTCGAGCTTCCCCGCAGCTCCTGGGCCGACTACGACAAGGACCTGCTCTCCGCGGGCGGCGGCATCCACCCGCGTACCGCCAAGTCGATCCCGGTCAACGCGCACATCCGCGAGGCGCTCGGCATCGAGCCGGGAGTCACCAAGATGACCCCCGCCGACCTGATGCAGACCATCCTCAAGGCCCCCGTGGACCTGCTGTGGAACGGCGGCATCGGTACGTACATCAAGTCCTCCGCCGAGTCGAACGCCGACGTCGGCGACAAGGGCAACGACGCGATCCGCGTCAACGGCGAGGACCTGCGGGCCAAGGTCGTCGGCGAGGGCGGCAACCTCGGCGCCACCCAGCTCGGCCGGATCGAGTTCGCCCGCGGCGGCGGCCGGATCAACACCGACGCGATCGACAACAGCGCCGGCGTGGACACCTCCGACCACGAGGTGAACATCAAGATCCTGCTCAACGGCCTGGTCCGGGACGGCGACATGACCGTCAAGCAGCGCAACAAGCTGCTCGCCGACATGACCGACGAGATCGGCCGCCTGGTGCTGCGCAACAACTACGCGCAGAACGTGGCGCTCGCCAACGGCACCTTCGAGTCCTCCTCGCTGCTCCACGCCCACCAGCGCTTCATGCGCCGCCTGGGCCGGGACGGCGACCTCGACCGCGGCCTGGAGTTCCTGCCCAACGACCGGCAGATCCGCGAGCTGCTCAACGGCGGCAAGGGGCTCAGCCAGCCCGAGCTGGCCGTGCTCCTCGCCTACACGAAGATCACCGTGGCCCGCGACCTGATCCGGACCAGCCTGCCGGACGACCCGCGCCTCCAGCAGCTGCTGCACGCCTACTTCCCGGCACAACTGCGCGAGCAGTTCCCCGAGGCGGTCGACGGGCACGCGCTGCGCCGCGAGATCATCACCACCGTCCTGGTCAACGACACGGTGAACAGCGGCGGTTCGACCTTCCTGCACCGGCTGCGGGAGGAGACCGGCGCCTCGATCGAGGAGATCGTCCGGGCGCAGTTCGCGGCCCGCGAGATCTTCGGCCTCGGCCGGGTCTGGGACGCCGTCGAGGCGCTCGACAACAAGGTCGCCGCCGACGTCCAGACCCGCATCCGGCTGCACTCCCGCCGGCTCGTCGAGCGCGGTACGCGCTGGCTGCTCGGCAACCGGCCGCAGCCGCTGGAGATCGCCGAGACGGTCGACTTCTTCCGGGCGGGCGTCGAACAGGTCTGGGGCGAGCTGCCCAAGATGCTGAAGGGCGCCGACCTGGACTGGTACCAGTCGATCCTGGACGAGCTCGGCGAGGCGGGCGTCCCGGACGAGCTGGCCCAGCGGGTCGCCGGATTCTCCTCCGCCTTCCCGGCGCTGGACGTCGTGGCGATCGCGGACCGCACGGGGAAGGACCCGCTGGCCGTCGCCGAGGTGTACTACGACCTCGCGGACCGGCTGGGCATCACCCAGCTGATGGACCGGATCATCGAGCTGCCGCGGTCCGACCGCTGGCAGTCCATGGCCCGCGCCTCCATCCGCGAGGACCTGTACGCCGCGCACGCCGCGCTCACCGCGGACGTGCTGTCGGTCGGCAACGGCACCTCGACGCCCGAGGAGCGGTTCGAGGACTGGGAGGAGAAGAACGCGGCGATCCTGACCCGGTCGCGCTCCACCCTGGAGGAGATCCGCAGCTCGGACGCGTTCGACCTGGCGAACCTGTCGGTCGCGATGCGGACGATGCGCACGCTGCTCCGTACGCACGCCTGATCCCGTGCGGAGGGGCGGTCACCGGTCTCCGGTGGCCGCCCCTCCGGCGTTCCCGGGCGGGGCCGGCGCGAACGGTGCGGGTCCGGCCGTCGGATCAGCTCCGTGGAGAGGGATCTCCTCATACCCGGCGGTACGTGGGGGTGTACCCGGACGGGCGTGGCCGGGTCGCCGCCTCGATCCGGCCCACGGCGGCCGCCACCGGATCCGGCAGCCACCCGGTGAACTCCCGCAGGCCGGTCCCTCCGAGCCCCTCCCGGCACACCTCGGCCACCTCGCGGGCGGACGGGCGGTCCTCGGGCCGGGCGGCCAGGCAGCCCACCAGCAGCTCCCGCAGCGGCGAGGGGTGGTGGCCCAGCTCCGGGGGCTCGAGGTCGGTGCCCGCGATCCGGATGGCGAGGGCGAGGCCCTGGCCCCGCCCGTACGGATGGAGCCCGGTGGCGGCTTCGGCGGCCAGCAGCCCGAGGGCGAACACGTCGGACGCGGGCGTGAGCGACTGCCCCAGGGCGTGTTCGGGCGACATGTGGGAGGGGCTGCCGACCAGCCGTCCCGCCGTGGTGAGGGTCGGGTTGTCGGTCGCCCGCGCGATCCCGAAGTCGAGGAGCCAGGGGCCGCTCGCGGCGAGCAGCAGGTTGCCGGGCTTGACGTCCCGGTGGATGACCCCGGCGGCGTGGACGGCGTCCAGCGCGGTGGCGAGGCAGCCGGTCAGTCTCAGGACCGCGGCCGTGGGCAGCGGGCCGTGCGCGGCCAGCACCGCGTTGAGCGGGAGGCCGGGGACGTAGTGGGTGGCCAGCCAGGGTCGTTCGCCGTCCGCGTCGTGGTCGACCACCGCCACCAGGTGGTGGCCGGAGACCCGGCGGGAGGCGGCCACCTCGCGGGCGAACCGGGTCCGGAAGTCCGCCTGGCGCGCGTGGTCCCGGCGGATCACCTTCAGGGCGACGGGGTGGCCGCCCCGGGTGTGCGAGAGGTAGACGGTGCCCATGCCGCCCTCGCCCACCCGGCCCCGCAGGACGTAGCCCGCGACCTCCCGGGGGTCGTCCGCCCGCAGCGGCCCGGGTATCCCGTCCTGCATCTCTTCCCCCGAACTCCTCGGCCGCGCGGCCCCGTCCGCCCGGCGCCGGGTTCCGCCGCCGAACTCGGCCTGTGCGCGGGGCTGTTGCGCGGCAGCGGAGTCTACCGTTTGGCCGGGCTCTTCTTCGTGCCGGAGGTGAACCGCTCGTACGCCGCGACGACCTCGTCCGCCGGGCCGTCCATCCGCAGGGTGCCCGCCTCCAGCCAGATCGCCCGGTCGCAGGTCTCGGTGATCGACTTGTTGCTGTGGCTGACGAGGAAGACCGTGCCGGCCTCCTCGCGGAGTTCGGCGATCCGTTCCTTGCTGCGCCGCTGGAAGCGGGCGTCGCCGGTGGAGAGCGCCTCGTCGATCAGCAGGACGTCGTGGCTCTTGGCGGCGGCGATGGAGAACCGCAGCCGGGCGCCCATGCCGGAGGAGTACGTGCGCATCGGCAGGGTGATGAAGTCGCCCTTCTCGTTGATGCCGGAGAACTCGACGATGCCCTGGTAGCGCTCCTGGACCTGGGCCCTGGTCATGCCCATCGCGAGACCGCCGAGCACCACGTTGCGTTCGCCGGTCAGGTCGCTCATCAGCGCCGCGTTGACCCCGAGCAGCGAGGGCTGGCCCTGGGTGTGGACCCCGCCCCGGGTCGCGGGCAGCAGTCCGGCGATGGCCTTGAGCAGGGTCGACTTGCCCGAGCCGTTGGAGCCGATCAGCCCGATGGCCTCGCCCCGGTACGCGGCGAAGCTGACGCCCTTCACGGCGTGCACCTCACGCACCCCCGGGACCTGGCGGCGCGAGACGATCCGGCTGAGCGCGGAGGTCGCGCTGCCCCGCCCGGTCCGGGCGCCGTTGACCCGGTACGTGATGTGGACGTCGTCCACCACGACGGTGGGGATCCGGGGGTCGTTCGTCGTCTCAGCCACGTCCGTACCGCTCCTCCGCCTGCCAGAAGTACACGAATCCGCCGATGCCGCAGACCAGCGCCCAGCCGGTGGCGACCGCCCAGACGTGCGGCGGGAGATGGCTCGCGTCGAAGCTGTCGATGAGCGCGAACCGCATCAGGTCGATGAAGACGGCGGCCGGATTGCACTCCAGGACCATCACCACGGCGTGCGGGACGCGGTCCCCCCGGAGCATCCCGTCCACGCTCCACATGACGCCCGAGGCGTACATCCAGGTCCGCAGGACGAACGGCATGAGCTGGGCGATGTCCGGGGTCCGGGCGGCCAGCCGCGCCACGACCATGGAGACCCCGGTGTTGAACAGCGCCTGGAGGAACAGCGCCGGAACGGCGAGCAGCCAGGACGGCCGGGGGAACTGCCCGAAGCCGATCAGGATCGCCACCAGCGCGGCGAGCGAGAACATCAGTTGCTGGAGCTGTTGCAGGGCCAGCGCGATGGGCAGCGAGGCGCGCGGGAAGTGCAGCGCCCGTACGAGGCCCAGGTTGCCGCTGATCGCCCGGGTGCCCGCGGTGATGGAGCTGCTGGTGAAGGTCCAGATGAAGACGCCGGTGACCAGGAACGGCACGAAGTCCTCGACGTCGCGCTTGGTGTTCATCAGCACGCCGAAGATGAAGTAGTAGACCGTCGCGTTGAGCAGCGGGGTCATGATCTGCCAGATCTGGCCGAGCTTCGCCTGGCTGTACTGGGCGGTCAGCTTGGCGGTGGCGAACGCCGTGATGAAGTGCCGACGCCCCCACAACTGCCGTACGTACAGGGGTAGTGAGGGGCGGGCGCCGCTCGTCGTGAGGCCGTGCCGGGCGGCGAGCGCGGCCAGCTCGCCGGGCGCGTACACCGGCGGCGGGGTCGGTACGGGACTGTCGGCGGGCGGGGCCGCCGGGGCTGCTGTCTGGCTCACCACGATCGCTTCCGAGGAAAGGGGTGGGGTGGGGGAGGGAGACACTTCGACGGGACGGGACCGTATCGTCGTAACGCTGAGGGTAGGACGTGGCTACGTCGCAACGCAACCGTTCCGTCGTCACGGACTATGATTTCCGGCATGACCACCGACCCGCGCCCCCGCCGCCGCGCCCCCGCCGGAGCCGCCGTCCTGCGCGAGGACGTCACCGACGCGATCCGCCGAGCCGTCTTCGAGGAACTGGCCGCGGTGGGGTTCGCCCGGATGTCGATGGAGGGGATCGCCCGGCGGGCGGGCGTCGGCAAGACCGCCGTGTACCGCCGCTGGAAGTCCAAGCTGGCGCTCGTCCTCGACCTGGTCTCGGCCGTCGCCGTCCAGGGCATGCCCGCCCCGGCGACCGGCTCGCTCCACGGGGACGTCCGGGCCGTGCTCGAACTCGCCGCGTACGCCCTGCGCCACCCGGTCGCCTCGCAGGTCATCCCGGACCTGCTGGTCGAGGCGGCCCGCAATCCGGAGATCGCCGACACCATCAAGGCCGCCCTGCTCGACCCGCAGCAGGGCATCGCCGCGGTGGTCGTCCGGGACGCCGTGGCCCGGGGCGAGCTGCCCGGGGGCAGCGACCCCGACCGGGCGCTGGACCTGATCGTCGGCCCGCTCTACTGGCGGCTCGCCGTCGTCCGCACTCCGCTCCCCGCGGGCTACCTCGACGAACTGGCCACCGCCGCCGTCGCCGCCCTGCGGAGCTGACCGCCCCGCTCCACCGGGACTTCGGTGAGGCAGACCGGTGAAGGAACGCGGCCGTTCAGGTCGTGCCGCCGTGCCGTCGCCGCCGCCTCGCCCGGATGTGGGCGCGCCGTGCCTACGTTGCGATCATGACACTTCCCCGTACACGCCTTGCGGGCGCGGCGCTGGCGGTCTCCGCCGCGCTGTTCCTCACGCCCTCGGCCCCTGCCTTCGCGACCGATCCGGCGACCGCACGACAGGCCGGGTCGCGGACCTTCGTCTTCACCGGAGCCCCGGAGTCGTTCACCGTCCCCGCGGACGTCTGCTCGCTGTCCGTCACCGCGTACGGAGCGGCCGGCGGGACCGGCCAGTACAACGTGCCGGGCGGCGGCGGTGCCGAGGTGGCCGCCACCCTGGACGTGACGCCGGGGCAGGTGCTCACCGTCGACGTCGGGGGCGCGGGCCACGGCGGGGACGACCCCCTGGCACCCACCCTGGGCGGCTACGGCGGCGGCGGCACGGGCGGCGCCTACCGGGTGGACGGCGAGATCAGAGGGATCGCCGCCGGCGGCGGGGGCGGCCGCACGGTCATCAGCAGCGGGGCGGTCCCGCTGATCGTGGCGGGCGGCGGAGGCGGCGGAGGCGGGTCCTTCTTCTCCTCGGCCATCGGCGGCGGAAGCGGCGGCAGGACCGGTCAGCCCGGCACCGGACTGCCCGGGGACGACGAGGGCAAGCCCGGCAGGTCCGGCGGCGAGGGCGGCCAGGGCGGCATCAACGTCCCGAGGCCCGATCCGAACGGCCAGAACGGCTCGCCGGCCGTGGGGCCGGTCGGCGGACGCGGCGGCGACAACACCGGCGACCCGCACGGCGGCGTGGGCGGCGGAGGCGGCGGCGGGGCGACCGGAGGGGGTGGCGGGGCCGCGTCCCCGACCGACCACAACAGCGGGGCCGGCGGCGGCGGGGGGTCCAGCACCGGGCCCGCGAACGCCACCTTCGTCACCGGGGCCCGCCGGGGCGACGGCGAGGCCGTCCTCCAGTGGCAGCCCTGCCCCGTCCCGCCCGGCCGGCTGACCGTCACGAAGACCGACGAGGAGACCGGGAAGCGGCTGCCGGGCGCGGTCTTCCAGCTGTGGCGGGAGACCAACGGCATCGACGGGCTCCAGACCACGGGCCCCGACCCCGACACCCGGACCGGCGGCGCCTGCGCCACCGACGCACAGGGCCGGTGCACCTTCGGCGACCTGGAGCCGGGGACGTTCTACCTGCAGGAGACCGCCGTCCCCGAGGGGTACGAGCTGCCCCGGAACCCCGTCACCGGCCCCCTGGAGCTGACCGCGACCCACCCCGAGCTCGCCACCACCGTCACCAACACCCGGCCCGAACCCTGTGAGGGCAAGAGCTGCAAGTGACCCCGGCCCGGTCCGGGAGGCGCCCGCCTCCCGGACCGGACCGCCGTCTACTCGGCCAGCAGCCGGTCCGCCACCCGGGCCGCCGCCGAACCGTCGTCCAGATCGCAGAAGTCCCGGCGGAAACTCCCGTACGCCGCCGCGTGGCGCGCCGCCGACGCGTCCAGCGCGCCCCGGTCCCGCAGCAGCGCGGCGATCTCCGCGGTACTGGCGAGCAGCGGGCCCGGCGCCCGCTCCTCGAAGTCCAGGCAGAAACCGCGCACCGTGTCGCGGTAGTGCGCCAGATCGCTGGTGTGGAAGACCATCGGGCGGCCGGTGAGCGCGAAGTCGAAGACCAGGCCCGAGTAGTCCGTGATCAGCACGTCGGCGATCAGCAGCAGCTCCGCGGTGTCCGGATGCGCCGACACGTCGAGGACGTCCGGCCGCTCGGGCACGCTCCCGACCACCCGGGGGTGGCGGCGCACCAGCACCGTGTGGACGCCGCCGACGTGGCGCGCCAGCACGGCCGGGTCCAGCGCCGGGGCCCAGCGGTAGTGGGGCCGCCCGCCCGGCCCCGGGCCGGGGTGGATCAGCTGGTCGCGGTAGGTCGGCGCGTACAGCACCACCCGGCGGCCGTCCGGGATGCCCAGCCTGCGCCGCACCCGCTTCGCGATCCGGTCGCGGTCGGCCGAGAAGAGCAGGTCGTTGGCGGGGGAACCGGCCTCCAGCACCTCGCCCCGGTAGCCGAGCGCGCGCCGCAGCAGCCCGGTGGCATGGCTGCTGGGGGAGACCAGGACCGACCACTGGGCCGAGCGGTGCGCCAGGGTGGCGAGCTCCAGATGGTCGGCGTACGGGGTGCCGGCCAGATCCGTGCCGAAGCGGCCGAGCGGTGCGCCGTGCCAGGTCTGCACCACGGTCTGACCCGGCCGCCGCTCGAACCACTCGGGCAGCTGGTCGGCGGTGACGATGCGGCGGCACCGCGCCAGCGCCTCGTACCAGGCGGTGCTGTGCTCGACGACGGGGACGGCGGTCGGCGGGACGTTTCTGTGCACGCCGTCGGTGACCCAGAGCTGTTCCGAGGCCACGCCCCGGCGCAGCAGCTCGGCATGGACGGCGCGCGGGGAGTCGCCGCCCGTGTACAGCACCGCGTCCCGCATCGGCATCGCGCGCCGCGACGGGTAGTGGCGCCCGCGCAGCTCCGCCCCCCGGTACGCGCCCCGGTCGCCCGGCGCCAGCACCGGCCCGGCCCGCACCGCCAGCCGGTCGCCCGCACACCGGTCCAGGGCGAACTCCCGCCCCGGCACCAGCGCCCCCGCCACCGGCCCGCTCCGGCGCAGCGGCAGCCGGGCGGCGAGCGAGGTGAGCACCCGCACCGGCCGCCCGCCCAGCGCCGCCTCCCAGTGCCCCTCGCGCAGCCCGGCCGCCACCGAGGGCGCGAGGAACGCGGTGAACCGGCGCCCGCCACCGCCCCCGTCCCGCGCCTCCCCGTGGGTGACCGGCACCGACACCGTCTCCCGCAGCACCGCGTGCCGCAGGACCAGCCGGTCCGGCCCCTCCTCCTGACGTAACCCGGTCCCGGCACCGGTCACGCCCTCCACCCGCAGCGCCCCGTCCGGCGTCCACACGGCGGCGTCCACGAACGGCTGCCCGCTCAGGTCCAGCACCAGCTCGCCCACCGCGTCCGCCACCACCGGCGGCGCCGACTCCGGGGCCGCCGCGAGCGGCACCCGCGCCCCGTCGGCCAGCACCAGCCGGGCCCGCCACCGCCCGAAGGGCTCCGGCTCCACCTCGCGCGGCGCCCGGTGCGGGGCCGGGGGCACGGCCGCCATCCCGGCCAGATCGGCGAGCGGGACGCGCACCGTGAAACGGCCGTCCGGGCGGCACTCCACCGGGTGGCCGAACTCCTGGTCCTCCACCCCCTCGCAGCTCAGCACGAGGGCCGTGGGCCGGTTGTCCCCGTACAGCCGGCCGGTCAGCTCCAGGTCGCGGCCGAAGCGGTGGTACTCGCACCGGGCGGGCAACTGGGCCAGGGTCAGCCGGAGCCGCCCGTCCGGGTGGTCGAGCACCGCCCGCCGTCCGTCGCCCAGGTCGTGGACGAGCGGCAGGCCCGTCGCCGGCCCGGCCGCGCGCACCGCCACCCGGCGGGCCGTGCCCTGAGCGGCCACCATCATCCCCACCAGCCAGCCACCCGGCCGCAGCCGGCGCGGATCGACCGTCATCTCGAAGCCCGCGTGCTGGTAGCCGTGCACCTGCTGGCCCGAGTCGACGGTCGCCTCCGGGGCGGGCACCCCGCGCACCGGCACCGTCCGCAGCTGCTGCCCCCGGGTCGCCCGCACCATCCCCACCCGCATCGACTGGCGCGGCGAGGCGGCCGGCAGATTGCGGATGTACGCGTAGCCGCGCAGCCGCAGCTTCCCGTCCTCGCTCCACCGCGCCTCCGACAGCCGCGCCACCGCCGGGAGGTCGGCCCGGGTCAGCCGGGCGGTGTCCGGGACGGCCGGGAAGACGGCCTGCCGCCGGCCCGGCACCCCGCCGACCGTGAACGTCCCGGCCCCGTTGCCCCGTTCGAAGGCGAGCAGCTCCAGCAGATCCGGCAGCCGCCGCTCCTTCACGAGCTGCCACTTGACCCTCAGCTCCACCGGCAGCTCGTGCGCCACGCTCCGGTCCGCGCGGCCCGCCCCGTCCATCCGCTCCATCCGGTCCAGGAACGCCCCGGCCCCCGCCATGAACGCCTGCCGGTACCCCGCCCCGCCCAGCGGCAGCTCCTCCAGGAGACAGGCGAAGTCGTCGCGCAGGCACGAGAGGTCGTAGCGGCGCCGGGCCGCCGCGTTCGCCACCCCGCCCCGGCCCGCCAGGAACGCGCTGACCTGCTCGCACGCCGCGATCCTGTCCCGTACGTCGGGCGCGTCGGTGCGCCGCCGCACCGTCCGGCCCTCCCGGAGCCACCAGTAGTGGACGTGCTCGTGCAGCACGTCCACCGCACCGGCCAGATAGTGCGCCGGGATGATCACCGGGGGGTCCTCGTGGGACCGGCCCTCCGGGAAGGCGAAGCCGTGCCGGTCCCAGAACGAGCGGCGGAACACCTTGTTCCAGGACGGGCGGTCGGCGAGCAGCCTCGGCTCCCGCCCGATGTGGGTCCGGGCCCGGCTGTCGGTCATCCAGCGGTACGGGCGGGCCTGCCGGCGCCCCTGCTCGGTCAGCCACCACACATTGCCGGTCGCCAGGTCGGACCCGGTCGACTCCAGTGAGGCCAGCATCCGCGCGTAGGCGTCGTGCACCACGATCCCGTCGCCCCCGGCGAACGCCAGGTACGGCACGCCCGGCGTGGTGAACCGCACCCCCGTGTTGCGGGCCGCGCCCGGACCGCCGCCGGGATGGCAGATCCGGCGGAAGCGCCGGTCACGGGCGGCGAACCCCTCGGCGACCGCCGTGCCGCGCTCCGTCGCGCCGTCGTCCACCACGACCACCTCGATGTCCGTGACCGACTGTTCGGCCACCGAACGCAGGCAGTCCTCCAGGTGGTCCGCGTGGTGGTGGACCGGGACGACGACACTGAGGCGCGGTTTCATGCACGGACAACACGGGCGAACGCCCCGGGTCACCGGCACTGACCCGAACGGGTGACGGCGCGAAAGGCGCGAGGTTGCCGCGCGACCGCGCCCGGCCGATGCGCCCCGAGGCGTCGAGGGCCACGTCACCCGTGCGCCATGGCGGTGGTGGGGGCGCACGGAGCCGGTCCGGGGCGGCAACCGGGGCGCCACCGGTATCACCCGTTCGGGAAAGACCGCCACCCCTCGGTGGTGACCCCCGGGCCGCCGCGGGGTTGAGAGGTACGGACCCCAGGCCCCGAGGAACGGACGTGCCCGCCATGCCGCCACGGCTCAGTGTCGTCGTACCCGTCCACAACGTCGCGCCCTGGCTGACGGAGTGTCTGCGGTCCCTCGCGGAGCAGACCCTGGCCGACCTGGAGGTGGTCGTCGTCGATGACGGATCCACCGACGACAGTGCCGCCCTGGCCGCCGCCTTCGCCGCCCGGGACGGCCGGTTCCGGCTGGTCGGCCAGGGCAACGGCGGCCCCGGACACGCCCGCAACACCGGCGTGCGCCACTGCGACCCCGGCGCCCGCCACCTCGCCTTCGCCGACGGCGACGACGTCCTGCCGCCCCACGCGTACGAACTCCTCACCGCCACGCTGGACCGGACCGGCTCCGACCTCGCCACCGGCCAGGTCCTGCGGCTGACGGCCGACGGCACGCTCGGCCCCGCACCCGGCCCCCGCCGCGCCCCGGCCACCACCCGGCTGCGCACCCACATCTCCCGCCACTGGGAGCTGGCCGCCGACCGGACCGTCTGCAACAAGGTCTTCCGCCGCTCCTTCTGGGACGAGCACGCCTTCGCCTTCCCGTCCGGCACCCGCTCCGAGGACCTCCCCGTCGTGCTGCCCGCCCACTTCCTGGCCCGCGCCGTCGACGTACGGGGCGAACCCGTCCACCACTGGCGCGAGCGGGACACCGCCGCCGGCACCACCGGCCCGCCCGCCGACGTACGCGGCCTCCAGGACCGGATCACCCAGCTCCTGGCCGTCTCCGCCTTCCTCGACGAGCACCGCGGCCCCGACGACAAACGGCGCTACGAGACCCATGCGCTCAGCCACGAGCTGGCCCCCTTCATGGCGGTGCTCCCCGAGGGCGACGAGGCGTACCGGCGCGCCTTCCTCACCTACGCCAACGAGTTCACCGACCAGGTCGACCCGGCCGTCCTCGGCGCCCTGCCGCTGCCCGCCCGGCTGCTGTGGCACCTGGTGCGCGAACGGCGGACCGGCGAGCTGCTGGCCCTGATCGCCGACGAGCGGGCCGAGCCGGGCGCGTTCACCGTCCGGGGCACGGTCCGCCGCACCGCCCACTACCCGGCCCTCGTCCGGCCGGTCCCCGGCCCCCTGCTGCGGCTCGGCGCGCGGGACCTGCCGTTCACCGCCCGGCTGCGCGCGGCCCACTGGCGGGACGGCCGGCTCCACCTCACGGGGGACACCCACCTCCCCGGCGGACCGGGGTTCGGCGGCGTCCGGACCGGCTGGCTCCGCGCCGCGCACCACGCACCGGTGCCGCTGCGGCTGCGCACGGACCGGACGCCCGGCCGGAACCCGTACGGCCGGGACCGCGCGGCCTTCGAGGCCGTCGTCGACCCCGCCCGGATCCGCCCCCGCCCCGGCGGCCGCGAACGGACCTCCTGGTACCCGGAGATCGGCCTCGCCGGCCCCGGACTGCTGCGCCGCGCCGCCCTCACGGCGGACCGCCCGACGCCACCGCCGCCCGTCCACCGCCCCGACGGCGACCACCGGATCGTGCCCGCCTTCGACGACTACGGCGCGCTGGTGCTGCACGCCGAGCGGATCGGCGCCCGCTTCGAGACGCACCGCGCGGGCACCGCCGCCGACTCCACCGCCACCGTGGTCATCGACGGAATGGTCCGCGACGGCGTCGGCCCCGGCCCCCTGCGCCTCACCCTCACCCACCACCCCTCCGGCACCGTCCTCGACCGCCCCGTGACGGTGCACGACGGAGCCGTCCCCTCGGCGGCGGGCTGGCGGCGCTTCACCACGGACCTCCCGCTCGCCGCCCTCGCCGCCGCCCGGCCCGCCCCCGCACCCGGGACCGACCGCGCCCGGCTCCGGTACCGGCTGAGGCTCGTCGGGCCGGACGGCCGCCGCACCCCGCTCGACGTCCCCGGACCGGTCCTCCCCGGCGACTACCCGCTGGCGGGGGACGACGACGGGCCGCGCGCCCTCGGCCTGGCCGCCGGGTACCGGGGCGATCTGCTGATCGACGACCACGCGGCACGGCCGCACCGAGCCGGATTCCACGGGCCGCCCGATTCCCGCGCCACGAAGGCACCGTAAGGAATTCGTAAGGACGCCCCAAGGGATTCACGAGGGGCGGACCCGGGACGGCTTTCCGTGCCGCGCTGAACCATTCGGGTGACACTCCACCGCGCGAAATGCGAATGTCCGGTGCATTCACGTAATGGTCCGCACAAGTGCGGCCTTCGATACGTCGCTCAGCGTCCTCGGGTTGCTACGTTCTGCTTTCATGGGTATCCGAACGCGGTACGAGACCTGGAACGTGCCCCGAGCGAGAGCGGCGGTACTCGTCGCCGCTGCCGCCGGTCTCCTCATCCGCATGCTGATCGCGGCGAATATGCGCGGGCCGGCCGATGTGCACATCTTCCGCGGATTCGCGCGGGCCACCGTCCAGTACGGTCCCATTCGGATCTACGAACAGCCGCTTCCCGGACTGCCCGTCTACAACCACCCGCCGCTGGCCGGATGGATGCTGCTCGGCCTCAATGAACTCTCTGAAAAGGGCATCCCCTTCGGAACGTTGATCAGGGCCCCCGCCTCGATCGCCGACTTCTTCTGCGCACTCGTCGTGTTCGAGATCGTGCGCCGCCGCGCCTCCCTCGGCACCGCCGTCGCCTGCGGGATCGGCGTGGCCGCCAGCCCCCTGCTGATCGCCACCTCCGGCTACCACGGCAACACCGACGAGGTCGCCATCACCTTCGCCCTGCTCGCCGGCCATCTGCTGGTGGACCGGAAGGCGCCGCTGCTCGCCGGGGTGGCCGCCGCGCTCGCGATCAGCGTCAAGTTCGTCCCGGTGGTGGTGGTCCCGGCGCTGTTCGTCGTCGCGCTGCGGGCGGGCCGGCCGGCGCTCCTCCGCTTCACCGCGGGCTTCACCGCGCTGTTCGCCCTGGTCTGGGGGCCGGTCCTGGCGACCGTGCCGGAGAACCTCAAGGAGAACGTGCTGGAGTACGCCGGCGGCGGCTTCCGGCTCTGGGGGCTGGTGCGGTTCGCCGACCTGTTCGGGCTGCCGGACTCCTTCATCACCTTCATCGAGGGCGACGGCCACTTCCTCTTCGTCCTGGCCTGCATGGCGGCCGGGGTCTGGCTGGCCTGGCTGCGCCCCGCCCAGGCGCCCGTCGTCGTGGGCGTCGTCATGGGCCTGCTGCTCCTGCTCTCCACCGCCTCCGCGCTCCAGTACCTGACCTGGCCGGCCGCCGGGCTGTTCGTCGTCGGCTTCTGGCCGGGCGCCGCGTACAGCTGCGCGCTCGGGGTGACCGCGGTCCTCGGCTACCGGGGCCGCTCCGCCGTGCGCTGGAACGAAACGGTGCTGCACTTCGCCGAGTTCGGCTGGCTGGTGCTGGCCGCCGCCCTGGCCGTCGGCGTACGCACGGTCCTCGCCGCCCGCCCGGACCGGCCCGGCGAACCGCCCGCCGGGAAGAGCCGCCTCGCCGCCCCGCGCACCTCCCACCCCACCGGCTCCACCGTCAACTGAACCTCCCCCACGCATCCCCCCACGCACCCCGAGCGACTGGAGAACGCCCCGTGACGGAAAGCCCGAGCCCCAGGATCGGCATCCTGGTGGTCGCGTACAACGCCGAGACGACACTGGAGCGGACCCTCGACCGCATTCCGGCGGATTTCCGGTCCAGGATCGCCGAGATCCTCATCCTCGACGACGCGAGCCACGACGCGACCTTCACCGCGGGCTGCCGCTGGTCGCAGACCGAGGGAATGCCGCGGACCTACGTCATGCGGCACACCAAGAACCTCGGATACGGTGGCAATCAGAAAGCCGGATACGCCCTGGCCGCCGAGCACGGGCTCGACATCGTCGTCCTGCTCCACGGCGACGGACAGTACGCCCCGGAATTCCTCCCCGACATGGTCGCGCCGATCGAACGCGGCGAATGCGAGGCCGTCTTCGGTTCACGGATGATGAAATCCGGATCCGCCCTCAAGGGCGGCATGCCGATGTACAAATGGCTCGGGAACCGCATTCTCACCCGGGTGGAGAACACCCTGCTCGGCTCCCGGCTCACCGAATTCCACTCCGGCTACCGCGCCTACAGCGTCGCCGCGCTGAGGAAACTGCCGATCCACCGCAACACCGACGCCTTCGACTTCGACACCCAGATCATCGTCCAACTGCTCGACGCCGGGATGCGGATCAAGGAGATCCCCGTCCCCACCTACTACGGCGACGAGATCTGCTACGTCAACGGCATGAAGTACGCGAGGGACGTCGTCAAGGACGTCCTCGAATACCGGCTCGCCGTCAAGGGGTTCGGCACCTGCGGCTGGATCCCCAAGCCCGTCGAGTACGCCTTCAAGGAGGGCGACGGCTCCTCGCACGCCGTCATCCTGGAGCGGATGCGCTCGCTGCCGCCCGGCCGGGTCCTCGACCTCGGCTGCTCCGGCGGCCTGTTCGCCCGGCGCCTGGAAGCCCTCGGCCACGAGGTGACCGGCGTCGACTACGTCGAGGTCCCCGGCGTGCGCGAGAACTGCACCCACTTCCACCTCGCCGACCTGGAGGAGGGGCTGCCGGCCGGACTCGGCACCGACTACGACTACGTGGTCGCCGGAGACGTCATCGAGCACCTCTCCCGGCCCGACCGGGTGCTCACCGGGATCGCCGACGTGCTGCGGCCCGGCGGCCGGGTCCTGCTCTCCGTACCGAACTTCAGCCACTGGTACTCCCGGATGCGGGTCGCCCTCGGCGCCTTCGGCTACGACCGGCGCGGCATCCTCGACGAAACGCATCTGCGCTTCTTCACCCGGGCCAGCCTGCGCCGCACGGTCCGGGACGCGGGCTACGACGTCCTCGAACTCACCTCGACCGGGGCGCCCTTCTGGTCACTGCTCGGCGGCGGTCCGCTCGCCGGGGCGCTGGGCGGCGCGTCCAAGCTGCTCACCCGGATCAGGCCGACGCTGTTCGGCTATCAGCACGTCGCACTGCTCACCCCGCACGCGGCCGAGACGATCATCGCTGGAGAGCACGTCGATGTTCAGGACATCCTCAACCGACAGTACGTCCCGGCCGCCGACCGGGTCGGTGTCTGAGCCCGCCGTACCCCGTCCCACCCCCGCGCCCCGGGCGCCGGAGCCGGAGCGGCGGCCGCCGGGCCCCGCAGTCAGGAGCAGGACCTTGACCCTTCCCAGTCTGACGCTGCTGCTGTTCGCCGTGTTCTCCTCGGCGGGCGGCCAGATCATGCTCAAGCACGGGATGAAGACCGCCGCGGCCGCCGCGGACCACGGCGGCGGTTCCGTCGCGATGCGGGCGGCGACCAGCCCCTGGGTCGTCCTCGGGCTGCTGGTCTTCGGGGTGTCCGCGCTGGCCTGGATGGCGACCCTGGCGAAGGTGCCGCTCTCCATCGCCTATCCGTTCAACGCCCTCGGCTATCTGCTGATCGTGCTGGCCGGGGCGACCGTGCTGCACGAGCGGACCTCGATGTGGACCTGGGGCGGCTCGCTGCTGGTGATCGTCGGCCTGATCACGGTGATGGCCGGACAGCAGCGCTGACGGCCGGGGTCCTTCGTTCGGATCAGGCCGGACGAGGGCCGTACGGGCCCGGGACGTCCCCGGACCCGTACGGCCCCCGCCGCGCCGACCGCTCGGCCGGTCCCGCTACTTGACAGCGCCCGCCATCACTCCGGAGACGAAGTGGCGCTGGAAGGCGAAGAAGACCGCAAGCGGGATCACCATCGACACGAAGGCGCCCGGCGCCAGCACGTCGATGTTGTTGCCGAACTGCCGTACCTGCTGCTGGAGGGCGACCGTGATCGGCGGTGAGCCCGAGTCCGCGAAGATCAGCGCGACCAGCATGTCGTTCCACACCCAGAGGAACTGGAAGATCCCGAGCGAGGCGATCGCCGGACCGCCGAGCGGCATCACGACCCGGGTGAAGAGCCGGATCTCGCCCGCCCCGTCCAGCCGGGCCGCCTCCAGCAACTCCCGGGGGATCTCCGCGAAGAAGTTCCGCAGCAGGAACGTCGCGAACGGCAGGCCGAAGGCCGTGTGGAAGAGGACCACGCCGAACGTCGTCTCGAAGATCCCGACCGCCCCGAACAGCTTGGAGACCGGGACCAGCGCGACCTGCACCGGCACCACCAGCAACCCCACGACCAGCAGGAACCACCAGTCGCGGCCGGGGAAGTCCAGCCAGGCGAAGGCGTATCCGGCCAGCGAGCCGATCACCACCACCAGCACCGTCGCCGGCACCGTGATCATGATCGTGTTGAGGAGCGAGCCGGTGATGGTGGAGTTCTCCAGCAGCCGGGCGTAGTTGTCGAAGGTGAGCTGGGTGGGGGCCGTGAAGACCTTCCACCAGCCGCTCGACGCGATGTCGTCCGCGCCGCGCAGCGAGGACAGCAGCAGCCCCACCGTCGGCATCAGCCAGAACAGGGCCACCAGGACCAGGAAGACCCGCACCGCGCCGCCGCCCACCCGGGCGGCGAGCCGGGCGCCGAGCGACCGCCCGGCCTTCGCCGGGGCGTCCCCGGCGGTCGTGCGGGTGGCCGTGGACGCTGCCGTGGTCGACGGTGTCGTCATCGGCGCCCCTCCTTCCGGATCCGGCGGATGTTCACGTACATCACCGGGAGTACCAGCAGCAGCAGGAGTACGGCGATGGCGCTGCCGATCCCCAGATCCGCGTCCGTGCCGAACGACGAGCGGTAGAGCTGGAGCGCGAGCACGTTCGCGTCGGCCTGCGAGGAGCCCGGCGCGATGATGAAGACCAGGTCGAAGACCTTCAGGACGTTGATCATCAGCGTGACCAGCACCACCGTCAGCACCGGTGCCAGCATCGGCACCGTGATCCGGCGGAACACCTGCCACTCGTTCGCCCCGTCGACCCGGGCCGCTTCGAGGAGTTCACGCGGCAGCCCGGCGAGCCCCGCCGCGATCAGCACCATCGCGAACCCGGCCCACATCCAGACGTACGAGCCGATGATCCCGGGCGTGACGAGCGCCGGGCCCAGCCACTCCACCCCGTTGTACGGCTCCGCGAAGTTCGAGGCGGGCAGCCGGAGCAGGGCGCCGTCCGCCGCCGCGGGGAGGGCGAACGTGCCGTCCGCGGCCGCCGTCGCCGAGGCGACGACCTTCCCGTCCTTCACCGCCTCGACCTTCAGCCCCTTGAGGCCCAGCTCCTTGGCGTCGATGACGTCGGGCCGCCCGCCACCGCCCCGGGTGAAGTCCAGCCAGGCGGTGCCGGAGACCGCGCCGCCGCCCGCCGCGGCCTCCTTCGCGGGCTTCGCGTCCTTCGGCATGTCCCCCGGGGCCACACCCACCAGCGGCAGATGGACCGGCCGCCCGGCCCGCACCGGCTCCTTGGTGACGAAGGAACCGCCCCCGCCCGCCTTGACCGGGTGGACGGGCAGCGGATGCGCCTTCGGGAAGCTCGACGACTCGTTGAACGTGTCGTGCACCCCCACCCAGACGGCGTTGGCCACCCCGCGCTCCGGGGCGGCGTCGTACACCAGCCGGAAGATGATCCCCGCGGCGAGCATGGAGATCGCCATCGGCATGAACACGATGAGCTTGAACGCGGTGCCCCAGCGGATGCGCTCGGTGAGGACCGCGAAGATCAGCCCGAGGGCGGTGGAGACCGTGGGCGCCACCACCACCCAGATCGCGTTGTTCTTGATCGCCGTACGGATGGTGTCGTCGGTGAACAGCGCCTTGTAGTTGTCGAGTCCGGCGAAGCCCGTACCCGCCTGGTCGAGGAACGACCGGTAGACGGAGTACACGATCGGATAGACCACCAGCGCGCCCAGCAGCACCAGCGCGGGCGCCAGGAAGAGCGCCGCGACCAGCCGGCGGGTCCCGGTCACGCTCCGGCCGCGCGGCCGGAGGCCGGAGGACCGGTCGTCGGGCGTCGGATCTTCGGACATGTGCGTGTCGGCGGGGGGCACCGCTCCGGCGCCCCCCGCTGCGGCTGTCGTCATCGCGTCAGCTCTTGTACGCCTTGGCCGCGGCGGACTCCAGCGCGGCCTGGGTCCCCGCGACGTCCTTCGGGTTCTTCAGGAAGTCCTGGAGGATCTTCCACTCGCCCTTGCCGGGCGTCCCGCCGAACGACTGCGGGGCCTGGTCGGACATGTCGAACCGGACCGCGTCACCGGCCCCGATCAGCGCCTTCGCCATCGTGCGCTGCACCTCGTTCGGGTACGCGGCGTCGTCCAGGCCCTTGTTCGGCGAGATGAACCCGCCCTGCTCGGCCATGATCTTCGCGGCGTCCGCCGAGGCCAGCCAGGTCAGCAGCGCCTGGGCGCCCTTGCCGTCCTTCAGGGCCACCGCCGCGTCGCCCCCGGTCACCACCGGCGCCTCGGCACCGACCGAGGGGAACGGGAACACCTTGGCGTCGGTCCCGATCTTCGCCTTCGTCTGCGCGATGTTGACGGCCACGAAGTCGCCCTCGTAGACCATGGCGGCCTTGGGCTGGTCGCCCCCGGTGAAGGTCTGGGTGACCGAGGCCGGGAACTCCGTCTGGAGCGCCCCGTCGGCGCCGCCCGCGATCAGCGACGGCTTGCCGAAGAGCTCGGCCAGCGTGGTCAGCGCGTCCTTGACGGACGGGTCCGTCCACTTGATCTTGTGCTGGGCCAGCTGGTCGTACTTCTCCGGACCGGCCTGGGAGAGGTAGACGTTCTCGAACCAGTCGGTGAGCGTCCAGCCGTCCGCGCCGCCGACCGAGACCGGGGTGACGCCGGAGGCGGAGACCGTCTCGGCGGTCTTCAGGAAGTCCTTCCAGGTCTTCGGTTCGCTCGCGCCCGCGTTCTCGAACGCCTTGGCGTTGTACCAGACCAGGGACTTGTTGGCGGCCTTGAAGTAGACGCCGTACTGGGTGCCGTCCACCGTGCCGAGGTCCTGCCAGACCTGGGAGTAGTTCTTGGCCAGCTGCGCCTTGGCCTCGGGGCCGACCGGCTTCGCCCACTTCTTCTGCGCGGCCTGCTGGACCGCGCCGACCTGCGGGATCATCGCGACGTCCGGCGGCTGACCGCCCGCGATCTTCGTACCGAGGAAGTTGACGATCGGGTCCTGCGCCGGGACGAAGGTGACCTCCGCGCCCGTGCGGCTCTCGAACTCCTTGAGCACCTTGACGAAGTTGGCCTGCTCGGTGCCGGTCCAGACCGCCGCGACCGAGAGCTTCTGGCCGTTCAGCTTGGGCAGCGAGACGCTCGACGAGCCGCCCTTGCCGCTGTCCGTTCCCGGTGTGCTGGGCTTCTCCTCGTTGCTGCACCCGGTGAGGGCGAGGGCGCCGGCGGCGGTGACCACCGCGACGGCCCTGCTGATCCGAAGGGTTGTGCGCATTGCTTCCCCGTCTCTCACATCGTCGTGTGCGCACAGTCCTACGCCGGGCGCCGGGGGCCCGCAATACCGACCTCCGACTCAACTCCCTTATCGTGATGGGCTCGTGACGTGAGGTCAGAGCATTGTCGGGGCATGTCCGGACCCGGCCCGGACGGACGCGACCGGCGGAGTGCCGGGCGCGACGCGGTCAGGAGGGGACGGGACCGAGCGGCGCTATCGGATCGGCGTCGACCGAGCGGGCCGCCCACTCCAGCGCACTGGCCAGCAGGGCCAGATCGGTCGGCCCGTTGCCCAGCTCGCGGACCGGGCGCCGGGTCGGCGGATCGCCCATCCGCTCCCACTCCAGCGGTACGACGGTGGGGCGCAGCGTGGCCGTACGCGGGATGCGGCCCGTCACCCGGCCCCCCTGGAAGGGGGTTACCCGCCCGTCCGGATGGCCGAGCCGGCCCCGGCCGGGCGCCGGGTCCTCCGGCGCGCGCGGCACCGCCGGGGCGTCCAGCACGATCCGCAGCCGGGCCCCGTGGGCCAGGTCCGTGTCCTCCGTGCGGTCGGGCCGGGCGGACGCCGCGACCAGGTGGACGCCCAGCCGCCCGCCCTCCCGGGCCACCGCCTCCAGGGCCCGCACCACCGAACCGGCGGCGGGGCGCCCCGGACTGCCGAGCGCCGGGGCGACCAGCGCGTCGAAGTCGTCCGCCAGCACCACGAGCCGGGGCAGCGGGGAGGGGCCGGGCGCGGCGGGCCGGGGCGTGGAACGAAGCCGGAGCGTCCCGCTCGCCGGGGCGTCCACATCACCGCGCTGCTCCGCGGCCGACGCCGGACGCTGGCCGACCAGCCGCCGCGCCACCTCCTGCCGGTGGTGCCACTCGGCGAAGTCGTACGGGCCGAGCAGCTCGGCCCGGCGCTTCAGCTCGCCGCTCAGCTCCTGGGCGAACTCCCGCATCCGCACCGGATCGGAGGCGACCAGATGGGAGAAGGCGTGCGGCAGCTCCATGCAGGGGCCGAGGCCCTCGCCCCGGTCCCCGCCCGCGCCGTCGACCAGCATCAGACCCAGTTGATCGGGGCGGGCGGCCGAGGCGAGCGAGGCGGCGACGGCCCGCAGCAGCTCCGTACGCCCACTGCCGGCCGGCCCCTCGATCAGCAGGTGCGGGCCCTCCTCGGACAGGTCGACGCCGACCGGGCCCCGGGGCCCGGCCCCGAGCACCACCATGGGCCGCCCGACCGTCACGGACCCCTCGGACCCGGCGGAGCCGTCCGCGGAGGCCGGGACGGCGGCCGCGGGCGCCGTGGAGATCCGGGGGGCGTCCACGCCGCGCTCCCCGCTCACCCGGCGCGAGGACCCGGGCCCGGAAGCGGCGGCACGCGGACCACCGGAACCGGCGACGGTGCGCCCGGAGCCGGGCGCGTCCAGCCCGTCCCCGGGAAGCAGCACATGACCGGGGGCGCCGACATGGGTGGCGTGCTCGCTGCCCGGGAACGGGGCACCGCCCACCCGCTGCGCCCCCACCCGGGGGCCCGCCGCGCGCGGGTGCTCCGTACCCTCCGGGTCGCGGCCCTCCAGGGCGGGGCCGCCGTCCGGCCGGCGGCCCGCACCGCGCACCGGGGCGCCGGGCTGCTCGTCGGCGGTGGAGGCCCAGCGGGCCATCAGGGACGCCGGGGTGGCGCGGGCCAGTCCCAGCTCGTCCAGGAGCCGGGCGGTCGTCGGCAGCGCGGCCGCCGGCCGGCCGTGCGCCGGGGCCGCCCCCTCCGCGCGCAGCGGCGCCAGGGCCCGGCCGAACCGCTCCGCCCAGTGCGCCGACACCGCGTCCACCGCGGCGACCGTGCCGCGCCCGGCGGCCTGCCCGTCCGCCGTCCGCAGCAGCCGCAGCGCCGTCGCCACGTCGCCACTGAGCATCGCCACCGCTCCGCACTCGCGGAAGGGGATCGAGGCGTGGCAGGCGGCCTCGTACGTCGCCGCGACCGGTGAGGTGGGGGTGGCGGCCGGGGTTTCGGCCAGACAGATCAGATGGATGCCCGCCGCGGCACCGGCGGCGGCCAGCCGGGCGGCGTTCTCCCGCAGCGCGGCCGAGCCCGGGTCGCCGTCGAGGACCACCACCGTGTACGGACCCGCGTACCGCGCCGCGGCCTCGGCGACCGTGGCCCGGTCCTGGCTGGCCCAGCCGGGCCCGAGCGGGCCGTCGTCCAGCCGGCGGGCCAGTTCGGCGAGCCGGGCGGTGGCCTGGTCGCGGTCGTGGGCGAGGAGCAGGCGGCAGTCCTGGCCGTGCGCCGGGCGCAGATGGGGCAGCCAGCCGAGCCAGGCCCACTCGCGTCTGCGCTCCTCCGCGCCGCGCGCCCGGTCCACGCTGATCAGCACGATCTCCAGATCGGCCGGGGAGTGCAGCGCGGCGAGCTGCGCCACCACGGACCGGGCGAGCCCGGCCAGCCTCGTCCGCGGCCCGGCGAGCCCGAGCGAACCGGCCTCCCGCAGCCCCACCGTCACCGGCACCGAGGGCAGCTCCGCCCGGTCGGTCGTGCCGAGCCGCACCACGAGCGCCTCGGGGTGGCCGGCGGCGCGCTCCCAGAGCCGGGGCCCCGGGCCGAGCGCGGTCAGCAGCACCTCCGCCGGATCGGGCCAGGCGCTCCGCTCCGCGCCGCCCGGCGGGGCCGGGGCGGGGCCGGACGCGGCGGGGCCCGGACCTCCGTGGCCCTCGGCGGACTGGGCGGCCTCGCCCCGGCCGCCCGCGAGGCGGCGGGCCCAGGCGCCGATCCCGCCCCGGCGGGGGGCCCCGCCGTCCGGTGCGGCCGGTCCGGCCGCACCGGACGGTGCCGCGTCGTCGTACGCCGGACCGGGGTCGGGGGAGCCGGGGGCGCTGAGGGAGGGGTCGTCGGTGGGCGCGACATGGTCCGGGCCGGTGCGGTCGGCGGTGCCGGAGACCCGGAGGTGGCCCTCGCCGTCGGGGGCGGTGGTCAGGGCGGGGGTCGGCGCGCCGGACGTCAGCCGGAGCGTGGACTCGCCGAGCCGCAGCAGTGCGCCGGGCTTCAGCCGGACCGGGCGGTCGTGGACCGCCGCGCCGTCGAGCAGGGTGCCGTTGGTGGAGCCGAGATCGGCCACCGAGACCGTGCCGTCGCCCAGGACCGTCACCGCGCAGTGCAGCCGGGACACGTCGGGGTCGTCGAGCGGTACGTCGGCGTCGGCGGAGCGGCCGATGCGGATCCGGCCGCCGTGCAGCAGATGGACCCCGCCCGCGTCCGGCCCCGCGACCACGTGCAGCCGCGCCGGGACGGCGTCGTCCACCGCCTCGTCCTCGCCGGGAACCTGGAGCGAGAGCACCGCGCCGTCCACCAGCGGCGGCTCGCCCAGCGCGGAGCGCTGCCCGTCGAGCCGCTCGCGCCCGGCGTACAGCACCACCGCGCCGCCGCCGAGCTGGCCCTCGGGACCGAGGACGGCCGTCGCGAGCTGGGAGGCCACGGTGGCCAGGGCCGTCCCGGGCGGGGCGGTGACCAGCACGTCGCACGCGCGCGCCGGGGTCTGGCCGCTGCGCGGCGCGAGGACGGTCAGCCGGATCTGCATCGCCGTTCAGCGGTCCCTTCTGCGCGCCGCGCCGAGCAGGGGAAACGCCCTGTGACTCCCCCCGCCCGCCGCGGACGCGTCGTCCGGTACGGGTTCGTCACGCACCGAGGGGCCCGACCCCACAGTCCGTGCTGGAGGCATCCTCGCACTTGCCACTGACATCGTGCCCGCGGGTCACCGCTTAACGATCTTGAAACGTCGGCTGTGCGCCCATAAGTGCCTGCTTGGAGCGGCGCTTGCGGGGACGGAGCCGTTCCGGAAGTGTCTGCGGAGCGACATCTCGAACGCGAGTGCGGCAACCATCGGCCCGGAAAGGGCGTCTTGTTCCGGGAACGTCCCTGTCCTTCCGAGAGGGGCCGCCAGGGCGTACGGGCTGATGGGAGGCCCCGGGGCTGTCCCGGGGATCTGTCCGGAAACCGTCGTCCCATGACCGACGGTGACAGTTTGACGAGAGGCCAAAGGGTGTCCACGGGACACCCCTTAGAGTTAGCCGGAACTCCCGGGCGGAAGCCGGGAACACCGTAAGCACCACGATCTGCAGGGAGCGCATGACGTGCGGCCGGTAGGCAGCAAGTACCTCCTGGAGGAGCCGCTGGGACGCGGCGCCACGGGCACCGTCTGGCGGGCCCGCCAGCGGGAGACCGCGGGCGCCGAGGCGGCCGTCGCCGGTCAGCCCGGCGAGACCGTGGCGATCAAGGTCCTGAAGGAGGAGCTGGCCAACGACGCCGATGTCGTGATGCGCTTCCTCCGTGAGCGCTCCGTGCTGCTCCGGCTCACCCACGAGAACATCGTGCGCACTCGCGACCTGGTCGTCGAGGGCGATCTCCTCGCCCTGGTCATGGACCTGATCGACGGCCCCGATCTGCACCGCTACCTGCGCGAGAACGGCCCGCTCACCCCGGTCGCCGCCGCCCTGCTCACCGCGCAGATCGCCGACGCGCTCGCCGCCAGCCACGCCGACGGCGTCGTCCACCGCGACCTGAAGCCCGCCAACGTCCTGCTGGACGAGAGCGGCGGCGGGATGCGCCCGATGCTCACCGACTTCGGCATCGCCCGGCTCGCCGACTCCCCGGGGCTCACCCGCACCCACGAGTTCGTCGGCACCCCCGCCTACGTGGCGCCCGAGTCCGCCGAGGGCCGCCCGCAGACCTCCGCCGTCGACATCTACGGCGCGGGCATCCTGCTGTACGAGCTGGTCACCGGCCGCCCGCCGTTCGCCGGCGGCACCGCCCTCGAAGTCCTGCAGCGGCACCTCAGCGAGGACCCGGTCCGCCCCGGCAACGTCCCGGCCCCGCTGTGGACGGTGATAGAGCGCTGCCTGAGCAAGGACCCCGACCGGCGGCCCAGCGCCGAGAACCTCGCCCGCGGCCTGCGCGTCGTCGCCGAGGGCATCGGCGTGCACGCCACCTCCGCCCAGATCGCCGCGGCCGACGGCGTGGGCGCCCTGCTCGCCCCCGACCCGGCCCCCGCGGCCGTCCCGGGGACCCCGGGCGCGGCGGACCCGACCCAGGTGCTGCCGAGCAACGCGGGCTCGTACGACCCGGCCGCCGCCACCAGCGTCCTGCCGCAGACCGGGCCGGGCGCGGGCGGACACGCCGACCCGACCTCGGTGCTGCCCCCCGTGCCCCCGCGCCCGGACGGCCCTCCGCAGCCCGAGGAGCCGCACCCCTGGCAGTCCCAGCTCCGGGCCGCCCGCGACCGCAACGAGCAGACCCAGGTCCAGTACCTCGACCCGAGCGAGGACCCGCTCCGCCGTCGCCCCCAGCGCCCCCAGCCGCAGCCCCAGCAGCACCAGCAGAGGCGCCAGCCGCCGCAGCAGCAGTACCAGCAGCAACAGCACTACCCCCAGCAGCAGTACCAACCGCAGCCCCAGCAGCAGTACCAGCCCCAGCAGCAGCGCCAGCAGTACGCGCCCCCGCAGCAGCCGGCGCCCCAGCAGCCGCAGCCGCCTGCCCCGCGTCCGCCCCGCGAACCGAGGCAGCGCAGCGCCAACCCGATGCGCATCCCCGGTCTGGGCTGCCTCAAGGGCTGCCTGTTCACGCTGGTCCTGCTCTTCGTCGCCGGCTGGCTGATCTGGGAACTGACCCCGCTCCAGGACTGGATCGGCCAGGGCAAGAGCTACTGGAAGGCGATCAGCGACACGGTCTCCACCATCGGCGACTGGATCTCCAAGCTGGGCGGCGACGGAAACCCCTGAGCGACCACCGCACGCGGCGGCCCCCAACGGCCGCCGCACCGGCGGCCGATGCGGCCGCGACCCCATCAACTCTGTAGCTATGTCGACTTCCGCGGGCCAGTTTCCATCGCATATCGCCCGCGGAAGTGAGGTCTGGCGCCATCCCGGGCACTCAACCACTCGGCCGACGCGTAACTTTGTCGACCGGGGGTCATGAGCGACGGTTCATCGCCAGCCGCTGAGGGAGCAGTCTTGGCACGGAATATCGGCAGCCGGTACACCGCACACCAGATCCTGGGGCGCGGCAGCGCGGGCACGGTCTGGCTCGGCGAGGGGCCCGACGGCCCGGTGGCCATCAAGCTGCTCCGCGAGGACCTCGCGTCCGACCAGGAGCTCGTCGGCCGCTTCGTCCAGGAGCGCACCGCCCTACTCGGTCTCGACCACCCGCACGTCGTCGCCGTCCGCGACCTCGTGGTCGACGGCAACGACCTGGCCCTGGTCATGGACCTGGTGCGCGGCACCGACCTGCGCACCCGCCTGGACCGCGAACGACGGCTGGCCCCCGAGGCGGCCGTGGCGATCATCGCGGACGTCGCGGACGGCCTCGCCGCCGCGCACGCCGCCGGGGTGGTCCACCGCGACGTCAAGCCGGAGAACATCCTGCTCGACATGGAGGGCCCGCTCGGCCCCGGCGGCGCGCACCCGGCGCTGCTCACCGACTTCGGCGTGGCCAAGCTGATCGACACCCCGAGACGCACCAAGTCCAGCAAGATCATCGGTACGCCGGACTACCTGGCGCCCGAGATAGTCGAGGGGCTGCCGCCGCGCGCCGCCGTCGACATCTACGCCCTCGCCACGGTCCTGTACGAACTGCTCGCCGGTTTCACGCCCTTCGGCGGCGGACACCCCGGCGCGGTCCTGCGGCGGCACGTGACGGAGACGGTCGTCCCGCTCCCCGGCATCCCCGAGGAACTCTGGCAGCTCCTGGTCCAGTGCCTGGCCAAGGCCCCCGCCTCCCGGCTGCGCGCCTCCGAGCTCGCGGCCCGGCTGCGCGAGCAGCTCCCGCAGCTGGCCGGCATCCCGCCGCTCGACGTGGACGAGCCGGACGCCGAGCCGGAGGCCGGTGCCCACGACGAGCGGGAGTACGCCCCCGCCGCCGAGGAGCCCCGCCGTCGCGGCGCGGTGCCGCTGGTCCCCGGTTCGTCCGCCGACTCCAACCGGGACACCCACACGAGCATGCGCGTCCCGGCCCCCGACGAGCTCTCCGGCGGCCCCCGGGGCACCGCGCGGGCCCCCCGCTCCCCGGGCGCCCCCCGCCCCGGCTCGGCCCGGAACAAGTCCGCCGCGGTCCGCAAGCGCCGCATCGTGCTGGGCGCCGCGGCCCTGGTGCTGCTGGCCGCGCTCGGTCTGGGCGGCGCGCTGGCGCTGGGCGGCGACGACGCGGACGCCCCCGACGGGAAGCCGGGAACCTCGGCGCCGGAGGCGCCCTGACCCGGTCCTGGGGCGGCCTCGGGGCGTCCGGCGCGGCTGATTGCGGGAGGAAACGGACGGCCCGAGGAATGTCCGCGCCGACAGCCGTTACGCTGGACCCGTGGCAGTCGTCGATATTTCCGAAGAGCTGAAGTCCCTCTCCTCGACCATGGGGTCGATCGAGGCCGTCCTGGACCTGGATGCGCTGAGGGCGGACATCGCCGTGCTTGAGGAGCAGGCGGCCGCGCCCTCCCTCTGGGACGATCCCGAGGCGGCGCAGAAGATCACCAGCAAGCTTTCCCACCTCCAGGCCGAGGTCCGCAAGACGGAGGCGCTCCGCGGCCGGATCGACGACCTCGGAGTCCTCTTCGAGCTCGCCGAGGACGAGGGCGACGCCGACGCGCTGGCCGAGGCCGAGGCGGAGCTGGAGGCGGTCCGCAAGGCGCTGGACGAGATGGAGGTCCGCACCCTCCTGTCCGGCGAGTACGACGCCCGCGAGGCCCTCGTCAACATCCGCGCCGAGGCCGGTGGCGTGGACGCGGCCGACTTCGCCGAGAAGCTCCAGCGCATGTACATCCGCTGGGCCGAGCGCCACGGCTACAAGACCGAGGTCTACGAGACGTCGTACGCGGAGGAGGCCGGCATCAAGTCGACCACCTTCGCCGTCCAGGTGCCGTACGCCTACGGCACGCTCTCCGTCGAGCAGGGCACCCACCGGCTCGTCCGGATCTCCCCCTTCGACAACCAGGGCCGCCGCCAGACGTCCTTCGCGGGCGTCGAGGTGCTGCCGGTGGTCGAGCAGACCGACCACATCGAGATCGACGAGTCCGAGCTGCGCGTGGACGTGTACCGCTCCTCGGGCCCCGGCGGCCAGGGCGTCAACACCACGGACTCCGCGGTCCGGCTGACCCACCTGCCGACCGGCATCGTGGTCTCCTGCCAGAACGAGCGCTCGCAGATCCAGAACAAGGCGTCCGCGATGAACGTCCTCCAGGCGAAGCTGCTCGAACGCCGCCGCCAGGAGGAGCAGGCCAAGATGGACGCCCTCAAGGGCGACGGCGGCAACTCCTGGGGCAACCAGATGCGGTCGTACGTCCTGCACCCGTACCAGATGGTCAAGGACCTGCGTACGGAGTTCGAGATGGGCAACCCGGAAGCGGTCTTCAACGGCGAGATCGACGGCTTCCTGGAAGCCGGTATCCGCTGGCGCAAGCAGCGCGAGAAGTAGTCGGCGCACAGCCTTCCCGGCGGTGCCGGAGACCCGAGCGGTCTCCGGCACCGCCGTTTTCCGTTGCCTGTGGGGGAGTTGGTGCCACCGCTCGTGCGGGCGCCGTGGGGAGTGCGTCACAGTCCTGCCTCTGTCTGGTGACCAACTGCGACCAAACCGGCGCATAGCGCACGGAACGGCCTTGACGTAGTCCTTAACCGTGGCCAAGGTGCTAGGGCAGCATGCGTATGTCTGGGACAGGTGTGAACGGGGGCGGGCGGCATGACCATGACTCTGTGGGGCGCCGTTCGGAGCGAACTCCGGAGAACCGGGGCCCGCATATGGCTGCTCCACTGACGAGATCAGCTACTGGGGGTAGCAGCACATGACGAAGAAGACGCGCGTTCGCGTCGCGCGGATCGCCGCGGGTGCGGTCATCGCAGCGGGTGCCTCGCTCACCGCCGCCGGCGTCGCCTCGGCGGTCGGCGTCGATGTCAACGTCGCCGGACTGTCGGCCAAGGCCGAGGTCACCGGCGGCGGCGAGGACGGCGACGGCGAGTGCAGCCCGATCGACCCGCGCTGCAACGAGACCGGCGGTAACGAGACCGGTGGTAACGAGACCGGTGGTAACGAGACCGGCGGTAACGAGACCGGTGGCAATGAGACCGGTGGTAACGAGACCGGTGGTAACGAGACCGGTGGTAACGAGACCGGCGGCAATGAGACCGGTGGTAACGAGACCGGCGGCAATGAGACCGGCGGCAATGAGACCGGTGGTAACGAGACTGGCGGCAACGGCAACCAGGGTGGCAACGGCAACCAGGGCGGCAACTCGTCCAACGGTGGCAACGGCAACCAGGGTGGCAACTCCTCCACCGGCGGCTCCGGCAACCACGGCGGCACCTCCGGCAACGGCGGTAGCTCCTCCAACGGTGGCAGCTCCTCCACCGGCGGCAACGGTGGCACCGAGGGCGGCGCCACCGGCGGCTCCGTGACCGGCGGGGGCGACGACTCCTGCACCGTCGACCTCGACGGCGCCAAGTGCGCGGACAACACCACCCCCGACTCGGCCGGCAACCAGCCGGTCGAGCAGGGCAAGGGCAAGGACGAGCTCGCCGAGACCGGCGCCGCCGAGACCACCTTCCTGGTGGTCGGCGCCGCGACGATGATCGCCGGAGGCATCGGCTTCCGCATCCTGCCGCGCCTGATGAGCGGCCGCGCGGCCGTCTAAGGACCGCCGTCCGCGCCGGGCAGTGCCCGGCGCACAGGCACAGAGGGGCCCGGGACGCCATTCGGCATCCCGGGCCCCTCGACGTACGTACCGTGCCCGGAAGGAGCGAGGGCCTACGCGCCCTGGTGCGCCAGCAGTGCCAGGGCGCCCACCAGCACCACCAGCAGGGCCACCAGCATCACCGGACTCAGCCCGGCGAACATCCCCTGCCCCTGCTCCCGCTGAAGCCGCTCACGGCTCGCCCGGCACACGGGACACCGGCCCTCGCTGACGGGCGCCGCGCAGTTCGCGCACACCAGTCGGTCGTAGGTCATGCGCCTTCCTCCTCCCGCGCGGCGGAGCCGCGACCCGCTGGACGCTCCGCACAACGCTCGTGGAAACGCAACCGTTCCCCTCCCACTGTGCCAGCTCGCGCGGGTTTCGGCGCGGCCCGCCGGAGATCACCTGTTCCGTCATACTTACGTCCTGCGTCCGGGCGGCCCCGTTCCGACACAAATCGCCCATCCCCGGACGTGCGCCTGCACGCCTGAGTCCGGTTCGCGTATGGTCACGCACACCTACTCCCGGCCGACCGTGGTGCATCCGTGATCCGATTCGACAACGTCTCCAAGACATACCCGAAGCAGAGCCGCCCCGCTCTGCGGGATGTGTCCCTCGATATCGAGAAGGGCGAGTTCGTCTTCCTGGTGGGCTCCTCCGGCTCCGGCAAGTCCACCTTCATGCGACTCATCCTCCGTGAGGAACGCGCCAGCCAGGGCGCGGTCCATGTCCTGGGCAAGGACCTCTCCCGCCTGTCCAACTGGAAGGTGCCGCACATGCGCCGCCAGTTGGGCACGGTGTTCCAGGACTTCAGGCTTCTGCCCAACAAGACCGTCGCGGAGAACGTGGCGTTCGCGCAGGAGGTCATCGGCAAGCCGCGCGGCGAGATCCGCAAGGCGGTGCCCCAGGTCCTCGACCTGGTCGGCCTCGGTGGCAAGGAGGACCGGATGCCCGGCGAGCTCTCCGGTGGTGAGCAGCAGCGCGTGGCGATCGCGCGGGCCTTCGTCAACCGCCCCATGCTGCTGATCGCGGACGAGCCGACCGGCAACCTCGACCCGCAGACCTCCGTCGGCATCATGAAGCTGCTGGACCGGATCAACCGGACCGGCACCACCGTGATCATGGCGACCCACGACCAGAACATCGTCGATCAGATGCGCAAGCGCGTCATCGAGCTGGAGAAGGGCCGTCTCGTACGCGACCAGGCGCGCGGCGTCTACGGCTACCAGCACTGAGCACCGAGCACTGAAAGGACGCCATGCGCGCCCAGTTCGTCCTGTCGGAGATCGGCGTCGGCCTCCGTCGCAACCTCACGATGACCTTCGCCGTCGTCGTCTCCGTCGCCCTCTCGCTCGCCCTGTTCGGCGGCGCGCTGCTCATGCGCGAGCAGGTCAGCACGATGAAGGACTACTGGTACGACAAGGTCAACGTCTCGATCTTCCTCTGCAGCAAGGCCGATGTGACCTCGACGCCGAAGTGCGCCAAGGGTGCGGTCACCACCGAGCAGAAGCAGCAGATCAAGAGTGACCTCGAGAAGATGGACGTCGTCGACACGGTCAGCTACGAGTCCGCCGACCAGGCGTACAAGCGCTACCAGGACCAGTTCGGCGACTCGCCCATGGCGAGCAACATCACGCCCGACCAGATGCAGGAGTCGTACCGGGTCAAGCTCCACGACCCGAAGAAGTACAAGGTCGTCGCCACCGCCTTCGCGGGCCGTGACGGGGTGCAGTCCGTACAGGACCAGAGAAGCATCCTGGACAACCTCTTCGGCCTGATGAACGGCATGAACGTGGCCGCCCTCTTCGTGATGGCGCTGATGCTCGTCATCGCGTTGATGCTGATCGTGAACACCGTCCGGGTGTCCGCGTTCAGCCGACGGCGCGAGACCGGGATCATGCGGCTCGTCGGGGCCTCCGGCTTCTACATCCAGATGCCGTTCATCATGGAGGCCGCGTTCGCCGGACTCATCGGCGGTGTGCTGGCCTGCGTGATGCTGCTGGCCGGCCGGTACTTCCTGATCGACGGCGGCCTGGCCCTCCAGAGCAAGCTGAACCTGATCGAGTTCATCGGCTGGGACGCGGTCTTCACCAAGCTGCCCCTGGTCCTGGCGATCGGCCTGCTGATGCCCGCCGTCGCCGCGCTCTTCGCGCTCCGCAAGTACCTCAAGGTGTGACATGCGCCCCCGGGGGCGCGCGGCCAACAAGCCGTGCGCCCAGGGGGCGTTGTCCTAGACTCGGCGACATGTCGGGCCCCACACAGTGTCTCGGGCCCCGCGGCATGCGCCGCGGGGCTGCCCTGACCTTGGTGTTCGCGGGTGTACTGACGGCCGGTGCCGCCACCGGCGTACTGCCCCGGGATGCTCACGCCCCCGCCGCGCTCGCCACCCGCTCCGTCGCCTCCACCGTCAAGGGCGAGGACGTGACCGCCGCGGCCGCGCGCGCCATCGCCGACGGCAAGTCCGGCAAGGAGGCGGCCGAGGAGGTCGTCAGCCGCAGCGGGGACCGCTGGGGCGCGGTGTACGACGAGCGCCAGTACGCGGAGTTCGAGCAGGCGCTGGACGGTACGTACACCGGCGTCGGGATCTCCGCACGGCGCACCGAGGACGGGCGGGTCGAGGTGGCCCGGGTGCAGCCCGGCAGCCCCGCCGCCCGGGCGGGCATCGAGCCGGGCGACCTGCTGCGCTCCGTGGACGGCCACCGGGTCGACCGCCGCCCCGTCGCCGAGGTCGTCGCCCTGCTGCGCGGCGACGGCGCGGAGGCCGCCGAGGGCAGCACGGTGGCCCTGGGCGTCGAAGGGGCCGGCGGCGCCCGGACCGAGACGCTGCGCCGGGCCAGGCTCGCCACCGAGGCCGTGACCATACGGCGGATCGGCGCCGGCCGCCCCGGGCCCGAGGCCGTACTGATCGAGGTCGACTCCTTCACCAAGGGCTCGGGCACCAAGGTCCGCGACGCGGTCCGGACGGCCCCCGCCGACGCCGGGGTCCTCCTCGACCTCCGGGGCAACTCCGGCGGGCTGGTCACCGAGGCCGTCACCGCCGCCTCCGCCTTCCTGGACGGCGGCCTGGTCGCCACGTACGACGTGCACGGCGAGCAGCGCGCCCTCTACGCGCAGCCCGGCGGCGACACCTCCCGCCCGCTCGTCGTCCTCGTCGACGGCGGCACGATGAGCGCCGCCGAGCTGCTCACCGGCGCGCTCCAGGACCGGGGCCGTGCCGTCACCGTGGGCTCGCGGACCTTCGGCAAGGGCTCGATCCAGATGCCCAGCAGGCTCCCGGGCGGCGGGGTGGCCGAGCTGACCGTCGGCCACTACCGCACCCCGGCGGGGCGCGGCGTCGACGGCCGGGGCATCACCCCGGACCTCGCGGTCGACTCCCGGGCCGAGCAGCGGGCGGAGACAGTATTGAGTGGCCTCGGGGGCGGTTCGTAGTGCGAAAATGGCCGCACTATGGCTAAGGAAAAAGACACCGGTCGCAAGATGATCGCGCAGAACAAGAAGGCGCGGCACGATTACCACATTCTGGACACCTATGAGTGCGGTCTCGTCCTCATGGGCACCGAGGTCAAGTCGCTCCGGCTCGGCCGGGCCTCCCTGGTGGACGGCTTCGTCCAGATCGACGGCGGCGAGGCCTGGCTGCACAACATCCACGTGCCCGAGTACGTGCAGGGCACCTGGACCAACCACTCGGCGAAGCGGAAGCGCAAGCTGCTGATGCACCGGGCCGAGATCGACAAGCTGGAGTCGAAGTCCGGCGAGACGGGCCACACGATCGTCCCGCTCGCGCTGTACTTCAAGGACGGCCGGGTCAAGGTCGAGATCGCCCTCGCCAAGGGCAAGAAGGAGTACGACAAGCGGCAGACCCTGCGCGAGAAGCAGGACCTCCGCGAGACCAACCGCGCGATCTCCGCCGCCCGCCGCCGCCAGCGCAGCGCCTGAGACCCGCGCTCGCGGCCCGCCTCCGGTCGGCCTGTCGGCCGTCCGTCAGGAATAGGCTGGCATCGTCGCACGTTGGTCACGTACGATGGCAACGCACTCCACAGCGGGTGCGCGCATTTGAAAAAACAACATGGGGATGATCGGTTTCGACAGCGGATGTCGAAGCAGGGGAAGCGTGTCGAGGAAGCGGCAATGATCTCGTAAACCATATGTCGCAACCAATAATCGCCAACTCCAAGCGCGATTCCTTCGCCCTCGCTGCCTAAGTAGCGACTTGCGAAGTGTCAGCCCGGGGGTGATCCCGACCCGGATCCTGGCATCATCAAGGGATCTAAACTTCTAGACCCGGTCACGGGGCCTAGAAGGAAATCAAACAGTGACTGAGCCCGTCGGAGACTTGTCCGCGTGATCTCCGGGGCCGAGAAAATCGCAGCGGACTGCACACGGAGAAGCCCTGGTTCTGCACCGTTGGACGCGGGTTCGATTCCCGCCATCTCCACAATTCCCATGTGAGCCTCCGCCCCGCGAGATTTTTCGCGGGGCGGAGGCTTTTTCATGCCTGCCCGCGGGGAGGGGGCGGCTCGCATCGGACGCCGGACGGTGGACGGCGGCCCGCGTGGTCCGCCCCTGTTCGAATGCAGTGCTTGAATGGGTTGACGTTCCTGGCGAGCAAGGAGAAGCGCAGTGCCCCTGGTATCCGTCGTGATGCCCGTGTACAACTCGGCGGCCACTCTCGGTGCGGCGGTGCGGTCGGTGCTCACGCAGACCCACGGCGACCTTGAGTTGCTGATCACCGACGACAAGTCGACCGACGACTCCATGGACATGCTCATGGAGTTCGCCCGGCAGGACGAGCGCGTACGGCCGGAGTCGGCGCCCGAGCAGGGCGGTGCCGGCCGGGCGCGCAATCTCGCCATCGAGCGGGCCCGGGGCGACTACATCGCCTTCCTCGACAGCGACGACATGTGGCTTCCGGAGAAGGCCGAACGGCAGCTTGCGTTCGCTGCGGAGGGCGATGCGCCGCTGACGTTCACCTCGTACTACAAGATGGACGCCGATTACGCGGGAGAAAGCGTCGATTTCGTCCCGAACGGGCGCATCATTCAGGCACGAGGACATGTGGACTACCGGGCGATGCTGGTCCGGGACTACATCGGCGCCCTGACCGCGATGTACGACCGCAACGTCCTCGGCACGCGGCTGATGCCGGAGATGCGGAAGCGCCAGGACTACGCCCTGTGGCTGTCGATCATGCGCGACGGCGCCGACGCCCGGGGGCTGACCGAGCCGCTGGCGGTGTACCGGGCCCACCGGGCGGGTTCGCTGTCCTCCAACAAGCTGTCGCTCGTCCAGTACAACTGGGCGCTGTACCGCGAGCACGAGGGGCTGTCGGTGCCCCGGGCGACGCGGGCGCTGACCGGCGCGGTGTGGCAGTCGCTGCGGAACTCGCGGATCTGAGCCGTTCCGCCTCCGCCCCGCGAGATGATTCGCGGGGCGGAGGCTTTTCCCGTACCGGTGGGGAGGGCCGTGCGCCGGGCTCATGGAGCGAAGAGCTTCTTCACGGCGGACGGGCCGTCGAATTCCGGTGCGATCGCGTCCATGACGATCTCGTCGCAGACCTCCCCGAGCCAGTACCCGGCCCGACGCAGCGTCCCGGCGGACCGGGCTGATCACGGCCGCTGCCCGTGCCGCCGGGTGTGGGAGGCGTACCGCATCAGGTGGTCGACGGCCTTGGCGAGGAGCCGGAGCATGGCGGCGGGGTCGCCGTCCCGGTCGCGGAGCAGGCCGCGGGCGTGGGTCACGGTGGCGACGGCGATGTCCCGGGCTCGTGAGTCGGCCAGGCCCTTCGCGTACTCCTCGGCCGGGTCGGTGAGGAGCCCGAGGTGGGAGCGGAGCCGCTTGCGGACCTCGCCGGCCACCGGCCCCGTCGGCCGGCTCCGGGCGAGTGCGAGTGCCAGGTCCACGTCCCGGGCCATGTCGGTCGCGGTCGGGGGAGTGCCGGGCGCGGCACTCATCGTTCGGCGCTTTCGTCGTACCGACCGTGTTCGATGTCCTCGCCCGGCAGCGGCCCGGTGCGGGCGAGGAAGGTGTCCCAGCCGCGCTGGGCCCGGGCGAGCAGTTCGGCGGACGGGTGACTGCCGGGCAGGTTCGAGTCGGGGGTGTGAGCCGAGAGCGGGAGCTCTAAACGGTCGGACTGGGGTTCCATGCCGATCTCCGTGTTCTGCGGGCTCCTCCGGCCGATTCCGGCGGGCCGAAGGGCGATGCCTGCTACTGACACCCAGTGAACGCGTGACGACGCCCCGGAACTGGCACACGTTGTGACAGTCCGGGGCGTCGTGCGGAAGTCCTGCCGCAGGCGTTCCGGCGTAACGCCCCTAGAGCTGTGCGCCGCACCAGGAGGCGTAGCCGATGAGGGCTTCCGGGGTACGGCGGGCCGCGCGTACCAGGCCGGCGGTGGTTTCGCGTACGGACGGGTGGTACTTGGCCTGCTGCGGCGCTGCTTTGCGGGCCTTGAGTAGGGAGGCGAGTGCCGCGTCGGTCCTGCCGGTCCAGAGCTGGGAGCGGGCGGTGTCGATCCAGAAGTGCCCGAGCCGGTCCGGGAAGTAGTCCGCCGGAGGATGTACCAGCTTGGCGAGCTGGAGGGACCTTCCGTGGTTGCCCAACTCCATCTCCGCCGCCGCCGCGTGGATGGCCACGTTGGTTGGACCGAACGACTGGACGTGTGCTCCGTCCCGGGCACCGCCGATCACCTCGCGCCCCAACTGTTCGGCCAGGCGCCGCGCTTCGGCCAGTTCATTGCGGGCCGAGTCGGCGTCGCCCTGCCGGGTGGCCAGCATCGCCGCCCGCAGGTGCAGGTTCCCGGCGGAGCAGAGGGCGGGAAGTTCACCGGCACGTACGCCGGGTTCCACGGTCTCGCGCGCCCTTGCGATGATCTTCTGCCCGACCTCGTGCCGCCCGGTGGCGAAGGTCGAGTAGGCGCGCATGTAGCCGTACAGGCTCATCAGGTACGGGTCGCCCGCACGCTGGGCGGAGTAGTCCATGCGCGACAGCAGCAGCGCCACCAGGTCCGACAGGCCGAGCCCGTAGGCGACGTCGTAGGCGGACCGGTACACGTGCGCGAGCAGCCGGTGCGCCTCCTCGGCCGGTCGGCCCCGCGCGGTCTGGGAGGCCTGGACCAGTTCGTCGATGAGCGGGGGCGCCATGGCGACGATCCGCCCGAAGTTCGCCTTCCTGCGGGCAAGGAGCACCGCGTGAACGTCGGCGCCGATGTCCGGCAGGGATCGTACGGGGAGTTCGTCGAGCGGGAAGTCGTAGTTGTCGAGTGCGGCACGCAGGTCGGTCAGGGGGCCGTCGAGCCGGTCGTGCGCGTGGTCGGCCGCGTAGGGCTGGCCGGTGAAGGTGGTGACGGGCACACCCATGGCCCGTGCGACGGCCGCGATGAACGAGCCGCTGGCGGGGCGGCGGCCCTGTTCGACCTTGACCAGGAGCGAGTAGGAGACGGTTGCTTTGGTGGCGAGTTGCTTCTGCGTCAGGCGGTGCAGGCGCCGGTACGCGGCGATCCGTGCCCCTGTCCCGACGCCGGTGGGCGTGGACATACTGTGCTCCGTCCTCGTAGTCGCGTACTGGGACGGTACCCGTCGGCATGCGGCGGGGGATGCGGCTTCGCGCGCCGTCGACGGGGTGGACCGTGCGGTTCGGGCTCTCTCCCGGCCCTTGGTTCCCGTGGCCCGCCTCTGCGCGCTCGTTCCGGCCAAACCGCCCTGTACCCCAACGTTGTTGACCTGCCACGCGGTCGAACCCGGCTTCCGTGTCCTCGGCCCCGAGGGGCCTGCGGGCCGGGTCCGGGTGCGACGCTCCCGTTTCACCGGGGGATGCCCGGGGGTGGCTGACGTGGCTCCTGTCGCGCCGTCGTCGGCCGTGCGGAATCGGGGGTTGCCTTTCCCGGGTTGCTGTCGAAGAGGGGTGGGCGGGGAAGGTGTCGCCTTCGTGGGGCAGGGGTGACCGCAGGAGCGTGATCCGGTCCTTGGGGCGTGTTGCCGGGCTACTGTTTGTCTAAAGAAGAGGGCGCCTCCTTGACCTGCACCTATGCCGTCGATGTGTCAGGGAAACCCGAACACTACTAATGAGTAATGTCAGGAATCACATAACACTTCTCTCCTGAGGGGCGGGGGTGTGCGGAAGTTCCGGGTGGCTGGTCTGTCGCGAGATGCTTACGTTCGTGTATCACTGACGTAAGCGAGGGAAACGTCATGAAAT
Source organism: Streptomyces sp. NPDC001108 (assembly GCF_053598535.1). Taxonomy (NCBI): domain Bacteria; kingdom Bacillati; phylum Actinomycetota; class Actinomycetes; order Kitasatosporales; family Streptomycetaceae; genus Streptomyces; species Streptomyces sp. NPDC001108. The sequence continues at coordinate 58,961 of NZ_JBSFKL010000009.1, forward strand.
CGATGACGTAACTTGTAGGCTGTGTGCATGGTCAGTGCGCGCCGGGACGCAGTACACCGACGTCGGGTACGAGTGCCGCAGAGCTTCGCGAAGCTCGCGGAAGAGGCCGGGAAGGCCATCCGTCCCGGCGAAGACGTGGACGTCACGATCAGGAAGAGGGGTCGTACAGAATGCTTGCGACTGATCCCATGGAAGACGTGTTCGAGAATCAGACCGAGCCCATGCATGTCGTGGTCTCGCTTGGCTTCATCGCCCGATTCCCCAGGTACAACCTGCCCAGCCTCTCCAAGGACCTTTTCTGGACGATCGTCGGGCTGCTGGCCGAGAAGGACGAGCAGGGGCAGTACGTCCACATCAACCGTCACGGTGAGATCGCGGTCACCCAGGACCAGTTGGCGCGGATGCTGGGTGTCAAGAGACCCACGGTCAACGTGGCCATAGGGCATTTGATGGCGCGGAACTTCCTGTGGAAGACCCGGCGGGGCAAGTACCAGCTTCACCCGCTCCTGCTGTACTTCGGCAGCGCCACCCGGCAGGACGAGGCGATCGGGTACGCCAAGGCTCACTTCGAGGACAAGAAGCTTCCCGTGGTGCCCGAGCCCGGGGCCGTGATCGCGCATGAGATCACTGCGGACGGTGTCGCCGACATCCGTGCCTGACCGCTACCGCCTGACAGCGAAAGGAACCTGATGGCAGAGAAGTTCGAGGTCGAGGCTCTGGGGTACGTCGTCGGGGGGCGGGGCGAGCCGACCGACGACTACTGGGGCGGTACGCGCGCGATCATCCGGTTGGACGGTTCCTTGCCGGTGGAGGCGACGAAGGGGCTGGAGGAGTTCTCCCACCTCGACGTGGTCTTCCGCTTCCATCTGACCGATCCGGCCGATCTTCCGCTCCGGGCCCGGCGGCCCCGGGACAATCCCGACTGGCCCGAGGTCGGGTTCGTGGGGCATCGCAACATGCGTCGCCTCAACTGGCTGGGCGTCTCGCGCTGTCGGCTGGTCGGGGTGGACGGGCTGGACCTTCATGTCGAGGATCTCGACGCGGTGGACGGCACCCCGGTGATCGAGGTGAAGCCGTGGTTCGAGGAGATGGGGCCCCGGGGCGAGGTCCGGCAGCCCCGGTGGGTCAGCGACATGCTGGGCGACTACTACGCCCCGGCCCGGGACTGACCCCCGGGTTCCTCGCGTACGACGTACGAAAGCCTCCGCCCCGCGAGACCGTTCGCGGGGCGGAGGCGTGTCGGGCCCGGTTGTCGCGTTACGCGACCGTGCGGATGAGCTTCTTGTTGACGAACTCCTCGATGCCGGGGCGGCCCAGCTCGCGGCCGAAGCCGGAGCGCTTGATGCCGCCGAAGGGCAGTTCGGCGCCCTCGGCGCCGACGCCGTTGACGAAGACCATGCCGGCCTCGATGCCGTCGGCGACGCGGGCGGCCTGCTCGGGGTCGGTGGTGAAGACGTACGAGCCGAGGCCGTACGGGGTGTCGTTGGCGATCCGCAGGGCGTCCTGCTCGTCGGCCGCCCGGAAGACCATGGCGACCGGGCCGAAGAGTTCCTGGCGGGCCGTGGCGTGCTCGGTGGTGAGGCCGGTGAGGACTCCGGCGGGGAAGTGGGCGCCCTTGCGCTCGCCCTCGGTGTGGAGGGTGGCGCCCTCCGCGACGGCGGCGGCCACCTGGCGCTCCAGGGTGTCGGCCGCGGCGACCGAGGAGAGCGGGGCGCCGGACTGGCGGGCGAGGAGCGCGGCGGTGAACTTCTCCACGAACGTGTCGTAGAGGTCGGACACGACGACGAACCGCTTGGCGGCGTTGCACGCCTGGCCGGTGTTGTCGAGGCGGGCGGCGACGGCGGAGTCCACGACGGCGTCGAGGTCGTCGGTGGAGAGCAGGATGAACGGGTCGGACCCGCCGAGTTCGAGGACGACCTTCTTCAGGTGCCGCCCGGCGATCTCGGCGACGGCGGCACCGGCGCGCTCCGAGCCGGTCAGGGAGACGCCGTGGACGCGCGGGTCGGCGATCACCTCGGCGATCTGCTCGTTGGTGGCGTACACGTTGACGTACGCGCCGACGGGGAAGCCGGCCTCGGCGACGAGCCGCTCCAGCAGCGCCGCGGTGGCCGGGCACTGCGGGGCGTGCTTGAGGACGATGGTGTTGCCCAGGGCGAGGTTCGGGGCGGCGAACCGGGCGACCTGGTAGGCGGGGAAGTTCCACGGCATGATGCCGAGCAGGACGCCCACCGGGCCGCGGCGCACGACGGCGCGGCCGGGGCCGGAGGTGACGGGAAGCTCCTCGTCGGCGAGGAAGCCCTCGGCGTGGTCGGCGTAGTAGTGGTAGATGTCGACGCAGAAGTCGATCTCGCCCTCCGCCTCTTCGAGCGGCTTGCCCATCTCGCGCACGATGCCCGCCGCCAGCTCGGCGCGGTGCTCGGCGTGCAGGTCCCCGAGCCGGCGCAGGAGCGCGGCCCGCTCGGCGACGGTGGTGGAGCGCCCCCAGGCGGTGGCGGCGTGGGCGGCGTCGACGGCCGCGGTCACCTCGGCGTCCGTGGCGGTCGGGTAGGTGTGGGCGGTCGTGCCGGTGGAGGGGTCGGTGACGGCGTACATCGGGTCTCCAGGAAGTGCGGGGGAGTGGTGCCGGTGCCGTGGCCGGTCCCGCGTCCGGGGGGCGCGGGGCCGGTACGGCGAAGTCCTACGGTTCGAGTATGGTCCGGGCGCCGACGGCGGACTTCAGGTCCTCGAACGCGGCGGCCGCCTCGTCGAGTGGACGGACGTTGCCGATCAGCTCGTCCAGCGGCAGCCTGCCGGCCAGGTACAGGCGGGCCAGCTTGGGGATGTCGATCGCGCCGACGCTGGAGCCGTAGTTGCAGCCGAGGATACGCTTGCCCTGGTCGGCGAGGTCGAAGAGGTTGAACGCGCCCGTCGCCTCGACGGGGGCCATGCCGACGAGGACGGCCGCCCCGCCGGAGGTGAGCATCGCCGGAAGGGTCTCGATGACCTTGGGGCTGCCGATGGCCTCGAAGGCGTAGTCGGCGCCGCCCAGCTCCTCCTGGCACCAGGCGGCCACGTCGGTGGTGGCGGCGTCGAGGGTGTGCGTCGCCCCGAAGCGTTCGGCCGCGGCCAGGCGCTCGGGCGAGAGGTCGACGGCGACGATCGGGTCGGCCCCGACCAGCCGCAGCCCCATCACCACGGACAGGCCCACCCCGCCGGCGCCGATGACGACCGCGGACTCGCCGGGGCGGACGCCCGCGGTGTTCATGGCGGCGCCGATGCCGGTGGAGATGGAGCAGCCCAGGAGGGCGCCGATGCCGAACGGCAGCTCGTCGGGGACCTTGACGGCGGCCGACTCGGGTACGACGACCCGGCTGGTGAACGCGCCGAGGCCGAGGTAGGGCCAGACCTCCTCGCCGTCGGCGTCGGTGATGGGGGTCGTGCCGTCGGGCAGGGTGTTCGCCACGGCCTGGGTGCCGGTGCAGAGCCAGGCCATCCCGGCCAGGCACTTGCGGCAGCGGCGGCAGGGCGCGAACCAGGAGAGGACGACGTGGTCGCCCGGCTTCACCGAGCTGACGCCGCCGCCGACGTTCGTGACCACACCGGCGGCCTCGTGGCCCAGGACGAGGGGGCGGTCGCTGGGCCAGTCGCCCGTCAGGATGTGCAGGTCGGAGTGGCAGACCCCGGCGGCGCGGACGTCGATCTCCACCTCGCCCGGTCCGGCGGGCCGGTGGGAGACCTGGCGGGTGTGCAGGCCCGCGACGGGGTCGTAGGCGATGGCGGGGGAGAGGTTCGCGGACATCAGAGAGCCTTGATTTCTTCGGACGGCGAGGTGTTCGACGACGGGGTGCTCGACGACGGGGTGTTTCCGGAGGCGCGGGTGTTTCGGGAGGTGGGGGTGTTCCCGGACGGGTGGGTGGGGGACACGAGGCGGGTGTGGGGCTTGGCGACGGCGATGTAGACCAGGCCGACGACCAGCAGCGCGGAGAAGACCACGATCACGGCCCAGACCTGGACCCAGCTGCCCGACGGCGGCGCGAGCTCGGCGCGGGGCCAGGCGATGTTGACCGCCTCGAAGAGCAGCCACACCACGGCCAGGACGTTCACCACCAGGCCGGCCCGGCCCAGGCGGAACTCGCCGTCGGCCGGGTTCCAGCGGCCACGCAGCCGTGCGTAGAGCGCGACGAGGGCGACGGTCAGGAAGATGAGGTAGAAGCCGCCGGAGCCGAAGGAGATCAGCGTGGCCGCCGCGTTTCCGTTGAGCCCGAGCAGCAGGCCGAGACCGGCCAGGACGGCCGTGACGGTGAGCGAGACCCAGGGGATCTGGCGCTCCCCGACCTTGGCGAGCTGGGTGGAGCAGGGCAGCTGCCGGTCGCGGGCGAAGGCGAAGACGGCCCGCCCGATGTACGTCTGGATCGAGATGGCGCAGGCGAAGAACGCGACCAGGACCACGACGACGAACGGCTTCTCGCTCCAGCCGCCCAGGCTCTGCGTCACCGCGTCGAAGACCGGGTCCACGGTCTTGCCGGAGACGGCGTCCTCGGGGCGGCGCAGCGAGAACGTCACCGCGACCGAGGTCAGCAGCACCGTGAACGCCACGAACACGTAGCTGCGCAGCAGCGCCCGGGGCACGCTGCGTCGCGGCTGCTCGGTCTCCTCGGCGACCTGCGTGGTCGCGTCGAATCCCAGGAAGGCCCAGCCGGCCACGGCCAGACACGTCACGAACCCGGCCACGGCGGACCCGCCCGAGGCGGATTCCGCCCCCAGGGTGTCGAAGAGGATGCCGAAGCCGTTGTTGCGGGCGAAGACCAGCAGGAACACGCTGATGGCGATGGAGGCGACGCCCTCCGCGACGATGCCCGCGTTGAGGAAGTGCTTGACCGGGTTGACGCCGAGCAGGTTGATGCCCAGGGCCACGACGATGAAGACCACGCCGAGCAGGACGTGGGTCGCGGGGGAGAGCTCCGCGTCGCTGAAGAGCATGTGCAGCCAGCTGGAACCGAGGTACGCCACGGTCGTCAGCGACGCGATGGCCGAGGCGAGGTAGATCCAGCCCACCAGCCAGCCCAGCCGGGGCCCGCCCAGCCGGCGGACCCATTGGTAGACGCCGCCGGTGATCGGGAACTGCGAGGAGAGCTCGGCGTAGACCGTGGCGACCAGCAGCTGTCCGAGGAAGGCGACGACGACCGCCCAGATCCAGGTGGGTCCGGCGAAGACGAACCCGAGCTGGACGACGGCGTAGATGCCGACCACCGGGGAGATCGTCGCGAAGCCGAGAGCGAATACGGCCCAGGGGGAGAGGGTGCGCTTCAGCTCTTGCTGGTAGCCGTACTCAGCCAGGTCGCCGGCATCGGCGCGGTTGTGGTCCACGTTGTACTCCTGGCATTGCTAGGGCCCGCGTCCGGCGGCGCCCACAGGTGGAGGCCGGTCGCCGACCTGCCGTTCCCACCGGTTACGAGGCCGGTGCCACGGTGGTCGTTCGAGGGGCGACCGTGTATTGGCTGTAGAGCCAATTGTTATTTGGCTGCACAGCCAATAGCATCTTCGCCATGGCGTCAAGGGGTACCGGGAAACAAGTGCGCAAATCGGCGGCGGAGCGGCGCCGCGAGATCGTGGCCGCGGCCGCGCTGGTCGGGCTGGAGGAGGGCCTGGAGTGCGTCACCCGGCAGCGGATCGCCGACGGCCTCGGGGTCCAGTCCGGACTCATCCACCACTACTTCCCGGTGGTCGAGGAGCTGGTGGCGGAGGCGTTCGCCCGGGCCACCACGGCGGAACTGGACGGCCTGCTGCCCGAGGCGGCGACCGGGGCCGAAGCCTCGGACGGAGCGGACGGAGCGGACGGAGTGGACGGGGGGGAGGGGGCAGGGCCCCTGGACGCCTTCCGGCGCTTCTTCACCCTGATATCGGGCGCCGAGTTCGACAACGTCAGCAAGCTCTGGCTCAACGCGCGGCACCTGTCCCGCTACCGTCCCGCGCTCCACGGCCAGGTCGTCAGCCAGGAGCTGCGCTGGTGCCACCGCATCGAGCAGATCATCGCGCGCGGGGTGCGGGAGGGGGAGTTCCGCTGCGAGGACCCGTGGGCGTCGGCCGTGCGCATCCTCGCCGTCGTCGACGGCGCCAGCGCGTACATCAACACCAGCGCGGACCGGCGTACGGAGCCCCTCGCCGACCTCGCGCGCAGGCTGGCGGAGGCCGAGCTGGGCCTGGCGGCCGGTGGTCTGCGGCTGCCCTGACGCGCCTCTCTCCATGGCGTCCAGGTTTGTGGAAGTCTCATAAAGTCCCGCCTCCGAATCCGTGGCTCGCGCTCCTGATTCCCCTTCTCCCTCGCTGAAATGATCGTTGTGGAGCGATTCGGGTGCTGTTGGGCATCCACATAATCCGAGGAGGCCCGTATGACCCGCGACGGACGTGTGCTGGTGACCGGCATCGGTGCGATGACACCGTTGGGGGACGACGCGGCGGCGCTGTGGGCGGGTCTGCTGGACGGCAGATCGGGGGTGCGGTCCCTGACGGAGGAGTGGGCTGAGGACCTGCCCGTGCACGTCGCGGCCGCCCTCCCCACGGACCCCGCCTCGCTGCTCCCGAGGACCGAGGCGAGGAAGCTGGACCGGGGCGAGCAGATGGCCCTGCTCACCGCCCGGGAGGCATGGCGGGACGCCGGGGCGCCGCAGGTGGAGCCGGAGCGGCTCGCCGTCGTCCTCGGTACGGGGACCGGGGGCGTCCTCACCACGCTGGGGCAGGACGACGTCTTCGAGCGCGCCGGGGCCCGCCGGCTCTCGCCGTTCGCGGTGCCCATGCTGATGCCCAACGGGCCCGCCGCCTGGGTGAGCATGGACCTGGGCGCGAAGGGCGGCGCCCGGACGGTGGTGAGCGCCTGCGCCTCCGGGGCGGAGGCCCTCGCCCTGGGGCAGGACCTGATCCGGAGCGGGCGGGCGGACGTGGTCGTCGCCGGTGGCGTGGAAGCCTGCCTGCACCCCTTCACCCTCGCGGCGTTCGCCCAGATGAAGGCGTTGTCGACGCGGTCCGAGGACCCGGAGGCGGTGTCCCGGCCGTTCGACGTCGGGCGGTCCGGCTTCGTGATGGGCGAGGGCGCGGGGATGATGGTGCTGGAACGCGAGGAGTTCGCCCGCGCCCGTTCCGTACGCGGCTACGGGGCGCTGGCGGGCGGCTCCGTCGGATCGAGCGCGGGCCACATCACGGCCTCCGACACGGCGGGCCAGGTCCGCGCGATCGAGCTGGCGCTGCGCGACGCCGGCCTGGCCCCTGCGGACATCGGCGTCGTCCACGCCCACGCCACCTCGACCGACTCCGGCGACCTGGCGGAGGCCGAGGCGGTCGCCCGTACGATCGGCGACCACGCCGCGGTGACGGCGACGAAGTCGATGACCGGCCACATGCTGGGCGCCTCCGGCACGGTCGGCGCCATGGTCGCCCTCCTCGCCCTCCGGCACGGCACGCTCCCGGCCGTCCGCAACCTCGACGAACCCGATCCGCGCGTGGAGCTGGACCTGGTACGCGGCGAACCCCGCACCGGCCGGTGGACCGCCGCCCTGGCCAACTCGTTCGGCTTCGGCGGCCACAACGTCAGCCTCGTCCTCACCGGCTGACCGTGGCGGGCGGCCGCGCGGCTCAGCGCTCCCGGGGGACCCGGACGCCCGCCAGGGCGAGGACCAGGGCCAGGGCCGCCGCGCAGATCGGTACGGCGTAGCCCTGGACGCCCCCGACATGCTCCACGAACCAGCCGCCGGTCGCCGAACCGGCCGCGATGCCGCCCAGCAGCGCGGTCACGGCCAGGGTCATCCCCTCGTTCAGCCGGCCCTCGGGGGTGAGGCGCTGGATCAGGGTCATCCCGGTGACCATGGTCGGTGCCGTCGCCGCGCCCGCCAGCAGCAATGCGGCCGCCAGGACGAGGACGGAAGGGGTCGAGGCGGCGGCGATCAGGGGCAGGGACATCAGGGCCGTCATCCCGGTCAGGCAGACCAGCAGGCGCCGCCGGATGCTCGCGGCCGGGCGGAGCGAGCCGTACAGCAGCCCCGCGACGCAGGAACCGGCCGCCTGGAGCGCCAGGACCGCACCGCCCGCGTGGGCGATCGTGACGACCTCCATCGAACCGAAGACCGCCCCGGTGGCCAGGAACGCGGCGAGCAGCGGCGGCATGCCCCGGGTGCGGAGCGGTGAGCCGGTGCGGGTGCGGGGGGCGACGGGGGGTTCGGTGGCGCGCTGGGCGGCGAAGACCAGTACGCCGGTCATCAGCAGGACGGCGGAGACCAGGGTCCCCGCCTCCGGGAAGAGCGCCCCGCACAACAGCGCGGCCAGTGCCGGGCCGAGCATGAAGCAGAGCTCGTCGGCGGCCTGCTCGAAGGAGTTCGCGGTGTGCAGCGCGGCCGGGTCGCCCCGGTGCAGATGGGCCCAGCGGGCCCGGGACATCCCGCCGGTGTTGGGGGTGGTGGCGGTCGCGGCGTAGGCGGCGAAGAGGGTCCAGGCCGGGGCGTCGTAGTGCACGCAGAGCAGCAGCGCCAACGAGCCGAGCACGGCGATCGCGGTGGAGGGCACCGCGATCCGGGCCTGCCCGTACCGGTCGACGAGCCGGGCCGTCCAGGGGGCGACCACCGCCGTGGCGGCGAGCCCGGTCGCGGTGACGGCCCCGGCCAGGGCGTACGAGCCGCGCGTCCCGGCGATCATGATGACCGCGCTGACGCTGAACATCCCGCTGGGCAGCCGTGCGATGAGGTTGCCCGCGGTGAAGGCGCGGGCGCCCGGGGTGGCGAGCAGCCGGACGTACGGATTGCTGGACGCCCGCCGGACGGGGGCGGTGCGCGGGGCGATGACCAGCTGGCCGCCGGAGACGGCGAGCAGGGGGGAGGACGAGGAGGGGGACGAGGAGGGGGCTGGAGCGGTCTCGTACGGCATGGAGCAAGCCTCCGGGCGGGCGGCCCCCGGGGTCCAACACCTTCTCCGTACCGATTCACGCATCTGTGATGTGAATATTGACGCACCTGTGTTGTAGGTTCCGGTGTGGTCTCCTCCGCCGCCGGATCCGGCGCCCCGACGCAGCACCCCCGCCCCCACACCGACCCGCGCCTCCTCCGCGTCTTCGTCGCGGTCGCCGAGGAGCTGCACTTCACCCGCGCCGCCGCCCGCCTCTACGTCGCCCAGCAGGCGCTCAGCCGCGACGTCCGCCGCCTGGAACGCGAGCTGGGCGTGGAGCTGTTCGTACGGACCACCCGGCAGGTCGCCCTCACCGCGGACGGGGAACGGCTCCTGCCGTACGCGCGACGGGTGCTGGAGGCCCACGCCGAGCTGGCCGCCGCCTTCACCGACCGGGCGGACCTGCCCCTCTTCGTCGACCTCAACACCGACGGCATGACGGCCGCCCGGGTCCTCGCCCGCGCCCGCGAACTGGCCCCCCGGTGCGAGCTGATGGCGCGCTTCGAGAGCGGGCTGACCTGGGCTGCCGACGAGATCCTGGCCGGCCGGCTCGACGTCTCCTTCGGCCGCGCGGCCGGACTCGCCCCGGCGGTACGGGCCCGGCTGGGCATGCGGCCGGTGCGGTACGAGCCGATGGCCGTGCTGCTCCCCGACGACCACCGGCTCGCCGCGCGCGAGACCGTCCCCCTCGGTGATCTGGCCGGGGAGACCGTCTACGCGGGCGCCGGCAATCCGCGCACGGTGGAGTGGACGGAGTTCGCCCGGCTGCTCTTCACCGCATGGGGCATCGAGCTGGCGCCGCCCGTCCCGCTCGCGATCGGTGTCGCCGAGTTCCAGCGGGTCATGGCGAAGTCCCGGAACCCGGTGCTGGTGGTCGACGAGTTCCCGCCGATGCCGGGCACCGTGGTGCGCCCGCTGGTCGACCCCGTACCCCTCTCGCCGCTGCTGCTGGTCTGGCGCAAGGGGCTGCGCCATCCCGGCCTCGACGCGCTGTGCGAGGCCGCCGCGCTGCTCGGGGCCGAGGAGGGGTGGCTGGTGCGCCCGCCCGGCAGCTGGCTGCCCGAACCCGACGCGACCCTGATGCTCGGCGGGCGGTGACGCGGCCCTGACGCTCGGCGGGCGGGAACCGGTACGTATACCGTCGCCGGACACGGCCGCGAGATGAACCCATGGCGTAACCGGCGGGAAACACGGGTGAACCGGCCCCGTCATGTGCCCCGCGCATCATGGGCGGCCGCAGGAACGCCAACGGGAGCGGGACGGGAGTCGGCCGACCACATGTACCAGGACGACGAGGAGTACGGACCCCTCACGGGCTTCACCGTCGGGGTCACCGCCGCGCGCCGCGCGGAGGAGTTCGGGGCGCTGCTGGAACGGCGGGGCGCCTCGGTCGTGCACGCCCCCGCCCTGCGGACCGTGCCGCTCGCCGACGACGGCCAACTGCGGGCCGCCACCCGGGAGGTCATCGCCTCCCCACCGGACGTGGTGGTCGCCACCACCGCGGTCGGCTTCCGGGGCTGGATCGGCGCCGCCGGGGAGTGGGGCCTCGCCGACGCGCTGCTGACGGCGCTGGACGGGGCCGAACTGCTGGCCCGCGGCCCCAAGGCCAAGGGCGCCGTCCGGGGAGCCGGGCTCACCGAGACGTGGTCGGCCGCCTCCGAAGCCATGGCCGAGGTGCTGGAACGGCTTCTGGCCGAGGGCGTCGCGGGCCGTCGCATCGCCGTCCAGCTGCACGGCGACTCGCTCGCCGAGTTCATCGGGCCGTTGCGCGCGGCGGGCGCCGAGGTCCGCCCCGTCCCCGTCTACCGCTGGACGGAACCCGAGGACATCGCCCCGCTCGACCGGCTGCTCGACCTCACCGTCGCCCGCGGCCTGGACGCCCTCACCTTCACCAGCGCCCCGGCCGCCACGGCGCTGCTCGGGCGGGCCGAGCGCCGCGGGCTGCTCCCGGAACTGCTGGGCGCGCTGCGCGAAAACGTACTCGTGGCCTGCGTCGGACCGGTCACGGCCCGGCCGTTGGAGGAGCGCGGGATCGGCACCGTACAGCCGGAACGCTTCCGGCTCGCGCCGCTCGTCCAGCTCCTCTGCGCCGAACTGCCCGCCCGCGAAACGGAGTGGGAGATCGCCGGGCACCGGGTGGCGGTCCGTGGGCGGGCGGTGCTCGTGGACGGCGGGCCCCGCCGGGTGACGCCCGCCGGAATGGCGCTGCTGCACGCCCTGGCCCGGCACCCCGGCCGGGTGGTGTCCCGCGCCGAACTGCTGCGCGCGCTGCCCGGCGGCGGCCTCGACGAGCACGCGGTGGAGACGGCCGTCGCCCGGTTGCGCACGGCACTGGGCGACCCCGGTCTCATCCGTACGGTGGTCAAACGCGGCTACCGGCTGGCGCTGGACCCGCGCTGAGGAGCTGACGGGGCCGCGTTGTCAGTGCCCGCTGCTACAACGGACCCAGAGGCAACGGGCGAGAGGGCAGGGGGACTCCATGGGCACCTGGGGCAGTGGCAACTTCGACAGCGACGCGGCGGCGGACCATCTCTCGGGTATCACCGGGCGGCTCGTCGAGCGGATCGCGGAGGCGATGGCCGGTGATCCGGTCCGCCTGGAGCCCGACGAGTACGAGGGCGTCACCGTGCCGTGCGACATCGAGCTGCTCTGCCTGATCGCGGAGCAGGGGTACGTCGGCGCGGGCGTGCCGGAGCCGGCGGTGGTCGCGGGCTGGCGGGAGACGTTCATGCCCGTGTGGGAGCGGACCATCGACGATCTGGAGCCCACCCCGGAGTACAAGGAGGACAGACGGGCCGAGCTGGTCCGCACCTTCGACCGGCTGGCCGCCCTCGCGGAACGGGCGCACTGACCGGGCCGCGCCCGGGAAAGGACGGGGCTGCCGTGGCCTGCCGGGATACCTTGCGGGGATGGACGACAACGACATCTACCAGCTCGACGCGGAGATACGGCTCCGCCCCGTCGAGCTGCGGGACGCGGCCTCCCTCGCCGACTCGCTGACCCGTAGCCGGGCCTACATGCAGCCGTGGGAGCCCATCCGGCCCGACCACTTCTACACCGAGCAGGGGCAGCGCGAGCGGCTGACCGGGCTGCTCGTGGAGTGCGAGGCCGGCCGGGCGAAGGGCTGGGTGCTGGCCGACGCGGAGGACCGCGCGGTCGGCGGGTTCAACCTGAACGGCATCGTGCTCGGCCCGCTGCGCAGCGGCGCGCTCGGCTACTGGGTGGACGTCGAGTGCGCGGGGCGCGGGCTGGCCACGGCCGCCGTGCGCCGGATCTGCGAGCTGGCCAGGGACGGGCTGGGGCTGCACCGGATCGAGGCGGGGACGATGGTGGACAACGTCGCCTCGCAGCGGGTGCTGGCCAAGTGCGGCTTCGAGCAGTACGGATTGGCGCCCCGCTTCCTCCACATCAACGGGGACTGGCGCGACCACCGCGTCTTCCAGCGGATCCTGCACGACGGCCCGCCGCGCGACTGAACCGTCCGCGGCGCGTCCGCACCCCCGGCGCGGGGGCAGGGGTTCCGGGCGGGCCGTCGGCGGGGCACCCTGGGGGAGACCCGACCGGTGACCCGAGGCGGTGGCATGCCCATGATGACCGGCAAGAGCGCGTACGAGTGGCGGTTCGACGCGGGCCGGCCCTGTCTCGACCTGGTGGCGACGGGCATCGGGACCACCGGTTCGTGCGAGCTGCTGGACGGCGCCGAGCGGCTCGCCGACTGGCTGGTCGCCACCGGGCTCGTACCGGACGGCACCCGGCTGGACGCCGTGGACGAGAGCTGGGTGCTCCGCTTCCGGCAGTTACGGGCCGGCGTCGACCGGCTGCTGACGGCGGAGCTGGGCGGCCGGGGCGACCGGTACGCCCTGGAGCGGGTCAACGCGCTCGCCGCCGGGGCACCGCCCGGGGTACGGGCGGTACGCGGCCGGGGCGGCAAGCTGGTCCGCACGCTCAGCGGAGATCCCGAGTGCGGGGAGCTGCTGACCGCCGTCGCCCGCGACGTGGTGGACCTCCTCACCGACCCGGTGGCGCGGGCCGGGCTGCGCCGCTGCGAGGCCGTGGGCTGCCGACGCTTCTATCTCGACACCTCGCGGGGCCGCCGCAGGCGCTGGTGCTCCAGCGAGGTGTGCGGCAACCGCGAACGGGTGGCCAGGCACCGGCGCCGCGCGGCGGCCCGGGCCGCGGGCGCGGGCGTGTCCTGAACCGGGGGTTCCGGACCGGATGCGAGGTGGGCCGGCGCGGGTGCCGTCCCGTCCCCGGGGCCCGGACCCGCTGCGCACCATTTTCGGCATGCGCGGCAGGTGCGCGGCGGGCATCCCTTCGCCTAAGGTTGACGGCTGCCCAAATGCACATCAGAAAGGGGCCTCGGTGGCCGCGCAGGATGCCGCTGTCGATTCGTTGCGGGACCGGGAGATCGGGGTCGAGCAGAAACACCTCGACCGGGTGTACCACCGCCTCGAGGAGAAGATCCACGAGGCGGAATTTCTCATGGACGACGCCGTCAAGCGCGGCCAGGTCGGAACGCCCGGGGCGCTCGCCGAGCGCGACGCCCAGGTGTTCCGCGCCGGGATCCACCTCAACCGGCTGAACAGCGAGTTCGAGGACTTCCTCTTCGGCCGGATCGATCTGCTGCTCGGCAAGGACGGCGAACGCGGTCCCGACGGCGCGTACACCTCCGTCGAGCCCGCCGACGACGCGGTGCGCGACGACGCCACGGCCGACATCGCGGAGACGCTGCACATCGGCCGGATCGGGGTTCTCGACGCCGACTACGCCCCGCTGGTCATCGACTGGCGCGCCCCGGCCGCCGCCCCGTTCTACCGTTCGACGCCGAAGGACCCCGGCCGGGTCGTACGCCGCCGGGTCATCCGCTCCAAGGGCCGCAAGGTCCTCGGCGTCGAGGACGACCTGATGCGCCCCGAACTCACCGCGTACCTCGACGGCGGAAAGCTGCCGGTGATCGGCGACGGCGCCCTGATGGCGGCGCTCGGCCAGGCCCGCAGCCACACCATGCGGGACATCGTCTCCTCCATCCAGGCCGAGCAGGACCTGGTGATCCGGGCCCCCGCCGCCTCCGTCACCGAGGTCTCCGGCGGCCCCGGCACCGGCAAGACCGCCGTGGCGCTGCACCGCGCCGCCTACCTCCTCTACCAGGACCGGCGGCGGTACGCGGGCGGCATCCTCATCGTCTCGCCGACCCCGCTCCTGGTCGCGTACACCGAGGGCGTGCTGCCCTCGCTCGGCGAGGAGGGGCAGGTCGCGATCCGCGCGGTCGGCTCGCTCTCCGACGACGCGGCCGGCGTCGAGGGCGCCACCACCTACGACGAGCCCGCCGTCGCCCGGATCAAGGGCTCCTCGCGGATGCTCGCCGTCCTGCGCAAGGCCGCCCGCGGCGCCCTGGAACAGCCCGGCACCCCGCGCCCGCGCCACGACACCGGCGGCCAGCTCGCCCTCGGCGAGGAGGAGCCGGCGCGGACCACCGCCCCGGCCACCCCGGCCCGGCTGCGGGTCGTCGCGTTCGGCGCCCGGATCGAGCTGGAGGCCGACGAGCTGCGCCGCATCCGGCAGTCCGTGCTCGGCGGCACCGCCCCGGTCAACCTGCTGCGCCCGCGCGCCCGCCGGATGCTGCTGGACGCCCTGTGGAACAAGTCCTCCGGCCGGGGCCGCTACACCGACCCCGAACTCGCCGCCGAGCTGCGCTCCTCGTTCGACGAGGACGTCTCCACCGAGACGGACTTCCTCGACTTCCTGAACGCCTGGTGGCCCGAACTGACCCCGCGCGGGGTGCTCGCCGCGATGGCCGACGAGAAGCGGCTCGGCCGCTGGGCCCGCCGGGTCCTCAACCAGGGCGAGACGCGCCGCCTCGCCCGCTCCCTGAAGCGGCTCGGCCCCGACGGCAAGGGCCCCCTCTCCGTCCACGACGTGGCGCTCCTCGACGAGCTCCAGACCCTGCTCGGCGCCCCGCCCCGCCCGAAGAGGAAGCGCGATGCCGACCCGCTGGACCAGCTCACCGGTCTGGAGGAGCTGATGCCGCAGCGCGAGGAGACCCAGCGCGAGCGGGCCGAGCGGCTGGCCGCCGAGCGCACCGAGTACGCGCACGTCATCGTCGACGAGGCGCAGGACCTCACGCCCATGCAGTGGCGGATGGTCGGCCGCCGGGGCCGCCACGCCACCTGGACGATCGTCGGCGACCCGGCCCAGTCGTCCTGGTCGGACCCGGACGAGGCGGCCCGCGCCCGTGACGAGGCGCTCGGCAACCGGCCGCGCCGCCGCTTCACCCTCACGGTGAACTACCGCAACCCCGCCGAGATCGCCGAGCTGGCCGCCAAGGTGCTGGCGCTGGCGATGCCCGGGATGGAGTCGCCCGCCGCGGTCCGCTCCACCGGCGTACGCCCCCGCTTCGCGGCCGTGGGCGACGGCGACCTGGCGGCGGCGGTGCGCGAGGAGGCCCGGCGGCTGCTCGCCGAGGTCGACGGCACGGTGGGCGTGGTCGTCGCGATGAACCGGCGCGCGCAGGCCCGGGAGTGGCTCGCCGAGCTGGGCGAACGGGTGGTCGCGCTGGGCAGCCTGGAGGCCAAGGGCCTGGAGTACGACGCCACGGTGGTGGTCTCGCCCGCCGAGATCGCGGACGAGTCCCCGGCCGGTCTGCGGGTGCTGTACGTGGCGCTGACGCGGGCGACGCAGCAGCTCACGGTGGTGTCGGGGGCGCGGGACCTGCCCGACGGGGACGGGGTCCCGGACCTGCTGAGGGACTGAGCGCCGGCCGGTCCGCCCGGGGAGCGTCCCCGGGCGGACGGATCGTTCCGCCGGCCGGTCCGCGCCGTGGGGAATCGCTTCTGCGCGGTCTTTGTTAGCCTGGTGTCGGCACCGGCTCGATCCAAGCCCCCGGGCCCAACCTTCGTCGCTTCGAGCGACCACTTGCCGCGAGGCGAGCATGGCGGGCCGGTGTCGTACAGCTCGACGACAGACCCGCGTCACCTTTCGGTGGCGCGGGTCTGTTCTCGTTTGCGGGACGCACCCGGGGCGGGCGCGCGGGGCGCGTCGGCGGGTGCGGGGGCGGGCCTGTTCTCGCGGGTCCGTTTCCGGTCGGGGCTTCCGCTGAAGCCATGACTTCTCGTATGGTGGAAAAAGGTTTCCGAAGTGCGGCAGTCGATTACCGGCTACCCGCCAGTAGGTGCGACGATCGGAAAGCGTGTCCGAGGTGAGCGCCCCGGCCGCGCAGCAATGAAGCTAAGGAAAGCGAAGGTCTCGGCCATGGCAACGGCGCCCAGCGTCTCGTACTCGATGACGGTCAGGCTGGAGGTGCCCGCGAGCGGTACCGCGGTCTCCCAGCTCACCACGGCCGTGGAGTCCTCCGGCGGGTCGGTCACCGGTCTCGACGTGACCGCCTCCGGCCACGAGAAGCTGCGGATCGACGTCACCATCGCGGCCACCTCCACCGCGCACGCCGACGAGATCGTCGAGGGGCTGCGCGGCATCGACGGCGTCGTCCTGGGCAAGGTCTCCGACCGTACGTTCCTGATGCACCTCGGCGGCAAGATCGAGATGGCGTCCAAGCACCCCATCCGCAACCGTGACGACCTCTCGATGATCTACACCCCCGGTGTGGCCCGGGTCTGCATGGCGATCGCCGAGAACCCCGAGGACGCCCGCCGCCTGACCATCAAGCGCAACACGGTTGCGGTCGTGACGGACGGCTCCGCCGTCCTCGGCCTCGGCAACATCGGCCCGATGGCCGCCATGCCGGTGATGGAGGGCAAGGCGGCCCTCTTCAAGCGCTTCGCCGACATCGACGCCTGGCCGATCTGCCTGGACACCCAGGACACCGACGCCATCGTCGAGATCGTCAAGGCGATCGCCCCCGGCTTCGCGGGCATCAACCTGGAGGACATCTCAGCCCCCCGCTGCTTCGAGATCGAGGCGCGGCTGCGCGAGGCCCTGGACATCCCGGTCTTCCACGACGACCAGCACGGCACCG
This sequence comes from Streptomyces sp. NPDC001108, assembly GCF_053598535.1. Taxonomy (NCBI): domain Bacteria; kingdom Bacillati; phylum Actinomycetota; class Actinomycetes; order Kitasatosporales; family Streptomycetaceae; genus Streptomyces; species Streptomyces sp. NPDC001108. Next base: position 75,837 of record NZ_JBSFKL010000009.1, read on the forward strand.
CGATCGTCGTCCTGGCCGCGCTGACCAACGCGCTGCGCGTGGTCGGCAAGGGCATCGGGGACGTGCGGGTCGTCATGTCCGGCGCCGGAGCCGCCGGTACGGCCATCCTGAAGCTCCTGCTGGCCGCGGGCGTCAAGCACGCCGTCGTCGCCGACATCCACGGCGTGGTGCACGCCGGCCGCGAGGACCTGGTCTCCGCCGCGCCCGACTCGCCGCTGCGCTGGATCGCCGACAACACCAACCCGGAGTCCGTCACCGGCACGCTCAAGCAGGCCGTGGTCGACGCCGACGTCTTCATCGGCGTCTCCGCGCCGAACGTGCTGGACGGCGCGGACGTCGCCGCCATGGCCGAGGGTGCCATCGTGTTCGCGCTCGCGAACCCGGACCCCGAGGTGGACCCGGCAATCGCCCGCGAGACGGCCGCAGTTGTCGCCACCGGCCGCTCCGACTTCCCGAACCAGATCAACAACGTGCTGGTCTTCCCGGGTGTCTTCCGCGGCCTGCTGGACGCCCAGTCCCGGACGGTCAACACGGAGATGATGCTCGCCGCCGCGGGCGCCCTGGCCGACGTCGTCGCCGAGAACGAGCTGAACGCCAACTACATCATCCCGTCGGTCTTCAACGACCGGGTCGCCGGTGCCGTCGCCGGTGCCGTCCGGGACGCCGCGCGGGCGGCCGCCGGTGGTACGAAGGGCGCGGGCGACCGCGTCTGACCCGCGCCGCCCCGACCCGGCGGGCCGCCGACTACGGCGCGTCGCGGGACGCGCCGCCCCAAACGCCCCTTTAGGGTGGGCGGGCGGCGCGAACCGGTGAGTCCCGCACCCACTGCGGAACGCTTCCGGAGAGTCGACGGAACGTCACCACGGCGAGGCCCTGGCGCTTTTCGTGTGACTCCGGAGGGTGCCGGATTGGCGTTACCGCCGCAGGTGGGGGCAGGATGCGTAATCGGGCGCGAGGGTCTGACGACAGACCCGGGTCCGGGGACTGTCCGAGGGCCCTGGCAGCATCGGCTTCGATCTCACGCCTCACAGGCAAGAAGAACACGGGAGTAACAAACATGAACCGCAGTGAGCTGGTGGCCGCCCTGGCCGACCGCGCCGAGGTGACTCGCAAGGACGCCGACGCCGTGCTGGCCGCGCTCGCCGAGACCGTCGGTGAGATCGTCGCCAAGGGCGACGAGAAGGTCACCATCCCCGGCTTCCTGACCTTCGAGCGCACCCACCGTGCCGCTCGCACCGCTCGTAACCCGCAGACCGGCGACCCGATCAACATCCCGGCCGGCTACAGCGTGAAGGTCTCCGCGGGCTCGAAGCTCAAGGAAGCCGCCAAGGGCAAGTAAGGCTTCACAGCCTCATCGCCCCACAGGCGCGACGAAGGGCGGTCACCCATCCCGGGTGACCGCCCTTCGGTGTACCGGCCGCCAGGGCCCCGTTCTGTGCCTCTGCGAAGGCCCGCCCGGCGGCGCGTCCGGTCCGCCCCGGCCCGCACGGGCCCCGGAACGCGGGAACGGGGGCCCGGGACAGTGTCCCGGACCCCCGTCGGTAGTCCTCCGGCGCCCGCGCTCAGACCAGCGGGCCGCCCGGCAGCTCGACCTTCGCGCCGAGCTTCTCCAGCTTCTCCATGAAGTTCTCGTAGCCGCGGTTGATCAGGTCGATCCCGTGCACCCGCGAGGTGCCCTGCGCCGCCAGCGCGGCGATCAGGTACGAGAAACCGCCCCGCAGGTCCGGGATGACCAGGTCCGCGCCCTGCAGCCGGGTCGGGCCGGAGACGACCGCCGAGTGCAGGAAGTTGCGCTGGCCGAAGCGGCAGTCCGAGCCGCCCAGGCACTCCCGGTAGAGCTGGATGTGCGCACCCATCTGGTTGAGCGCGGAGGTGAAGCCGAGCCGGGACTCGTACACCGTCTCGTGGACGATGGACAGGCCCGTGGCCTGCGTCAGGGCCACCACCAGCGGCTGCTGCCAGTCGGTCTGGAAGCCGGGGTGCACGTCCGTCTCCAGGGCGATGGCGTTCAGCGGGCCGCCCGGGTGCCAGAAGCGGATGCCCTCGTCGTCGATCTCGAAGGCGCCGCCGACCTTGCGGAAGGTGTTGAGGAAGGTCATCATCGAGCGCTGCTGCGCGCCCCGTACGTAGATGTTCCCCTCGGTGGCCAGCGCCGCGGACGCCCAGGAGGCCGCCTCCAGGCGGTCCGGGATCGCCCGGTGCGTGTAGCCGTCCAGCCGGTCCACACCGGTGATCCGGATGGTCCGGTCGGTGTCCATCGAGATGATCGCGCCCATCTTCTGCAGTACGCAGATGAGGTCCTCGATCTCCGGCTCCACGGCCGCGTTGGACAGCTCGGTGACGCCCTCGGCGAGCACCGCCGTCAGCAGCACCTGCTCGGTCGAGCCCACCGACGGGTACGGCAGCCGGATCTTGGTGCCGCGCAGCCGCTGCGGGGCCTCCAGGTACTGGCCGTCCGCCCGCTTCTCGATGACCGCGCCGAACTGCCGCAGCACGTCGAAGTGGAAGTCGATCGGCCGGCCGCCGATGTCGCAGCCGCCCAGCCCGGGGATGAAGGCGTGGCCGAGCCGGTGCAGCAGCGGGCCGCAGAAGAGGATCGGGATGCGCGACGAGCCCGCGTGGGCGTCGATGTCGGCGACGTTCGCGCTCTCCACATGGGTCGGGTCCAGGATCAGCTCGCCCGGTTCGTCACCCGGACGGACCGTCACACCGTGCAGCTGCAGCAGCCCCCGGACCACCCGCACGTCCCGGATGTCGGGCACGTTGCGCAGCCGGCTGGGCCCGCTGCCGAGCAGCGCGGCGACCATCGCCTTCGGCACCAGGTTCTTGGCGCCTCTGACGCGGATCTCGCCCTCCAGCGGGGTTCCGCCGTGGACAAGCAGGACATCGTCTGTGCCGGTCATGAATCTCGCGTTCCGGAGTGGTCGGGCAGGGGGCCAAACGAAAGAGTAATGGGCCGCCACCCCCTCCCCGTAAGAGAACGGGGGGTGTACGAACGTCATGAATCCGCCACAACACGCTCTGCTCCCCGGGTCTTGCGGAGCGTCACCGTCCGCATGGCCCTCCGCAGGGCGCGCTCCCCGTGCACCCGTGCGCCCTGAGCTGCGCCGCGTCCTGCCGGGTGGCGGGGCGCCCCGCCCGGTGCCCGCGCGGGGCGAAGATGCGGGATCATTTCTGCCATGACCGAGGTGTCCTCGCTCACAGGGCGACTGCTCGTGGCCACACCCGCGCTCGCGGATCCGAATTTCGACCGCGCCGTGGTGCTCCTCCTCGACCACGACGAGGAGGGCTCCCTCGGCGTGGTCCTGAACCGGCCGACCCCGGTGGGCGTCCGCGACATCCTGACGCCCTGGGCGGGCCTGGCCGGCGAGCCGGACGTGATCTTCCAGGGCGGTCCGGTCTCGCTGGACTCGGCGCTCGGCGTGGCGGTCATCCCGGGCGACGAGGGTCCGCTCGGCTGGCGCCGGGTGTACGGGGCGATCGGCCTGGTGGACCTGGAGGCGCCGCCGGAACTGCTGGCGGCGGCCCTCGGTTCGCTGCGGATCTTCGCGGGTTACGCGGGCTGGGGCCCGGGGCAGCTGGAGGCCGAACTGACCGAGGGTGCCTGGTACGTGGTCGAGTCGGAACCCGGTGACGTCTCCTCCCCGCGCCCCGAGCGCCTGTGGCGTGCGGTCCTGCGCCGTCAGCGCAGCGAGCTGGCGATGATCGCCACCTACCCGGACGACCCGTCGCTGAACTGAAGGTCCTGACGATCGGTACCCTTGGCGGTTATGAGCACTCTTGACGAGCCCGAGCGCGGGGCAGGTACCGGAACCCTCGTGGAGCCGACGCCGCAGGTGTCGAACGGCGACGGCGACCACGAGCGCTACGCCCATTACGTCCAGAAGGACAAGATCATGGCGAGTGCCCTGGAGGGCACCCCCGTGGTCGCACTGTGCGGGAAGGTCTGGGTGCCGGGGCGCGACCCCAAGAAGTACCCCGTCTGCCCCATGTGCAAGGAGATCTACGAGTCCATGGGCGCCGGCGGCGACAAGGACAAGGGCGGCAAGGACAAGAAGTAGCGGTCCTTCCGGCCGTTCGGCCGTATCGCTCGGGGCCCCCGGGGCGCGTTTCCACACGCACCCCGGGGGCCTTCGCGTTGCCCGGGGCGGCCCCGTCCGCAGGTCCGCCGCGTTGCACGGGCTGCTCCACCGGGTCACAGAGTGGTTGAGACCACTTGTCGGCATCTGCGTGCGCACCTACTCTCCTGCCAGTTGTGCAGTACGAAACGCCCGTTGCGTATGTTGCAACACCTACCGGTAGGGGTTCCCGGATGAAACTGTCTGCCCGAATTGCCGCCCCGGTCGCGGCGCTCGTCCTGGCGGGGCTCACCGCCACCGCCTGCGCGCCGCAGACGTCCGACAACAAGGCCGAGGGGGACGCGAAGTCCGGCACCCTGCGGGTCTGGCTGTTCCAGGAGGTCGGCAACAAGCCCAAGGAGAAGGTCGTCGACGCGGCGGTCGCCGAGTTCGAGAAGGCCCACAAGGGCGCCAAGGCCGAGATCGAGTACATCCCCGTCGACACCCGCGCCCAGCGCATCAAGGCGGCCTTCAACGATCCGAAGAGCGCCCCGGACCTGATCGAGTACGGCAACACCGACACCGCCGGATACGTCAAGGACGGCGGACTCGCCGACATCAGCGAGGAGTTCGCCGCCTGGGGCGAGGCCGCGGACACCGACCCCGTCGCCCGCCAGTCGGTGACGGTCGGCGGCAAGGTCTACGGCGCCCCGCTCTTCGTCGGCGTACGGGCGCTGTACTACCGCACCGACGTCTTCCGGGAGCTGGGCATCGAGGCCCCGAAGACCCAGGCCGAGCTGATCTCCACCGCGAAGAAGATCCACAAGAAGAAGCCGGACCTGTACGGGCTGGCGGTCGGCGGCGCGTACACCTACGGCGCGATGCCGTTCATCTGGGCGGCCGGCGGCGAACTCGCCGAGGAGAACGGCGGCACGTACCAGGCCGCCATCAACAGCGACAAGGCCCGCAAGGGCATCGAGGCGTACACCTCGCTCTTCGGCGACGACAACTGTCCGGCCGCCAAGTGCGCCGCGATGGGCGGCAACGCGACCGTCACCGCCTTCGCCTCCGGCAAGGCCGCCATGGCGATCGGCGGCGACTTCAGCCACGCCGCCGTGGAGGCGGGCTCGGTGAAGGGCAAGTACGCCGTCGTCCCGCTGCCCGGTACCACGGAGGGCTCCGTCGCCCCCGCGTTCGCGGGCGGGAACAACATCGGCGTACTGAAGAGCAGCGCGCACCGGAGCCTGGCCGTCGACCTGATGAAGTCGCTGACCGGCAAGCGGACGCAGGAGAAGATGTTCGACGCGATGGGCTTCCTGCCGACCTACACCGACGTGCGGAACACCGTCGCGAAGAAGGAGCCGTTCGTCGAACCGTTCGTCCGGACGCTCGACGCGGGCGCCAAGTTCGTCCCGGCCTCGCCGGGCTGGGGGCAGATAGACGCCTCGCTGGTGCTGCCGACGATGTTCCAGGAGATCGTCAGCGGCCGTAAGGACGTGGCGAAGGCGTCGGACGACGCGGCGAAGAAGATGGACGCCGCGTTCGCCGACGCGGGCTGACGATGACCACGACCAGCACCGCACCCCGCACCACCGCCAAGGCGAAGGCCGGGGCCGGGGCCGCGCACCGGGCGCGCGGCTCCGGCTGGACCCCCTGGCTCTATCTGCTGCCCGCGCTCGTCCTGCTGGGCGGGCTGCTCGTCTACCCGATCTACCAACTCGGCCTGATCTCCTTCCTGGAGTACACCCAGGCCCAGGTCAGCGGCGGCGAACCGACCACCTTCCGGGGCCTGGGCAACTACGCCGAACTCTTCGGCGACGGCCAGTTCTGGCAGGTCCTCCTGGCCACCGTGCTCTTCGCCGCCGCCTGCGTCGTCTCCACCCTGCTCGTCGGCTGCGCGCTCGCCGTCCTGCTGACCCGGATCAGGGCCGTGCCCCGGCTCGTCCTGATGGTGGCCGCGCTCGGCGCCTGGGCGACGCCCGCGATCACCGGGTCCACCGTCTGGGTGTTTCTCTTCGACCCCGACTTCGGCCCGGTCAACCGGGTGCTGGGGCTCGGCGACTTCTCCTGGACGTACGGGCGCTACAGCGCCTTCGCCCTGGTGCTCCTGGAAGTCCTGTGGTGCTCGTTCCCGTTCGTGATGGTGACGGTGTACGCGGGCATCCGGGCGATCCCCACCGAGGTGCTGGAGGCGGCGGCGCTGGACGGCGCCTCGCAGTGGCGGATCTGGCGCTCGGTCATGGCCCCGATGCTGCGGCCGATCCTCGTCGTCGTCACCATCCAGTCGATCATCTGGGACTTCAAGGTCTTCACCCAGATCTACGTCATGACCAACGGCGGCGGCATCGCGGGCCAGAACCTGGTGCTCAACGTGTACGCGTACCAGAAGGCGTTCGCCTCCTCGCAGTACAGCCTCGGCTCCGCCATCGGCGTCGTCATGCTGCTGATCCTGCTGGCCGTCACGCTGGTCTACCTGCGCCTGGTACGGCGCCAGGGGGAGGAACTGTGAGCGCCCGGAGCACACCGCTCATCCGCCGGCCCGGCCGGCTGGCCGCCGAGGCGGCGGCCCTGCTGATCGCCGCCGCCGTCGCCTTCCCGCTGTACTGGATGGTGCTCTCCGCCCTCAAACCGGCCGGGGAGATCCAGTCCACCAGCCCCCGACCCTGGACGTTCGCGCCGTCCCTGGACTCCTTCCGCCGGGTCTTCGAGCAGCAGGACTTCGGGCGGTACTTCCTCAACAGCCTGATCGTCGCCGGCACGGTCGTCCTCGCCTCCGCGCTGGTCGCCTTCCTCGCGGCGACGGCGGTCACCCGGTTCAGATTCCGCTTCCGCACCACCCTGCTGATCATGTTCCTGATCGCGCAGATGGTGCCGGTCGAGGCTCTGACCATCCCGCTGTTCTTCCTGATGCGGGACTTCGGCCAGCTCAACACCCTCGGCGCGCTGATCCTGCCGCACCTCGCGTTCTCGCTGCCGTTCGCGATCTGGATGCTGCGCGGATTCGTCCGGGCGGTGCCCGAGGCGCTGGAGGAGGCCGCGTACCTCGACGGGGCGAGCCGCACCCGCTTCCTCTGGCAGATCCTCTTCCCGCTGGTCCTCCCCGGCCTCGTCGCCACCAGCGTCTTCTCGTTCATCTCCACCTGGAACGACTTCCTGTTCGCGAAGTCGTTCATCATCAGCGACACCTCCCAGTCGACCCTGCCGATGGCGTTGCTGGTCTTCTTCAAACCCGATGAGAACGACTGGGGAGGGATCATGGCGGCATCGACCGTGATGACCGTCCCCGTACTGGTCTTCTTCGTACTCGTACAGCGCCGCCTGGTCTCCGGACTCGGCGGAGCGACAAAGGACTGACTCATGGACCTGGACAAGGGCCTGATCCCCGCCCCCGTGCACACCGGTGACGACGGGCGGCGCGGCTTCCAGTTCGACCCGTCGACCACCATCTCCGCCGCCCCCGGCACCGAGGGCACCGAACGCTGGCTGCGCTCCACGCTCGGCGCCGCCTTCGGACTGGCCCTCGCCCCCGGCGGCTCCGGGGACGAGGAGGACGCGGGGGACGCGGGGGACAACTCCGTACGGCTGCGCCTGGACCCGGCGCTGGAGCCCGAGGGCTACCGCCTGACCACCGGGACCGGGCAGTACGTCGAGATCACCGGCGGCAGCCCCGCGGGCGTCTTCTGGGGCGCCCAGACGCTCCGCCAGCTCCTGGGCCCGGAGGCGTTCCGCCGGGCCCCCGTCACCCCCGGGGCGCCGCGCTCCGTCCCCGCCGCACGGATCGAGGACCACCCCCGCTTCCCCTGGCGCGGCATGATGCTCGACGTGGCACGGCACTTCCTGCCCAAGGACGACGTCCTGCGCTACCTCGACCTCCTCGCCGCCCACAAGCTCAACGTCTTCCACTTCCACCTCACCGACGACCAGGGCTGGCGCATCGAGATCAAGCGCCACCCCCGGCTCACCGAGATCGGCTCCTGGCGGCCTCGCACCAAGCACGGTCACCGGGCCTCCGAGCTGTGGGACGAGACCCCGCACGGCGGCTACTACACCCAGGACGACATTCGCGAGATCGTCGCGTACGCCGCCGAGCGGCACATCCGGGTCGTCCCCGAGATCGACATCCCGGGCCACTCGCAGGCCGCCATCGCCGCCTACCCCGAGCTCGGCAACGCGGACGTCGTCGACACCGCCGCCCTCTCCGTCTGGGACACCTGGGGCATCAACGCCAACGTGCTCGCCCCGACCGACACCACCCTGCACTTCTTCGAAGGCGTCCTCGAAGAGGTCCTCGACCTCTTCCCCGCCGCCACCTCGCCGTTCATCCACATCGGCGGCGACGAGTGCCGCAAGGAGCAGTGGAAGGACTCGCCCGCCGCCCAGGCCCGGATCGAGGAGTTCGGCCTGGCCAACGAGGACGAGCTCCAGTCCTGGATCATCCGTCACTTCGACGCCTGGCTCACCGCCCGGGGCCGCCGGCTGATCGGTTGGGACGAGATCCTGGAGGGCGGCCTCCCGGCGGGCGCCGCCGTCTCCTCCTGGCGCGGCTACCGAGGGGGCGTCGCCGCCGCCGAGGCGGGCCACGACGTCGTCATGTGCCCGGAGCAGCACGTCTACCTGGACCACCGTCAGGACGGCGGCCCCGACGAGCCGATGCCCATCGGCTTCATCCGCACCCTGGAGGACGTCTACCGCTTCGAGCCCGTACCGCCCGGCCTCTCCGAGGAGGCGGCCCGGCACATCCTGGGCACCCAGGCCAACGTCTGGACCGAGGTGATGCAGAACCGGGCCCGCGTCGACTACCAGGTCTTCCCGCGCCTCGCCGCCTTCGCCGAGGTCGCCTGGTCCCCGCTGCCCGCCCCCGCCGAACGGGACTACGCGGACTTCGAGCGCCGCATGACCGCCCACTACCCCCGGCTCGACGCCCTCGGCGTCGACTACCGGCGCCCGGAGGGACCGCTGCCCCGGCAGATGCGACCCGGAGTGCTGGGCCGCCCTCTCGACGGACCACCCCCGAACGTGTGATCCCGGCCGCCGGCCCGACCGGCCCCGGCCCCGGCCGACGCACCCTGGGCGGGTGCGTCGGCCGGCGGTTTTTTGTCCGGAACTCGCCCTGCCGCGCGGGCGTGGCGCGAGGGGACACCGCCCCGTTCCAACCGCGACAAGCGGCGACGAACAGCGGCAATTCACACTCCACACCGAATCAGTCCGAAACGGGAACATTCCCTCGATCGAGGAGGGATGTGCCCTTCGCGGACCCTCGCGCCGGTCCGATCCGAAGATGTGCCAGAGTTGCCACGTCCGGGCTTCGAGCACGTACCGTACGGCCAAACAGCCGGACAGCCGGGACACCGGGAAGGGGCAGCTGGGTTGACCACGCACGCACCGCAGGCGCCGCAGTCGGTGACGCTGCCGGCCTCGCTCGACGAGGCCGTGGCGGCGCTCGACGCCATGCCCGCCGCCGTTCCCGTGGCCGGTGGAACGGACCTGATGGCGGCCGTCAACAAGGGGCTGCTGCGCCCCTCCGGCCTGGTCGGCCTCGGCCGGATCAGCGAGCTGCGCGGCTGGCACTACCAGGACGGCCACGCCCTGCTCGGCGCCGGACTCACCCACGCGCGCATGGGGCGGCCCGACTTCGCCGCCCTCATCCCCGCCCTGGCCGCCGCGGCCCGCGCCGCAGGGCCGCCCCAGATCCGCAACGCCGGGACGCTCGGCGGCAACATCGCCACCGCGGCACCGACCGGTGACGCGCTGCCGGTGCTCGCCGCGCTGGAGGCCGAGCTGGTCGTCGCCGGGCCGGGCGGCACCCGCCGCGAGATCCCCGTCTCGCACCTGCTGGCCGGCCGCGCGATGCTCGAACCGGCCGAGCTGATCGGCTTCGTCCGGGTCCCGCTGCTGCACGCCCCCCAGGTCTTCCTGAAGGCCACCGGCCGCACCGGCCCCGGCCGGGCCACCGCCTCCGTCGCGATCGTCCTCGACCCGGCCCGGCGCGGGGTGCGCTGCGCGGTCGGCGCCATCGCGCCGATGCCGCTGCGCCCGCTGGAGGCCGAGCACTGGATCGCCTCGCTGATCGACTGGGACGGGGAGCGGGGACTGGCCCCCGACGCGCTGGCCGCCTTCGGCGAGTACGTCGCCGCGGCCTGCGTCCCGGACCATGAACCGCCCGCCGACGGGGGAGAGGCGCCGGCGCTGCCCCCCGCCGTACTGCACCTGCGGCGGACCGTCGCCGCGCTGGCCCGACGCGCGCTGGGGAGGGCACTGTCGTGACCACCGAGGACCGCAACGACGAACACGGCCGCCAGGACGACCACCTGCGCCACGGCAGCTGGCAGCCGACGCCGCAGGGCGGCGAGTACGACGACGGCGCGACCGCCTTCGTCCAGCTGTCGCCGGAGGACCTGGCGAACATTCCGCTGGCCGCCCCCGGCCACGGCTACGTCCCGCCGATGATCGTGCCGCTGACGCCCGCCGCCGGGCTGGACCCGACGGCCACCGGCACCTGGGCGCAGCCGGACCACCAGCCGGAGACGGGCACCGCGGAGCAGCCGTCCCAGGGCGGCGCGGTGCACTGGCCGGACCCGAACCAGCAGCAGGGGCCGTACGACTACGGCTACGAGTACCCGCAGGCCGTCGCCCCGCACACCGCCCAGCACCCCCAGCAGGCCTCGCACGCACCGCAGGCCCCGCACGACCCGCGGACCCCGCACGCACCCCAGCCTCCGCACGACCCGTTCGCACAGCTTCCTCCGGAGCAGTACGGGGAGGGGCAACAGGCGACCGGACAGTGGAACTTCACCGAGTCGGCGGAGTACGGCCTCCCCGCCGGGCAGGCGCCGCACGCCGCTCCGGCCGGTGAGCACCCGGGCCACGGCGGGCACACCGGGCAGTGGACGATCCCGGTCGCCGAGGGCGAACTCCCCGAGGAGTCGGGCGAGTTCGCCGCCTCGGCGCTGGCCGCGCAGTGGTACGGGAACGAGAGCCCCTCGGCCACGCTGCCCGGCGGCGCCCCCGCCCCGTGGGCGACGCAGCCGGAACCGGCCGTACGGCAGGAGCCCGTCGCCCAGCCGCAACCGACCGTGCAGCCGGAACCGGCCGCGGTCGTGGAGCCGGAACCCGCACCCGTAGCCGCGCCCGTGCCCGTCGTGGAACCAGAACCGGAACCGGAACCGGAACCGGAACCTGTTCAGGAGCCCGGACCGGCCTCCGTGGCGGAGGCGGTCGCTCAGGCGGCGCCCGTGGCAGAGCCGGTCGCGGACGCCGTGCCGGAGGCCGCTTCCGGGCCTGCTCCGGAGCCCGTTCCGGAACCTGCGGCGGAGCCCATGGCCGGGCCCGTTCCGGCCGTGGACGAGGCCCCCGCCGAGCGGGCACCGGAAGTGGCGCCGGAGCCCGAGGCGGAGGCCGAACCCGCCACGCTCCCGGAGGACGCCCCGTCCCCGGGGGACACACGGACCCCGGCGGACACGGAGGCCCCCGAGGCCGAGGCCGCCGACAGCCCGGAGGACGCCGACCCCCAGGTGCAGCCGGGCCTCCCCGACGAGCACCCCGCCGTCTCCTACGTCCTGCACGTGAACGGCGCCGACCGCCCGGTCAGCGACGCCTGGATCGGCGAATCGCTCCTCTACGTGCTCCGCGAGCGCCTCGGCCTGGCCGGGGCCAAGGACGGCTGCTCGCAGGGCGAGTGCGGCGCCTGCAACGTCCAGGTGGACGGCCGGCTCGTCGCCTCCTGCCTGGTCCCGGCGGCGACCACGGCCGGCAGCGAGGTCCGTACCGTCGAGGGCCTCGCCGTGGACGGTGAACCCTCCGACGTCCAGCGGGCCCTGGCCAAGTGCGGGGCCGTCCAGTGCGGCTTCTGCATCCCCGGCATGGCCATGACCGTGCACGATCTGCTGGAGGGCAACCACGCCCCCAGCGAACTGGAGACGCGCCAGGCGCTCTGCGGGAACCTCTGCCGCTGTTCCGGCTACCGCGGCGTCCTCGACGCCGTCAACGAGGTCATCGCGGGCCGCGAGGCGCTCCACGCCGCCGCCTCGTCGGACTCCACGTCCCCGGAGCCCGACGAGGCCGGTATCCCGCATCAGGCGGCCCCCGGGGCCGGTAGCGAGACGCACGCCCAGGACGGAGGCATGGCGTGAGCAACGACGCAGCCACCGCTGCCAACGCCGCCAGCACACGGATCACCACCCCGGCGTTCGACGGCCCCGCCGAACCGCCCGCGCTCGGCATCGGCGTCTCCCTGCCGCCCGCCGACGCCCGCGCGAAGACCGAGGGCACCTTCCCGTATGCCGCCGACCTGTGGGCCGAGGGCCTGCTCTGGGCGGCCGTGCTGCGCTCCCCGCACCCGCACGCCCGCATCCGGTCCGTCGACACCTCGGCCGCCGCCGCGATGCCCGGCGTACGGGCCGTCATCACGCATACGGACATCCCCGGCGAGAGCCTGTACGGGCGCCGGGTCGTCGACCGCCCGGTCTTCGCCTCCGACCTGGTCCGCCACCACGGCGAGCCGATCGCCGCCGTCGCCGCCGACCACCCCGACACGGCCCGGCTCGCCGCCGCGGCCATCGCCGTCGAGTACGAGGTCCTGGAACCGGTCACCGACCCCGAGCAGGCGTTCGCCGCCGAACCGCTGCACCCCGACGGCAACCTGATCCGCCACATTCCGCTCCAGTACGGCGACCCCGAGGTCACCGGCGAGGTCGTCGTCGAGGGCCTGTACCGCATCGGCCGCCAGGACCCGGCCCCGATCGGCGCCGAGGCCGGGCTCGCCGTGCCCCGCCCGGACGGCGGCGTGGAGATCTACACCGCCTCCACCGACCCGCACGCCGACCGCGACCTCGCCGCCGCCTGCTTCGGCCTCGAAGCCGAGCGGGTGAAGATCGTCGTCACCGGCGTCCCCGGCGCCACCGGCGACCGCGAGGAGCCCGGCTTCCAGCTCCCGCTCGGCCTGCTCGCCCTGCGCACCGGCTGCCCGGTCAAGCTGGCCGCCACCCGCGAGGAGTCCTTCCTCGGCCACTCCCACCGTCACCCCACCCTGCTCCGTTACCGCCACCACGCGGACGCCGACGGACGGCTGGTCAAGGTCGAGGCGCAGATCCTGCTCGACGCGGGCCCGTACGCCGAGTCCTCCTCGGAGTCGCTGGCCGCCGCCGTCGCCTTCGCCTGTGGCCCGTACGTCGTCCCGCACGCCTTCATCGAGGGCTGGGCGGTCCGCACCAACAACCCGCCGTCGGGCCATGTCCGCGGCGAGGGCGCGATGCAGGTCTGCGCCGCGTACGAGGGCCAGATGGACAAGCTGGCCGCCAAGCTCGGCATCGACCCGGCCGAACTGCGGCTGCGCAACGCCCTGTCCACCGGTGACATCCTGCCCACCGGCCAGACGGTGACCTGCCCCGCCCCGGTCGCCGAACTCCTCACCGCCGTACGGGACTTCCCGCTCCCCGCGCTGCCCAAGGACACCCCCGAGGGCGACTGGCTGCTGCCCGGCGGCCTGGAGGGCGCGGGCGAGCCCGGTGCGGTCCGCCGGGGCGTCGGCTACGCGCTGGGCATGGTCCACATGCTGGGCGCGGAGGGCGCCGACGAGGTCTCCACGGCCACGGTCCGGGTCCACGACGGCATCGCCACCGTCATCTGCGCCGCCGTCGAGACCGGGCAGGGCTTCTCGACCCTGGCCCGCCAGGTCGTCCAGGAGACCCTGGGCATCGAGGAGGTCCACGTGGCCTCCGTCGACACCGACCAGCCTCCGGCCGGACCGGCGACGCACGGCCGCCACACCTGGGTGTCGGCCGGGGCGGTGGAGCGCGCCGCGAAGATGGTCCGCACCCAGCTCCTCCAGCCGCTGGCCCACAAGTTCGGCATGTCCACGGAGCTGCTCCAGATCGCCGACGGCAAGATCACCTCCTACGACGGGGTGCTCTCCACCACGGTCACCGAGGCGATGGACGGCAAGGAGCTGTGGGCCACCGCCCAGTGCCGCCCCCACCCGACCGAGCCGCTGGACGCCTCCGGCCAGGGCGACGCCTTCGTCGGCCTCGCCTTCTGCGCGATCCGCGCGGTGGTGGACGTCGACATCGAGATCGGCTCCGTCCGGGTCGTCGAGATGGCGGTCGCCCAGGACGTCGGCCGGATCCTCAACCCGGCGCAGCTCGCGACCCGGATCGAGGCCGGGGTCACCCAGGGCATCGGCGCCGCGCTCACCGAGAACCTCCGCACCGCCCGCGGCCTGGTCCGCCACCCGGACCTCACCGGGTACGCGCTCCCGACCACGCTGGACGCCCCGGACATCCGGATCGTCGAACTCGTCGAGGAACGCGACGTGGTGGCCCCCTTCGGCGCCAAGCCCGCCTCCGCGGTCCCCGTGGTGACCTCCCCCGCGGCGGTGGCGGCCGCCGTCCGCGCGGCCACCGGCCGCCCGGTCAACCGCCTCCCGATCCGCCCCCAGGCGGCCGTCGCCGCACCCAACTCCTGAGCTCCGCGCGCGTGGCGTTGCACCCGTGACCTCTGACGGCTGGGAGCGGTGGCTCGGAGTTCGGGCGTGACGGAGGCAAGGGAGCGCCTGCGGCAGACGGCTTCGCCACGCTGCGGGGGACCCACGAGATCGCGAAAGACGTGAGGGCGCCCCCGTCAACTCGCCCTGAAAGTAGACGCGGACAGGAATGGCTTGCGTACTGACGGTGAGATGTAGTGTTCCTGGTCGGAGAGATCCGCAGGGGGAACGGAGGGCTGCGCATGGCGTGGGACGAGTGGGAGCAGATCAAAGCCGAGGTGACCGATCGGCAGTCCGTGGCGATGCAGATCAACCACGTTCCGTCGGATCCTCCACCCGTCGGCCCCGGTGCCGTGACAGGTGCTCTGAAGTCCAGCAGGAAGGCGTGGGTCACGGCCGGGGAAGAGGTGGGCTCGCTCCGCCGCAGCATCGGCACCGCGCTGACCCGACTGGAGAACGGCCAGGCGGGGCTCGGCGCACCCACGGGTTGTCTGAGTGCGGCCGCGCAGAAAGAGGTGTACGACTCCTGGAAGAAGTACGCCGAGGGAGTCAGCGAGCGGTGCGGCGCACTTCAGAAGATTCTGGAGCAGGTGGGCCATGACCTGTTGTCGACCGATGACGCCGTCAAGGGCGAGATGCGGAAGCTGAACCTCAAGTACGCGGACACGGGCGCCGTCGGCGGCCACGCGAAGAGTCAGTGACATCGGGATGGACTACGCCACACTCAAGGCCTTGAAGCCGACCGAGTTCGAGGACGCCGCCGACGGGTACCGCTCCGCGGGCAAAGCTGCTCAGGAAGCCAAGGAGCACTTGGAGAACGCCGTCGCAGCGGGCATGCGCGAGACGTTGGAGGGCGAGGCCGCGGAGGCGGCGCAGAAGCAGTTCCGGGCCCTGGCGCAGAACTTGCACTACACCTTGACCGAATGCGGTGTGATCAGCACGGCGCTCAACGGCTTCGCCCACGACATGGCGGCTGCCCAGCGCAAGCTGGACGCGGCGACCGAGGACGCCCGGGCGGACGGCTGCACGGTGAACGTGGACGGATCGGTCACATATCCGGCGGGTCGGAGGCCGGGCGAGGAGAAGGCCGCTGACGGCGGAACGGTGACGGGAAGCGCCGGAGGCGGGCCCGCCTCCGATGCCCTGGAGCGCCAGGCGGCGAGCATCCACCCGAACCCGAACTACGGAAAGGCGGCGGGATACGCGAACCGGATCGCCGACGCGCTCGAGGAAGCCACGGACGCGGACAAGAAGTGGGCGCCGAGGTTACGGGACCTCAAGGCTGATGATGACTTGACCGTGTCCGCCCGGGACTGGGCGGATGTCACGTCGGACGCGACGGGTGTGCGCGGGGCGGCCGATGCTTACCTCGACACGATCGAGCCACCACCCAGGAGCGACTGGCCACAGGACAACGCCAACTGGTGGAAGGGCCTGTCCGAGGAGCAGCGCGCAGCCTATGTCTCCATGTACCCCGCAAGTGTCGGAGCGCTCGACGGCCTCCCCTCCGACGTGCGCGACGAAGCGAATCGCACGGTGTTTGCGGAACAACGCGGCGCCAAGCAGGTGGAGTACGACGCCTGGCTCAAGAAGGAGCCGGAGCAGTACAAGCCCTACATCAGCCCCCTCACGGGTCGCGAGGTAAAGGGTGCGATGGTCCCCACCGAGGAGTGGAAGGAGTGGAACGAGAAGAAACAGAAGCTTGAGGGCGGCTTCAAGGGCATGGACGACATCCAGAAGCGTTTCGACAGCTACACGAGCGAGAGTAATCGCCCCTATTTACTCGGATTCGACGGCAACGACATGGGGCGAGCCATCGTTTCCATCGGAAATCCGGACACTGCCGATAATGTGGTGACGTATGTGCCCGGAACGTTCGCCAAGTTGGAGTCCATCGACGGAGACCTTGCCAGGGCCCAGCTTCTCCAGGCACAGGCAGAGGCCACCGACGGCTCCCGGAAGACGGCATCGATCGTGTGGCTCGGTTACGACGCCCCTCAGGCCATCGCGACCGACGCGGCGGAGACCAAATGGGCCGACAAGGCAGAGGAGCCGCTGGGCAACTTCCTGCAGGGCATTGAGGAAGCCAACCATCGCGATGCGCATCAGACGCTGCTGGGTCACAGCTACGGGTCTTTGGTGGCAGGCCGGACGATGAGCACCCACATCGACTTGCCGGTCGACAACGCGATCATGGTGGGCAGCCCAGGCGTGGGCGTGGATCACGCGAAGGACCTGAACATTTCGGCGGACCATGTCTTCGCGGCCACGGCCAAGAACGACCTCATCAACCTCGCCCCGCCACCGGCCGGCCCCTTGGCCCCACTCAATCCGAAGGCGTACACGGAGCTTTTCGATGACCACTCGATCGTCCATGGAACCGACCCGGTCTCCGGCAACTTCGGCGGTGTGGTCTTCGATGTCCCCGCCGGGAAGCTCCCGGGCTCTGGCGGCGACATGATGCCCGCACACTCCCAGTACTGGGACGACAAGCCACTCAACAAGATGGCGCGGATTGTCACCGGAGGACAGCCGTGACTCTGCGGAGGGCGCTTCCAGCCGCTGCGCTACTGGCGACCACGGCGGTCGTGGTGACCGCATGCGGGGTACAGCAAGACGGCGAAGAAACACTGAAGCAGGTCACGATGAACGAGCAGCAAGCGATCGACCGCGCAGAAGAGATCGTTCACCAGGCGGTGGACAGGATGTCGCCCAATCCCACGCTGGAGCGCACGGGTCCCGAGGCTGTCGGCCCCTGCACCGCCAGAGATGACCACGGCCCCGACGACCGATTGCAGGTCACCCTCTTCTACAAGCTGACCGGGGTTCCGGGGAGCGAGGCCAAGAACCTCGTGTTGCAGGCGCGGGATGCCTGGCTGAAGCAGGGATACAAGTACAACTCGTCGAGCGAGGAGGACATGTCCGGCCCCTTCCCCTGGGTCAGTATGCGCACGGAGCCTGATGACTACTGGATGGAAGGCATCACGGGAGTCCTGGACCGCGCCAAGGGTGAGGGCATCGCCACCCTCAAGGTGAGGTCGCCCTGCTTCCTCCCGCCGGAGAAGTCCTCAGCGTCGACCGAGGCCGACCCTGCCGCACTGGAGGAGCCACAGGCCGACGACCCCGCCCGGCATCGGGTCCTCGGCCACTCCAGCCGTGTCTACGATGCCCTGCGGGTCGGGTCGGCGCCCACGCAGCCAGGGGAAGGCCTCAGCGTGGTCCGGGGCGAGTCCGGGGTCTCGGTTCATCACGCCTGGTCGACGCAGCCGTTGCCGGAGGACGTGAGGGTACGCGCCCTGGCACGCGCGCAGACGTACTTTCGGAGCGAGGGATGGACCGTGCGTCACGTTCCGACGCGCGAGGGCACCCCCGCCGTCGTCGCCCGCCATCCCGAAGAAGGCACGATCGCCCAGGTCGCAGCCTCGACCACCGGTGTGGTGCGCGTCGCGGTCACCACGCCCGCCGACGGACCGGCGTCCTCGGATGTGTGACAGGTGTCCTTCGAGCCCGTGGGGGCGGACGCCAGGCCTGCTTACCCGGCGCTCCCCTCATGGAGAACCTCCGCAGCGCCTGAGGCCCGATCCGCCCCCGGGCGGCCGTCGCCGCGCCCAACTCCTGAGCCGCGTGCGCGTGGCGTGATCCGGGTTGCATCTGCAACCCGGAAATGCGCTCCGTCACCGTCCCTCACTAGGGTGGCCCCGAAGTCGGGAGCCGACCGTCGGCCGGCTGCCGTCCAACGGGGGAGGGCACTGTGGGATCGAACGAACCGGGGACGGGTTTACCGTCGTACCCCTGGGGCGTCATCGGCGCCGCGGGAGCCGTCGGCGCGGTCTCCCCGAGCGCCGCGAGCGAACTGGTCACCGAAGTATCGTCGTTCACGAAGTTCCGCGACCGCGTCGACCACCTCCTCCAGGACCTCGCGGCCTCCCCGGCCGCCCCGGGCCGGGTCGGCGCGGACACGGTGGGCCGCGACCGGTTCGGCGGCGGCAGGGGCGAGTGGACGGAGGCGGACGCCCTGCACAGCGCGTACGCCAAGGTCGTCGACGAGCTGGAGGGCCTGTCCCGGCTGCTTTCCGATTGCATCGAGGGCATGAGTATCGCCGTACTCGGCGCCCACCAGGGCTATCAGAACGTCGACCTGGAGATCCGGGAACGCATGAGCGCGATCCAGGACAGCGTGAACGGCCAGCGCGGTTTCAAGCGGGAGCACACCCCCGACAGCACCACTTTCTGAGGTCCGGGGCTGGTCACAGACAAGCGGAGAGGCGGTGCCATGGGCACGGATTTCGACGGGATGACGCACGAGCGGATGCTGGAGTGGCTGGACCGCGCCAGCAGTGGTGAGATGCAGGCCGCGTCGGACCGCCTCGTGGGAGCGGCTTCCGAAATCCGCCGGATCGCCGAGGATCTGAAAGTCCGCCCGCAGTGGGTGGAATGGAAGGGACAGGGGGCCGACGCGTTCCGTACCTGGAGTGCAGATCTGGCCAATGCGACGCTGCGCCTGGGGGACTACAGCGAGGGCGTGTCCAAGTGGCTCGGCGAGGCGTCGAACGCGGTCGCGTCGGCACAGGCGTCCATTCCCCGGACGGAGGCGGGCGCCCGGGCCAACCTGGAGGCGGCCCTCGCCGCGCGGAACGACCCCGATGCCTCGGACGTGGCGCGGAAGTCCGCGGCGGAACTGATCGAGACGGGGAAGCGGAACCGCGAAGAGGCAGCCGCGCAGATGAGGAAGCTGTCGCAGACGTACGCCATGTCGTCGTCGCAGCTCGCGGCCCTGGAGAAACCGGTGTTTCCGGCGATCCCGCAGGCGATGGTCTCGCACAGAGCGCTGGGGCGTGACGGGCAACAGCACCAGAGGGGTATTTCATCGGAAGAAGGGGGCGCGCCGGCCCCCGGGGGAGTCGGGCACCCTGGCGTATCGGAGAGCCGCAGGGAAGCGGTCCCCGGCGAGGTCGGGCATGCGGGGAGCGTGGCGGGCGCAGGCGCGGCTCCGTACGGGGCGCGGTCTTCCGCCCCGGGGGCGGTGAGCATGGAGATTGACGGGGTGGCCGCACTGTCGGACGCCTCGTCCCCACCGGCCACGAATCCGGTGGCGCTGTCGGCCGGTCCGAGGGCCGACGGTATCCCCTCCCCGGTACAGGGTGCCGTTCCGCCGGTGCCTCCTTCCCGTACCGGTCCCGCCGGGCCGCGCGGTACGAACGGAGCGGGTGGCTCGACGGGCCTGCCACGTCCGCCGGTGTCGGCCCCCGGGCCGACCGCTCCGGGGGCCGGACCGGTGGGGCGGCCGCCGGGGGCCAACGGGATCGTCGGGGGCCACGCTGTACCTCCTGGACCGGCACGCCCCGCCGTGGGCATCCCGCGCGGAACGGTCATCGGCGGCGAGAGCGCTCGTGGCGCGGCGCCCTTGGGACGAACGCCGGGCACGAGCGGCGGCGTTTCCCGGGTGCCTCCGATCACGGGTGGTGCGGTGGGCAACCATCAGCAGCAAGGGCGTGGACCGGTGCGTGGACCGGCGGGTGTGGGTTCCGGGGCGAAAAGGGCGGGACGGGACGAGCGGCGCGACCGGCCGGACTACCTGCTCGAGGACGAAGAGACATGGCAGCAGGGCGTTCGCCGTGTCGTCCCACCGGTCATCGACTGATCAGCAATGGACTCACGAGGGACTGGGATGCGCATCAGAGGCGAAGGACCGAAGCGCTGGCGACCCGCAGCGGCGGCCGTCCTGGGCATGCTCTTGGTGGTCGGTTCAGCGGCGTCCGCATCCGCTGGTTCCGTGCGGTCCAAGCAGTGGCATCTCGATGCCATGAAGGCGGACGAGATGTGGCGGACGAGCACCGGCGAAGGTGTGGTCGTCGCCGTGATCGACAGCGGCGTGGACGAGAAGAATCCGGATCTGGTGGGGCAGATTGTCAAGGGGAAGGATCTGGAACCGGACGTCCTGGGTGACGAGCGCGCCGACTACGACGGCCACGGCACGGGCGTGGCGGGTCTGATCGCGGGCACGGGCCGGGGCCACGGAGGGGACGGGGCCTTCGGGCTCGCACCGGGCTCGAAGATCCTTCCGATCCGCATGCCGGAAACGGGAGTCGGGGAAACCCAGGATGTGGGGGAGGCCGAGTTCAACCGAGTCGTCTCCGTGGCCATTCGCTACGCGGCGGATCGCGGCGCAAAGGTGATCAACATTTCCATGGGGTCGCAGAGCGGCTCGCAGGCGCTCACCGACGCGGTGAAGTACGCCCTCGCCAAGGGCTCGTTGATCTTCGCGGCAGCAGGAAACAGCGGAGGCGGGGCCAACATGCCCGAGTACCCGGCGGAAACGCGCGGCGTCGTCGGAGTGGGTGCCGTCGGTCACGACGGGAAGAGGACCGAAGAGTCCCAGTACGGGCCGCAGATCGACTTCACTGCCCCGGGAATCGACATGGTCCATCCCTGCAAGGGAGGGACCCAGCTGTGCGAGACGAGCGGAACCAGCGCCGCCTCCGCCATCGCCTCCGCCTCTGCCGCGCTCATCTGGTCGAAGCATCCCGACTGGACCAACAACCAGGTCCTCCGAGTCTTGCTGAACACTGCTGGCAAGCCGAAGAGCGGCGCCAAGCGCAGCGATGACGTCGGCTACGGCGCGGTCCGCCCACGCGTCGCCCTCAAGGCCCCGGGCGACCCCGGTCCGGCAGGCGTGTACCCGCTCCCGGACCTCGCGGCCGCCGAGAGCCCGAGCCCCAGCCCGGCCGGTGCCTCCGCCGAGAAGCCTTCCGGCGCGGCGGCCGCCGACGCACCGGCCACGGCCGCCCCCACCGCCGACGCCTCGGGCAGCGGTGGCGGCACGGGCCTCTGGATCGGCCTGGCGGTCGGCGTCGTCGTACTCGCCGGTGCGGTGGCCGTGGCCCTGGCCGCACGTTCCCGTCGGCACTCCGTTCGGAGGGGGACCGGCTGACCGGCGAGCAGGCCGGAGCCGCGACAACCGCCCCGTCTCGCTGCCCCTCGCTCCGGTGGCAGCGGTGCTGGTGGCTCGGGCAGGAAGAACGGCCGCCCGCGTCGTGCGGGCGGCCGTACCGGCTCTGCTCCGTGGAGGCCGTGACCGGATTCGAACCGGTGTAACTCGAGTTGCAGTCGAGCCCCTGAACCACTCGGGCACACGGCCGGGTCGCCCTCGGCGTGCTTCGACGGTAGGTCCGGGCACCCCGGGGCCTCAAGGGAGCGGCCCGGTGCGCAACGCGACTGCCATGCCCCGTTCACGTTCGGGCGGGTGGTCCTACGCCCAACGGACGAGCACGGGCCCGCCCCACGACAGGGGCCGAGCGGCTTTCCGGCCCTTACTCTTGGGTCCATGAGTGCCCTGGAACCGCGTGACGACACCGACCTTCCCCCGCTCGCCGCGCAGTCCCCGGCCACCGTCGTGCCCGAGGCCCCGGCCGGCGGGGTGCTCGGCCGTGGGTACCGGGCGCTCAGCATCGGCATCGTCTCCGTCGTCTTCCTGATCGCCTTCGAGGCGACCGCCGTGGGCACAGCGATGCCGGTCGCCGCCCGCGACCTGCATGGCATCGGGCTGTACGCGTTCGCGTTCTCGGCGTACTTCACGACCAGCCTCTTCGCCATGGTGCTCTCCGGGCAGTGGGCGGACCGGCGCGGTCCGCTGGGGCCGCTCGCCGCCGGGATGAGCGCCTTCGTGTTGGGGCTGCTGCTCTGCGGGACCGCCGGGAGCATGTGGGTCTTCGTCGCGGGGCGGGCCGTCCAGGGACTGGGCGGCGGCCTGGTGATCGTGGCCCTGTACGTGGTGATCGGCCGGGCCTACCCGGAGCGGCTGCAGCCCTCGATCCTGGCCGCGTTCGCCGCGAGCTGGGTGGTCCCTTCAGTGGTCGGGCCGCTCGCGGCCGGGACCGTCACCGAGCACCTGGGCTGGCGCTGGGTCTTCGTCGGCATCCCCGTCCTCGTCGTCTTCCCCCTGGCCCTCGCGCTGCCGCAGATCCGGCAGCGGGCCTCCGGGTCGGCCGACCCGGAGGCGGCCGCCGCACCGTACGACCGGCGGCGCATCCGGCTGGCCCTCGGGATCTCGCTGGGCGCGGCGCTGCTCCAGTACGCCGGGCAGGAGCTGGACTGGTTCGCGCTGATCCCGGCGGTGGCCGGCTTCGCGCTGCTCGTCCCCGCGGTGCGCGGACTGCTGCCCCCGGGCACGGTGCGGGCGGCGCGCGGGCTGCCCGCGGTGGTGCTGCTGCGCGGGGTCGCGGCCGGTTCGTTCATCGCCGCCGAATCGTTCGTTCCGCTGATGCTGGTGACCCAGCGCGGGCTCAGCCCGACGATGGCCGGCTTCTCGCTCGCCGCCGGGGGCGGGACCTGGGCGCTCGGCTCGTACATCCAGTCCCGGCCACGTCTGGAGCCGTACCGGGGGCGGCTGATGGTGGGCGGCATGGTGCTGGTCGCCGCGGCGATCGCGGCCGCGCCGTCCGTGCTGATCGAGGCAGTGCCGGTCTGGACCGTGGCGGTGGCCTGGGCCTTCGGCTGCCTGGGCATGGGCGTGGTGATCGCCTCGACGAGCGTGCTGCTGCTGAAGCTGTCGGCGCCGGAGGAGGCCGGGGCGAACTCGGCGGCCCTCCAGATCTCCGACGGGCTCTCGAACGTCCTGCTCCTCGCGGCGGGCGGGGCCGCCTTCGCGGCCCTGGGCGGCGGCACGCTGGGCGCCGTCCACGACGTGGCGGCCTCGTCGGACGCCACCGGATCGCACCCGGCGGCCTTCGCGGCGGTCTTCCTCCCGATGGCGCTGGTGGCCCTGGTGGGGGCATGGGTGTCGTCGAGGGTGCGGGCCAAGTCCTGAGGGCTGTCCCTCGACGAGCCCCTTTCCGGTCCTGCCGGGCTCGCGGCGTCCGGAGCCGATCTGTGAAGAGGGTCTCAGGTGGCCCGAACCACCGCTCGTCCGTACGGGGTTCCGTCCGGCCCCCCGGTAAGGTGGCCCGGTTGTCGTATCGCGTGCGCGTCCGAGCCGTACGCCCCGGCAGCCAACCCACGTACCCGAGTGCCCCGAACCGGAGACCGTGACTACTACCGCCTCCCACCACCTCTCACCCGCCTTCCCCGGCCGCGCCCCCTGGGGCACGGCCGGCAAGCTGCGAGCCTGGCAGCAGGGCGCCATGGAGAAGTACATCCAGGAGCAGCCGCGCGACTTCCTCGCGGTCGCCACCCCCGGCGCGGGGAAGACCACCTTCGCGCTGACCCTCGCGTCATGGCTGCTGCACCACCACGTCGTGCAGCAGGTCACCGTGGTCGCGCCGACCGAGCACCTGAAGAAGCAGTGGGCCGAAGCGGCGGCCCGGATAGGGATCAAGCTCGACCCCGAGTACAGCGCGGGCCCGCTGAGCAGGGAGTACGACGGCGTCGCGATCACCTACGCGGGTGTCGGCGTCCGCCCGATGCTGCACCGCAACCGCTGCGAGCAGCGCAAGACCCTGGTGATCCTCGACGAGATCCACCACGCCGGTGACTCGAAGTCCTGGGGCGAGGCGTGCCTGGAGGCGTTCGACCCGGCCACCCGGCGGCTCGCGCTCACCGGCACCCCGTTCCGCTCCGACACCAACCCGATCCCCTTCGTCACGTACGAGGAGGGCAACGACGGCATCCGGCGCTCCTCGGCCGACTACACGTACGGCTACGGCAACGCCCTCGCCGACGGCGTCGTCCGACCCGTGATCTTCCTCAGCTACAGCGGCAACATGCGCTGGCGCACCAAGGCCGGGGACGAGATCGCCGCCCGGCTCGGCGAGCCGATGACCAAGGACGCCATCGGGCAGGCCTGGCGCACCGCGCTGGCCCCCACCGGCGAGTGGATCCCCAATGTGCTGGCCGCCGCCGACAAGCGGCTGACCGAGGTCCGCAAGGGCATTCCGGACGCGGGTGCGCTGGTCATCGCCACCGACCAGGACTCGGCGCGCGAGTACGCCAAGATCCTCAAGAAGGTCACGGGGGAGAAGGCCACCGTGGTCCTCTCCGACGAGAAGGCCGCCTCGAAGAAGATCGACCAGTTCAGCCAGGACGGCTCCCGCTGGATGGTCGCGGTCCGCATGGTGTCGGAAGGCGTCGACGTCCCGCGCCTCGCCGTGGGCGTCTACGCCACCACCATCTCCACGCCGCTGTTCTTCGCCCAGGCCGTCGGACGCTTCGTGCGCTCCCGCAGGCGCGGCGAGACCGCCTCGGTCTTCGTGCCGACCATCCCGATGCTGCTGGACTTCGCCAACGAGATGGAGGTCGAGCGGGACCACGTCCTCGACAAGCCCAAGAAGGGCAGCGACGAGGAGAACCCGTTCGCGGAGGAGGACAAGCTCCTCGCCGACGCCGAGAGGCTGGAGGACGAGGAGACCGAGGACCAGCTGCCCTTCGAGGCCCTGGAGTCCGACGCGGTCTTCGACCGGGTGCTGTACGACGGTGCCGAGTTCGGCATGCAGGCGCACCCCGGCAGCGAGGAGGAGCAGGACTACCTGGGGATTCCCGGGCTGCTGGAGCCCGACCAGGTGCAGTTGCTGCTCCAGAAGCGGCAGTCCCGGCAGATCGCGCACAGCCGCCAGCGGCCGGCCGAGGAGGCCGACCTGCTGGAGAAGCCGGCCGAGGCGCGGCCGGTCGTCACGCACAAGCAGCTGCTGGGCCTGCGCAAGCAGCTCAACACGATGGTGTCGGCATACACCCACCAGAGCGGCAAGCCGCACGGCGTGATCCACACCGAGCTGCGGCGGGTGTGCGGCGGCCCGCCGAGCGCGGAGGCCACGGCCGGGCAGATCCAGCAGCGGATCAAGAAGGTCCAGGAGTGGGCCACCCGCATGAAGTAGGCACCATCCGGTACGGGCCCGGGTCGGGGACAGCGGTCCCCGACCCGGGCCCGTGGCGTTCCCGGGGAGTCCGGTCGGCCACCGGCCGCCGGAGTTACCAGACGTGCGGTGCGGACTGGACGACCGTGGCGACGCACGGCACCGTGGCCGACGTCGGGGACGACGCCACGATCTGCAGCGACCAGTTGGTGGCGCTCGGGGGCGAGGACAGCACCTTGGAGTTCGTGCTGTCGCCCGCCGCCAGGGTGCCGGAGGTGAGCTTCAGCGGGCCCAGGGTGATCGGGTTGCCGCCGCTCATGCCGGGGTTGGTCTTGCCGGAGAACTGCACCTCGCTGGTGGCGCCGCCCGAGGTCTTGGTGAGCTTGAGCGTCGTCGTGATGCTGTTCGGGTCGGCGGTGGTGCCGGCCGGCATGGTGATCGCGCTGGACGTGATCTTGATGGTCTTGGCGGTGCCCGAGTCGGCGGCGGTCAGGGTGGCCAGACCGCTGCCCCAGGTGCCGCAGTCGTACGTGGCCGTCGCCATCAGCGGGGTCACGGCGTTGGCGGTCGGGGCCAGGGCGAGGGCGCCGGCCACGGCACAGGCCGCGGTCAGGACGAGTGGGAGGCGTCTGCGATTCGAAGGCATGACGGAGACCCTTTCGGCGATGAATTGCGTGGATGCGCTGGTGGCGCGCGGCTGATGCGAGGTCGATCCGCTGCTCATTCATTTCGCTGCTGATGCGCCGCGGGTGTGCCGAGGATTCGCTGCGGGCTGATCGGAGCGGACCGGATCTTTCCTCCGGGACCGGCATGTCGGTGCAGTGAAACGGCGGCCCTCGGAGAAGTCAAGAGAGGCCGACAGGCGCACTTGAATTTCTCCGGGAAATGCTTTTCGGGCATTTCAGATCTGGATCAATCGGCTTCCCAAGGATCAATCGGTTCGCTCTTGACTTCTCTGCACCCGGCCCCCTCAATGTGCGCAATCAATGGGCCATGCGGCCGTGCGGCCATGGAGGGG
Source organism: Streptomyces sp. NPDC001108 (assembly GCF_053598535.1). Lineage (NCBI taxonomy): Bacteria > Bacillati > Actinomycetota > Actinomycetes > Kitasatosporales > Streptomycetaceae > Streptomyces > Streptomyces sp. NPDC001108. Next base: position 102,174 of record NZ_JBSFKL010000009.1, read on the forward strand.
TGTCTGGTGATACGACGACGAAGACCCGGTGCGACCGGTCTGCTCGCGGCCTGCTTCGCGCTGACGCTGGGCTGCGCCGGGGCCACCGCCCAGGCCGTCCCGCTCGCGGACGGGCCCGCCGCCGCCACGATCGCCCCGACCGTCCACTGCGTCCTGCCCGCCGGCCAGGGAGAGGCGACCGGGCCGCAGGACATGACCGTCGAGCTGTCGCCCGCCGTCGTCGCGCCCGGCGGCAAGGTGCACGCGAAGGTGACCCTCGGCCCGTCCCCGGCGACCAGCGCCCTCCCGCTGAAGGACGTACCGACCATCCCGAGCATCGACCTCACGATGTCCGGCGGGGCGAGCGGCACGGTCACGGTGCGGGGCGCCGAGATCACCATGGACATCCCGTCCGGGGTGCCCATCGAGATCCCGCCGTACGAGGGCGACTTCCTCGTGCCCGCGACCGCCTCCGGGCCGGTCTCGTTCGCCGTCGCCCGCACCCTGACCCAGACCAAGGTGCTCGGCTCGGTCTTCGAGACCCCGTGCGACGTCGTCGACGGCGGGGCGGACGTCGCCACCGTCACCGTGGAGGGCACCGGCTCCACGCCCGCCACCCTGACAGCGCCCGCCGACCCCGTACGCCCCAGCACCGCCGTCCCGTTGGGCGGTTCGGGCTGGACGGCGGGGGCCACCCCGGTGCCCTCGCTCTGCGCGGAGGGCGGGGGCGGCTGCGACCCGCTGAAGTTCAAGTCCAACGACCTGGGCATCGACGGGGACGGCACCCTGCACGGCACGGCCACCCTCGCGGAGTCCGGCGCGGTGCCGGACGGCCGTTACGTGGTGAAGGTCAACGACGGTACGAAGGAGGCGACCGCCCCCCTCACCGTCAAGGCCGTCGCGGCCGGCGAGCGGGAGATCTCCCTCTCGAAGAGCCGGGGCCCGGTCGGCAGCGTGATCATCGTCAGCGGCCGGAACTACAACCCGGACCGCTGGATCAACGTCATCGGCCTCGACGCGAGCGGCACCGGGCTCGACGACAGCGCGGTCTACGCCAAGAGCGCCCCGGACGGCACCTTCTCCGTCGAGTTCACGGTGATCTCCGACGCCGTCGTCGCCGTCCAGGCCGACGAGGGCAACGACCCCGAGACCGTGCGCACCGCCCCGTTCACCGTCGCGGACGACGGCGGCGGGGAGGAAGGGTCCAGCGCCGACCAGAAGCTGACCACCTCGGTCCGGGCCGGGACCCTGTCCATGGTCCAGGACGGCGACACGGTCGACTTCGGCACCACCGTCCTGGGCACCGGCAGCGGGGTGCAGCGCTCCCGGCTCAACCGGGTCGAGGTGGAGGACGCCCGCGGCGTCGACAGCGGATGGTCGCTGACCGCCACCCTCACCGGCTTCACCGCCGCGGGCGGCGCCACCATCCCGGCCGACGCCGTGCGGTGGACGCCCAGGTGCACGGCGCAGCCGGGCAGCGTGGGCGTGCCGGTCGCCGGATCGCCCACCGCGCTCGGCTCCACGGCGGCGAGCCTGTGCCGGATGGACCCGGACGGCAGCCGCCCGTTCACCGCCGGCCGGTTCGACGCCGACGCCAATCTCACCCTCACCGTTCCCGGGACCACCCGGCCCGGGGACTACAGCGCCACCCTCACCCTCACCCTTCTCTGACCCGGGGCGAGGGGCACGACAGGAAGTCCCGGAGGCGCCCGCCCGCTCCGCATCGCGTCGGAGCGGGCGGGCGCCTTCGTTCCGAACGCAGGAATCCCCCTGGAGGAGCCGTATGTCCGTCAGACCGTCCACCCCGCCACCGGAAAGAAGGCCACGGCCGGGCGGAGCGCTGCGCCGCGCCGTCGCCCTCACCGCCGGGGCCGTACTCGTCTGGACCGGGGGCACCGTGGCCCTCGCACCGGCCGCCGCGGCCGGCACCGTCACCCCCACCGTCCACTGCTCCCTGCCCGCCGGCCAGGGCGAGGCGACCGGGCCGCAGCAGATGAGCGTCGACCTGTCGCCCTCGATCGTCGACCCGGGCGGCAAGGTGCACGCCAAGGTGTCCCTCGGCCCGTCCCCCGCCACCAGCGGGCTCAGCCTGAACGACGTGCCGACCACCCCCAGCATCGACCTCGCCATGTCCGGCGGCGCCACCGGCACGGTCACCGTCACCGGCCCCCAGATCAACCTGAACATCCCGTCCGGCAAACCCATCGAGATCCCGCCGTACGAGGGCGACTTCCTGCTTCCCGCCAACGCGAGCGGCCCGATCACCTTCACCCCGGTGCGCAACCTGACCCGTACGAAGGTGCTCGGCTCCACCTACGAGACCCCCTGCGACGTGGTGAGCGGCGGCGGCTCCGTCGGCACGGTCACCGCCGAGGGCACGGCGGGCCACCCGGCCACCCTGAACGCGCCCGCCACCGCCGTCCGCCCGTCCACCGCCGTCGCCCTGACCGGCAGCCTGTGGACCGTGGGGGCCACCCCCGTACCCTCGCTCTGCGCGGCGGACGGCGGCGGCTGCGACCCCGGCAAGTTCGCCTCCAGCACGCTCGCCATCAGCTCCTCGGGGGAGCTGACCGGAGCCGCGGTGCTGGCCGCCGCCGGGACCGTCCCGGACGGCTCGTACCTGGTCAAGGTCGGCGACGGTACGAAGGAGGCGACCGCGCCGCTCACCGTGAAGGCGTTCGTCCCGGCCGGCCCCCGGTCCGTCGTGCTCTCCCGGGCCGCGGCACCGCTCGGCAGCGTCATCCAGGTCACCGGCAGCAACTACTTCCAGGACCGGTGGGTCAACACCGTGGCCCTGGACGCCAGTGGGGCCACCCTCGACGACACCGCCGTCTACACGAAGAGCACCTCGGACGGCACGTTCCGCGCCGAGTTCACCGTCTCCGACCCGGCCATAGCCGCGATCCAGGTCGACGAGGGCAATGATCCGGCCACCGTGCTGACGACGCCGTTCACCGTCACCGACGCCTCCGCGACGCTCGACGCCGGCGCGGCGAAGGTCCGGCCGGGCGGCACGATCGCCGTCTCCGGCGGCGACTGGCCCAGCGGCACCACCCCCACCGCCGCGCTCTGCGGGGCCGACGGCGGAAGCTGCGACAGCGCGCGGATCACCGGCTCCACGCTCCGGATCGGCGCCGACGGCACGCTCTCCGGCACGGTCACCGTCGCCTCCTCCACCCCGCGGGGCGACTACTCCCTCCAGGTCACCGCCGGGGTGGCGCAGACCCGTACCGCGCTGACCGTCGCCCCGTCCTTCATCGTGCTGACCCCCTCGGCCGGGCCGCGCGGCACCTCCGTCACCGTGGTCGGGCAGGGCTTCGCGAAGGTGGCGACCGTCTCCATCGTCGGGCTGCGGGCCGACGGGTCGCAGACCTCCGACGCGGCGAAGACCAAGGTGGTCGGCCTGGACGGGGCCTTCTCGCAGACCTTCAAGGTCAACGCGGCCGACACCGTCGCCCTCCGGGTCCGTGAGGTGCTCGTCAACCCGCGTACCGAGACGGCGGCGTTCACCGTCCAGGACGGGACCGTGCCCGCCGGGCCGGCCTTCGCCCTCTCACCGCCCGAGGGGCCGCCCGGCATGGCGGTCCAGGTGACCGGCCGGGGCTTCGCCCCGGTCGCCACCGTCTCGGTGACCGGCCGGACCGCCGACGGCAAGCAGACCTCCGACGGATACGTCACCCGGATCGTCGGACTCGACGGCACCTTCGCCCTCGTCTTCACCGTCCGCGACCCGGCGACCCGGTCGATCCGGGCCTGCGAGGTGCTCGTCAACGGAAAAATCGTGCAGCAGTCCTTCGCCGTGACCTGAGGACCGTTCACCCCCGGCACGGGAAGTGCCGCGAAGGCGTCGGCCGACCTGGACGCGCGTAGATCGTCCCGGGTCGGCCGATGCGCCGCTGACCGGCGCTTATGCGGCTTCAAGCCAACCTTGTTCCGGACAACGCCCGGATTCTGGACGAGGTCTTCCGCTGAGCGGACTCGCTCGCTACTGTCCCCGAAACAAACGCCCCAACGCCCCGTGGCAGAGCCGCTCCGGGGCGCAGCCGTTGCCTGGCCAGGCGGGCGGCCTCTCCGTGCGTCGCCGCTGGGACCGGCGGCTCACATTCCGTGGGGACCAGCCGCCGCCGCTCATCTAAAGAGGGAGAGGGCGTCGTGACCGCGGAGACCTCCCAGACGCTCGACCGGGGCCTCAGGGTCCTCAAACTGCTGGCCGACACCGACCACGGCCTGACCGTCACCGAGCTGTCCAACCGGCTCGGGGTCAACCGGACCGTGGTCTACCGTCTGCTCGCCACGCTGGAGCAACACGCCCTGGTCCGACGGGATCTGGGCGGCCGGGCCCGGGTCGGGCTGGGGGTGCTGCGGCTGGGCCGGCAGGTGCACCCGCTCGTCCGGGAGGCCGCGCTGCCCGCGCTGCGCTCGCTGGCCGAGGACATCGGGGCCACCGCCCACCTCACCCTGGTCGACGGGAGCGACGCGCTGGCCGTGGCGGTCGTCGAGCCGACCTGGACCGACTACCACGTGGCTTACCGGGCGGGTTTCCGCCATCCGCTGGACCGGGGCGCGGCGGGCCGGGCGATCCTCGCCGCCCGCCAGAAGCCGGTCGGCGAGACCGCCTTCACCCTGACCCACGGCGAGCTGGAGACCGGGGCGAGCGGGGCCGCCGCCGCGCTGATGGGGGTGACCGGGGTGGAGGGCAGCGTGGGCGTGGTGATGCTCGCCGACTCGGTGCCCGAGCGGGTCGGCCCCCGGGTGGTGGACGCCGCGCGCGAGGTGGCCGAGGCGCTGCGGTAGCTCCCGGGCGCGGCGGTGGCCCGCGTACGGGGCCGCGTACGAGAGTGGTCCGCGCACGCGGGGTCCTCGTGCGCGGACCCCGGCGCCGGGATGTCCGGGTCGTGACGGGGGCCGGTTAGATTGGGCGGGTGCTCACTCGTCTCTCGCGCCCCCGTGCCCTCGCCCTGTGCGCCGTGCCCGTCCTCGCCCTGTTCGGGGTGGCCGCCTTCGCGCCGCTGCCCTTCACCCTGGCGCAGCCCGGCACGACCGCGAACGTGCTCGGCAGCGACCACGGCACGCCCGTGATCAGCATCGAGGGCGCGCCGACCCGCCCCACCAAGGGCGAGCTGCGGATGACGACGATCGTCGCGACCGGCCCCACGGCCGAGGTCGGGATCGGGGACGTGGTCGACAGCTGGTTCCGTACGGACCGGGCGGTCCTGCCCCGTGACTCCGTCTACCCGACCGGCGGCTCCGAGAAGGAGATCGAGAAGCACAACCTCGACGACATGGTGAAGTCGCAGGACGACGCGGTCTCCGCCGCCCTGAACTACCTGGGCAGGAAGCCCGGTTCGGTGGACGTGACCCTGCACCTCGCCGACGTGGGCGGCCCCAGCGCCGGACTGTTCTTCGCCCTCGGCATCGTCGACAAGCTCGACGGCGACGGCCACGGCGGCGACCTCACCGGCGGCCGCACCATCGCGGGCACCGGCACGATCCAGCCGGACGGCGAGGTCGGCGCGGTCGGCGGAGTCTCGCTGAAGACCCAGGCCGCGCGCCGCGACGGGGCGACCGTCTTCCTCGTACCGAAGGCGGAGTGCCGGGAGGCGAAGGCCGAACTCCCCGGGGGGCTGCGCCTGGTCCCGGTCACCACCCTGAAGGACGCGGTGGGTTCACTGCGGGCCCTGTCCGGGAACGGGAAGGTCCCGAGCTGCTGAACTCCTCGGGGGCGGGGCGGCGCCGCCCCCGTCGCCCTCCTCGGCCTTCCCCCGCCCCGCGCCGTCCATGTCGCGCCACGCCGGGAACACCAGGGGCCCCAGCGCCGCCAGCAGATACACCCCGCCCATCGCCAGCAGCGCGCCGTCCGCACCGGCGGCCTCGACCAGGAGCCCGGCCGCGAGTCCGCCCACCGGCATGGCCAGCTCGCCGCCCGCGGTGAGCACCCCGGAGACCCGGCTGCGCAGCGCGTCGGGGACGGCCGTGTAGATCACCGTCGTGAGGATCGGGTTCAGCATCCCGCCCGCGATCCCGCTCAGCGCCATGGTCACGGCGAGCGGCGTGGTCGTCCCGGTCAGCGCCGCGACCGTGTACCGGGGCGCGCCGCACAGCAGCAGGCACAGCGTGAACACGGTCCGCCGGGAGAAGCGGTGCCCGACCGCCCCGTACAGCAGTGCGCCGGCCAGGCCGCCCGCGCCGTACAGCGCGGCGAGCAGCCCGATGTCCGTGGCGCCGCCGAGTTCGGCCGAGGCGTGCACCGGCAGCAGGACCGCGTTCCAGCCCTGGTCGGCGCCGTTGACGAACAGGACCGTCACCACGACCGCGAGCAGCAGCCGGTGGCCCGTCAAGTAGCTGAATCCTTCGCGGAGTTCGGTGCCGTAGGCGCGCGCCGACACGGGTGTGGCGGTCCTGCCCGGCGCGGCGGCGGCCACTCCGCGCAGCCCCACCGAGATGAGCAGCGCGGAGGTCAGGAACGTCCCCGCGTCCAGCAGCAGCACGTTCTCCGCGCCGGCCACCGCGATCAGTACGCCGGCCAGCGCCGCCCCGGCCATCCTGGCCCCGCGCGAGACGGCGTCGAAGAGGCTGGCGGCCCGGGCGAGGGTGGTCCCGGCGTGCGCGGCGATGTCCGGCACCAGGACGTAGCGCGCGGTGGAGCCGGGGGTGTGCAGCAGCCCGACGGTCGCCATCAGCGCGCACAGCATCCAGAAGGCGAGGGCGCCCGCGTGGTACAGCAACGGAACGGCGGCGACGGCGAGGCCGCACGCCAGGTCGGAGCCGACGGAGACCCGGCGCCGCCCGATCCGGTCGATGACCGGCCCGCCGATCAGGGCGGAGAGCGCGATCGGCAGGGTCGCGCAGAAGGCGACGATCCCGGCCCGGCCGGCGCTCCCGGTGGTCTCCAGGACGAACCACGGCACCCCGATCGCGGTGAGCGAGGTGCCGGCGGTGGAGATGGAGTTGGCGGTCAGTACGGCGACGAGCGGTACGCGGGTGCGGTGCCCCGGTACGGTCACGCCGGGCTGTGGACGGTGAACGGGCGGGCCGCCTGCCGGGGCAGGACGCGCAGGCCCAGCTCGACGAGGGCCCAGCCCAGCCGGGTGCGCAGCCCGGGGCGGGGCGCGGGGGCCGGGAGGGTGAACTCCGGTTTGTGGCAGTGCGGTTCGGCGGTGCGCAGGTGGTGCAGCAGCAGATGCGTGTCGGAGTGCATGGCGGTGTCCTTCTGGTCGGGCGGAGGGCTGGTCGGGCCCTACTCCGCCGGGCGTGGGAAGAGATGCACATGGCTGCGGACGGTGGCCGCCCCCTCGGTGCCCTCCGGGACCCGGTCCCGGTAGCTCTCGACGAGCGCGTGGACCTTGCCGATGAGTTCCTCGGTGAGCTCCGGGGTCAGCAGCATCTTGAAGTTGCTGATGTCCCAGCCGTTGCGCCATTCCTCGGGCCATTCGTGCATGGTGCCGATCCAGGTGTTCAGCTCCCGGGCGTGGGAGTCCGCCGTCTCGTGGAGCACGACGCCGACGGCGCCGCGCACCTCGGGGTCCGGATGGTCCAGGAACCGGCCGCTGTCGAAGACGGTGCCCCGGTGCACGGCCCGCCACCAGCGCTCGCGCCCCTTGCCGCGCTCCGGGTCGTCCTCGACGAATCCGTACGCCGCCAGTTGCCGCAGGTGGTAGCTGGTGGAACCGCTGGATTCGCCGAGCCGGGCGGCGAGGGCGGAGGCGGTGGCGGAACCGTACTCCCGCAGTGCGGCCAGCAGCCGCAGCCGCAGGGGGTGGGCGAGCCCGCGCAGGCTGCGGGCGTCGACCTTGTGGAGGTCCGGGGCTTCGGTGGGGGACGCGGCGTCGTCCGGTGTTTCGGGCACGGTGGAACCATAGCGTGCAAAGCCTTCTTTGCAACAGGTTTTTTGCAACGTCTTCTTTGCATGTGGTCCGCCGCGCGGCACCGCCCGGCCCGGTCGGCCTCCGTCCCCGGCCCGGTCAGCGCTGCTTGATGAAGCCCTCCTGGATCAGCCAGTCCTTCGCCACCTCGTGCGGGTCCTGGCCGTCCACGTCCACCTTGGCGTTGAGGGTCTGGGCGACCGAGGTGGTCAGCTTCCTGCTGACCGGGTCGAGGAGCGCGGCGATCTGCGGGTACTTGTCGAAGGTCTTGGTGTGGACGACCGGCGCCGCGTTGTAGTTGGGGAAGAAGTGCTTGTCGTCGACCAGCACCTCCAGATCCATGGCCTTGATCCGGCCGTCCGTGGTGAACACCTCGCCCAGCAGGCAGGAGCCGGACTTGGAGACCTGGGTGTAGATGATCCCGGCGTCCATCTTCCTGATGCTGGAGGCCGGCAGGGACATCCTGTACGCCTTCTCCATGCCGGGCAGTCCGTCGTCGCGGGAGGCGAACTCGTTCTCCACGCAGACCGTCACCGCCGACGGGTCCTTCTTCGACAGCGCCGCGACGTCGGAGAGCGTCCGCAGGTGGTACTTGGCGTTCTTCGCACGGCTGATGGCGAGCGCGTAGGTGTTGTTGAGGGTGGACGGGGCGAGCCAGGTCACCCCGTTGCGCCGGTCCGCGTCCCGGACCGCCACCCACTGCTGGTGCGGGTCGGGGATCGGCTTCGCGTGGCCGAGGTAGGTGATCCAGGCGGTGCCGGTGTACTCGTACATCGCGTCGGCGTCGCCCTTGACGATCGCCTCGCGGGCGCTGATCGAGCCCGGCAGGTTCGTCCGGTCCAGGACCTCGGCACCGGCGGCCTTGAAGACCAGCCCGACCATCTGGCCCAGGACGATGTTCTCGCTGAAGTTCTTCGAGGTGACGGTCAGCGTGGCGCCACGCAGCGGCTGACCCCGCCCCACCGAGCCCGGCACCACGTCGTCCACCATCGGCGAGCCGCTCTTCAGCCCGCACCCGGAGACCACCGCCGCCAGCGCCAGCACGCCCAGCAGCCCCGTACGCGCCTTCCACCCGCCCGCGGCCCCGGCCGTCATCGCTCCACCTCCAGTCCGCGCGGTGTCAGCGCCACCTCGGCCAGCGAGGCCAGCCAGTCCACCAGCAGCGCCAGCACCACCGTCAGCACCGAACCGAGGACCAGCACCGGCATCCGCTGTGTCTGGATGCCCGAGGTGATCAGGTCGCCCAGCCCGCCGCCGCCGACGAACGTGGCCAGGGTCGCGGTGCCCACGTTGAGCACCAGCGCGGTCCGCACCCCGGCGAGGATCAGCGGGACGGCGAGCGGCAGCTCGACCCTCGTCAGCGTCCCCATCCCCGACATCCCGATGCCGCGCGAGGCCTCGACCAGATTCGGCTCGATCGCCCGGAGCCCGGCCACGGTGTTGGAGAAGACCGGCAGCACCGCGTAGATCACCATGCCGATGATCGCCGTGGTCGGTCCGATGCCCAGCCAGATCACCAGCAGCGCCAGCAGACCGATCGCCGGGGTCGCCTGCCCGATGTTGGCGACCGCCGTGACCACCGGGGCCCCCTTGCTCAGCCCGCGCCGGGTCAGCGCGATCCCCAGCGGAATGGCGATGATCAGCACCCAGAACGTCGAGATCGCGGTCAGCCGCACATGCTGCCACCAGCGCAGTTGCACGTTCCCGCCGGTGAGCGAGTTCCGTGCGATCGAGTCGAGATGGATATTGCTGATCCACAGATACGTGACCACCAGCACGAGCACCAGCACCAGCGGCATCACCAGCAGCTTGCGCCAGGTGAACCGGCGTGGCGGCCCGGTCTGCGGCGGCGCGGGCTCCTCCTCCTCCTCGTCCCGGAAGGCATGGCCCTTGACGTCGTGCTCACCGGGCGGACGGTCCTTGTCGGAGGACGGCTCCGGCGGCGCCGAGCGGCCCCGCCGGGGGGATCCGGAGTCCAGCGGCGCGCCGCGGGTCATGCGCCCGCACCGCCTTCCAGCTCCGTCGACGTCTGGTGGCTGCGCAGCTCCTCCAGGTCGTGCTGGTGCTCGATGGCGGCGAGCCGGTCCGCCTCCAGCAGCTCGTGGACGGAGTTCATCAGCGTCTGCATGTCGACGACCCCGATGAACTCCCCGCGCCGCCCGGTCACCGCGACCCGCCCGCCGCTGTCGGTGAGCACCGCCTCCAGCGCGTCGTGCAGCGTCGCGTCGCGCGTCACCGTGTCGTGCACCAGCTGCCCGGCCCGGGCCAGCGAACCCCGGGCCCGCATCAGGTCGCCACGGCGCAGCCACTTGTACGGGCGGTTCCTGCGGTCCAGCATCAGCAGTTCGTTGTGCGGGCCGCTGCGCAGCTTGTTGAAGATCGACTGGAGCGGGTCGTCGACCGTCACCGTCGGGAACTCGGCCATCTCCACGTCCCGGACCCGGGTGAGGTTGAGCCGCTTCAGCGCCGCACCGGCCCCGACGAAGCCCGAGACGAAGTCGTCCGTCGGGTTGGTGAGGATCGCCTCCGGGGTGTCGAACTGGGCGATGTGCGAACGCTCCCGCAGCACCGCGATCCGGTCGCCCAGCTTGATCGCCTCGTCGAAGTCGTGGGTGACGAAGACGATCGTCTTGTGCAGCTCGTGCTGGAGCCGGATCAGCTCGTCCTGGAGGTGGTCGCGGGTGATCGGGTCGACCGCGCCGAACGGTTCGTCCATCAGCAGCACCGGCGGGTCGGCCGCCAACGCCCGTGCCACGCCCACCCGTTGCTGCTGCCCGCCGGAGAGTGCCCGGGGGTAGCGCCCGTGGAACTCGCGCGGATCGAGCCCCACCAGGTCGAGCATCTCCTCGACCCGGTCCTTCACCCGCGACTTGGACCAGCCGACCATCTTCGGTACGAGCGCGATGTTCTCCGCCACCGTCATGTGCGGGAAGAGCCCGGAGGACTGGATCGCGTACCCGATCTTCCGGCGCAGCTTCACCGGGTCCATGTCGGTGACGTCCTCGTCGTCGATCCTGATCCGCCCGGACGACGGCTCGATCAACCGGTTGATCATCTTCAGCGTGGTGGACTTCCCGCAGCCGGACGGGCCGACGAAGATCACTGTCTCGCCGGCCTTGATGTCCATCGAGACGCTGTCCACGGCGGGGTTCGGATTGCCCGGGTACCGCTTGGTCAGGTTCTCCAGCTGGATGGTGGCGCCGGAAGCCGTCTTCCCGGAACCGGAGTCAGAACCTGAGCCGGAGCCGGAGGCGCCGGCGGCGGTGCTCCCCGCGGCGGTGCTTCCGCCGGGGGCGTTCCCGTTGGCGGTCTCAGACACGAATCCCCCTCGGAATGGTGAGCCGCCCCAGCAGGACGTACGCGGCGTCGAAGAGCAGGGCGAGGACGACGATGCCGAGCGTGCCGGCGAGGACCTGGTTGAGCGCGTTGGCGCTGCCCAGTGAGGCGATGCCGCGGAAGATCTCGTTGCCGAGGCCCGGGCCCGAGGCGTAGGCGGCGATGGCGGCGATGCCCATCAGCATCTGGGTGGCGACCCGGATGCCGGTGAGGATCGGCGGCCAGGCGAGCGGCAGCTCCACCCGGCACAGCCGGGCCAGCCGCGACATGCCGATGCCCTTCGCCGCGTCGACCAGCGCGGGATCGACGCCGCGCAGCCCCACGATGGAGTTGCGGACGATGGGCAGCAGCCCGTACAGCGTCAGGGTGATCACCGTGGGGGCGACCCCGAGGCCGACCAGCGGGATGAGCAGGCCGATCGCGGCGAGGGACGGGATGGTGAGCACCGCCGCCGTCGAGGTGATGGCCAGTGAGCCCGCCCAGCCGCTGCGATAGGTGACGACCCCGATCAGGATGCCCAGCACGGTGGCGATCACCATGCACTGGAAGACCGCGCTGACGTGCTGGTACGCGTCGACGAGCAGCTGTTGGTGCCGGTTGCCCAGGTACTCCCAGAAGCTCACGCGCCCCTCCTCGGCTCAGTCGTGGTCCTCCGCGGCCTGCTCGACGAGCGGGATGATCCGCAGCGGCACCGGGTTCTCCATGACGATCGCCGTGGAGGCCCGGACGATGCCATCAAAACCGACAACCCGGTCGATCACCCGTTGAAGATCGGCGTTGGAACGCGCCACGAGGCGGCAGAACATGTCGCCGTGCCCGGTCGTGGTGTGCAGCTCCAGCACCTCCGGAACGCCCGCCAAGTGGGCCCGTACGTCGGCTCCTTGACCCTGCTTGATCTCCAGCGTGGCGAAGGCGGTGACCGGGTATCCGAGCGCCGCCGGATCGACGGTCGGACCGAAGCCCCGGATGACTCCGTTCGACTGAAGCCGGTCGAGCCGGGCCTGCACCGTCCCCCGGGCGACCCCGAGTCTGCGCGATGCTTCCAGCACACCGATCCGGGGTTCGTGGGCCAGCAGCACGATGAGCCGGCCGTCCAGCCGATCGATCGCCATGAGTCATCTCCCGGAACGTCGACGTGATGGTCATCATGTACAGATAGTCCGGCCATCATGCTCATTCGCTGTACAGATTGACCAGTGAAAACGCAAACTATTGCGCACCTTGCGAAGCGAGGAGAGCCTTCGGACATGACTGAGACTCTGCACACCACCCCCGAATCCGCCCGGCAGGCCGACCCCTTCCCGGTCAAGGGAATGGACGCGGTCGTCTTCGCCGTCGGCAACGCCAAGCAGGCCGCGCACTACTACTCGACGGCCTTCGGAATGAAGCTGGTCGCCTACTCCGGACCGGAGAACGGCAGCCGCGAGACGGCGAGTTACGTGCTGACCAACGGTTCGGCGCGCTTTGTCTTCACCTCCGTCATCAAGGCGGTCACCGACCGCGGCCGCTTCCTCGCCGACCATGTCGCCGAGCACGGCGACGGCGTCGTCGACCTGGCCATCGAGGTCCCGGACGCCCGCGCGGCCTACGCCTACGCCGTCGAGCACGGCGCCCGCGGCATCGACGAGCCGTACGAGGTCAAGGACGAGCACGGCACCGTCGTGCTCGCCGCGATCGCCACGTACGGCAAGACCCGCCACACCCTGGTCGAGCGCTCCGGCTACAGCGGCCCGTACCTGCCCGGGTTCGACGCCGCCGACCCGATGGTCGAGCCGCCCGCCAAGCGCTTCTTCCAGGCCATCGACCACTGTGTCGGCAACGTGGAACTCGGCCGGATGAACGAGTGGGTCGAGTTCTACAACAAGGTCATGGGCTTCACCAACATGAAGGAGTTCGTGGGCGACGACATCGCCACCGAGTACTCCGCGCTCATGTCGAAGGTCGTCGCCGACGGCACCCTCAAGGTGAAGTTCCCGATCAACGAGCCGGCGATCGCCAAGAAGAAGTCCCAGATCGACGAGTACCTGGAGTTCTACGGCGGCGCCGGTGTCCAGCACATCGCGCTCGCCACGAACGACATCGTCGCCTCGGTACGGGCGATGCGGGCGGCGGGCGTGCAGTTCCTGGACACCCCCGACTCGTACTACGACACCCTCGGCGAGTGGGCGGGCGAGACCCGGGTGCCGGTGGAGATCCTGCGCGAGCTGAAGATCCTCGTCGACCGCGACGAGGACGGCTACCTGCTCCAGATCTTCACCAAGCCGGTCCAGGACCGTCCGACCGTCTTCTTCGAGATGATCGAGCGCCACGGTTCGATGGGCTTCGGCAAGGGCAACTTCAAGGCCCTGTTCGAGGCGATCGAGCGCGAGCAGGAGAAGCGCGGCAACCTCTGACGCCTCGCGGCGGGGGTACCCCTGCCGTCCGGATGTGACACTCCCGTGCCGAGTGTCACATCCGCGAACGGCCCCGCCCCGCCGGGCCCCCAGCCTCCCCGCGAAGGCGCCCGGCGGTCGGGGCGGCCTACGCGTCCTGCGGGCCGTCCGCCGGCGGGGCGGCCAGGTCGTCCAGCGCCTTACGGGCGACCGGTCCCCCCAGCGGCGAGAACCCCGGACCGGCGCTCAGCGCCCGTTCCAGACTGCGGCGCGCCGGACCGTACTGCCCCAACTCCCGTTGGACCATCCCCAGGTGGTACGCGTACGAGGCGTTCCCCCCGCCCGCGTCGACCGCCCGTCCCGCGTACTCCAGCGCCCCCGAGGGGTCGCCCGCGCGGTAGCGGGCCCACCCCAGCGCGTCCGCCACCGCGGCACTGCGGTGCCCGCGCGCCCACTCCGCCTCCAGCAGCCCGACCGCCGCGTCCGGATCACCGTGGTCGGCCTCGAACCGCCCCCTCAGCAGCGCGTTGTCCACGCCGCGCTCCTCGTCCCGGTCGAGCGCGTCGCGCAGCCGCGCGTACTCCTCGTCGGCCTCCCGGTGCCGCCCCAACGACTCGTAGAACTCACCCAGCTCCAGCAGGTACGCGGGGCGGGGCTGCCGGGCCAGCACCGCCCGATAGGCGCGCAGCGCCTCCTCGGTGCGGCCGAGCGCCGCCAGCGCCCCGGCCCGGCCCGCGAGCGCCGGACCGTGGTCCCGCTGCGCCCGCAGCGCCGCGTCGTACCGGGCCAGCGCCTCCTGCGGCTCGCCCCGGTCCCGGGCCAGCTCCCCCAGGAGCGACAGGCACTCCGCCTCCTGCGCGGGCGTGGCCGCCCGGCCCGCCGCGGCCAGCGCACCGTCCAGCGCCTCCGCGGTCCGGCCCCGGTCCCGGGCCGTCCGGGCGGCCCGGACCAGCGCGGGCGTCCCCGCGCGCAGCGCCGCGAACCTCGCCACCGCCGCGTCCGCCGCCCGCCGGTCCCCGAGACCGTCGTACGCCTCGATCAGCGCCGGGTACACCGTCCACCGCTCCGGCTCCCGGGTCCGCACCGCCTCGCCCCACTTCCGGGCCTCGGCGAAGTCGTTGCGGGCGTCGGCGAGCGCCGCGAGCCCCGCCCAGGCCGCGGTGTTGCCCCGCTCGCCCGGCTGGACCTCCAGCGAGCGCTCCAGCGCCCGCTCGGCCCGCCCGTAGTACGAGGAGTCCGCGGAACGCCGCCCCCACTCCACGTACGCCGTACCGAGCACCGCCCAGGACCCGGCGTCGGCGGGGTGCGCCTCCACCCACCGCCGCCGGTCCCCGATCAGCGCCGTCAGATCGGAGAGCGAGGCCGGCGCCCCCGCCGCGGCCGCCGCCATCGCCCGCGAGACCGGCCCGCCCGGAACGGGCGAGGCGGAGGTGGCGGGCCCGCCCCCGTCCGGCACGGCCACCACCGCCCCCGTCAGCAGCACCGCCCCCGCCACCACACCCAGCGCCGTCCTGCGCAGCGCCGTACGCAGCGTGAGCGGCGGCGGCTCGGACGACGGCGGACCGGTGAGCGCGGAGAGCGCGGTCGCACCGGAGAACGCGGAGGCGTCGAGAGGCGGACGGTCGGGGTCGGAGGGGCGCGGAGGCTGCTGCGGCATGACATCCATGCCGATCACTCTGCGTCAGTCATACGAGCACACCACGGTGTGCGAAGGGCACGGCAGACGGGTTCACACCAATGGGCCCGGGTGCCACGCTTGGATCATGAACGGACTTCTCGAAGCACTGCGCGCCGGGCTGCCTGCCGAAGCCCTGATCGCCGACCCCGACGTCACCGCCTCCTACGCCCACGACATGGCGAGCTTCTGCGAGGCGGGCGCCCCGGCGGTCGTCGTGCTCCCGCGCACGGTCGAACAGGTCCAGCACGTCATGCGCACCGCCACCGCCCTGCGCGTCCCGGTCGTCCCGCAGGGGGCCCGGACCGGCCTGTCGGGCGCGGCCAACGCCACCGACGGCTGCATCGTGCTGTCCCTGGTGAAGATGGACCGCATCCTGGAGATCGACCCGGTCGATCGGATCGCCGTCGTCGAACCCGGAGTCGTCAACGCGGTGCTCTCCCGGGCGGTCGACGAACACGGCCTGTACTACCCGCCGGACCCCTCCAGCTGGGAGATGTGCACCATCGGCGGCAACATCGGCACCGCGTCCGGCGGCCTGTGCTGCGTGAAGTACGGGGTCACCGCCGAGTACGTGCTCGGCCTGGAGGTCGTGCTCGCCGACGGGCGCCTGCTCACCACCGGCCGCCGCACGGCCAAGGGCGTCGCCGGGTACGACCTCACCCGGCTCTTCGTCGGCTCCGAGGGAAGCCTCGGCATCGTCGTCCGGGCCTTGCTCGCGCTGAAGCCCAGGCCGCCGCGCCAGCTGGTCCTGGCCGCGGAGTTCCCGAGCTCGGCCACCGCCTGCGACGCGGTCTGCCGGATCATGGAGCGCGGTCACACCCCGTCACTCCTCGAACTGATGGATCGCACGACGATCCAGGCCGTCAACCGGATGGCCGGCATGGGCCTCCCCGACACCACCGAGGCGCTGCTGCTCGCCGCCTTCGACACCCCCGACCCCACGGCCGACCTGGCCGCCGTCGCCGAACTCTGCGCCGCGGCGGGCGCCACCGAGGTGGTCCCGGCGGAGGACACCGCCGAGTCCGAACTGCTGCTCCAGGCGCGAAGGATGTCGCTCACCGCGCTGGAGACCGTCAGCTCGGCCACGATGATCGACGACGTCTGCGTACCCCGCTCGCGGCTCGGCGCCATGCTGGAGGGGACCGCCGCCATCGCCGGGAAGTACGGCCTCACCATCGGCGTCTGCGCCCACGCGGGCGACGGCAACACCCATCCCGTCGTCTGCTTCGACCACACCGACGCCGACGAGTCCCGGCGGGCCCGCGAGTCCTTCGACGAGATCATGGCGCTCGGCCTGGAACTCGGCGGCACGATCACCGGCGAGCACGGCGTCGGCGTCCTGAAGAAGGAGTGGCTGGCGCGCGAAGTCGGCGAGGTGGGCGTCGAACTGCACCGGGGCATCAAGCAGGCGTTCGACCCCCTGGGCCTGCTCAACCCGGGCAAGGTGTTCTGACGGGCCCGCGGGGGCGGGACCCCGCGCACCGCCCGCCCCCCGCCGCCGGCCCCTCACGCCTCGCCGTCCTGCGGCTCGTCCGAGGCCCACGGGTCGCGCATCCACAGGTCGTCGGCCGGCAGCGGGGCGAGGAGCTCGGCGAGGGCCTCGTCCAGCCCGAGCAGTTCCGCCTCCGTACCGGGCGGGACCACCCGCAGCGTCCGCTCCACCCAGGCGGCCACCTGGGCCGACGGCATCTCCAGCAGGGCGTCGCCGTCGGGCGAGGTCAGCGCGACGAAGATGACGTTGCGCCGGTCGACCTTGGTCGGCCAGATCCGCACGTCCCCGTGGCCGCAGGGCCGGAAGACCCCCTCGACCAGCAGATCGCGGGCGAACGTCCAGTGGACCGGGCAGTCGGAGCCGATGTGGAAGGTGATGTGCACGGCGTACGGGTCCGCCGCGCGGTACATCAGCCGGGCGGGTACGGGGATGCTCCGCTCGGGCGACAGGACCAGCTTGAGTTCCAGCTCGCGTTCCACGACGGTGTTCATGAGTACGTCCTTCCGGTGCCTGTGGACCGGTCTCCTGACCGGCCCGCACAGGGAGAGAGCGCCCTTCCCGCGATCCATTACGCGACTTCCGGAAAAAATTTCCGGGCGGCGGGAGAGCGGCCAAAGCCCCGGAGTGGCCCGGCGGTACGCGGGTGTCTGGTAGATGTGGACCCCTTGCAATCAGGCCTCGAAGAGATACGGGACCACGGTGATGAGCGCCCCAACCCCGGCACCCGGTGAAGAACGCCCCCACGAGGGGTACTACCCCGATCCCTCCATCCCTGGATATGTCCGGTACTGGAACGGTGCCTCGTGGGTGCCCGGCACGAGCCGTCGCGCGCCCCAGCAGGGCGAACCGATGCCTGAGACACCACCCGCGACGCCTGATCCCGAACCCGGGCCCACCGCACCGGAGGCCGCCGCCGGGCCCGTCGGCGGGCCCGCCGCGCGGACGGCCGAGCCGGATCCGGCGCCGGTGGAGGAGACCGGTCCGGTCTTCCTGGACGAGGGGCCGTCCGGGAACGACCGCCCGGAACCGGCCACCGCCTGGCAGGCCGACGCCTCCCGGCAGACCGGCTTCGGCGCCGACCGCGACCGCCGGGTCTCCTGGGGCGGTACGGCGGACTCCCCGGCCCCGGGCGCATCCGCGTCCCCCGCAACCCCCGTGGCCCCGGGCGCCCCTGACGGCCCCGCGGCTCCGGTCGACCCCCGGCGGCCCACCGCACCGGCGCCCACGCCCGCCCCCGAGGCCGCCCCCGCCGCGGCGGCCGGGCCCACCCCGCCCGTCGTACCGGCCCCGGCCCCCGCCCCCGAGCCGGCTCCGGAACCGGCCCCCGGCCCGGCCGCGGGCCAGGCGCCCGAGCACACGGTGGCGATCCGGATGACCCGGCCCGGCCGCCGGGACGCCGAACCGGCCTCCTCGGACGGGACGATGTCGATCCGCGCCGTCAGCCCGGGCGCGGCCCCGCAGCCCCCCGCCGCCCCCGTACCGAACCAGGCCCCGGTACCGAACCAGGCACCCGCGCCGCACCGGCCCCCGGCGCAGGGCCAGGTACCGCCCCAGGGCCAGGCCCCCGCCCCCTGGGCGCAGCAGGCCGGTCCCCCCGCCCCGTACGCGGGCCCGCCCGCCCAGCAGGCCCGCCCGCAACTCCCGGCCCAGCAGCAGCACTCCCAGCTCCCGGCCCAGCAAGTCCCGCAGCCCCCTCAGCCCCAGCAAGCCCACCCGTTCCAGCAGCCCCCGCAGTCCGTCCCGCCGCAGTTCGGTGCGCAGGCGGCCGGGCCCGACCAGCCGGTCGTCCCGTGGAAGCCGCCGGTCGACGACCCCTTCCAGCAGCTCGCGCGGGCCCAGGCGGCGGCCCGGCCCGCCGGGCTCGGCAAGCGGCTCGCCGCCCGGCTGATCGACTCCGTCGTCCTGATGGCGCTCGTCGGCGCGGTCGGCTTCCCGCTCGTCACCCGGGCGCTGGACCACATCGACGGGAAGCTCGAGGCGGCGCGGCGGTCCGGCGAGACGGTCACCGTCTGGCTGGTGGACTCCACCACGGCCGTCCTGTTCGGTGGTGTGCTCGCCGCGTTCCTGGTGCTCGGCGTCCTGCTGGAGGCGCTGCCCGTGGCCAAGTGGGGCCGTACGCTCGGCAAGAAGCTCTGCGGGCTCGACGTGCGGGACATCGAGTCCCACGACACCCCGTCCTTCGGCGCCGCGCTGCGCCGCTGGCTGGTCCACGGCGTGCTGGGGCTGCTCGTGATCGGGGTGGTCGACATGGCCTGGTGCCTCGTCGACCGGCCGTGGCGCCAGTGCTGGCACGACAAGGCGGCGCACACCTTCGTCGCCGGCTGATCCGCGCCGGGGAAGGGGCGACCCGGGCGGGCCGGTCCCTCGAACGCACCTGAGCCGTTGCGGGCACCCCCGGACCGGGGTGCACTGCCCCCATGAGCAACGATCAGCCGGCGTCCGGTCAGCCGCCCGAGGACGACCCGTTCCTCAAGAAGCCGCACGAGCAGCCGCCGTCATCGGGATCGCCGTACGGCAGCGGTCCGCCCCCGCCGCCGCCGTACGACCCCGGTCCCTACGGCGGCGGCCCGTACGGCGGTGCGGACCCGCTCGCCGGGATGCCCCCGCTGGCGGAGCCGGGCAGGCGCATCCTGGCCCGGCTGATCGACTTCCTGATCATCTCGATCCCGCTCTACCTGATCTCCCTGCCGTGGGGCGGCGCGGTCGAGGTGACCAACGACAACGGCAACGGCAGCGGGGTCGGCGACGTCTTCAGCCAGACCTACAGCGGGCACCAGCTGATCTGGTCGCTGATCGGCCTGGTCGCCTACGTCGCGTACGACACGTACTTCACGCACAAGGACGGCCGCACCCTCGGCAAGCGGATGCTGAAGATGCGGGTCGCCATGCTCAACGACGGCCGGGTCCCGGACAGCGGCACGTCGTTCCTGCGCGCCGTGGTGCTGTGGCTGCCGGCGCTGCTGTGCTGCCCGTGCCTGTGGTGGCTGATCAACATCGTGCTCATGTTCACCGACAAGCCGTACCGGCAGGGCCTTCAGGACAAGGCGGCGAAGACGGTGGTCGTCCAGACCAACTGAGTCCCCAGGAACCGGTCGTGACGCCGGGTCCGGGCCCGTGGCCGTACACCCCCGTGGCCCCGTGGCCCGCGACCGGGCGCCCGGCTCAGCGCCGCAGGGACGACGACCGGTCCACGGGCTTCGCGGAGGGGGCGGTGGGCCCCGGCGCGGGCTCGGCGGCCGGGCCCCGCTCCCCGTCGCGCGCGAGCCCCTCGGCCGCGACGGCCTCGGAGACCGGGTCGGGCTGCACGGGCACCGCGCGCCGCCGCGCCCCGGCGCGCCGCGCGGCCGTCGAGGGGACCGGCCGGGGCACGGTCATGGCCACCAGCAGGCCGAGCAGTAACCCGGCCGTACCGGCGACGGCGATGCCTGCGGTCGAATCCGTACGGGAGAGCAGCAGCATCGCGACGGTCGAGAGGACCACGGTGAGCGAACCGTAGGCGAACTGTGCGGGGGTGGGACGAGGCATGGCGGAATCCGTCCTCGGGGCGACGAAGGCCGGTCGCCCGACACGGTCACCCGGCCAAGCGGCGCGGGAGGACGCCCGATCGGCCGGGCATCCCCTACGACGGTGGATGCCCGGGGGCGGCATTGGATAAGCCCGGCCCACCCCCTGGTTCCGGTGCACGGGGGGCGCACGGAGTCATGTCCGGCCCCGATTCCGGCCCCTGACGCGCTGGCCACCCGTGCGACCGGCGTCCGGATAGCGGAAGGGCGCTCCTGCATAGTGCACTTGGCCTGCACAAGTCAAGGTCTGTCTTTTCTCGCTTAACTCCGGTCGAATGTCGTCACTTGTGACGCGTATTCGCGCGCGCGGCCCCACACCTCACCCTGGCCGCAGCGGCGAGTGCCGGGGAGGACTACATCAAGTGACCACAAACAGACGTGCGCTTCGCGCTGCCGCGGTTGTCGTGACCATGGCCGCGACCGTCGCCACGGCCTCGGCCTTCACGGCCCAGGCGGACGACCAGGCGCCGGGTGCCAAGGGCACCACGGTCGAGCGCCGCGACCCGGGTTCGGCCAAGGGCAACGAGCACGACCTCAAGGGCCCGTTCACCAAGCAGCAGGACGCACAGCGTCAGGCGGCCCTGGAGAAGGTCATATCCGGCGACAAGAAGGTCGCGAAGCGCGGCGGCTCCAAGGTCGTCAAGCTCGACGACAAGAAGTACGTCGAGCTCGGCCGCGAGAAGACCGACAAGATCTTCACGGTCCTCGTCGAGTTCGGCGACAAGGTCGACAACAGCACCATGTACGACCCGGACGGCGAGGGCCCGAAGCCGCCCGTCGTGAAGTACGGCGGCACCCCCGGTCCGCTCCACAACACGATCGCCAAGCCGGACCCGAAGAAGGACAACAGCACCGCCTGGCAGGCCGACTACAACCAGGCCCACTTCCAGGACCTGTACTTCGGCGAGGGCGCGGGCAAGAACTCCCTGAAGACGTACTACGAGAAGACGTCCTCCGGGCGCTACTCGGTCGACGGCGAGGTCTCCGACTGGGTCAAGGTTCCCTACAACGAGGCGCGCTACGGCTCGAACTACTGCGGTTCGACCAACTGCGCCAGCGTCTGGGACATGGTCCGCGACGGCGTGAACGCCTGGGTCGCCGACCAGAAGGCCAAGGGCCGTACGCAGGAGCAGATCAAGACCGATCTCGCCCAGTACGACCAGTGGGACCGGTACGACTACGACAACGACGGCGACTTCAACGAGCCCGACGGCTACATCGATCACTTCCAGATCGTCCACGCCGGCGAGGACGAGTCCGCGGGCGGCGGCGCCGAGGGCACCAACGCCGTCTGGGCCCACCGCTGGTACGCCTACGGCACCGACGCCGGTGCGACCGGCCCGTCCTACAACAAGGCCGGCGGCACCCAGATCGGTGACACCGGCATGTGGGTCGGCGACTACACCGCGCAGCCCGAGAACGGCGGCCTGGGCGTCTTCGCCCACGAGTACGCCCACGACCTCGGTCTGCCGGACCTCTACGACACCACCAACACCGCCGAGAACTCGGTCGGTTTCTGGTCGCTGATGTCGGCGGGTTCCTGGCTCGGCACCGGCAAGAACGAGATCGGTGACCTGCCCGGCGACATGACCGCCTGGGACAAGCTCCAGCTGGGCTGGCTCGACTACGCCGAGGCCAAGGCCGCGACGAAGTCCACCCACAAGCTGGGCGTCTCCGAGTACAACACCAAGAACAAGCAGGCGCTCGTCGTCACGCTGCCCGAGAAGGCCGTCACCACCGCCGTCACCAAGCCGGCGGAGGGCTCCAAGCAGTGGTGGAGCGACATGGGTGACAACCTGAACAACACCCTGAGCCGCTCGGTCGACCTGACCGGCAAGTCCAAGGCCACCCTCGACCTCGCCGGCTGGTGGGACATCGAGAAGGACTACGACTTCCTCTACACCGAGGTGTCGGACAACGGCGGCGCCAGCTGGACCGCGATCGACGGCACGGCCGACGGCAAGGCGATCCCGCGCGACGCCAGCGACAAGCCGGCCCTGACCGACGTCTCCGGCAAGTACCAGAAGCTCTCGTACTCGCTGGACGCCTACGCGGGCAAGAAGATCGACATCCGCTTCCGCTACTCCACCGACGGTGGCGCGGGCGGCGCCGGCTTCGCGGCCGACACCATCGCGGTCACCGCCGACGGCGCCGTGCTCTTCTCGGACAACGCCGAGGGCGACGACAACGGCTGGGCCGCCAAGGGCTTCTCCCGCGTCGGCGAGTCCTTCACCAAGGACTACCCGCAGTACTACATCGCGGAGAACCGCCAGTACGTCAGCTACGACAAGACCCTCGAGGTCGGCCCGTACAACTTCGGCTTCTCCAAGACCCGCCCCGACTGGGTCGAGCACTACCCGTACCAGACCGGCCTGATGGTCTGGCTGTGGGACAAGTCGCAGAAGGACAACAACGTCTCGGTCCACCCGGGTCAGGGCCTGATCCTTCCGGTCGACGCCCACGCCAAGCCCCTGAAGTGGGCCGACGGCACGATCATCCGCAACAAGATCCAGCCGTTCGACGCCCCGTTCAGCCGGTTCGCGACCGACGCGTTCACGCTGCACAACGCGGACGTCCCGGTCCGGATCAAGTCGCAGGCCGGCGTTTCGGCCTTCGACGACCACAAGGGCACGTACTGGTACGCGGAGAACCCGACCGGCAGTGTTCAGGTACCTGACACGAACACCCGGATCTCGATCGTCAACCAGCCCGCCAGCGGCAAGACGATCACCGTCCAGGTCGGTCCGTCCAAGAAGTAATCTCGCATAACCGCAGGTCAAAGCATGATCGGCCGTCGCCCTCTAGCGGGCGGCGGCCGATCGTGTTTAGGTGCGTCTTGTTCAGATACTTATTGACGCGATGTCTCACGGGGGAGCACGGAGCATGGCAGGCGGCGGATTCTGCACATTGCCGAACGGCAGCGTGGTGGTGGCGATCACGCTGCCCAGCCCGAAGGGCGGGGCGGCGCCGGGGACCCCGGTCCGGGTCCTGGTGCACGCGGCCAACCGGCCCCGCGCCCTGACCCGGCTGCGCAACGCGGGCCTCAGTTCGGTCTACCTCCGGGGCAACGCCGAGCCGCCCACCCCCGACGAGATCACCGCCGTGCTGCACCACCCCGACGGGCTGCTGTGGCGGGCGCGCCCGGAGCGGGCCCAGGAGCTCTGGCACCCGATCCGCGCCCTGCTCCGCCCGGCCCGGGCCGTCCCGGCCGGCGGAACCGCCTGAGGCGCGTGCCCCGCGGAACGGCCCAGGGGCCGAAGGAGAGGGCTCAGACCACCGGCTTGCCGGTGAGCCTCACGCCCGCCCGGCGGAGCTCCTCCAGGGCCCGTTCCGTGGTCTCCTCGGCGACGCCCGCGGTCAGGTCGAGCAGGACGTGCGTGGTGAAGCCCGCCCGGACCGCGTCCAGCGCCGTCGCCCGAACGCAGTGGTCGGTGGCGATGCCCACGACGTCGACCTCGGTGACGTGGTGGGCGTGCAGCCAGTCGGCCGGGCCCGCGCCGTTCTCGTCGATCCCTTCGAAGCCGCTGTACGCCGCCGCGTAGGCGCCCTTGTCGAACACCGCGTCGATCGCTCCGGAGGCGACCGCCGGGGCGAAGTTCGGGTGGAAGCCCACCCCCTCCGTCCCGGCGACGCAGTGCGCGGGCCAGGAGTCCTCGAAGTCGGGCCGGTCCGAGAAGTGGTCGCCGGGGTCGATGTGGTGGTCCCGGGTCGCGATCACATGGCGGTACCCGGCCTGGGCGTCACCGATCAGGTCGGTGATGGCGGCGGCGACATCGGCGCCGCCCGCCACGGCGAGGCTGCCGCCCTCACAGAAGTCGTTCTGAACGTCGACGACGATCAAGGCGCGGTGCATGACGGGTGTCCTTAGCGGGTGGGGGCGGTGGCGGTGGTGGGAGATTCGTTTTCGAGCCTAGGCACTCCGGCCCCGACCCGGGAGGGGGCGGGGCCGAAGTCGTGCCGCTTTCGACGCCCGGCCGGGGCGTACGGCGAGCGGGCGGACGCGGGGCGGCGCTCAGACGTACTCGGTGGGGATCACCGGCTCGCCCCGCGACAGCTGCACCGCCGACATCGGCAGCCCGGACCGGGCCGTGATGTGCCGCTCGCGCGCCGCGTCCAGCGGCTCCCGGGCGACCACCTCGCCGCCCCGGACCAGCTCGACCAGCAACTGCCGGTCGGCCAGCTCCACGGGCACGGGGCCGGTGCCGACCACCTCCGCCTCGGCGACCCCGTTCCCGTCCAGCCGGCGCGCGGCCCACTTGCGGCCGCCCATCGACGACTTCGAGCCGAGCGACTTCTTCGCCACCGGGCGCAGCGGCGCGGCGGGGTCGGCGCTGTCGGCGCGGGCGACGAGCTTGTAGACCATCGAGCAGGTGGGCTGCCCGCTGCCGGTCACCAGCTGCGTGCCCACCCCGTACGCGTCGACCGGGGCGGCGGCCAGTGAGGCGATGGCGTACTCGTCCAGGTCGGAGGTGACCACGATCTTGGTCTCGGTGGCGCCCAGCTCGTCGAGCTGCTGGCGGACCCGGTGCGCGACCAGCAGCAGGTCGCCGGAGTCGATCCGTACCGCGCCCAGCTCCGGTCCGGCGATCTCGACCGCGGCCCGGACCGCCTCGGCGACGTCGTACGTGTCGACCAGCAGCGTCGTTCCCCGGCCGAGCGAGTCGACCTGGGCCCGGAAGGCGTCGCGCTCGGTGTCGTGGAGCAGGGTGAAGGCGTGGGCGCTGGTCCCGACGGTGGGGATGTTGTAGCGGAACCCGGCCGCCAGGTCGGAGGTGGTGTCGAAGCCGCCGACGTACGCGGCGCGCGCCGAGGCCACCGCGGAGAGTTCGTGGGTGCGGCGCGCGCCCATCTCGATCAGCCCGCGCCCGCCGGCCGCGGCGGACATCCGCGAGGCCGCGGCGGCGATCGCCGAGTCGTGGTTGAGGATCGAGAGGATCACCGTCTCCAGCAGCACGCACTCGGCGAAGGAGCCCTCGACCCGCAGGACCGGCGAGCCGGGGAAGTACACCTCGCCCTCGGGGTAGCCCCAGATGTCGCCGCTGAAGCGGTGGTCGGCCAGCCAGTCGAGCGTGGGCCCGTCGACGATCGAGCGTTCGCGGAGGAAGGTGAGCATCTCGTCGTCGAAGTGGAAGTTCTCCACCGCGTCCAGTACGCGCCCGATGCCCGCGACGACGCCGTAGCGCCGCCCCTCGGGGAGCCGGCGGGTGAAGGCCTCGAAGACCGAGCGCCTCTCGGCCGTGCCGGCCTTCAGCGCCGCCTGCACCATCGTGAGCTCGTACTGGTCGGTGAAGAGCGCGGTCGAGGGCACGCCGACCCGTCGACCAAGGTCCGCAGAGTTCATGTTCCGGATGCTACCCCTATTTCGTCAGAGTGACGAGATGTCGGGTCGTTTGTGCGATGCGCCCTCCCGGGTGGCAGCATGGGGTGGGTGAGTGTCGCCCCCGTAGAGATCGAGCGTCCCGAATCGGCCGAGGAGAACCTCGTCGTCCCCGAGCCCGACGTGCCCTGGGTGACGCTGGTCCACAACGACCCGGTCAACCTCATGAGCTATGTGACCTATGTCTTCCAGACGTACTTCGGCTACTCGAAGGACAAGGCGCGCAAGCTGATGATGGACGTCCACCAGAAGGGCCGCGCGGTCGTCTCCAGCGGCAGCCGCGAGGAGATGGAGCGCGACGTGCAGGCCATGCACGGCTACGGGCTGTGGGCCACCCTCAGCCAGGACCGCAACTGACCGGAGCCCCGCGCCCCCCGTCCCCGTCCGTCCCCGCCCCGACCGACCCATCAATCGGAGAAGATCCATGGCCGGCCATTTCGAGGCCACCCCCGGCGGCGGCGCGTCCGTCGTGCTCGACGAGGTGGAGATCGCGATCCTGCGGTCCCTCGCCGTCCAGTTGCTGGAGCTGATCGGCCCCGGCGACGAGCCCGCCGAGGGCGCCGACCCGCTCGCCGCGCTCTTCGCGGAGGGGCCCAGCGAGCCGCCCGCCGACCCCGCCCTGGCCCGCCTCTTCCCCGACGCGTACGGCACCGACGACACCGAACTGCGGGCCGCCTCCGCCGAGTTCCGCCGGTTCACCGAGAACGACCTGCGCGCCCGCAAGCGCACCGACGCCCTCGCCGTCGTCCGCGCCCTGGACGCCCTCAAGGCGGACGAGGACGGCGAGGCCGTGCTCGAACTCGACGCCGACGCGTCCCGCAGCTGGCTCGGCACCCTCAACGACCTCCGGCTCACCATCGGCACCCGGCTGGAGATCACCGAGGAGGACGACGGCGACGCCGGCTCGCTCTACCGGCTCCCCGACAGCGATCCGCGCAAGCCGATGGTCATGGCCTTCCTCTGGCTCGGCGCGCTCCAGGAGACCCTGGTGGAGACGCTGATGTCCTGAGGGACGCCCGGCAGGCTCCGGGGCCGACGCCGGCCCCCGAACCGCGAGCCCGGTACCGCCCTCCATCACGGCCCGTGATTTCCGGGCCGTGAGTAAACCGGGGACGGCGAACAGATGACAACGAACACCTCACCTGAATGGCCGCCATTACGGCGACTGGGTGGGTCTATCGGCTTTTCCTTGTGCTGACCGCCACATCATTCCCGGTGGGCAGCACGGCGAAAGGCGCGGCGCATGACATCGGCACAGCTCGACGAGGGCCAGGACGGCCGCCGCCCGCAGGATGCCACGGGAACGGGGACCGGCGCGGCGGCGGGGGAGGGCTACCGGCGCGCCCTCGGCGCCCGGCAGATCCAGATGATCGCCATCGGCGGGGCCATCGGCACCGGCCTCTTCCTCGGCGCGGGAAAGGCGATCGCCAAGGCCGGACCCAGCCTCGTCCTGGCGTACGCGGTCGCCGGGCTGGTCGTCTTCTTCATCATGCGGGCCCTGGGCGAACTCCTCATGTACCGCCCGGTGTCGGGCTCCTTCTCCGAATACGCCCGGGAATTCGTCGGCCCCTTCGCGGGATTCGTCACCGGCTGGACGTACTGGCTCTTCTGGGTCGTCACCGGAATCACCGAAGTCACCGCCGCCGCGCAGTACATGACGTACTGGTTCGCCGCCCCGCAATGGGTGTCGGCGCTGGTCTTCACGGTCGTCCTGTACGGCGCGAACCTCATCTCCGTGAAACTCTTCGCGGAAATGGAGTTCTGGTTCTCCCTGGTGAAGGTCACCGCCATCATCGGCATGATCCTCATCTGCGTCGGCATTCTGACCCTCGGCTTCTCCGCGGCCGGGGAGACCGCCTCGGTCAGCCACCTCTGGGCCGACGGCGGATTCTTCCCGCACGGCGTCGGAGGCACCCTGGCGACGCTGCAGATCGTGATGTTCGCCTTCGTCGCCGTCGAGCTCGTCGGCGTCACCGCGGGCGAGTCCAAGGACCCCGCGACCGTGCTGCCCAGGGCCATCAACGCCGTGCCGTGGCGCATCGCCGTCTTCTACGTCGGCGCCCTGGTCATGATCCTCTCCGTGGTCCCGTGGACCGCGTTCGGCCCCGGCGTCTCCCCGTTCGTCGCCGCCTTCCACACCATGGGCCTCGGCATCGGCGCCGGGATCGTCAACTTCGTCGTCCTCACCGCCGCGCTCTCCTCCTGCAACTCCGGGGTGTACTCCACCGGCCGGATGCTCCGCGACCTGGCGCGCAACGGGCAGGGGCCGCGGGCCTTCACCCGGCTCACCCCCGGCGGCACCCCGCTCGCCGGCACCACCTTCTCCGCCGCCCTGATGCTCGTCGGCGTCTGGATCAACTACCGCTGGCCCGGCGACGCCTTCGGCTACGTCGTCTCCTTCGCCACCGTCTCCGGCATGTGGGCCTGGATCATGATCCTGGTCTGCCAGCTCCGCTACCGGCGCCTCGCCGACCGGGGCCTGCTCCCGCGCTCGCCCTTCCGCGCCCCCGGCGCCCCGTACACCAGCGTCTTCGCGCTGGCCTTCCTCGGCCTGGTCGTCGTGATGATGGCCCTCGACGCGGAGACCAGGATCTCGCTGTACTGCGCCCCGCTCTGGGCCGCCCTCCTCGGCGTCGCGTACCGGGTCCTCAAGGCCCGCGACCCCGCCAACCGGGCCTTCGCCCGGGAGTGAACCGCACCCGCGTATCCACCATGCGGGCGGCCGCGTACCACACTCCGGTACATGGTGGCCGGCATGCCTATCCTGGCGCCATGCTGACCATCACCCAGGCGCTCCACGACCAGATCGTCGCGCACGCCCGCGCCGACCACCCCGACGAGGCGTGCGGCGTGGTCGCCGGACCGGCCGGGACCGGCCGCCCCGAGCGGTTCGTCCCGATGCTCAACGCCGCCCGCTCGCCCACCTTCTACGAGTTCGACTCCGCCGACCTCCTCAAGCTCTACCGCGAGCTGGACGACCGCGACGAGGAGCCGGTGATCATCTACCACTCGCACACCGCGACCGAGGCGTACCCCTCCCGCACCGACGTCACCTACGCCAACGAGCCCGGCGCCCACTACGTGCTCGTCTCCACGGCGGACACCGACGACGCGGGCCCCTTCCAGTTCCGCTCGTACCGCATCGTGGACGGGGAGATCACCGAGGAAGAGGTCCGGGTCGTGGAGGCGTACGAACCCGCCTGACCAGGGCCTTGCCGGTGCCGCACAGGTGGACGGGGCCGGGGCGCACACCGCCCCGTCCACCTGGCGAACGGCATACGTCCGACAGCTGAGATCACACTCGGGATCGCGGACCGGGAATCGATACGATGAGCCCATGGTTTCCCATGACGTGAGCGAGAACACGCCGGGCACACTGCTCGTCGCGCGGCTGCACGTCGACCTGTGCAGGCTGGCCAGCGCGATCTGTCCAAGCTGCCCGCCCGCCGGACGCAGGGCCTGACCGGGTCCTGAGCAGGGCCGCGGCACCGGCCGCACCATCACGCACCAACCCCCGCGCGGGGGTCGAGCCGCGCGCCCACGCCACTTCCGCAACTCCCGCATCCGACAGGAGCCCGTCATGGCCATCGAGGTCCGCATCCCGACCATCCTCCGCACCTACACCGATGGTGCCAAGGCCGTCGAGGGCAACGGCAAGACCCTCGCCGACCTCCTCACGGACCTGGAGAGCCGCCACACCGGCATCCGCGAGCGCATCGTCGACGGCGAGGAGCTCCGCCGCTTCGTGAACGTCTACCTCAACGACGAGGACGTCCGCTTCCTCGACGGCATCTCCACCGAACTGAGCGACGGCGACAGCGTCACGATCCTCCCGGCCGTCGCCGGTGGAGCCGCCGACGCGGTGGACGGCCGACCGGCGGGCATGCGCTGATGCGGTACGACAGTCCGCTCGCCGCGGTGGGCAACACCCCGCTCGTCCGCCTGCCGCGGCTGTCGCCCTCGGACGACGTCCGCATCTGGGCCAAGCTGGAGGACCGCAACCCCACCGGCTCGGTCAAGGACCGCCCGGCGCTCCACATGGTCGAGCAGGCGGAGAAGGACGGCCGGCTCACCCCCGGCTGCACCATCCTGGAGCCCACCAGCGGCAACACCGGCATCTCGCTCGCCATGGCGGCCAAGCTCAAGGGCTACCGCATCGTGTGCGTCATGCCGGAGAACACCTCCCAGGAACGGCGCGACCTGCTCACCATGTGGGGCGCCGAGATCATCCCCTCCCCGGCGGCCGGCGGCTCCAACACGGCCGTGCGCGTCGCCAAGGAACTGGCCGCCGAGCACCCCGACTGGGTCATGCTCTACCAGTACGGGAACCCGGACAACGCGGGCGCCCACTACGCCACCACCGGCCCGGAGATCCTCGCCGACCTCCCCTCCGTCACCCACTTCGTGGCGGGGCTCGGCACCACCGGCACCCTGATGGGCGTCGGCCGCTACCTGCGCGAACACAAGCCGGACGTCAAGATCGTCGCCGCCGAGCCGCGCTACGACGACCTGGTCTACGGACTCCGCAACCTCGACGAGGGCTTCGTCCCCGAGCTGTACGACGCCTCCGTCCTCACCACCCGCTTCTCCGTCGGCTCGGCGGACGCGGTCACCCGCACCCGCGAACTCCTCCAGCAGGAGGGCATCTTCGCGGGCGTCTCCACCGGCGCCGCGCTGCACGCCGCGATCGGCGTCGGGAAGAAGGCCGTCAAGGCGGGGGAGAGCGCCGACATCGTCTTCGTCGTCGCCGACGGTGGCTGGAAGTACCTGTCGACGGGCGTCTACACCGCCCCGTCCACCGAAGCGGCCATCGAAACCCTGCACGGCCAGCTCTGGGCGTAGAACCGTTTCCTCAGGAGACGGCCCAAGGGCCCCTCCGGCGGGCCGGTCCCGGCGACCGGCCCGCCGGGGACCGCCTCACCCCAGCTTCCGCACCCGCTTCCACACCGCCGCGTCCACCACACCCACCCGCCGCCGGAACGCGCGCACGGCCACGTCCCTGAGCTCGTCCGTCTCCAGGTAGCTCGCCCGGCCCCGCGCATCGCCCACCGCCCCCGCGGGCAGCGCGATCACCCCCGGCCGCTCCGCGTGATGCTTACTGGTGATCTTCGCGACGCGCGCCGAACCACCCCGCACCGACAGCACCAGGCACGGCCGGTCCTTCGCCCCGGGCCCGTCCTCGTACGGCACCTCGGCCCACCAGATCTCACCCGCCCGAGGCCCGCGCCCCGCCCCTTCCGCCCGGTCGGGACCGCGACCCGCACCCTCAGCCCGGCCCGGACCGCGCCCCGCACCGCGCCCGGGACCCGTCGGCGGACGCGTCCGGCCGCGCGGGCCGCGCCCGCCCCGCCCCCGTCCGTCGGACACCGCCGCGACGAGCGCGAGCAGCACGACCAGGGCCAGAGCGATCCACCACCAGGGCATGTCCATGCCCCGACCGTACCGGTGGCCCCGCCGCTTCCATCGAACCGGTGACAGCGCAGGTGAGTTCCCCCACAACGGGCGGCCGTGAAGGAGCGACCGGCCGATTCGCGCCTTACGCTCGACGAACCGCTCAACCGACCGCACGAACCCTCCCCGTTCCCACGCCCCGGAGGTTCACGCTCCATGAAGCTCACCGTCGTCGGCTGCTCCGGCTCGTTCCCGTCCCCGGGATCGGCGTGTTCGAGCTACCTCGTAGAGGCCGACGGCTTCCGGCTGCTCCTCGACATGGGCAACGGCGCCCTGGGCGAGTTGCAGCGCCATGTGGGTCTCTACGACCTCGATGCCGTCTTTCTCAGCCATCTCCACGTCGATCACTGCATCGACATGTGCGCGTACTTCGTCGTCCGCTACTACCGGCACGACGGCGGCCGCCCCGCCCCCCTCCCCGTCTACGGACCCGAGGGCACCGAGCAGCGGCTGACCACCGCCCACGGCGACACCCCGTCCGAGCAGGCGATGGGCGAGGTCTTCGACTTCCACACGCTGAAGCCGGGCTCCTTCGACATCGGCCCCTTCTCGGTCCGTACGGAGAAGGTCCACCACCCGGTCGACACCTTCGCGATCCGGATCGAACACGGCGGCCGTTCGCTGGCGTACTCCGGTGACACCGGGGTCTGCGAGGCCCTGGACGAACTGGCGGAGGGGGTCGACCTGTTCCTGTGCGAGGCGTCGTTCGTCCACGGCAAGGAGGACATCCCGGACCTCCACCTCAACGGCCGCGAGGCGGGGGAGACCGCCGCCCGCGCCGGGGTGGGACGGCTCGTCCTGACCCACATCCCCCCGTGGACCGACGCGGAACGCAACCTGGCCGACGCCCGCGCGGTCTTCCACGGCCCGGCGGAGGTGGCGGTGGCGGGCGCGGTGTACGAGGTCTGAGGTGACGAAGGCGCGACGAAGCCCCCGTCCGGAAGGGGACGGGGGCTTCGTCACGCGCGGCCGGGGCCGGGCCGGGGCTACTTCGCCTCGGCCTTGAGCAGTTCGGCGAGTTCCTCGTCGGACTCGCGGCCCGGGGTGGGCAGGTTGAACTTGGTGATCGCGAACCGGAAGACCGCGTAGTAGACCACCGCGAAGCAGAGGCCGACCAGCACCAGCATCCAGGGCTTGCTCGCGATGCCCAGGTTCAGGAAGAAGTCGACGGCGCCCGCGGAGAAGCCGAAGCCGTCCTTCATGCCGAGCCCCCAGGTCAGGGCCATCGAGACACCGGTGAGCACCGCGTGGATCGCGTAGAGCACGGGGGCGATGAACATGAACGTGAACTCGATCGGCTCGGTCACACCGGTCACGAACGCGGTGAGCGCGAGCGAGAACATCATGCCGCCGACGACCTTGCGGCGCTCCGGACGGGCGCAGTGCACGATGGCGAGACAGGCGGCCGGGAGGGCGAACATCATGATCGGGAAGAAGCCGGTCATGAACTGCCCTGCCGTCGGGTCACCGGCCAGGAAGCGGTTGATGTCGCCGCTCTTGCCGTGGAACTCACCGGCCTGGAACCACGGGAACGAGTTCAGCAGGTGGTGCATGCCGACCGGGATCAGCGCACGGTTGGCGACACCGAAGATGCCCGCGCCGACCGCGCCGGAACCGACGAGCCACTCACCGAAGTTGTGCAGCCCGGTGCCGAGCACCGGCCAGATGTAACCGAAGACGATGCCGATGACCAGACCCGCGAAGGCGGAGAGGATCGGAACGAGGCGGCGGCCGCCGAAGAAGCCGGCCCAGGCGGGCAGCTTCGTACGGTAGAACCGCTGGTAGAGCAGGGCGACGACGATGCCCATCACCACGCCGCCGAGGACCTTGGCGTCCACGGGGGCGTCCGTCATCACGACCTTGCCGTCGACGACCGTCGCGACCTGCGGCAGGTTGCTGTCGGTGAAGGTGGCCAGCACCTTCTGGAAGACCAGGTAACCGGTGACGGCCGCGAGCGCGGTCGAGCCGTCCGACTTCTTGGCGAAACCGATCGCGATGCCGACGGCGAACAGCAGCGCCATGTTGTCGAGGATCGCGTTGCCGCCCGCGGCCATGAAGGACGCGATCTTGGTGATGAAGGCGGGGAAGGAGTCCCTGCCGAGCATGTCGTCGTTGCCGAGGCGCACCAGCAGCGCGGCGGCGGGCAGCACGGCGACCGGCAGCATGAGGCTGCGGCCGATGCGCTGCATGACCGACATCACGCCGGCGCCCTTCTTCTTGGGAGCTGCGGACGCGGCGTCTGCCGTGGACATCAACTTCCTCCATGGGGGGCAAGGCGCCGCCCAGGACGTTGATTCGGGGGGAGGCGGCGACTCGAAGAACGCGGCAGAGCGCCACGTGGTCTGGACCACTCAGTGGTGTAGACCAGTTGTAGCACGGTGAGGGTTGGATAAGGAACCTGCAAAAACCGACTACTTCGCATCAGCTATCGCTGACCCTCGGTAACACGCCGAAGGCCCTTGGACCGCATGGGTCCAAGGGCCTTCCGGGAGGCGGGCGGAGATCGTCCCCGCTCTCCTGACGTGCTACTTCGTGAGGTTCCTCTCGATCTCCTCCTCCAGCTCGTCGGGCTCCCGGCCCGGCGTCTGGAGATTGAACCGGGTGATCGCGAACCGGAAGATCACGTAATACACGACGGCGAAGGCCAGGCCGATCACGATGATCAGCCACGGTTTGGTCGCCAGGCTCCAGTTGATGACGTAGTCGATCAGCCCCGCCGAGAAGCTGAAGCCGTCCTTCACCCCCAGGGCCCAGGTCACCGCCATCGAGACACCGGTGAGCACCGCGTGGATGCCGTACAGCAGCGGCGCGACGAAGAGGAACGAGTACTCGATCGGCTCGGTGATGCCCGTCACGAACGACGTCAGCCCGACCGACAGCATCATCCCGCCGACCGCCTTCCGCCGGTGCGGCTTCGCGCAGTGGTAGATCGCCAGCGCCGCCGCCGGCAGCGCGAACATCATGATCGGGAAGAAGCCCGAGGTGAACTGCCCGGCCGTCGGGTCGCCCGCCAGGAACCGGTTGATGTCACCGTGCACGACCGTCCCGTCCGGCTTGGTGAAATCGCCGAACTGGAACCAGACGAAGGTGTTCAGGAACTGGTGCAGCCCGATCACCAGCAGCGCCCGGTTGGCCAGACCGAAGATGCCCGAACCCACCCAGTCCAGGTCCACCAGCCACTTCGAGAAGCTCGTCAGCCCGTCGCCGATCGGCTGCCACAGCCAGGCGCACAGCCCCGCGAAGAGCAGGCCGACGAACGCCATGATGATCGGAACGAGCCTGCGGCCGTTGAAGAAGCCCAGCCAGTCCACCAGCTTCACCCGGTGGAACCGCTGCCAGAACCAGGCCGACAGCAACCCCATCACGATGCCGCCGAACACCCCGGGATTCTGGTACGCCGCTGCCGTGACCTTGGCGTCCGTGGTCACGCACGTACCGGACCAGATGCCGCCGGGGGTGAACGTCGAGCCCGGACCGCAGTCCACCGGAAAGGCGTGCAGCACCGCGTAGTAGACGAGGAAACCGGCCACCGCCGCGAGCGCCGTCGAACCGTCGGACTTCTTCGCCATGCCGATCGCCACGCCGATGCAGAACAGCAGCGGAAGGCCGAGCCCCGAATCGAGCAGCGCGCCGCCCGCCGCCGCGAAGACCTTGGCGATGTTGTTCCAGCCCAGGCCCTCGTCACCGAAGACGTCCGGCTGGCCCAACCGGTTCAGGATGCCGGCCGCCGGCAGCACGGCGATCGGCAGCTGAAGGCTGCGGCCCATCTTCTGGAGCCCCTGGAACAGCCCGTTCCACCAGGTCTTCCGCGGTACTGCGGCGCTGCTCGCGCTCATCGGCGTCCTCCCGGAACAGGGCATGCTCGGCAGTCGTTGCACAATGGTGTAGACCACTTGGGTATGGTGCGTAACCCGCGTGGAAGATGGTGCATCGGTGATCGTCATCATTCGGGACGGGCCGGTCACCCGCTCGCGAAGTTGGGCCAAACGTGCGTTACGGTGACGAAACGGACCCGGAGTGGGCCGTCGCACGCCTGCGAAGAACCATGTGAACAACCAGGGAGAAGGCCATGGCCAGCAAGGCTGAGAAGATCGTCGCCGGGCTCGGCGGTATCGAGAACATCGACGAGATCGAAGGCTGCATCACCCGACTGCGCACCGAGGTCCACGACCCCAGCAAGGTCGACGAAGCCGCGCTCAAGGCCGCCGGCGCCCACGGCGTCGTCAAGATGGGCACCGCGATCCAGGTCGTCATCGGCACCGACGCCGACCCCATCGCCGCCGACATCGAAGACATGATGTGACCGGCCCCCGAAACCCCCGCTGAGCCCACCGCTCGGCCCCGCACAGGCCCCGCCCACCCCGGACGGGGCCTGCGCCGTACCCGGACGACGCACCCGCCCCGCACCGCGACCGGGGCCCGCCCCGCACCCGAACGGACGCCCCACCCGCACCCGATAGGGTCGACGCCATGTCTCGTATCGACGGCCGCACCCCCGAACAGCTCCGCCCCGTCACCATCGAACGCGGGTGGAGCAAGCACGCCGAGGGCTCCGTGCTCATCTCCTTCGGCGACACCAAGGTCTTCTGCACCGCCTCCGTCACCGAAGGCGTCCCCCGCTGGCGCAAGGGCAGCGGCGAAGGCTGGGTCACCGCCGAATACTCCATGCTGCCCCGCTCCACCAACACCCGCGGCGACCGCGAATCCGTCCGCGGCAAGATCGGCGGCCGCACCCACGAGATCAGCCGCCTCATCGGCCGCTCACTGCGCGCCGTCATCGACTACAAGGCCCTCGGCGAGAACACCATCGTCCTCGACTGCGACGTCCTCCAGGCCGACGGCGGCACCCGCACCGCCGCCATCACCGGCGCCTACGTCGCCCTCGCCGACGCCGTCGCCTGGGCCCAGCAGAAGAAGATCGTCAAGCACGGCCGCAAGCCGCTGACCGACACCGTCTCCGCCATCAGCGTCGGCATCGTCGACGGCACCCCCCTCCTCGACCTCTGCTACGAGGAGGACGTCCGCGCCGAGACCGACATGAACGTCGTCTGCACCGGCGACGGCCGCTTCGTCGAGGTCCAGGGCACCGCCGAGGCCGCCCCCTTCGACCGCACCGAACTCGGCGCCCTCCTCGACCTCGCCACCGCCGGCTGCGCGGACCTCACCGCGCTCCAGACCGAGGCCCTCTCCCGCACCCTCGGCGCATAACGGCTGCCCCGTACACGCTTCCCGGCGGAGCAACCGCGCACCCACCGCACCGCGTCGTTACGAGCACGGGCGCACGGATCGAACCGTGCGCCCGTCCACGTAACCGCACCGCATCCGCCCCCGGGAGGAACGGACCATGGCCACGGCCACCCGCCGACGCATCGCCGCCGCGCTGACCCTGAGCACGCTCGCCCTCACCGCCGCGACCGGCTGCGGCGCCGTCGACAAGGCGCTGGACTGCGTCCGCGCCGCCGACGCCATCGCCACCAGCGCCGACAACCTCCAACAGGCCGTCTCCAACGCCACATCCGACCCCACCCAGGCGTCCGAGGCCCTCGACGAGATCGACAAGGAGATCGGCGAACTCGGCGGCAGGACCGGCGACGCCGACCTCGGCAAGGCCATCGGCGACCTCCAGAACGGCGTCGCCAACGTCCGCGAGGCCATCGACAAGGGCGACACCACCCCCGACATCGGCCCGGTCACCGACGCCGCGGCCGAGATCGGCAAGATCTGCACCCCCTGACCACCCCCGATACTGGGGGGTATGACCCGCCTCATCCTCGCCACCCGCAACGCCGGGAAGATCACCGAACTCCACGCGATCCTCGCCGACGCAGGTCTCACCCATGAACTCGTCGGCGCGGACGCGTACCCGCACATCCCCGACGTCAAGGAGACCGGCGTCACCTTCGCGGAGAACGCCCTGCTCAAGGCCCACGCCCTCGCCAAGGCCACCGGCCACCCCGCGATCGCCGACGACTCCGGCCTCTGCGTGGACGTACTCGGCGGCGCCCCCGGCATCTTCTCCGCCCGCTGGGCCGGCCGCCACGGCGACGACCGGGCCAACCTGGACCTCCTCCTGGCCCAGCTCTCCGACATCGACGCCCCCCACCGCGGCGCCCACTTCGCCTGCGCCGCAGCCCTCGCCCTGCCCGACGGCACGGAACGCGTCGTCGAGGGCCGCCTGACCGGCACCCTGCGCCACGTCCCCGCCGGAACCCACGGCTTCGGCTACGACCCGATCTTCCAGCCCGAGGGCGAGACCCGCACCTGCGCGGAGCTGACCCCGGCCGAGAAGAACGCCATCAGCCACCGGGGCAAGGCCTTCCGGGCGCTGGTGCCGGTGGTGCGGGAGTTGGTGGGCTGAAACAGCGAGCGGCCGTCACCTTCGGAACGAAGGTGACGGCCGCTCTGCGGATGTGGGCCCGGTGGGACTCGAACCCACGACACACCGGACCTAAACCGGCGCCCTCTTGGCCAGCTGGGGTACGGACCCATCGGCCCCACTCTACTGTGCGGCGCCCCGCCGCTTCGAGAAGGTCGCGGTCTGGCTGTGACAGGACGGGCACAAGTACCGGAGGTTCTCCGGGCAGTTGTTGAGCCGGTCGCCGTCGATGTGGTCGATCTCCAGGACGAGGCGGTTCCCGCGCCATGTCTCGCCGGTCCCGCACCGTGTGCACCTGTGAGGGACACCGATGTCGTCGAGGGCTCTCCGCAACAGGGTCGTTCTCGTGCGGGACGCTCCGGGTCCCAGGCGGCACAGGATCTCTGCCGAGGACCTGCGGGACCGAGAAGGCGTGCCCCGGGGATGCCCTTGACCAGAGAAATGGGCAGTCGACAGGCCGTGCGCTTCGATATCCCGCTTCAGCTGGGCGCGGGCTCCGCCGCTGTCGGTCTGCCCCAGGGCCCTCAGAGCACCGGCAAGGCTGTGGGAAGCGGCGATGGCAGCCGCCAGCTCCTGGCCGGGAGTGAGGCGCGATGCGTACCTTCGTCCGCCGGTGAAGTGGGACGTGTCGATGCCGAGGCGGTCCATCTTCCTGCGCAGGTAGCCGTAAGGGCTGTCGCTCGGTGGCAGGCCCATGTACTCGAACATCTCCCGGATGCTGTGCGTGTGGGCGGCCGCTTCGATGAGCAGTTCTTCCGGGTACGCGTGCGGCGCTCGGCCCGGCAGGGCTTCCTCGGTGAAGTGGGAGGTGTCGATGTCGTAGTGCCTGAGCCGGGCGCGTACATAGCGGAGCGTCTTGCTGCCCAGAGGCGCATCGAGCCGCCGCAGGACGTCGACGAGACTGCTTGCCGTGGCTGCCGCTCGCTCGAGCGCGTCGCGAGGGTAGGTGTTCCGGCTGCTCATGCTGTCGCCCGGCGTTTGCGGCCGCGGTAGGTGTCGGTCGCCGCGTGGCAGTTGGGGCAGAGGAGCCGGAGGTTCTCCGGGCGGTTGTCCCACCAGTCGCCGTTGACGTGGTCTACTTCGAGCCGGAGCGGTTGCCCCAGCCACTGCCCGCCATTGCCGCAGTCGGCACAGGAATCGTCGACGCCCCGCCGGACGAGTTCGCGGCGCAGCCGCTGCCCCGGAACCCGGCCGTTCGACGGGGCGCCGAGAACCAGCGGATTCCCCAGGGATCCCTTGGGTCCATGCGGTGTCGTGCCCGGGAAATGCGACGTGTCGATGCGGAGCTTGGCCGCGCGACGGCTGATGTGCGCATGATTGCCACCGACGGGGCTGATGCCCAGTTTGCGTACCACCTCGGCCATGCTGCTGGAGCAGGCGATGACCTCGCGCAGTCTCTCTTCGGTGTGGCGCACCCGCGTGTCGGTGAAGTGCGAGACGTCCACCCCCGCCTCGGCCGTCTTCCGGCGCAGATAGCTTCGGCTCCCAGGTGTGGGCGTTCCCCCGCACCAGCGGACCGCGTCGTTCGCGTTGGTGGTTTCCCGCGCGGCCTCTTCGAGCAGCTCGCGGGTGTATCGAGTAGCCATGCTCCGCCCCTCCGTATCCGGCCGTGTGTTCGTGGCCTCGTACGGATCAACGCTCCGGATACCGGTGAGTCACGTCCGAATTCCGACAAGATGCGGAATGCCCCGCACCGCTTCGGCCGGAGCTGAAGTGGCGCGGGGCATTCCGAAAAAGAGCGGGACCCGGTCAGATGCCGAGGTCCTTGATGATCTTGGCTACGTGGCCGGTGGCGCGGACGTTGTAGAGGGCGCGCTCGACCTTGCCCTCCTCGTCCACGACGATCGTGGAGCGGATGACGCCCGTCACCGTTTTGCCGTAGAGCTTCTTCTCGCCGAAGGCGCCGTACGCCTCAAGGGTCTCCTTGGACGGGTCGCCGACCAGGGTGACCTTCAGGTTCTCCTTCTCGCGGAACTTGGCGAGCTTCTCCGGCTTGTCGGGGGAGACGCCGATGACGTCGTACCCGGCGCCCGTGAGCAGGTCCAGGTTGTCGGTGAAGTCGCAGGCCTGCTTGGTGCAGCCGGGGGTCAGGGCGGCCGGGTAGAAGTAGACGATGACCTTGCGGCCCTTGTGATCGGCGAGCGAGATCTCGTTGCCGTCGGCGTCGGGGAGGGTGAAGGCGGGGGCGGTGTCGCCGGGCTGGAGTCGCTCGCTCATGGTTCTCCTCGGGTGGCACGTGGGGTGTACGGGACCGAGAGTAATAGGGGTGCCGCCGGGTGTGTGGAGGGTCGAGCTGACAGACTGTCGATGAAGGTTTACCGGACGAGGACCACGGAGGCGGCGCAGTGTCGGATGCCAGAACCCCTGCGCAGATCGAGGCGGACATCATCAGCAGGCGGGAGCAGCTCGCGGTGGTGCTCGACGAGATCGGGGTGCGGGTGCACCCCGATACGATCATGGGAGACATGAAGGCCAAGGCTGCCGAGGCCGTGGACCGGACGGCCGGGCGGGCTTTCGTCGCGGTGAACCGGGCGGTGTCGGACGTGCGGGCCCGGTTCGTGGACGAGGAGGGCGCCCCGCGGCTGGAGCGGGTGGTTCCGGCGGCGCTGCTCGCGGTGGGTGTCGTGGGGCTGATCGTGGCGTCGAAGCGGCGCCGGAAGGGCTGATGCGGCGGCCCGCGCACCCCGGAGGGGTGCCGGGCGGCGCCGGGCAGGTAGGTTGCGGGGCGTGAGCGAGAACACCGACGACAAGCTGCCCATCCGCATGCTGCACGACCGTGTGCTGGTCCGGACCGATACGCCCGAGGGCGAGCGGCGTTCCGGTGGCGGCATTCTGATTCCGGCGACGGCCGCGGTCGGCCGTCGGCTGGCCTGGGCCGTGGTGGTGGCGGTGGGGCAGAACGTGCGGACGGTGGAGCCGGGCGACCGGGTGCTGTACGACCCCGAGGACCGGGCCGAGGTCGAGGTGCGCGGGGTGGCGTACGTGCTGATGCGGGAGCGTGATCTGCACGCGGTGGCGGCCGACCGGTTCGAGGGTTCGGTGGATTCGACCGGGCTGTATCTGTAGTTCTCCGGCCCGGCGCCGATTCGACGTGGTGGAAGGGCAAAGGGCCTGGTGACCGTTGTCACCAGGCCCTTTGCCCTTCCTTTGCTAGGCTGGGGGTACCCCGACGAGACGCGCCGTACCGGGTTCCGCAAAGACGACGCACCCGTTGTCCGCTTGTTCTGTCTCGCCGGAGGTGCTGTTGTCATGGCGTGGGTTCTGCTGGTTGTCGCCGGTCTGCTCGAAGTGGCCTGGTCGATCGGGATGAAGTACACCGAGGGGTTCACCCGGCTGTGGCCGAGCGTGTTCACCGGTGCCGGGATCGTGGCGAGCATGGTGCTGCTGTCCCATGCGGCCCGGACGCTGCCGATCGGTACGGCCTACGGGGTGTGGGTCGGGATCGGTGCGGCCGGTGCGGCGGTGCTCGGCATGGTGGTGCTGAACGAGCCGGTGACCGCCGCCCGGATCTTCTTCGTCTGTCTGCTGCTGGTCGCCGTCGTCGGCCTGAAGGCGACCTCGGGTCACTGACCGGGGATGCTTCCCGGACCGGGTACGGGGGTGCCCGGGCTGCCGGGCCGGGCGCCGGGGCCGTAACCGTAGCCTCCGGCGCCCGCGCCGCCGCCGTTGTCACCGCCGCCCGGGCCCCCGCCGCCGGTCTCGCCGCCGGGTCCGCCGTTGTCGCCGCCGCCGTTCTGCGCCCCGCCGTTCCCGGCGCCCCCGGTGTCGGTCCCGCCGCCGTTCTGGTTGCCGGTGTCGGTGCCGGTGCTGGGCGGTTCCTCGCTGCCGGGGGGTGAGGGGATCTCGGGCGGGGTGGTTCCGGGGGTGTTCGGGCCGGTACTGGAGGCGGGGCCGGAGGGTTTCGTGGTGCCGCCGGGGGTGGTCTGACCGTTGGTCGGGGTGGACTGCCCGGTGCCGCTCTCGA
Organism: Streptomyces sp. NPDC001108; assembly: GCF_053598535.1. NCBI lineage: Bacteria > Bacillati > Actinomycetota > Actinomycetes > Kitasatosporales > Streptomycetaceae > Streptomyces > Streptomyces sp. NPDC001108. The sequence goes on from NZ_JBSFKL010000009.1 coordinate 143,624, forward strand.
CGGTCAGGTCGAAGTCGGTGGCCGGGGTGTTGCGCAGCGCCGCCTCGGTGTACTGCGCCCAGACCTGGGCAGGGGCGCCGCCGCCGTTGATGCGGGCGAGTCCGAGGGCCCCGTACAGCGGTTTCTGCGCGCCGGTCTCGGGGTCCTGGCCCATGACGGCGACGACGGTGGTGAGGTCGGGGGTGTATCCGGCGAACCAGGCGGCCTTGTCCTCCTCGGCGGTGCCGGTCTTGCCGGCGGCGGGGCGTCCGGCGGCCTGGGCGGCGGTGCCGGTGCCGCCCTCGACGACGCTGCGGAGGATCGCGGTCGTGGTGTCGGCGGCCTCGCGGTCGACGGCCTGGCGGGTGGGGCCCCGGCCGGGGACGTCGAGGTCCTCGCCGCCCTTGCTGACCCGGTCGACCAGGACGTACGAGCCGTGCCGGCCGTGGTTGGCGAGGGTGGCGTACGCCTCGGCCATGTCGAGGACGCTGGCGGTGGCGACGCCGAGGGCGATGGACGGGGTGGCGGTGAGGTCGGGGGTGCTCTTGGGGAGTCCGAGGTCGATGGCGGTCTGTCGGACCTTCTCGGGGCCGACGTCCTCGGCCATCTGGGCGTAGACCGCGTTGACGGACTTGTCGGTGGCCTCGGTGACGGTGATGGGTCCGTAGCTGCGGTCGTCCTCGTTGGCGGGGGCGTATCCGGTGGAGCCGTTGGGGCCCTGGACCGTCCGTTTGTTGGTGCCGTCGTAGACGGTGTCGGGGGTGATGGTCCGGCCGTCCTGGGTGGTGGAGTGGTTGGCGACGGCGGAGGTGAAGACGAAGGGTTTGAAGGTGGAGCCGACCTGGTAGTCGCGCCGGGTCGCGTTGTTCACGTACTGCTTGGTGTAGTCGACGCCGCCGTACATGGCGACGACGCGGCCGGTGCCGGGTTCGACGGAGGCGCCGCCGACGCGGACGTCGCGGTCGGCCGGGCGGTCCGGGCTGGTCTGCGACATGACGTTGTCGTCGACCGCGCGGACCAGGGCGTTCTGCTTCTTCTTGTCCAGGGTGGTGGTGATCCGGTAGCCGCCGGTGGCGAGGGTGTTCTCGTCGACGATGTCGTGGTCGGCGAGGTAGTCGTCGATGGCCTGGACGAGGTAGCCGCGCTGTCCGGAGAGCCCGGTGGGCGGGTGGACCTTGCCGGGGACGGGGAACGTCATCGCGGCGCGTTCGTCGGCGCCGAGCCACTTCTCCTTGACCATGCCGTCCAGGACGTAGTTCCAGCGGGCGACGGCGGCGGACTTGTTCTCGGGGTGGACGACGACGTCGTAGGCGCTGGGGGCGTTGAGCAGGGAGGCGAGGTAGGCGCCCTGAGCGGTGGTGATGTGGTCGACGTCCTTGGCGTAGTAGGCCTGGGCGGCGGCCTGGATGCCGTAGGCGTTGCGGCCGAAGTAGCTGGTGTTCAGGTAGCCCTGGAGGATCTCGTTCTTGGACTGCTCGCGGTTGAGCTTGATCGCGATGAAGAATTCCTTGAACTTGCGGACGACGGTCTGCTCCTGGCCGAGGTAGTAGTTCTTGACGTACTGCTGGGTGATGGTCGAGCCGCCCTGTTTGCCCTTGCCGGTGAGGGTGTTCCAGGCGGCGCGGACCATGGCCTTGAGGTCGACCGCCCGTTCGGAGTAGAAGTCGCGGTCCTCGGCGGCGAGTACGGCGCGCTGGACGGTGAGCGGGACCTGGGCGAGGTCGACGCTCTCCCGGTTGACCTCACCCGAACGGGCGATCACGCTGCCGTCCTTGTAGAGGTACACATTGGCCTGCGCGGTGGCGCTGGAGTTGGCGGCGGGGATGCCGACGAGCTGGTACCCGGCGATGAAGCCGCCGACCAGGAGGACGGCGACGACCAGAAGTCCGCCGAGCGTCATCCGCCAGGTGGGTACGGCGCGGCGCCAGCCGGTGCGCCTGGGCCGGCGGGGCTTTCCGGCAGGTCCGGCCGCGGATCCGGCCCCGTCGCCGCCGCTCCCGCCGTCACCGGGGGTGTCCGGTCGCTGTCTGGGGGCCCAGCCCTGGGGGCCGTCGCCGCTCTCGTTCCCGCCGGGCTGCTGTGGCTCGTCGCTCATGTCCGTGCAGACTCCTCGACTGCGATCAGTTATCCCATACTGCCCTTTTTTAGGGAATAAGCACCGGATCGACCTCGCCCCGCCCCGGAAAAACCGGTCGCGACGGACGATGCCGCCGCACTAGGGTCGTGCGCTTTGGTGCCCGCGACCGTGCGGCACCCGGACCATGGGGGTGCATGCGGTGCGGCTCTACGCGGTGGTGGCGGCGGGCGGGTTCCGGCGCCACGCCACCTACCGGATCGCCACGGCGTCGGGGGTGTTCACCAACACCGTCTTCGGTTTCATCCTGACGTACACCTATGTGGCGCTGTGGGACGAGCGCCCGCAGCTCGGCGGCTACGACATGCCGCAGGCGCTCAGCTACGTGTGGCTGGGGCAGGCCCTGCTGATGACCTGTTCCATGATGGGCGGCGGCTTCGAGGACGAGCTGATCGAACGCATCCGCACCGGTGACGTGGTGGTCGACCTCTACCGGCCGGTCGACCTCCAGTTCTGGTGGCTGGCGGGCGACCTGGGCCGGGCCGCCTTCCATCTGCTGGGCCGAGGCATCGTGCCGATGCTGGTGGGCTCGCTCGCCTTCGAGCTGGCGATGCCCTCGTCCGGGTGGACCTGGCTGGCCTTCCTCGGCTCGGTGACGCTCGGGGTCGTGGTCAGCTTCGCGATCCGCTACCTGGTGGCGCTCTCCGCGTTCTGGCTGATGGACGGGGCGGGGGTGGCGCAGATGGCCTGGCTGTTCGGGATGTTCTTCTCCGGGATGCTGCTCCCGCTGACCCTCTTCCCCGGGCTGCTGGGGGACGCGGCGCGGCTGATGCCGTGGTCCTCGCTGCTCCAGGTGCCCGCCGACGTGTTCCTCGGCAAGTACCCGGGGTGGGAGCTGGCGCGGGCGTACGGCTTCCAGGCGGGCTGGGCGGTGGTGCTGCTGCTGGTGGGGCGGATGGTTCAGTCGGTGGCGACGCGACGGGTGGTGGTCCAGGGTGGCTGACGCGAGCGGTGCGGTGGAGGTGGCCGGGGGCCGGTCCGCCGACTGGTCCCAGGAGGCGTTCGCCCGGCGGGGGTGGCCCCGGCGGTTCGGCGAGGGCGTGCGGGCCTACGGGCTGATCGTGGCGATGTGGCTGCGTTCGACGATGGCCTACCGGGCGTCGTTCGCGATGGCGGCACTCGGCAACTTCGCGGCCACCGCCTTCGACTTCGTCACGATCCTGCTGATGTTCACGCACGTGGACCGGCTCGGCGGCTACAGCCTCTCCGAGATCGCCCTGCTGTACGGGGCGTCGGGCACCGCGTTCGGCCTGGCCGACCTGCTGATGGGGTCGATGGACCGGCTGGGGCGGCGGGTGCGGGACGGGACGCTGGACACCCTGCTGGTGCGGCCGGTCCCGGTGCTCGCCCAGGTCGCGGCGGACCGGTTCGCGCTGCGCAGGCTGGGGCGGGTGCTCCAGGGGGCGCTGGTGCTGGGGTACGGGCTCGCGACGGTGGACGTCGAGTGGACGGTGCTGAAGGTGGCGGTGGTGCCGCTGATGCTGCTGGGCGGGGCGGGGCTCTTCGGTGCGCTCTTCGTGGCCGGGGCGGCGTTCCAGTTCGTCGCGAACGACGCCTCCCAGGTGCAGAACTCCTTCACGTACGGCGGCAACGCCCTGCTCCAGTACCCGCCGTCGATCTTCGCGAAGGAGTTGGTGCGCGGGGTGGTCTTCGTCGTGCCGCTGGCCTTCGTGAACTGGCTGCCCGCGCTGTATGTGCTGGGGCGGCCGTTGCCGGTGGGGCTGCCGGGGTGGGTGGCGTTCCTGTCCCCGGTGGTGGCGGTGGGGTGCTGTCTGCTGGCGGGGCTGGCGTGGCGCGCGGGGCTGCGCGCGTACCGCAGCACCGGCAGTTGACCGGCCGGGCCGGGACATCGGGCATGGGCTTCGGACTTCGGGCTTCGGGCGGAGGCGGCGGAGCAGCCGCCATGAAAGGGGCAGGGACGTGAATACGAGCACGAGCACGAGCACGAGCACGAGTACGAGTACGAGTACGGGCGCGGGCACGGGCGGCGACCCCGGGTTCATCGAGCTCGACGAGGTCGAGAAGGTCTTCGACGTACGCCGCAGGACCGGCTTCCTGCGCGGTGAGCGGCGCCAGGTCCGGGCGGTCGACTCGATCAGCTTCCGGGTCGCCCGCGGCGAGATGGTCGGCTACATCGGCCCGAACGGCGCCGGGAAGTCGACCACGATCAAGATGCTGACCGGCATCCTCACCCCGAGCGGCGGCCGGCTGCGGGTGGCGGGCATCGACCCGTCGCGGGAGCGTACCCGGCTGGCGCACCGGATCGGTGTGGTCTTCGGCCAGCGCACCACGCTCTGGTGGGACCTGCCGCTGCGCGACTCGTACCGGCTGATGCACCGGATGTACCGGATCCCCGACGCCCGGTTCCGGGAGAACCTGGACCGGTGCGTCGAACTCCTTGATCTGGGCGATCTGTTGGAGGTTCCGGTGCGTCAGCTCTCGCTGGGGCAGCGGATGCGCGGGGACATCGCGGCGGCGCTGCTGCACGATCCCGAGGTGCTGTACCTGGACGAGCCGACGATCGGTCTGGACGTGGTCTCCAAGGCGAAGGTCCGTGGATTCCTGCGGGACTTGAACGCCGAGCGTGCCACGACCGTGCTGCTGACCACCCACGACCTGACCGACATCGAGCAGCTCTGCTCGCGGGTGATGGTGATCGACCACGGCCGTCTGATGTACGACGGTGCCCTGGAGGGGCTGCACGAGCTGGGGGAGAGCGAGCGGACGCTGGTGGTCGACCTGGAGCGCGAACTGCCGCCGATCCGGCTTGAGTCGGCGCCCTCGGTGCGGACCGTGAAGGTGGAGGGACCGCGCCAGTGGCTGGCCTTCCCGGCGGCGGAGTCGGCGGCGGCGCTGGTCGCCCGGATCGCCGCGGAGTACCCGCTGGTCGACCTTTCGGTACGGGAGCCGGACATCGAAACGGTCATCGCGAGGATGTACGCCTCGACCTCGGAAGCGGGCGTTCAATAGGGTTCGCGGTATGACAAGTGAGAGTCCGGAAATGCGTGCCTCCGATGCCGAGCGCGAGCGTGTGGCCGAAACCCTGCGCGAGGCGGTCGCCGAGGGCAGGCTGGGGATGGAGGAGTTCGACCAGCGTCTGGAAGCGGCCTATACGGCGCGTACGCACGGGGAGTTGGAGCCGCTGGTGCGGGATCTGCCCGCGCCGGGCGCGGTGGTGGCGCCGGTGGGCGGTGCGGCTGTGGCGCCGACCGGTTCGGGGAAGCGGTGGGCGGACCGGATCGGCCGGCCCGCGACGTCGAACGGCGCCTTCGCCTTCTGGGGCGGTTTCGGGCGCCGGGGCAACTGGACGGTGGGCCGGAAGTTCACCGCGTTCGCCTTCTGGGGCGGCGGTGAGATCGATCTGCGCGAGGCGAACTTCGAGGACCGCGAAGTGGTCATCCGGTGCATCGCGATCATGGGCGGGATGCAGGTGACGGTTCCGCCGGAGCTGAACGTCGAGGTCCGGGGCATCGGCATCATGGGCGGCTTCGGCGAGCGCGCGAAGGACGAGGGCGTCCCGTCGCCGGACGCCCCGCGGGTGCGGATCACCGGGTTCGCGCTGATGGGCGGTGTCGGGGTGGAGCACAAGCGGAGCAAGGCGGAGCGCAAGCGGCTGCGGGACGCGGAGCGGGAGCGGTCGAAGGGGCTGGACGGCGGCCGGGAGCGCGGCCGCCTGGAGAAGGGCCCGGACGGCGCCTGACGCCGACGCCGGGAGCCGCCCGTCCCCGGCGGGACGCGCCCGCCCCGGCCGGCCCCTGATCGGTATGTCCCGCCCCGGCCCTCTCCCTCGCCTCTCAGAGCTGGTCGGAGACGGTTTCCTCGTGCTCCAGCGACGCCAGGTCCACCAGTGAGCCCAGCCGCTGGTAGCCCGCGTCGTTGAGGTGGAGGTGATCGCCGCTGTCGTACTCCGGCCGGAGCCGGGTCGGGCGGTGCGGGTCGCGGGCCGCCGCGTCGAAGTCGATGACGTCGTCGTAGACGCCGCCCGCCCGGATCAGTTCGTTGACCCGCTGCCGTACGGCTTCGCGGGCCGGGGTCCAGGTGCGGTAGCCCTCGAACGGCATCAGGGTCGCCCCGACCACCCGCAGTCCGCGGGCGTGGGCGCGCTCGGTCAGTTGGCGCAGGGCGTCCGAGATGTGCTGCGGGTGGGTCTCCTGCGGTGAGCGCTGCACGTCGTTGATGCCGAGCGCGACGACGACCGTACGCACCCCGGCGACGTCCAGTGCGTCGCGCTCGAAGCGGTCGAGGGCCCGTACGCCGCTGCCGTCGAGCAGGAGGCGGTTGCCGGCGATGCCCGCGTTGGCGACCCCGTACCGGCCGTGCAGCCGGTCGGCGAGGACGTCGGGCCAGCGGTTGTTGGTGTCGGTGCTGGAGCCGGTGCCGGCGGTGAGCGAGTCGCCGATCACGGCGATGGTCCCGACGGCGGTGAGGGTGTGGACGTCGACGGCGGTGAGGTAGCGCCAGTCGTCGGTCCGCCGGGTGCCCCACGCGGTGTCCAGGTACGAGGTCTGGTGGCTGCGCTCGTGGACGGTGACGGGTCCCTCGGGGCTGCGGACGCGCAGGGTGACGACGAGGTCGGCGTCGGGGGCGACCGGTCCGGGCACGGCGTCGCTGACGACCTGCCCGCCGGTCGGGACGGTCACGGAGCGCGCCCCGCCGAAGGTGGCGGGGCGGCCGCCGACCCCGGCCTGCTCCACGACCAGCGGATGGGTGCCGAAAAGATTCGAAAGAGTGATGCGGGCCGCGCTCCCGCCGATGCTCGTATGGACGACGTTACGAATGGTGCGGCGGTGCAGGGTGCTGCCGGTGGTGGAGTCGGCCATCCCGGTGACGGGGGAGGCCGTCCAGGTGGCGGCCCAGAGCCCGGTGGTGTGCGCGGGGGCGGCGGGCGTCCGGGGCGCGGACCGCGGCCCGGGTACGGCCACCACCGCGCCCGACTGGTCGCCGGGGCCGGAGAACAGCAGGGAGCCGGCGAACGCCACCGTGGCGGCGAGCGCGGCGGTGCCCGCCACGGGGGCGATGAGCGGGGGGAACCCCTGGCGCCTGGGCATGGGCGGTGTCTCTCCTCAAGATCAAACGGACTGGTCCCATGATGGGGCAGGACGGGAGGGGCGCGGCGCCGGGAACTCGGCGTGCGGCCCGGGAGTAGGTCAGGTAGGGACGTTGCGTACGGTTTTCCGGGCGCGAGGAGTGCGCGGACAGGTGGAGCGGATGGAACGGAACGATCGGACCGGCCCCGGGGAGCCGGGGGCGCGGCAGCCGGCGCGTACGGGCGAGCGGAACGGCAGCGGGGCCGGGGAGGGCTCCGGGGCCGGGGAGGGGCCCGGGCGCCCCCGGCCCGCGCCGCTCGGCTCGTTCGCGTACACCGCGGCCGACGAGGAGAAGCGGCGCGGGGTGCGCCGGATGAAGACCACGGCCACGGGCCTCCTTCTGCTGGTCGCGCTGGTGTACGCGCTCGCCACCTGGGCGAGGAGCGCGGGGGTGGGCGGCTGGCCGGGCTTCGTCGCCGCGGCCGCCGAGGCGGGGATGGTGGGCGCGCTGGCCGACTGGTTCGCCGTCACGGCGCTGTTCAAGCGCCCGCTCGGCCTGCCGATCCCGCACACCGCCATCATCCCCACCAAGAAGGACCAGCTCGGGGCCTCACTGGGTTCCTTCGTCGGGGAGAATTTTCTCTCCGGTGACGTGGTCCGGGGCCGGATCCACGCCCTGCGCGCCGGGCGGCGGCTCGGTGCCTGGCTGGCCGATCCGGCCCATGCCGACCGGGTGACCGCCGAGTTGTCGACCGCGCTGCGCGGGGCGATGCGGGTGCTGCGGGACTCCGACGTGCAGGCGGTGGTGGGTGAGGCGATCACCCGGCGGGCCAACGCGGCGGAGGTCGGTCCCGGGCTCGGGAAGATGCTGGAGAAGATCGTCGCCGACGGGGGACACCGCAAGGTGGTGGACCTGGTCTGTGTGAAGGCCCACGACTGGCTGGTGCGGCACGGCGATTCGGTGATGGACGCGGTGCAGGGCGGGGCGCCGGGCTGGACGCCCCGGTTCGTCGACAAGCGGATCGGGGAGCGGGTCTACAAGGAGCTGCTGCGGTTCGTCACGGAGATGCGGGACATGCCGGGCCATCCGGCGCGCGCCTCGATCGACACCTTCCTGACGGACTTCGCGTCCGACCTCCGGACCGATTCGGACACCCGGGCCCGGGTCGAGCGGCTGAAGTCGGAGATCCTGGGGCGCGGCGAGGTCCAGGACGTCATCGCCTCGGCCTGGTCGTCGGTCCGCGCGATGATCATCGCGGCGGCGGAGGACGAGCAGAGCGAGCTGCGGCTGCGGGCGCGGGCCTCCCTGATGGCGCTGGGTGCCCGGCTGTCCACGGACGAGCGGCTCCAGGCGAAGCTGGACGGCTGGCTGGAGGACGCCGCGGTCTACGTCGTCACGACGTACCGCACCGAGATCACGTCGCTGATCAGCGACACCGTCGCGGGCTGGGACGCGGACCAGACGTCGAGGAAGATCGAGGCGAACATCGGCCGCGACCTCCAGTTCATCCGGATCAACGGCACGGTGGTGGGCGCGTTGGCCGGTCTGCTGATCTACACGGTGTCCTGGGCGCTGGGCGCGTAACGGGGCGGTGTCCTGGGGGCCGCCGGGCGCTGGGCGCGCAACGGGGCCGGTGTGCGTCGCGTGCGCGAAAGGGGCGGGGCTTCCGGATCTCTCCGGGAGCCCCGCCCCTTTTCGTGTTCCCGTACGCGGGGAGGCCGCCCCGCGCCCGTTCCCGTACCAGGCCCTCAGGCGGCCCGGCGGGTGACCGCCCACGAGGCGACGGCCATGGAGCCCGCCACGGCGAAGACGGAGGGCCAGGCGCCGATCTTCTTGGCCAGCGGGTGCGATCCGGCGAACGCGGCGAGGTAGGCCGTCGTCAGTCCGGCCGCCGCCCGCGGCCCGGCCTGCCGGTTCCACTCGTACGCGGCGACCGTGCCCGCGGCGGCGAGGGCGACCCCGCCCAGCGGCCGCTTCCTGGTCCACCGGGCCACGGCGTATCCGCCGACCAGCCCGCCCGCCGCAACCGCCGCTGCCGGAACCTTCGCCATCGCAGCCACCCTCGCCTTCTCGTCTCGGTGATCCGGGCCCCGTGGGCGTGTCCGACACGTCCCGGCCCGGGTCTTCGAGGCTAACGCGGTTGCCGGGGTACCGGTCGTCGAGGGGGTGCACACGCGTTTACCCTGGGGTGAACGCGCGTACACCCCAGCAGTCCCGGACCCTGTACGGAGAGCCATGCCAGCGGACATACCCGCCGACCCGACCCCCGCCGCGAAGCAGCCCGCACACCCCCGGTTCGCCGTCAGCGTCCTGGCGTTCTGCGGCGTCGTCGTCGCGGTGATGCAGACGATCGTCGTCCCTCTGCTCCCGCACATCCCGGCCCTCACCGGCGCGAGCCCGGCCGCCGCGAGCTGGCTGGTCACCGTCACCCTCCTGACCGGCGCCGTCTTCACCCCCGTCCTGGGCCGGGTCGGCGACATGTACGGCAAGCGCCGGGTGCTCGTCGCCTCGCTCGGGGTGCTGGTGGCCGGTTCGGTGCTGTGCGCGGTCAGCTCCCACATCGGCGTACTGATCGCCGGACGCGCCCTGCAGGGCGCCGCGCTGGCCGTACTGCCGCTGGGCATCAGCATCCTGCGCGACGAACTCCCGCCCGAGCGCGTGCTGTCCGCCGTGGCACTGATGAGCTCGACGCTCGGCATCGGCGCGGCGGTCGGCCTGCCGGTCGCGGCCCTGGTCGTCGAGAACTTCGACTGGCACACGATGTTCTGGGTCTCCGGCGCGATCGGCGTCCTCGACATCGTGCTCGTGCTGTGGTGCGTGCCGGAGTCGCCGCTGCGCAGCCGGGGCCGCTTCGACGCGCTCGGCGCGCTCGGGCTCTCCGCGGCCCTGGTCTGCCTGCTGCTCGCGGTCACCCAGGGCGCCGACTGGGGCTGGACCTCGGCCCGGACGCTCGGGCTGCTGGTCGCGGCCGTCGTCGTGGCGCTGTGCTGGGGGGCGTACGAACTCCGGGTCGCCTCGCCCATGGTCGACCTGCGGATCTCGGCCCGCCCCGCCGTCCTGCTCACCAACGTCGCCGCCCTGCTCATCGGCTTCGCCTTCTACGCGAATTCCCTGGTCACCGCCCAGATGGTCCAGGAGCCCAAGGAGACCGGCTACGGGCTCGGCGCCTCGCTCGTCGTCAGCGGCCTCTGCCTGCTGCCGGGCGGCGTGATGATGGTCGCCCTCTCCCCGGTCTCGGCCCGGATCTCCGGGAAGCACGGCCCCAAGGTCAGCCTGGCCCTGGCCGCCGCGGTGATCGCCACCGGCTACGGGGTCCGCTACTTCACCAGCCACAACCTCTGGCTGATCATCGCCGGAGCGACGGTCGTCGCCTCCGGCACGGCCATCGCGTACTCCGCCCTGCCCGCCCTGGTCATGCGCGGCGTCCCGATGAGCGAGACCGGCGCGGCCAACGGCCTCAACACCCTGATGCGCTCGATCGGGCAGGCGTTCTGCAGCGCGACGGTCGCCGCCGTCCTCGCCAACCTCACCTTCCGGGTGGGCGGCCGGACCGCCCCGACGCTCCACGCGTACCAGCTCGTCTTCCTGATCGCCGGGGGCGCGGCGCTCCTCGCGCTGCTGGTCACCCTGTTCCTGCCGGGCGCGCGCACCTCCGCGACAGGTACGGTCGAAAGCAGCCGCGACGTCCCGGGCGACCGGAAGGACGGTGTGCGGACGATGCCGATCCAGGAGAGCACATGACCAGCGGGCAGGCCGCCGTACCGGCCCCGGTCCGGTCCGACACCGACCCGGGCGGCCCCGGCACGCGCGAGCCGCGCACGGGGGACCCGGGTACGGGCGATGCGGGCACGGGCCGCGACGCGATCCTGCGCGCGGCCCGCCGGGCGTTCACCCAGCGCCCGTACGCCGACGTCACCATCCGGGGCATCGCGGCCGACGCCGGAGTGAGCCCCTCGCTGGTGGTCAAGCACTTCGGCCGCAAGGAGGAGCTCTTCAACACGGTCGCCGACTTCGGCCCCGCCGCCGCCGAGCTCTTCGACGCCCCGCTGCCCGTACTGGGCCGCCACATGGTCGTCACGCTCGTCCGCCACCGCCGCACACTCCAGTCGGACCCGCTGCTGCGCGTCGTCTTCTCGCTCGGCAACCGCGACGAACGCTCCCTGCTGCGCGACCGCTTCCAGGAGCAGGTCACCGACGCCCTCGCCGCCCGCCTCACCGGCCGCGAACGCACCCTGCGCGCCGAACTGATCGCCGGTCACCTCCTCGGCCTCGGCGCCACCCTCGGCCTCCACCGCTCCGGCGCCGGGGCGGACGCCACCCCCGAACACCTCGCCGACCTGTACGCGCCCGCGCTGCAGGCCCTGATAGACGGGTCCTGATCCATGGAAATCCTCGAATACGTGGCGTTCAGCACGGACCCCTCCGGCGGGAACCCCGCGGGCGTGGTCCTCGACGCGTCCGGGCTGGACGACGCGGCCATGCTCCGGATCGCGGCCGAGGTCGGCCACTCGGAGACCGCGTTCGTCCTCCCGCCGCGGGGCTCGGCGCAGCCGGGACGGGAAAGCCACCTCGACGTCCGGTACTTCAGCCCGCTGGCCGAAGTGCCGTTCTGCGGGCACGCCACCATCGCCACCGCCGTCGCCCACGCCCGGCGGCACGGGGTGGGCGAGCGCACCTTCCGCACGAAGGCCGGCGAGGTGCTGGTGGCCACGGAGACCGGGCCGGACGGATCGGTCATGGCCACCCTGGTCAGCGTCCCGCCCCGGTCCGAGCCGATCCCGCAGGACGTGACGGACCGGCTGCTCGCGGCGCTGCGCTGGTCGGCGGAGGACCTGGACCCCGCGCTGCCCGTGCGGGCCGCGTACGCGGGGGCCTGGCACCCGGTGGTCGCGGCGGCGGACCGCACCAGGCTCGCCCGGCTGGACTACGACCGGGAGGCACTCGCCGCCCTCATGGCGCACCACGGCTGGACCACCGTCGATCTGGTCTGGCGCGAGTCCCCCTCGGTCTTCCACGCCCGCAACCCGTTCCCGCCCGGCGGCGTCGTCGAGGACCCGGCCACCGGCGCCGCGGCCGCGGCCTTCGGCGGCTACCTGCGCACCGAGGGCCTCGTCGACACCCCCGCGACGCTGACGGTGCACCAGGGGTACGACATGGGGCGGCCGAGCACGATCCGGGTACGGGTGCCCGCCGGGGCGGACACCGGTATCGAGGTCAGCGGCACCGCGGTGGCGATCTGAACCGGACCGCCCGCCCCGGCGCCGCCCGGATGTTCAGCTGAAGACGACCGAACGGAGCTTCAGCCGGCTGGAGGCGTAGCCGCCGTGCGGCCGGAGCGAGAAGTGGTCGCCCTCGCAGTCCGGGCCGGTGAAGACCGTCGCGGTGGAGCCGGTGAGGTTCAGCGGGGTGGTCGCGGGCAGCGACGAGGACGGGTCGGCCACCTCGGGCAGCGTGATGCACATCCGGCTCGGCGGGTCGACCAGGTAGCCGGGCCGCAGCGAGCCGTCGAGGCCGGAGTAGACGTACGTGAAGTCTCCGGTCGCCGCGCTCGCCGAGGCCGGGACGGCGACGACGAGCGAGAGGGCGCCGAGGGCGGCGGCAACGGCGGAACGTGGACACAGGCGCATGGGGAACTCCTTGTGCGAGGGGTGGGAAACGGCCCAAGTCTGTGCCCTCGGCATGCGGTTACTCGTCGCGTTCCGGCCTCCGTCACCTGGACGGCAACTGCTGAATCGGTTCTGCTGACGCCAACCGGGTCATGATCCGCCGTATCGGCCCCGGACGCCCGGACCGTCCGGACGCCTTCTGGACCGACCCCACCGCCATTTCCGGCCACAGCACGACACGCGCACCCACGAACATCACACCGCGCCGCTGCGCGCGTACCGCTGTACGGGCGCCGCTGTACCCGTACTGCCGCGCGCGTACCGCTACGCGTCGCCGAGGTCCAGTTCGGCGACGACCTGGTCCTCGCTGGTCTCCCCGGTCGGCTCGAACCCGAGACCGCGGTAGAACCCCTCGGGACCGTGCTCACCGGGAACGAAGGTCACCGTGGCCCGGGTGCCGCCCCGCCGCCGGATCTCCTCGCACACCGCCGTCACGGCGAACCGCCCGTACCCGCGTGCCTGCTGGTCGGCCGCGATGTTCAGCCGCCAGAGCCCGGAGCGCGTCCCCGCGTCCTTCGGGTCGAACTCGACGTCGAAGAAGGCCATGACGAAGCCGACGAGCCGGTCCCCGTCGAAGATCAGCCGGGGCCAGGCGATGTCGGGGGTCGTGTACGCCTGGGCCAGCGACCAGGCGACCGGCTTCACGAGCCCTTGCTGGTCGGGGCGGACGGTCAGCGCACAGGCGGCCTCGACGTTGTCCGCCGTGACCTCTTCCAGGCGCAGTGATGACGATGAAGACATGGGCTCAACCTAACGACCGGCACCGGCTCCATCGAACGGGTTGTTTCCGCCCCTGGGCGCCGCCGCACCGGCGCTCTCGCGCGGATGCCCGGCCCCGCGGTGGGCGGGGGCGGGCATCCCAGCGAACTACCTTTGTCGGTACGTCAGTTGACGGGCGACTGGTAGAGGCCCCGGCCGGCGCGGTGGGCCCGGGAGGTGGCGACGAGCCGGTCGAGGGTGCTGCGCACGGTGTTGATGCCGTTGGGCGTGAGCTCGCGCCCGAGCGCCTCCGTCACGTCACGGGCGCGCACGGGGGCACCGGCCTCCGCGAGCACCTTCAGGGTCAGCTCGGTGAGGCTGCCGCTCTCGTCCTCGGCCGTCGCCTTCTTGGCGGCCCGGGGCTTCGTCGCCTTGGCCTTCGCGGGCTTGGCGGCCTTGGCGGTGGTGGCGCTCTTCGGCGCCTTGGCCGCCGGGGCCGAGTCCACGACGGTGTCCTCGGCGGCGTTCTTGGCGGTGTCCTTGGCGACCTTGGCCCGGCCGCGCTGCTGGGCCTTCGGCTTGGCGGTGGCCCGCTTGCGGCTCTTGGGCGCGGCGGAGGTCCTGCGCGCGGTGGAACGGCGTGCGGGGGTGGCGGCCGGCTCCTCGGGCGCCTGCTCCTCCTCCGCCCGCGCGACGGACTCGGCGGATTCGGCGGATTCGACGGGCTCGGCGGAAGTCCGCGCCTGCTGCGGGATCGCGGGCGCCTCGACGGCCGCGTCGGCATCGGCCGTCACCCCGGACGCCTCCCCGGCGACGGGCGCGGACGAGCCCGACAGCGCCCGCAGCGCGGTCAGTGCGGTCCGTACCGAACCCAGGCGCTCGGTGACGGCCGCGAGTTCCTTCTCCAGCGTCTGCTGGTGCTGCTCGAGGCGGGGAAGTTCCGCCTCCAGCAAGGAAGTTGTGGCGTCGATGGTGACCAATGTGCTGGTCTCGGAAGTCATGGAGGTGCCCTTCTGTCCCTGCTGACCGTTAGTGACCGATGTACCGCAGGGTAAGGGGTGTTGTGTTGTGGCCGGAAATCGACCTTCAAGCGAGACTTCTCCCGAACCACCGTCAGCTCTCCTGGCCAGTCTCCTGAACAGCGCTTCCGCGCACCCCGCACTCCGTACGGTTGCCACTCGTTCGGCCGTATCGGTTCACCCGTGCCCCGAGCCCCAGCCGCAGAGCCATCACCACCACGGCGGCGACCGCGAATCCCACTCCGACCCAGGGAAGTTGACGCGCCCCGTACGCCGCCAGGGCCCATCCGCCGACGGCGGTGCCGAGCGTGATGCCCAGGTTGGAGAAGGAGATGAAGAGGCTGTTGCCGAACTCCGGTGCGTCGGTCGCGTCCCGCCCCAGCCAGTTCTGGCTCACGACGAGCCCGCCCGAGTGCACGACGCCCCACACCAGGACCACCGCCGCCATCGGCGCGAACAGCGGGCCGACGGCGTACACCAGAACGTAGACCAGCAGGCAGAGCACCGGGTAGGCGACGGCGGTACGGACGGGGGAGCGCCGCAGCAGGCCGCCGAAGGCGAAGTTGCCGAGGATCATCACCACGCCGAAGGCCATCAGCATCGCGCTGACCCACGTACCGCCCATCTCCGTGACCTGCCCCAGGTACTCCGCGAAGTAGCCGTAGACCGAGAACATCGACGCGAAGACGAGAACGACGGAGACGATGCTCAGCCAGGTACCGGTGCGCTTGAGCAGGCTCAGTTGTGCGCCGTAGGAGGAGCGCCGTTCGACCGGCATCGGCGGCACGAACCGCAGGATGCCCAGCAGGGCGAGGAGATTGACGAGTGCTCCGAACCAGAAGGCCGCGGCCAGCGAGAGGTGGTCGGCGAGGTACGAGGTCAGCGGCACGCCGAACGCGAAGCCGACGGTGACCCCGCCGAACACCGTCGTCGTGGCCCGGGTCGCGTTCTCCCCGGATGCCAGTCGGGCGGCGGAGGCGAGCGCGACCGCGAAGAACACGGGATGGAACAGGGCGGGCACGATCCGGAAGGCGAGCATCACCCCGTACTGCGTGGTGAGCGCGTAGACGGCGTTGGACACGGCGAACACCGCGATCGAGGCGGCGAGCACCTTCTTGCGGTCGATCCCGGAGGCGAGCAGCGTGGTGAACGGTCCGGAGACCGCGATGACCAGGGCGAACGCCCCGACGAGCCAGCCGGCGTCGGACGGCGTGACGCCGAGTTCGGCCGAGACCCGGGGGAGCACGCCGACCATGCCCATCTCGGTGGTGATGATCCCGAACACGCCCAGGGCGAGTACCGGAACGGCGAGCGAGGCCCTTCTCATCGAGACGACCAAGTCCTTTCGTTAAATCGCGAAATCTAGATGTATGCGGTGTCGGCGCGACGCCGCACCCGGTGGGGGCGGGCTCGCGCTCGTCCTACAGTTCGTCCCGTACGTGGGCGGCGAACTCGGCGATCGCCGCTTCGTCGCGGCGGTAGTAGGTCCACTTGCCGATGCGTTCCGAGGTGAGCAGCCCGGCGTCCTTGAGGGTCTGCAGATAGCCGGAGACCACGGACTGCGCCAGCCCGGAGCGCTTCTGGATGTCGCCGACGCAGACGCCGATGTGGAAGCCGAGTCCCTGCTGCCGGTAGGAGTCCTCGTCGAAGTGCTTCCCGGGCTCCTTGAGCCACCGCATGAACTGGAGGCGCGCGGGGTTGGCGAGCGCCTTGTGCACGGCCAGGGGGTCCATCGCTCCGCCTCCTCGTGGCGCTCATCAGGTACGCATCTATCTTTCGCGATACGTAGCGTCGAGTCAAATGCGGCCGCGCGCCCGCCCCGGCCCCCGCCGGGCCCCAATCGTTATACGGCGCCGGGAGGGCAAAGGAGGAATAGGCGACAAGCGGGCATCTATGTGCCTTGACGGGATCATGCGACCGCAGGAGGCTGAGGCGCCCCCCACGGAAGCCCTTCTTCAGATGTTGGATTGTTCATGCGACCACTTGCTTCCGCAGGCACGCTCACCGCTGCCGTAGCCGCAGCGATGATTTTCGCTCCTGCCGCCCACGCCAACCCTCCCGGCGACAACGGCACCGTGAAGATTCACGATGCCAAGACCGGCGAGGAACTCCGTAAGAACGAGCCGCACGTCTGCACGTTCTACCTCGACGCCTTCGGGTTCGACGGTGGTCAGAACGTCGACTGGCGCATCGCCGCCTGGGCCCCGACCGCCGCCGTCAAGGGCGAGATCGTGAAGTCCGGTTCGCTGAAGCTCGACGCCGACGGCCACGGCCGGACGCCGGACCAGACGCTGCCCGACGGCCACTACAAGCTGTACTGGAACTTCGACGGCGAGCACGGCAAGGCCAAGCAGAAGGTCTTCTGGACCGACTGCAGCGGCGAGAAGCCGGGCGAGGAGAAGCCCGGTGAGGAGAAGCCGGGTGAGGAGAAGCCCGGCGAGAAGCCGACGCCCTCCGAGTCCACCCCCGGCACCGACACCTCCACGCCGGCGACGCCGACCGGGACCCCGGGCTCGTCCGCCCCCACGGACGCCACCCCGTCCGCCTCGACCTCGTCCCCGGCGGCGGCCAAGCCGACCTCCGACGACCACGCCGAGGGCGACCTCGCCGAGACCGGCACGGGCGCCCCGGTGGCCCTGCTCTCCGCAGCAGCCGCCGCCCTCGTGGCCGCCGGCGCCTACCTGGCCCTCCGCCGCCGCAAGGCCGCCCAGCACTGACCGGGCCCCGACATAGCCCCGTGGTCCCCGCACTCCACACCGTGGAGTGCGGGGACCACGTCGTGCACGGGGTGCGTTTCGGTCGTGCTCGCGCCGCTGTATGACGACTTGAACCAGTAGAGGTCTTCCGAGGAGCGGGGAGGTACTGGAAGCACTGCAACTCCTTGCGGACGCGCTCGATCATGGCCGAAGAGAATGCCATGTCCAACGCTTGTGTACGCAGGTAGTCGAACGCAATTCTGGTTCGGTCGAGTTCTTCGTCCTTCTCCATGAAGAGCGGACCGACGTGCAGATCGACGTACACGACGTCCAGAATTACTTCGGCTCCGCCGAGAATCACGAAACTACCCTGGGCGGCACCGTGCGCGCCCTTGGAGAATGGCAGTACCTGCAGGGTGATGTGCTGCGACGCGTTGGCTTCCACTAGGTGGCCCAGTTGGTCACGCATGTGCTGAGGGGGTCCGACCACACGTCGGATTACCGATTCATCGAGGATCGCCCGTAGATGGGGCGGGTTCGGTCGACTCAGGCACTGGCGAAGTGGTTCTCACGCACAGCCTCCTCCTCAAGCGTCAACGGCCATCCCAGCAGGAATGGGGTCGGTGTGGGCCGGCGATCCGACCGGCTTCCTCTAGTGTCGTGCACCTTCGGTGCGTACAGCTGGGGCGGCCCTGGCTGGCCGATTGGTGTTGTCGGCTCAGGTGGATTTCCCTATTTCAGCCCGGAGGGCTGTTGGGGTACGCCATACCGTGCCGCGATGGCTTCTGTGGCACATTCGGTGGCAGTTCGCGCAGAGAAAGGCAAGATCCTCCAGTCTGGTCTCGCGAGGTCCCGAGAGGTGGAGGGGGAGCGTATGGTGCACTTCGATATAGCCTTCACCGAGAGAGCCGTACGTTTGGTCGAAGCGGAAATCGCATACAGAGCACTGGAGAGGAGTTCCATTTCTGTGCGCCTGGGCAATTTTGCGCTTACGCAGTGCGGGATTCCGCTCGCGGAACGTGGCCCAGCGGGCAAGAAGCTGTCCCTCGGTGGCGGGCACCCCATTCTCGGCCACCTCGTCGGGCTGTTCGGGGATGAGGAAGAGTTCACCTGACGCGATCCCATCCTCTATAGCCTTGGCCGCGAGCAACATCTCTGTTTCGTGTTCCACGAACGCCTTGGCTACCAGCCTGGTCAGCTGACCTCCCTTGGTAGCGGGTCCGGAGTGGTCGGGGCGGCCTGTGATGAGATCCGCGCTCTTGCGGCTGACGCTGGCAGCAGAACGGAACGCGGGTACATCGCGTGGAACGTCTCTGTGAAGCGGCAGGGAGCGGAGAAGCTCAGCGAGGTCTTGCGTGGGTTGTTGATAGGCCCTGAGCTGGCGCCAGTCGTTCTTCACGACGTGCGAACAGATCAGTAGCAACTCGTCCCAGGTCCAGTCAGGGCTACGCATGGGAAATTTCGTATGAGTGTTCACAGCTGTGGGTGGCCGTCTGAGGAACGCCGACCCGCGCCACACACTGGACGACGGTCGAGGCGACCTTCTCGGTCTTCGCGGACATAAGCGAGGGCGGGCCGGCCGTCGAGGTGGAGGGTTTCGCCGGTGGGGGTGAAGCCGGTGCGGGTGAGGACGGTGCGGGAGGGGGTGTTGGTGACGGCGGCTCTGGCTCGGAGGGTGTGCAGGGCGTAGTCGGTGGCCGCCAGGGTGCAGAGGTGCTGGACGGTGGCGGTGGCCAGGCCGCGGTTGGTGGCCTTCTCGGCCATGCGGAAGCCCAGTTCGGCGGCGCCGTCGACGGCGTCCATCAGGTTGAAGCGGCCCAGCACCTCGCCGTCGGGGTCGATCAGGACGTGGAAGTGGCTGATGTCGGCGGACTGCTCGGCCAGGAGGGCGGCGTGGCGGGCGTCGAAGTCGGTGAAGTAGGCGTCGCCCCGGTCCGGGACGGACGCGGCGAAGAACGCGCGGTTCTCGCGCTCGAAGGCGAGCAGGGCGGGCGCGTGGTCGGGGCGGAGGCGCTGGAGTTCGGGCATGGCGTCACCCTACGGATCGGCGGGCGTGCGGCCGATGTGTTTTGTCGTGGCGCGCGGATGTGACACATCGGGGGCGATGTGTCACATCCGTTCGCAGGGGGGTGTCAGTCCGCGCCGTGGCACTCCCGGTAGGTGCGGCCGGAGCCGCACCAGCAGGGGGCGGTGCGGGCCGGGGGCCAGGGGATGGCGCGGCCGCGGGCGGCGAGGGTGGTGGCGTACTGGGGGAGGAGGTCCGGGTCGGACGGGGACGTGGCCTCCGAGGCGGCGAACGCCTCGTACGACGGGACCGTGCCGGTCACGATGCCGAGGTTCGGGGTGCCGGCCTGGTGGAGGTCGCGCAGGGCGGATTCCAGGCGGGCCAGGTGTTCGGTGTGTGAGGGGTACTCGCCGCGCAGCTCCGGGTAGCCGGCGAGGAGTTCGGTGAGTTCGTCCTCGGTCCAGTGCAGCACCGCGACCGGGAAGGGCCGGGACAGGGCGTCCCGGTACGTGCCCAACTCGGCGCGCAGGCGGGTGATCTCGGCCTTCAGCTCGGCCGGGTCGGACGAGCCCAGGGACCACAGGCGCTTGGGGTCGTGGAGCTCGTCCAGGGGGACGGACGCGGTGTGGAGGGTGTCGGCCAGCTCGTCCCAGGCGTCGTGGCCGGTGCCCATCAGCCTGCGGACCCGGTGGCGGCCGAAGAGCAGGGACCGGGTGGCGTACGGCACTTCCTCGCCGGGGGTCAGGAGCAGGGCCAGCGCGGCGGAGAAGAAGTCGTGGGCGGACTCCAGCTCGTCGTGGGCCTCGAAGGTGAGGGCCGCGATCTCCCAGGGGCCGGGGTCGAGGGGGCCCGCGGTGCGGACGCCCTCGATGATCGCGCGGGCCTCCGCCTCGTGGCCGTACTCCCACAGGTTGGCCGCGTTGAGGGCCTTGACCAGGTGGGGCCGGACGAGGTCGGGGGAGGCGAGGAGGTCTTCGTAGAGGGTGGTGGCGCGGGTGCGGTCGCCGGCGAGTTCCAGATGGGCCGCGGCCTGGATGAGCAGTGGCTCACGGTCCTCGGGGTACCGCGCCGCGGCGCGCAGCAGGCGCTCGGCTTCGGCGGTGTGGGCGGCAGGCGTGTCGGGGCGCATGGACCACACCGTACTGCCGTGCGGGTCATGGGCGGAGGGTCGTTCGGACCCTGGAGAGTTACGGGCCGGGGGCCTATCGTGCGGCCCGTGCGGGAGCGGATACCGGTGGTGACACAACGGAGCGCGCGCGGGCGCAGGGCCGTCGCGCGCGGTCTCTGGACCGGCGCCGAGCTGGTGGTGACCCTCGGCGTCGTCCTGTTGTTGCTCGTTGTTCATCAGCTCTGGTGGACCAACCGGCAGGCCCGCGCCGGGGCCGGGGACGAGGTGCGGTCGCTCCAGCGGGAGTGGGCGGTGGGGCGGGCGGACCCGGACGGGGACGGAGACGGGGACAGGGGCGGGAACGCGGGCGGGGGCGGGGACGGGCGCGCGGGCGGGGGCAAGCACGGGGGAGGCGGGGGCGGTGGGGGGCCCGGCGGGCGTACGGAGCCGCGGGGCGACCAGGCGTACGCCGTCATCCGCATCCCGCGGCTCGGGCTCGTCGCCCCCGTGGCCCAGGGCATCGACAAGCGGGGCGTCCTCGACAAGGGGTACGTCGGGCACTACCCCGGCACCGCGCAGCCCGGCCGCCCCGGGAACTTCGCCCTCGCCGGGCACCGCAACACGCACGGCGAGCCCTTCCGGTACATCAACCGGCTGCGGCGCGGCGACCGCATCGCCGTCGAGACCCGGGACGCCGTGTACACGTACACCGTCGACCGGACGCTGGCGCGCACCAGCCCGCGCGACGGCGGGGTCGTCGCGGCCGTTCCGCGCAGCAACCTGGCCCCGTACCCGGGGTACCACCGGGCCGGTTCCTATGTGACGCTCACGACGTGTACGCCCGAATTCACCTCCCGGTACCGGCTCGTGGTCTGGGGAAAACTGGTGGAGACCCGGTCGCGGTGACGCGGAGGGCCTAAGGTTCCCTGACGTGCTCAGACGACGTCCGCAGTTGTTGTGGTTGCTGGTCCCCTACGTGCTGTACCTGGGGGTGCTGCCGCTCGTGAACCGGGTCCACCCGGTGATTCTCGGGCTGCCGTTCCTCTTCGTGTGGCTGCTCGGGGCGACCCTGCTGACCCCCGTCGCCGTATGGCTGACCCGGCGGGGGGACCGCCGGTGAACGCCACGGTCGCGACCTCCGTCTTCGGCGCCTTCATGGTCGTCACCGTCGCCCTCGGGCTGCTCGCCGCGCGCGGGCGGCGGAAGGGCGGCGAGGGCGGCGGGCTCGCCGAGTGGTCCGTCGGCGGGCGCAGCCTCGGCACGGTGTTCATCTGGGTGCTGATGGCCGGCGAGGGCTACACCAGCTTCAGCTACCTGGGCGCCGCGGGCTGGGGCTACAACTACGGCACCCCGGTGCTGTACGTCGTCGCGTACATGTCCTGCGGGTACGCGGTCGGCTACGTCGTCGGCCCCATGCTCTGGGCGTACGCGCGCGAGCACGGGCTCGTCGGGATCACCGACATGGTGGCGCACCGCTTCGGGCGGCCCTGGCTCGGGGCGTTCCTCGCCGTGCTCGTCACCGTCTTCCTGCTCCCGTACATCCAGCTCCAGATCACCGGCATGGGCGTGGTCGTCTCGACGATCTCCTACGGGTCCATCAGCCTGAACTGGGCCTATTTCATCGCCTTCGCCGTCACCACCGGCTTCGTCGTGGTGAGCGGGCTGCGGGGCAGCGCCTGGGTCTCCGTGCTCAAGGACGTGCTGGTCATCGCCACCCTCGGCTTCCTCGCGTTCTACGTGCCGGCGCACTACTTCGGCGGGTACGGGCCCTTCCTCGACCGGCTCGTCACCGAGAAGAGCGAGTGGCTGACCTTCCCCGGGCACGGCGACAGCGGGCTCGGCCAGGCGTGGTTCATCACCACCTCGTTCCTCAACTCGCTCACCGTGGTCATCTTCCCGACCACCGTCGCCGGCTACCTCGGCGCGAAGAACGCCGACGTGCTGCGCCGCAACGCCATGCTGCTGCCCGCGTACAACGTGCTGCTGTTCGTGCCGATGCTGCTCGGCATGGCGGCGCTCTTCGTCGTGCCCGGACTGGTGGGCGCCGAGTCCAACCTGGCGCTCTTCAAGCTGGTCGTGGACTCGCTGCCGGCCTGGGCGGTCGGGGTCGTCGGGGTGGCCGCCGCGCTCTCCTCGATCGTGCCGATGGCCGTCTTCATGCTGGTCATCGGCACCATGTGGGGGCGCAGCGTGGTCTCGCTCGTACCGCGCCTGGAGCGGCGGCAGAAGGGGGCCGCGCAGAGCGTCGTGGTGGTCGCGGGGAGCCTCGCGCTGCTGCTGACGTACACCGCGCCGAACACCCTGGTCCGGCTCTCCCTCATCTCGTACGAGGCGATGGCGCAGCTGCTGCCGATGGTGCTGCTGGGGTTGGTGTGGCGGCGGCTGACCCTGTGGGGGGCGTTGAGCGGGCTGGCCGTCGGTGTCGCCCTGGTGTGCGGGTTCGTGTTCACGGACCACGATCCGGTGTGGGGGGTGAACGCGGGGATCGTGGCGCTCGCCGCCAACCTCGCCGTCGCGCTCGCCGTGACGTACGCGGGGCCGCGCGAGCGCGACGACCGGCCGGACGAGGAGGTGCTGGCGCGGGACGAGGTCCGTCCTCCCGTGGCGGCGGAGTGAGGGCCGGGGCCCACGGCGCGGGCGTGGACCGGTCCCGCGGGTCGGCCTCGTAGGCCGGTCGTCACGGCCGGTCGTGTATAACGGCTGGAGAGCACCGGACGACGCGTCCGGCCGGAGGGAAGAGGGGGAGGGGCCGATGAACGGTGACATGAACCGTCTGCGCGGTGGCCTCGCCCGGCTGCTCCGCCCCGCCGGTCTGCTGCTCTTCCTCCTCACCGAGGTGCTGCTCGCCGAGGGCGGCAGCCTCTCCGCCGCGGTCGCGCTGGCCGCCACCGCGGCCGCCGGTTCCGCGCTCGCCGTCGCCTCCCTCATCAGCGCCCGCTGCGCGCCCCCGGTGCCCCGCACCCGGATCCGCACCGCCATCCGGGACCGGGAGAAACGCACCGCGTTCCTTCCCCAGCGCGACCCCGACGCCAAGGGGAGCAGACGCCCCCGAGCCCCCGGACACGCCCTCCCGACGACCGCGTAGGGGCTCGTTCCCGCCGCCGTCCCGGCCGTTCCGGTTCCCCCGGACACCGGCCGGAGCAGGCGCCGTTCGCCGCCCCGCCGCGCGGTCCGTCATGCCGATCCCGTACTTCTCCCGGCACGACGAGACCCCCGGAGGGCTCACCCATGTCCGTCTTCATGTCCGCGTTCGCGGCCCTGGTCGGCGCGCTGGCCGACGCGCTGCACCCGCTCTTCCAGACCGCCTCCACCGCCGCCGCGATCGTGCTGTTCACCGCACTCGTACGGCTCGCCGTCCACCCCCTGTCGCGGGCTGCGGCGCGGGGGCAGAAGGCCCGCACCAGGCTCCAGCCGAAGATCGCGGAACTGCGCAGGAAGCACGGCAAGAACCCCGAACGGCTCCAGAAGGCGATGATGGAGCTTCACCGCGAGGAGAAGGTCTCGCCGCTCTCCGGCTGCCTGCCCAGCCTGCTCCAGATGCCCGCCTTCTTCCTGCTCTACCACCTCTTCTCCAGCCACCGCATCGGCGACGCCCCCAACGAACTCCTCGGCCACCAGCTCCTCGGCGCCCCGCTCGGCGCGCGCTGGCACGACGCGCTCGCGCACGGCGGGCCGTTCGGTACGCAGGGGCTGGTCTACCTCGCGCTCTTCGTGGTGGTCGCCGCCGTGGCCACGTTCAACTTCCGGCGCACCAAGCGGCAGCTGGCCGCCAACCCCGTCACCCCGGCCACCGGCCCGGACGGGCAGCCGGTGCCCGGCATGGGCGCGATGACCAGGCTGATGCCGCTGATGTCGTTCTTCACCCTCGTCACCGTGGCCGTCGTCCCGCTCGCCGCCGCGCTGTACGTCGTCACCAGCACCACCTGGACCGCGGTCGAGAGGGCCGTCCTCTACCGCGACATGCCGGCCGCCGGGGCCGCCGTGGCCAGCCCGGTCTGAGCGGGCGGGACGGGTACGGCGCCACCGGGAAGGCGGCCGTCGCGGTCCAGGTGGTGAACAGGGTCTTGTGGAGTGATCGGATGTCTTGGACGATCGGACAAGCCTGCGATGGCCGCCACCCATTCGACGGGCCCGATCTCGACCAAGGGGAGACAGAGAGTTGAAGCTGCTTCGTGTGGGTACGGCAGGGGCGGAACGACCGGCGCTGCTGGACGGGAACGGAACCCTGCGCGACCTGTCGGGGCTGGTCACCGACATCGACGGCGCCCTGCTCGCCGACGAGCCGGCGCTCGCCCGGGTGCGGGCCGCGGCGGCCGCCGGTGACCTGCCCGAGCTCGACGCCGAGGGGCTGCGGATCGGGCCGCCGCTCACCGGGATCGGCAAGATCCTGTGCATCGGGCTGAACTACCACGACCACGCCACCGAGACCGGTGCGGAGATTCCCACCGAGCCGATCCTGTTCTTCAAGGCGCCGGACACCGTCGTCGGACCCGAGGACACGGTGCTGGTGCCGCGCGGCAGCGTGAAGACCGACTGGGAGGTCGAGCTGGCGGTCGTCATCGGGCGCACGGCCCGGTACCTGGACTCCGCCGAGGAGGGGCTCGCGCACGTCGCCGGGTACGCGGTCGCGCACGACGTCTCCGAGCGCGAGTTCCAGATCGAGCGCGGCGGCACCTGGGACAAGGGCAAGAACTGCGAGACGTTCAACCCGCTGGGCCCGTGGCTGGTGACGGCGGACGAGGTCCCCGACCCGCAGGCGCTGTCGCTGAGGCTCTGGGTCAACGGCGAGCTGAAGCAGGACGGCACCACCGCCGACCAGATCTTCCCGGTGGGCGAGGTGGTCCGCTACCTGAGCCACTTCATGACGCTGTACCCGGGCGACGTGATCAACACCGGAACCCCGGCCGGCGTCGCGCTCGGGCAGCCCGAGCCCAAGCCGTACCTGCGGGCCGGGGACGTGGTGGAGCTGGAGATCGCCGGTCTCGGACGCCAGCGCCAGCAGCTCAAGGACGCGTAGGCGCCGGGGGCGCGCCCCCGGCACCCCGACTCAGGCGCCGGAAAGATCGGAGGCGTGCGGGGGCGTGGCGTGCGGCAGACGTACGGCCACGCCCTCGCGGGCCGACCGGCGGGCGGCCTTCAGGACGTCCAGCGCCGCCGCGGCCTGGAGGGCGGTCACCGGGTTCGGGCCCCGGCCGCGGAGCGCGTCGGCGACGGCCGCGTAGTACGCCGGGTAGTCGCCCGGCAGGGTGCGGACCGGGGTGCCGCCGCCGGTGGACGGGGACTCGCCCGAGCCGATCCGGCCCCACCGCTCCTCGGGCTCCTCGCCCCAGGGGCGGCCCGGTGCCGGGCGCAGGCCGGCGCGCAGGTCGGCCTCCTGCGGGTCGAGGCCGTACTTCACGTACCCGGCGCTCCGGCCGAGCACCCGGAAGCGCGGGCCGAGCTGGGCCGTCGTGGCGCTCACGTACAGGTGCGAGCGGACCCCGTTCGCATGGGTGAGCGCGAGAAAGGTGTCGTCGTCGGCGGCGGCCCCGGGGCGGCGCACATCGGCCTCCGCGTACACCAGCACGGCCGGCCCGAACAGGGTGAGCGCCTGGTCGACGACATGGCTGCCCAGGTCGTACAGCAGCCCTCCGATCTCCTCGGGATCGCCCGACTCGCGCCAGCCGCCCTTGGGCCGGGGACGCCACCGCTCGAAACGGGACTCGAAGCGCTGCACCTCGCCCAGCGCCCCGTCCGCGAGCAGCCCGGCGAGGGTGCGGAAGTCGTTGTCCCAGCGGCGGTTCTGGAAGACCGAGAGCAGCAGCCCGCGCTCGTCCGCCAGGGCCGCGAGCCCCCGCGCCCCGGCCGCCGTCCCGGCGATCGGCTTGTCCACCACGACCGGCAGCCCGGCCTCCAGGGCGGCCGTCGCGAGCGGGACGTGGGTCCGGTTCGGCGAGGCGATCACGATCAGATCGGGGGCCTCGGAGGTGCCCGCGCGCTCCCACAGCTCCTGCGGCGAGGCGGCGAACCGCACCCCGGGGTGCTCCGCGCGGGCCGCCGCCCGACGCTCCTCGTTCCGGGTGACGACGGTGTCGAGGACGAGGCCGTCGGTCGCGACGATCAGCGGGGCGTGGAAGACCGACCCCGCCAGGCCGAAGCCGACGAGCCCGACGCGCAGCGGGGCGTCGGACGGTCCGGGGTGCCGGTGGGGGGCGTCGGCGGTCTCGCCGCTACTCGCGTGGGCAGTCATGCCGCCACTCAAGCAACAGGCTCTTCCTTGTACAAGCGGGGTGCGAGCGGCGTACGGGCGGGGCGCGGGCGGCACGCGATCGGCGTACGCGCGGCGGGCAATCGGCGTACGGGCGGCATGTCGGCACCGCCCCTCGCGCGCGCGGGTGGCAGCGTCGGCCGGACCCGGTGAACTCCGGCGCACGGGGTGAGCCGACCGTTCCGCGCCCAGCGAAGGACCCCGATGGCCCCCACCCCGCCCCCCGAGAAACCCGCCGAGAAACCCGTCGGCACACCCGTCGGTACGCCCCCGGACACCCCCACCGCGCCCCCCACCCCGCCGCGCCTCGCGCCGTACGCGACCGCCGCCCCCACCTCCGTACCGGTGACCACGGCCGCGTCCATCCCGGTCATCGCCGCCCCCGCGCACCCCCCCTCGCCCCCGCACCCGGCAGCTCCCGGGCGGACGAGGCACGGTTTCGCGCTCGGGCTGGCCGTGGCGAGCGTCGTCCCGGCGGTCGTCCTCGGCGGCACGTCCGTCGCGCCCGCCTCGGCCGCCCGCTCCACCACCGCCGCACCCACGCCCGGTTCCTCCACCGCCCCGGCCCCGGCCCCCGACCCGGCCCCGGGACCGGGCGCCGTCCCCACCCCCGGGCCCCCGGCGGCCTGCGGGAACCCGGCGGCGAAGGACTTCCCCCTCACCACCCGCATCCACGGCGGCCCGACCACCTACGCCTCCGGCGGCGGGTACGGCACCTGGTTCCTGGACCTGACCAACACCACCACCGAACCCTGCCGGGCCGTCCACCCCGTGCTCGTCCTCACCGACGAGGGCCGCAGGCTCACCTCCGACCAGATCCAGCTCCAGTTCTCCGAGCCGGCCCGCCCCGACACGGAGCACCGCGTCCGCTGGGAGACCACCGACCAGGACGAGCACATCGGGGTCTTCGGCGGCACCGGGGACGACACCTTCGCCGGTTTCACCGTCCCGGCGGGCGGCACCGTCACCGTCCGGGTCCGGATGGCGTTCACCTCCGACACCAGCCCCGGCCGGATCACCGCCAACGCCGCCGTCGTCCAGCGGCAGCGCGTCGCGGGCAAGGACGACGGGGCCTGGATCGGCGAGTCCCACGACTACCCCTTCACCGTCGTCGACGACAGCGGCGACGGGACCGAGCGGGACACCGGGGGAACCGCGGAACCCCCGGCGGCGACGGAGACGACCGGACCCGACGACCCCGCGACCGCCGAATCCGTACCGGACGGCCCCCGCACACCCTCGCCCGCCGCCGACCCCGGCGATCCCGATCCGGGCGACCCCGACGCCGACGACCCCGACGCGGACGACCCCGACCTCCCCCGACTCGCCGAGACCGGCACCGACCCGCTCACGGCCCCCGCCCTGGCCGCCACCGGGCTGCTGATCGCCGGCGGCGCGATGGTGGTCACGGCCCGGCGGCTGCGCCGCGACACGAACTGACGGCCCCGGGGGCGCCCCGGCACCGCTCCCGCAACTCCCCGCTCGCCCGCACGTCCCCGGATGTTCACCGGTGTTCATATGGGTCTGCCACGATCGGCCGGTGGACTACCCGAACGACCAGGCACCTGGCGCACCCATCCGCTCCGGCATCCCGGAGCACGGCCGCATTCCCAAGTACTACGCGGTCAAGGCCCGTATCTCCGCACTCATAGGGGAGTTGGGCGAGGGCGGCATGCTGCCCACCGAGCGCGATCTCGCCGAGCGCCACGAGGTCTCGCGCGAGACGGTGCGTCAGGCGCTGCGCGAACTCCTGCTGGAGGGGCGGCTCGCCCGGCAGGGGCGGGGCACCGTCGTGGCCGGCCCCAAGCTGGAACAGCCTCTCTCGCTGGCGAGTTACACCGAGGGCGTGCGCCGCCAGGGCCGCACCCCGGGCCGTACCCTCATCGGCCTGGAGCGGTTCCCCTGCCCCGAGGCGCTGGCCGGGGACATCGGAGTGGTCCGGGGCGAGCCGGTCTGGCACCTGGAGCGGGTGCTGCTCGCCGACGACGACCGGGTCGGCCTGGAGAGCACCTACGTCCCGGTCGCCCGCATTCCGCACCTGGACACGGAGTTCGACCCCGACTCGTCCTTCTACGCCTACCTCCGCGACCGGCTCGGGATCTCCTTCGGCGACGGCGACGAGCGGATCGAGACCGTGCTCGCGACGCCCCGCGAGGCGCTGCTCATCGGCACCCCGCCCGCGCTGCCCATGCTGCTGCTCCACCGCGTCTCGCGCGACACCGCCGGCCGGCCGCTGGAGCGCGTACGGACCCTCTACCGGGGCGACCGCTTCTCCTTCACCGCCCACCTGGGCCCGCAGGACGGCCGCTGACCGACCGCTCCCCGGTGCGCCCACCCGGGTTGATAACGGAAAGGTAACGGGTCTAGGCCAAGCTTGGGGCCCAGTTCACCGTCCCGTTGCCGTACGGATCCGAACGGGTCACCCGCCCCGAGGAGCGTAACCGCCGTGAGAGTCATCGTCGTAGGAGCCGGCGTGGTGGGAACCATGCACGCCTGGCACGCAGTGAACCGCGGCCACGAGGTCGTACAGATCGAGCGCGAGAGCGAGGCACGCGGGGCATCGCTCCGCAATTTCGGACAGATATGGGTCAGCGGCCGGGCCGGTGGCGAGGAGCTGGAGACCGCGCTGCGCGCCCGTGAGCTCTGGGAGTCCATCGGGGAGCGGGTCCCCGGGCTCGGCTTCCGGGCCTGCGGTTCGCTCACCCCGGTCCGCACCGGGCTGGAGACCGCCGTCGCCGAGGCGGCCGTCGCCCGGCCCGACGCGGAGGCCCGCGGCTACAAGCTGCTGACCGCCGACGAGGCCCGCGCGATCAACCCCGCGCTGCGCGGCGAGTTCGCCGCCGCCCTGTGGTGCGGGCGGGACGCCGCGGTCGAGCCGCGCACCGCCCAGCGGGTCCTGAAGCAGGAGCTGCTGAAGTCGGGCCGGTACACCTTCCTCGGCGGCCGCGAGGTCCGCGAGGTGGTCGGTACCGCCTCCGTCCGCGACGACCACGGCGACGTCCACACCGGCGACGCGGTGATCCTGGCCACCGGTGCCTGGCTCGGCGGGCTCGTCCGCGAACTGGCCGGCCCCGACCTGCCGGTGCGCCGCGTCCGCCTCCAGATGATGCAGACCGACCCGCTGGGCGAGCCGCTCACCACCTCCGTCGCCGACCCCGACAGCTTCCGCTACTACCCGGCGTACCGGGGTGAGGCGCTCGACGCGCTCAACGCCGGCCAGGCCCAGGCGCCCACCGCCGCCGAGCACCGGATGCAGCTGCTGATGGTGCAGCGGAGCGACGGCGGGCTGACCATCGGCGACACCCACGAGTACGAGCACCCCTTCGCCTTCGACACCGTCGAGGAGCCGTACGAGCACCTCACCGCGGTCGTCGAGTCCTTCCTCGGCCGCCCGCTGCCGAGGATCCGCCACCGGTGGGCCGGGGTCTACGCCCAGTGCACCGACACCAGCCGGGTCGTCCACCGCCAGCAGGTGCGGGACGGCGTCTGGCTGGTCACCGGGCCGGGCGGCCGGGGCATGACCTGCTCGCCCGCCATCGCCGAAACGACCGCCGACGAACTGGGCTGGTGACGACATGACCCCGCAGAACCCCACGACCCCGCAGAAACCCGTGGCCCCGCGGCGGACCGCGACCCCCCTCGACCTGATCGTGCTCGACATGGCCGGCACCACCGTCGCCGACGGCGGGCTCGTCGAGCAGGCGTTCTCGGTGGCCGCCGAGCGCCTCGGCGTCGAACCCGGCTCCGCCGACCACGCCGGGAAGCTGGACTACGTACGCGCCACCATGGGCGAGTCAAAGATCTCCGTCTTCCGCCACCTCTTCGGCGACGAACAGCGCGCCCAGCAGGCCAACACCGCCTTCGAGGCGGCCTACGGCGAGCTGGTCGACGGGGGCAGGATCGCCCCGGTCCCCGGCGCCCGCGACGCCATCGAGCGGCTCAAGGACGAGGGCCGCACCGTGGTCCTGTCCACCGGCTTCGCCCGGGTCACCCAGGACGCCATCCTGGCCGCGCTCGGCTGGCAGGACCTGGTCGACCTGACCCTCTGCCCGGCCGACGCGGGCGGCCGCGGCCGCCCCTACCCGGACATGGTGCTCGCCGCCTTCCTGCGCACCGGTGCCGTCGACGGCGTCCAGCAGGTCGTGGTCGCCGGCGACACCTCGTACGACATGCTCAGCGGGGTCCGCTCCGGTGCCGGGATCGTCGCCGGGGTGCTCACCGGCGCCCACGACAAGGACCAGCTGAGCCGCAACGGCGCCACGCACGTCCTCGGTTCCGTCGCCGAGCTGCCCGACCTGATCGCGCGGGCCGAGGCATGACCGGCGGAGAGCGGTCCGTCCGCAGCGGAATCAGGTTCGACCGGGTCAGCGTCGTGTACGGCGGCAACACCGTCCTCGACCGGCTCGACCTGACCGTCGAACCCGGCGAGGTCATGGCCCTGCTCGGCCCGTCCGGCTCGGGCAAGACCACCGCCCTGCGCGCCGTCGCCGGATTCGTCCGGCCCGCCTCGGGCCGGGTCTACCTCGGCGACCGCGACGTCACCGCCCTGCCGCCGCACAAACGCGGCATCGGCATGGTCGTCCAGCAGTACGCCCTCTTCCCGCACATGCGGGTCCAGGACAACGTCGCCTTCGGACTCAAGGCACGCAAGGCCGCCGCGTCCGAGATCCCCGAGCGGGTCGCCGAGGCCCTCGACATGGTCGGCATGGCCGCCTACGCCACGCGCTTCCCGCGCGAGCTCTCCGGCGGCCAGCAGCAGCGCGTCGCCATCGCCCGCGCGCTCGCCATCCGGCCCGGGGTGCTGCTGCTCGACGAACCGCTCTCCGCCCTCGACGCCCAGCTCCGCTCCGGAATGCTCGCCGAACTGGCGCGACTGCACCGGGAGTTGCCGGACGTCTCCATCCTGTACGTCACCCACGACCAGGTCGAGGCGCTCACCCTCGCCGACCGGATCGCGGTCATGGACAAGGCGCGGCTCCAGGACTGCGGCACCCCGCAGGACCTCTACCGCCGCCCGCGCACCGAGTTCACCGCCTCCTTCGTCGGCAACGCCAACCTGCTGCCGGTCACCGTCGCCGAGGCGGCCGACACCGTCGGCTTCGCCGGGCGTGCCCTCTCCGTGCCGACCGGCGAGGCCGCCCGGGGAGCCACCGCCACCCTCTGCGTCCGCCCCCACCTGGTCGGGCTCGGCGAGGGGCCCAACGCGCTCGCCGGAACGATCGCCGAGGTCCAGTGGCGCGGCTCCACCCACCGCCTCTACGTCGACGTCGACGGCCACCGCGTCAAGGCCGACGTCAAGGAGCTCCGCGAGACCCCGGCCCTCGGCGACCGGGTCACCCTGCACTTCGCGGCCGAGGACGCGGTGCTGCTGCCCGCCGGCACGGCCCCGGGAACCGGGGGAGGAGCCGATGGCTAGCGCGGCCCCCGCCCTCGTGGCGGACACGGCCACGACCGGGACGGAGCCGTCCGGCCACCCGCGGGCCCCGGCCCGCGAGCCCCGCCGCGTACCGAGCTTCGTCTGGGCGCTGCCGCCCGTCGCGGTCCTCGCCGTGGTCTTCCTCTACCCGCTGGCCCTGGTCGTCCAGCAGTCCGTCCGCCCCGACGAGGGCGGCACCTCGCTCGCCCCGTACGGCGAGGTCTTCGCCTCCGAGTCGTTCCGTTCGGCGCTGACCACCACGGTCTGGCTGGCGGTCGGCGCCACGGTCGGCTGCCTGGTGCTGGGCTTCGTCCTGGCCATGATCATCTCGTTCGTGCCGTTCCCCGGCGGCCGGGCCGTCGCCAAGTTCATCGACGTCTTCCTCTCCTTCCCGTCCTTCCTGATCACGCTCGCCCTGCTGTTCATCTACGGCAGCGTCGGCATGGCCAACGGGCTGTGGACGGACGTCACCGGGGCGGCCGGCGGCCCCTTCGACTTCCTCACCACCCCGTGGGGCGTCCTGCTCGCCGAGATCACCTACTTCACGCCCTTCGTGATGCGCCCGCTGCTCGCCGCGTTCTCCCAACTCGACACCGCGCAGCTGGAAGTGGCCTCCTCGCTGGGGGCCGGGCCCGGCCGGACCGTGCGGCGGGTGATCCTCCCCGAGGCGCTGCCCGCGCTCGCCGCCGGCGGCAGCCTGGTCCTGGTGATGTGCCTCAACGAGTTCGGCATCGTGCTCTTCACCGGCGCCAAGGGCGTCACGACCCTGCCGATGCTCGTCTACGGCAAGGCGATCCTGGAGTCCGACTACCCGGCGGCCTGCGTCGTCGCCGTCGTCAACATCGCGATCTCCGTCGGCCTCTACAGCCTGTATCGGATGGTGAGCCGCCGTGTTGGTGCATAGCCGTACCGGGAAGTGGGCCACCTGGGCCGTCTTCTTCCTCCTCTTCGTGCCGCTGTTCGCGGTGCCGCTGCTGGTCATCCTCGCCGCGTCCTTCACCACCAACTGGTCCGGCGCCTTCCCCTCCGGGCCGACCACCAAGCACTACGCGGCGGCCACCGGGGGCGACTCCCTCCAGGCCCTGACCACCAGCCTGATCACCGCCGTCAGCGCCAGCCTGCTGGCCCTGACCGTGGGTTCCTGGGCCGCGCTGGCCGCCGCCTCGCTGCGCAGGCGCGGCAAGCGGTTCCTCGACGCGCTGTTCATGCTGCCGGTCGCGGTGCCGTCGGTGGTCGTCGGCCTTGCCGTGCTCGTCGCGTTCAGCCGGCCGCCGATGCTCCTCAACGGCACGCGCTGGATCGTGATCCTGGCGCACACCATTCTTGTCACGGCGTTCGCCTATTCGTCGGTTTCGGCGGCAATAGTGCGTCTCGACCCGATGTACGAACAGGCGGCGGCCAGCCTCGGCGCCCGCCCCGGTTACGTCCTGTGGCGCATCAGGCTGCCGCTCCTGCTGCCGTCGCTCACGGCGGCGGCGGGGCTCTGCTTCGCGCTGTCCATGGGCGAGCTGAGCGCCACGATGATGCTCTACCCGCCGGACTGGACACCGCTCCCGGTGCAGATCTTCGCGGCCACCGACCGTGGCTCGCTGTTCACCGGAGCGGCCGTCGCCGTGGTCCTGATGGGCACGACGCTGCTGGTGCTGCTCGGAGTCTCCCGCATCCGCACCAGGGCCTCGTACCGCTGATCCGCTTCCGCCGGTCCTCCGGCGTCCCCCGCAACGACCTCGGACCCCCGTAACGACTCCGGCCGGCTTCCGGCCGACATCCAGGAGATACGACCCGCCATGCGCAAGAACCACCTCAAGCCCATCGCCGCCGTCACCGGTGCCCTCGCCCTGGCCGCCACCCTCTCCGCCTGCGGCGGCTCCTCCGCCGCCTCCGACGAGAAGGTCGTCACCGTCTACAGCGCCGACGGCCTCAAGGGCGAGAACGGCGACGGCTGGTACGACAAGGTCTTCAAGGACTTCGAGAAGAAGACCGGCATCAAGGTCAAGTACGTGGAGGGCGGCTCCGGCGAGATGGTGCAGCGTGCCGTCCGCGAGAAGTCCAACACCCAGGCGGACGTCCTGGTCACCCTGCCGCCGTTCATCCAGCAGGCCGACGCCAAGGGGCTGCTGGCCGCGTACGCGCCGAAGGGCGCCGACCAGGTCGACGGCGCCGACAAGGCGTCCGACGCCAAGTGGACATCGGTCGTCAACAACTACTTCGGCTTCATCTACAACAAGAAGGAACTGAAGAAGGCGCCGGGCACTTGGGAGGCGCTCCTCGACGGCACGTTCAAGAACAAGATCCAGTACTCCACCCCCGGGGTCGCCGGCGACGGCACGGCCGTCCTCATCAAGGCCATGCACGACTTCGGCGGCAAGGAGCCGGCGATGGAGTACCTGAAGAAGCTCCAGACCAACAACGTCGGCCCGTCCGCCTCCACCGGCAAGCTGGCCCCCAAGGTCGACAAGGGCGAGCTGTTCGCCGCCAACGGCGACGTCCAGATGAACTTCGCGCAGTCCAAGGACATGCCCAACCTCGGCCTCTGGTTCCCCGCGAAGCAGGGCGGCAGGCCCACCACCTTCGCCCTGCCCTACGCGGCCGGCCTGGTGAACAAGGCCCCGCACACCGAGAACGGCAAGAAGCTCCTCGACTTCATGCTCTCCGAGCAGGCCCAGAAGGACGTCAGCGCGGTCGGCGGCGGCTTCTCCGCCCGCAAGGACGTCGAGGCCACCGACGCCAACGCCATCGAGCTGGCCAAGCTGATGGACGGCGTCGAGATCTTCGAGCCCGACTGGTCGGACATCGGCACCAACCTGGACGACTACGTCGGCGCCTGGAAGTCCGCCACCGGAAGCTGACCGGCCGACCCGGGGCCCGACGGGCCCACGCTCTAAAATCGGGGGCGTCGGCGCTGCACAACGCGGTGCCGCCGGCGTCCCCGCACACGGCGTACGGCAGGAGTCCCGCACATGGCAGAGCGCAAGCCGATCTCATCCTGGCTCACCGACATGGACGGAGTCCTGATCCACGAAGGCACCCCGATTCCCGGGGCGGACGCCTTCATCAAGCGGCTGCGCGAATCGGGCCTCCCCTTCCTCGTCCTCACCAACAACTCCATCTACACCGCCCGCGACCTGCACGCCCGCCTCAAGCGCATGGGCCTGGACGTGCCGGTGGAGAACATCTGGACCTCCGCGCTGGCCACCGCCAAGTTCCTGGACGACCAGCGCCCCGGCGGCACGGCGTACGTCATCGGCGAGGCCGGGCTCACCACCGCCCTGCACGACATCGGGTACGTCCTCACCGACCACGAACCCGACTACGTGGTCCTCGGCGAGACCCGCACGTACAGCTTCGAGGCGCTCACCAAGGCGATCCGGCTGATCAACGGCGGGGCCAGGTTCATCTGCACCAACCCCGACGAGACCGGCCCGTCCGCCGAGGGCCCGCTGCCCGCCACCGGCTCCGTCGCCGCCCTCATCACCAAGGCCACCGGCAAGGAGCCGTACTTCGCGGGCAAGCCCAACCCGCTGATGATGCGGACCGGGCTCAACGCGATCGGCGCCCACTCCGAGACCAGCGCCATGATCGGCGACCGGATGGACACCGACGTGCTGGCCGGTCTGGAGGCGGGGATGCAGACCTTCCTCGTCCTGACCGGGCTCACCACGGTCGCCGACATCGACAAGTACCCGTTCCGGCCGTCCAAGGTCGTCGACTCGATCGCCGACCTCGTCGACCTGGTCGAAACGCCCTGACCGAAACGCCCTGACCGAGACGGCCTGACCGAGACGGCCCGAGGCGCCCCCGGCACCCCGGCGCCGCGTTCCTGCGGATGCGGAACGCGCCGGGACGCGTGAACCTGCTCGAAGGAGGTTCACGATGCGCTTCACGCTCCTCACGTTCTGTGCCGCCGCGGTGGTCACGGCGACCCTGGCGCCCGCCGCCACCGCACTGGCCGAATCCGGGCCCGCCCCGGGGATCTCGCTCACGGCGAGTCCGCGCTCCGTCGGGGCGGGCGGTGAGGTGGAGCTGAGGCTGACGGGCTGCGCGGGCCGCACGGCCACCGGCCGGTCCGACGCCTTCGTCGCCCCGGCGGGCTTCGCCCCCGGCCCGGACGGGGGGCTGGTCGCCCGGACCCGGATCAGCTCGGACGCCCGGCCCGGCGACCACCCTGTCCGGGTCACCTGCGCGGCCGGTACGGACGGCAAAGGCAGCCAGGACACCACGGGCACCATGGGCAGCGCCGGACCCATGGGCACCACCGGTACCGGCACGGTCGCCGTGATCGACCGGGGCCGGGCCACCCCGCTCGCCCCGGTCGCCGCGGGCGGCGGTGTGGCCCTGTTCGCCACCGGGGACGGCCGCCAGGAGGGCCCCGGCACCGCGCAGGCGGTCACCGGGCTGGTCCTGGCCGCCGTCACGGCCGTCGCCGTGATGCTCCGCGGCACCCGCCGCCGGGGCCGCCGCTCCCCGGACTGACCCGAGCGCGTCCCGCCCCGGCGCCGAGGACGAACTCACCCGAACGGACGGCACCGGCCGAGAAGACCGCAGGTCACCGCGACGGCCGATGATCCCCGAACCTGTCGCCGTCCCTTTCGGCCGCTGTTTCTTCCTTCTTTTCGGCTGTTTCGCCGGTTTCTTCCGTTGCTTTCGCGGGCTGCTCCTGGCATTCTTGAATCTCGCAAGGTCCCATGCGTTCGATTGAGGATGCTCAAGGGATCTTGCTCTCGTGGGCCCCCGGTTTTCGCCGGGGGTTTCTGCGTTCTAGGGCGTGTTCCGAAAGCTCCGTGTGTCGTTCCCCGCCCAGACGATGCCATCGGTTCCGTGACCGGGAAGCCAGTGGTCGGCCAGGCGCCGGTACGCCTTCGACATGGCGCCCACCGGATCTATCCGCGGCCAGATCTCGGGCCTCCGGAGAGCCAGGTGGTGGAAGGCCGCGTATCCGACCAGGTCGGCGGCCTGGATGAACTGGCTGTACTTGCTGTCCTGCATGATCGGGTCCTCCAGCACCCGGCGGGAGGCCAGCGGGAGCCCGCGATGGGCGTCGCGGTAGGGCTTGGCGTTGCGGATGGCCTGTTCCCACGAGGCCCGGGCGTCCTCGGGGGTCAGTGCGGTCGTGTCGGGAGGGCCGGACAGGCCGTCGAACATGATCATGACTCTGGTGTCCTGGCCGAGGGCCCATGCCTCCAGGTGGTTCACGAAGGACTGGTACACCTCCGCCACCTGCGTGGTGCGGCCGACCACGGTGAGCACGCGAAGACTCGCGCAGCGCGTGAGCTGCTTGATCATGAGGTCGTGGGCGGCGATACGCGCGGAACGGCCGAATCTCTTGTTCTGCTCCGGGGTCGCGCAGGGTCGGCCGCGCCCCTTCACCAGCCGGTTGGCATGGAGTTCGGTGTTCTTCGGGACGCCCCACTCCTCCTCCAGCTTGCGCCGCCCCTCCAGCCAGTGGTGCAGCAGGTCGTTCCATCCCTCTTCCGGGACGAGGAGGCCGGTCAGGGTGCGGCCTTGGTCGGCCCCGGAGTCGTCGGCGTAGCAGAAGTACACGAGCGGAATATATGGCTGTGGGATCGGCCGGGGGAAGCCGCTTCCACCCGGCTGTCCGGCCGGTCGGGGAGCGCCGGGCGGGGCGCGTGACGGTCGGGCGTGAGTGCGATTCGCACCCCTCTTGCGGAGGGCGCGCAGGGCGGCGTATGAAAATCCGCTTCGCGCCTCTGGGTAACCGTTCGGTGACTGTGCGCCGTCCATCCGGGTAATGATTCAGGAGGGCGTCATCGAGGGCGCCCCCCGGGGTGGGAGGCCGGCGAGGGGCTGGGGTGCGGGCGCATGGATGCGCGAAAGCCCCCTCATGCTCGATGAGGGGGCTTCGGCTCTGCGTGCGCCGCCAGGGACTCGAACCCCGGACCCGCTGATTAAGAGTCAGCTGCTCTAACCAACTGAGCTAGCGGCGCCTGCTGACCTGGAGAACTCTACCCGAAGCCGGAGGGTGCTCCGGACCACCCGGCGTCCGTTCGCGGCCTGTCGGATGGTCGTTTTTTCTCTTCCGTCCGTCAAAATGTCCTATGTCAGGAGAGTTGAGGAACCGGCGCCCGAGCGGGCGTTCCCGGAAGATCTTGACCAGTGCGGAGGGGATCGCATGACTGTGCCGGCATTCGAGGAGTACGAGCCCGCCGCCGACTGCGCCTGCCCGGGGTGCGCCGCACGGCGGCGGGCCGCCGCCCGCGCCCTGCCCGTGCGGTACGGGGGTCATCCGGCCGCCCACGGCGCCCGCCGCGCCCTGGTGCTGGCCGCCGCGGCCGGGGTGGTGCTGAGCAGCGGTGTCGCCGAGGCGGCGGGTCTCACGGGCCCGGTGGCCGGCGCGGCCGGGTCCGCCCGCGCCGAGCAGGGCGGGGACAGCCCGCAGGGCGGGCCCGGACCGCTGCGGGGCGCCGGGGCGGCCGGACCGCCCTCCACCACGACCACCACGCCCAAGCTGCGCCCCACCACCCGCGAGGCCATCATCCAGCGGGCGCGGCGGTGGGTCACCGCCCAGGTCCCGTACAGCCTCTCCGGGTACTGGACCGACGGCTACCGGCGGGACTGCTCGGGCTATGTGTCGATGGCCTGGGACCTGCCCGGCAACGAGTGGACCGGCAGTCTCGCCGCGTTCGGCACCCGGATCCCCCGGGCGCAGCTCCAGCCCGGCGACATCCTGCTCTTCCACAATCCGGCCGACCCCACGAAGGGCTCGCACGTCACGATCTTCGGCGGCTGGACCGACTCCTCGCACCGCCACTACACGGCGTACGAGCAGACGAAGCCGCACACCCGCCGGGTGACGGCGCCGATGGCGTACTGGTCCCACTCCGGCAGCTACGTCGCGTACCGCTACCGGGGGCTGACCGGGGGCAGTGCGGCCGGTGCGGTGTCGAGGGCCTATCCCGGCACCGGGAGGTTCGGGCCCGGCGCCCGCAACGCCCATGTCACCGAGCTCGGCCGGATGCTGATCGCGCGGGGCGGCAAGCGCTTCTACCGGGTGGGGGCCGGCCCGTCCTGGGGCGAGTCGGACCGGCGCGCGACGCAGGCGTTCCAGCGGGCCCAGGGGTGGAAGGGGCGGGACGCGGACGGCATCCCCGGACCGGGCACCTGGCGGCTGCTGGTGAACGGCACGGGCCGCGACATCCCCGCCGCGGGAGGCGGTTCCGGCGGCGGAGACCACACGTCGAACCAGGATTCGAAGTACCCCGGGCGGGGCTATTTCCGGTCCGGACAGAGCAACAGCCATGTCGAGCGGCTCGGCAAACAGTTGGTGAAGAAGGGATTCGGTAAGTACTACACGTCAGGTCCCGGTCCCCGGTGGACCGAGGCCGACCGGCGCAATGTCGAGGCCTTCCAGCGCGCACAGGGCTGGCGGGGTGCGGCGGCCGACGGCTACCCCGGGCCGGAGACCTGGCGGCGGCTCTTCGGCTGAACACGGTTCCTCGGCCGGGCGCCGCTCTTCGGCCGGGCGCGACCCCTCGGCCGAACACGACTCTTCGGGTGACACGACGGACATGACGGAGGCGGGTATGCGATCCACGGTGTCGGGCAGCTCCGGAACCCCGGAGGACGGAAGGCCGGGCGAGGGCGACCGGGCGCCGGTCCCACCGCCCTCCCCGGACCGGGCGGCGCCGCCCGGCTGGGAGCCGCCGGGGTGGGAGCCGTACGACCGGGAGGGGCCCGGCCGGGAAGCTCCCGAGTGGGAGGTGACGGGGCGGACGCTGTCCGGTCGGGAGGTGTCCGAGTGGGAGGTGCCCGGTCGGGACGTGCCCGAGTGGGAGGTGACGGGGCAGGCGGTGTCGGGCGGCCGGGAGGTGCCCGAGTGGGAGGAGCCCGGCCGGGCGGTGTCCGGGCGGGGCGTTCCCCAGCGGGATGAGCCCGGCCGGGACGCGCCGGTGTGGGACGCGCCCGGGTGGGAGCCGTCCGGGCGCGGGGCCCCCCGGTGGGAGCCGCCCGGCCGCGGGGCCTTCGGGCGGGAGGCCGCCGAGTGGGAGCCCGCCGGGTGGGAGAGCACCACGTCGTCCGGGGGCGCCGCATCCGGGGGCGCCTCGTCCGGGGTCGCTTCGGACCGGCCCGCCTCGTTCGGGGCCGCTCCGAACGATGCCGTTCCGGACGCGGTTGTTCCGGACCGGGCCGCCACTGCCCCGGCTGCCCCTGATCCGGCCGTCCCCGATCCGCTTCCGCTTCCGCTTTCGGAACCGGCTCCGGAGCCGTTCCGGGGCGCCGACCCGGAACGGGTCGTCGACCTCGTACTGGACCTGGACCAGGGCGACACCCCGGAGGCCGGGTTCGGTACGACCTCGGCCTCCGTCTCGGTTCCGGCGCTCCCGGCCGCCGAGTGCCGGCCGCTGGTGCCGCTCCCCGCCGACCCCACGGACCAGGAGGTCGGCACCCCGCCCGGGCCCCGGCACAGCCCGGCCCGGGAGGCGGTCTTCGACTCCCTGCCGGTGTCCGGCGGCGAGGCGCCCGCGCCCGTGGCCGCCGCCGAGCCGCTCCGGGCGGCCGGGCGGCACCAGGCGGTCATCGCCTCCGGGCGCACCTCGACCATCCCGGTCCACCTGCTCTTCCGCGAGGACGCCGCCGACGCGGCCCGCGCCGGATCCCGTACCGCCCCGTCCGAGGGCCCGTCCGCCGACGGCCCCTGGTGGGGCGGCGGCGAGCCGCCCCGGCCGGACGCACACAGACCGCCTCTGCCGAGAGGTCCGCAGGTCAGGCCCTCCACCCGGCCCGCCCCGGCCGGTGATCCCTGCCTCGCCGAACGGCCGGGGCCCGCGATCCCCGGCTGGCTGGCCCTGTTCACCGCCCTGACCGGGGCGACCGGTGCCGGCGCGGTGCTCTGGTGGAACGGCACCCTGCCCGCCGGGGCGCTCGTCCGGTTCGGACTCGCACCGCGCCCCGACCACGGCGTCGGCCTCGGCGCCTGGGCGGCGCTCGCCGCGCTGGCCTCGCTGGTGCTCTTCGCGCTCGGCGGTCTGAGCCGGGGCCGGGTGGGCCACGCCTGGGTGCTGACCCTGTTCGGCGACTACCGGGGGAGCGTACGGCGGACCGGGCTGATGTGGATCAGCCCGCTGCTGCTGCGCCGCCGCATCGACGTACGGCTGCGGCACTGGCGCAGCGAACCGCTCCCCGCCGTCGACGCCAACGGCACCGCGCTGCGCGTCGTCGTCCTCGTGGTGTGGCGGATCGACGACACCGCGCGGGCGGCGCTCGGGGTCGCCGACCACGAGGCGTACCTGCGCGAGCAGGTCGAGGCGGCGATGGCCCGGGTCCTCTCCCAGCTGCCCGCCGACGCCTTCCACGAGGACACCCACACCCTGCGCAACGCGGAGGCGGTCGGCGACGCGCTGACCCGGCTGCTGAAGGCGGACTGCGAGCCGGTCGGCATCGAGGTCTACTCCGCGCAGCCGACCGGGATCGAGTACGCGCCCGAGGTCGCCGCCGCGATGCAGCGCCGCCGGATCGCCGCCCTCGACGCCAAGCACCGCGACAGTGTCCTGACCTCGGTGGTGGACGCGGTCGACGACACCGTCAACCGGCTCACCGCACGCGGCATCGTGGAGCTGGACGACTACGAACGGAAGTCCCTCGTCAAGGACTTGACGGTGGCCTTCTACACCGGCCGCAACGGCCGGGAGGGGACCTGAGGCGCGTCGGACCGTATCCGGACCGGTAACCGGAATCCACCGTCGATTGGTCTGGACATGTTCATGTCCCGTCCATAACCTAAGACTTGGTCTAGACCGCAGGAAACGCGCGCAGCACGGCTCATGGAACCTCCCCCCGTTCTGAAGGAGCGACAGCACATGCGTAAAAAGGCGAGTGTGGCCCTGGTGGGCCTGGCCGTCGCGGGCGTTTCGATGTTCGCGACCAGCAGCGCCAGCAGTCACGGTTACACCGACAACCCCATCAGCCGCCAGAAGCTCTGTGCCAACGGCACAGTGACCGGTTGCGGCAACATCCAGTGGGAGCCGCAGAGCGTCGAGGGCCCCAAGGGGTTCCCGGCGGCGGGTCCGGCCGACGGGAAGATCTGTTCCGGCGGTCACGGCGAGTTCGCCCAGCTCGACGACCCGCGCGGCGGCAACTGGCCCGCCACCCAGGTCAGCGGCGGCCAGGGCTTCCAGTTCCGCTGGCAGTTCACGGCGCGCCACGCCACCACGGACTTCCGTTACTACATCACCAAGGACGGCTGGGACCCCACCAAGCCGCTCACCAGGGCCTCCCTGGAGCCCCAGCCCTTCATGACGGTGCCGTACGGCGGCAAGCAGCCCCCGGCGACCCTCACCCAGCAGGGCACCATCCCCACCCAGAAGTCCGGGAAGCACATCATCCTGAGCGTCTGGAACATCGCCGACACGGCCAACGCGTTCTACGCCTGCTCCGATGTTCAGTTCTGACGCATAGTCAGTTACCGTGCGGCGCCATGGGGAGCGCAGGCACCGTGGCGGAGCTCGTACAGCGCCAATGGGGCGACCACCGGCCCGGACTGAGGTACGAGGACACCGTCCTCACCCATCACCAGGTCGCCTCGGGCGCTGCCGCTCGGGCCGCGCTCCTGGCGGATCTGCTGCCGGCGGGCGGCGAACCGCACGTGGGGGTGCTGCTGGACAACAACCCCGAGTTTCCTCTCTGGTTGAGCGCGGCGGCCCTGGCCGGGGCCGCCGTCGCCGGGATCAACCCCACCCGGCGCGGCGCCGAACTGGCCCGCGACATCCTGCACACCGACTGCCGGATCCTGATCACCGAGCGCACCCATCTGCCGCTCCTCGCCGGGCTGGACCTCCCGGGCGTCCGCGTCCTGGTGACCGGCACCGAGGCGTACGCCGAACTCCTCGCCCCGTACGCCGGAGCCGAACCCGCCGCCGTCACCCGGCCGGGCACCGGTCCGGGGACCCGGATGCTGCTCTACTTCACCTCCGGCTCCACCGGCGCGCCCAAGGCCGCGATCTGCACCCAGGGGCGGCTGGCGGCCGCCGGTGCCTCGCTGGCCGGCCACTTCCGGGTCCGGCGCGAGGACGTCCACTACGTCTGCATGCCGATGTTCCACGGCAACGCGGTGATCGCCGACTGGGCCCCCGCGCTGGCCGGCGGGGCCGCCGTCGCGCTGCGCCGCCGCTTCTCCGCCTCCGGCTTCCTCGACGACGTACGCGCCCACGGGGCCACGTACTTCACCTATGTCGGCCGTGCCGTGCAGTACCTGCTCGCCACCCCCGAGCGGCCGGACGACCGGGAGCACCGGCTCCGGCTCGGCTTCGGCACGGAGGCCGGGGCGGTGGACGCGGCCCGGTTCCGGGAGCGGTTCGGGGTGCGGCTGGTCGAGGGGTACGGCTCCTCCGAGGGCGGGGCGGCGATCCAGCGGACCCCGGACACCCCGCCACGGGCGGTCGGGAGGGCGGCCGCGCGCGACGACCTCGCCGTGGTCGATCCGGAGACGGGCCGGGAGCGGGCCGCCGCCGTCTTCGACGGGGCTGGCCGGCTGGTCAACGGGGCTGAGGCGATAGGGGAGTTGGTCAACCGGGGCCGCACCCCCTTCGAGGGCTACTGGCGCAACCCGGCGGCCGACGCGGAACGGGTGCGCGGCGGCTGGTACTGGACCGGGGACCTCTTCTTCCGGGACGCCGAGGGCTTCTACTACTTCGCGGGCCGCACCGACGACCGGCTCCGGGTGGACAGCGAGAACCTGGCCGCCGCGATGATCGAGAACATCCTGGCCCGGTGGCCGGACGCGGTGGCGGCGGCGGTGTACGCGGTGCCGGACCCGGCCGCCGGGGACCAGGTGATGGCAGCGCTGGCGCTGCGGGC
This sequence comes from Streptomyces sp. NPDC001108, assembly GCF_053598535.1. NCBI lineage: Bacteria > Bacillati > Actinomycetota > Actinomycetes > Kitasatosporales > Streptomycetaceae > Streptomyces > Streptomyces sp. NPDC001108. The sequence goes on from NZ_JBSFKL010000009.1 coordinate 187,432, forward strand.
GGGGACCGGTTTCGACCCGGCCGCCTTCGCCCGGTTCCTGGCGGACCAGCCGGACCTGGGGACGAAGATGGCCCCCGCCTTCGTACGGATCGTGCCCGCGATGCCGGTGACGGCGACCAACAAGGTGCACCGGGCGGCCCTGCGCCAGGAGGGGTTCTGGTGCGGTGACCCGGTCTGGCACCGGGGCCCGGACGGGGCGTACGCCCCGCTCACCGGGGAGGGGCTGTCGGCGCTGGCGGCCGCGTACACCGCGCACGGCACGCCGGTGCCGGCCGGACTCGACCAGCGAGCCCGACCGGCACTGGAGCACGGCCCGGACGACAGGTCCTAACCCACCGGCGCGGCCTCCGGAGCGCCTTCCCGCCCCGCCTCCCGCTCGCCGGACCGCGCCGCCCGGCGCAGTACCGTCGCGGCCAGCACCGCGCCCGCCAGCAGCAGCACGGAACCGGCCACCGAGGCGCTGTGCATGCTGTGGACGAAGGCTTCCCGTCCGGCCGCGATCAGCGAACCGTCGCCCGTGGCCACCGCCCCCGCCAGGGTTTTGCGGGCGATCTCCGGGGCCGAGCCCGGCATGTCCGCCGTGTAGATCGCGGTGGACACCGCCCCCAGCAGGGCCATCCCCATCGCGCCGCCGAACTCCTGCCCGGTCTCCAGCAGCGAGGCCGCCGAACTCGCCTTCTCCGGCGGGGCGGTGGACAGCGCGAGGTCCGAGACCAGCGCCATCACGGTGACGATGCCACTGCTCATCACGGCGCAGCCCACCAGCAGCAGCCACAGCGTGTCCGTACCGGTCAGGGCGAGGAGGGCGAAGCCCGCGGCGGCGACGACGAAGCCGGCGCAGACCACCCGGGCCCGCCCGGCCCGCTGGGAGACCGCGGTGGCGGTGGGTGCCGCGGCACCCACCGCCAGCGACGGCGCCAGGCTCCACAGCGCCGCCTCCAACGTGCCCATGCCGAGCACCGACTGGAGGTACTGCGTGGTGAAGAACGAGGAACCCATCATCGCGAACGCGGCCATCGCGTTCAGCCCGATCCCGGCCGAGAAGTTGCGGTCGCGGAAGAGTTCCCGGCTGATCATCGCGTCGCGCCGGACCCGCTGGCGGCGGACGAAGAACCAGCCGACGACCAGCCCGGCGGCGGCGATCAGGGTGTTGCGCGGGTCGAAGCCGTGGGCGGCCGTCTCCTTGACGCCGTAGATGACCGGCAGCACCGAGCCCAGCGACAGCGGCACGCTCAGCAGGTCGAAGCGGCCGGGGTTCGGGTCCTTGAACTCCGGGACCAGCAACGGCACCAGGACGAGCAGCAGCAGCATCGCCGGCACATTGATCAGGAATACCGAGCCCCACCAGAAGTGCTGGAGCATCACCCCGCTGAGCACCGAGCCGAGCGCGACCCCGCCCGCCATCGCCCCCGACCAGATCCCCACGGCGCGGGTGCGCTGCTGCTCGTCGCGGAACATGTTGCGGACCAGTCCCATGGTCGACGGCATCAGCGTCGCCCCGCCGATCCCGAGCAGCGCGCGGGCGGCGATCAGCATCTCCGGACTGTCGGCGTAGGCGGCACCGGCCGACGCGGTCCCGAACGCCACCGCCCCCAGGAGCAGCAGCTTGCGGCGGCCGATCCGGTCGCCGAGCGAGCCCATCGTGATGAGCAGCCCGGCCAGGGCGAAGGCGTACACATCGAAGATCCAGAGCTGCTGGGTGGCGCTGGGGGCGAGGTCCCGGTCGATGGACGGGATCGCGAAGAAGAGGACGGAGATGTCCATCGAGACGAGGAGGAGGGGAAGCATGAGGACCACGAAAGCGGTCCATTCCCGACGTCCCGCGAGGGGACCCTGTGCGGCGGTGGTGCGCGTCGTGCTCGTGGCGTTCGGCATGACCAGCAATGTACGAGCGTATAAAACGCTTGTCTAGTACGGCTGTTTAAAACGCTTGTACATTTTCTCGGGCAGGGGTGTGCGGCGGGGTGCGCGACGGGCTGGGAGGGGGGGTGGGCAGCGCACAACGCACTGGGCGGTTCACGTGTGTACGTGAACCGCCCAGTGCGTTGTCTGTGCGCCGCCAGGGACTCGAACCCCGGACCCGCTGATTAAGAGTCAGCTGCTCTAACCAACTGAGCTAGCGGCGCCTGCTGACTTGAAAATCATACCTGGTCCGGAAGGGTGCCGATGCCACCCGGGCAAAGAGGTGCTTACCGTCATGTTTCGGGCGTCGGGATGTAGCCGCGCCGCTTGTCCACCACGTTCGGCAGGGGGCGCCCGCCCGCCCAGAGGTCGAACATCGTCACGAACTGCTCGCTCAGCCGGTCCTGCCGGCCCGCCGTGTCCCCGCTCATGTGCGGGGACACGATCAGATCCGGTACGTCCCACAGCGGGTTCCCGGGCTCCAGCGGCTCCCGCTCGAACACGTCGAGCGCCGCACCGGCGATCCACCGCCTGCGCAGCGCCTCGGCCAGATCCTCCTCGACGACCAGCGGGCCGCGCCCCACGTTCACGAAGCGGGCCGAGGGCTGCATCAGCCCGAAGAAGCGGGCGTCGAACATGCCGCGGGTCGCGTCGGTGAGCGGGGCGGCGGCGATCACCCAGTCGGACAGCGAGGTCAGCCGGTCCAGATCCCCGATGCCGTGCACGGTGCGCCGCGCGGTCCGCCCCACCAGTGCCACCTTCACACCCAGCCCCATCAGCAGCCGGGTGATCTCCCGCCCGATCGGGCCCGCGCCGACGACGACCGCCCGGCTGCCGGCGAGCCGGACGGTGTCGCGATGGCGCCACTGCCGCCGCCGCTGGAGGTCCAGGGTGCCGGGCAGGTCCTTGGCGAACGCCAGCAGCAGCCCGGTGACGTACTCGGCGACCGGCCGTTCGAAGATGCCGCGGGCGTTGGTCAGCACGGTGTCGGAGGCGGCCAGCTCCGGGCAGAGCAGCCGGTCCACCCCCGCGCTCGCGGTGTGCACCCAGGCCGGGCGCTTCCCGTCGCCGGGCCAGGCGTCCCGTACCGCGTCGGAGGTGACGTCCCACACCAGCAGCACGTCGGCGGTGGGGAGCAGGGCGGGGAGCCCGGCCCCGTCCGTGTGCCGGACACGGGCCCGGCCGGTCAGCCGGCCCAGGCGCGGCGAGGGGGCGGTGTCCAGGACGAGCACGGTGGGCTCCGGCATGAGAGTCGCTCGCTCCGCTGCGTCCGGGGGTGCGGGACGCCCACGCTCGCAGCCGTCCCGCCGCCCGTCAACAGGGCATCGGAGGATTCACCGCATATGGGGGAATACTGGGAAGGAACGGGCGGCGACAGAGCGCCCGGCCGCAGGAAGGCCAGACGTACGCGGGAGAGCCGTACGCGCGTAGGAGGGCGGACAGGTGGACACGACGACCATCGGAATCCTCTACCCGAACCACTTCGCCCAGGACGACTACCCCAGGATGGAGATCCTGCTCGACGCCGTCCGGCTGGTGGTGCACCACACCGAGGTGGCGGACGACTCCTACCGCGCCGAGGCGCTGCTGCGGACCGGTGAGCCCGACCGGCTGGCCGCCGGGGTGACGGACCTCCAGCGCGCCGGTGCCGAGTGCGTCGTGTGGGCGAGCGGCGCCGGGAGCTTCCTGTACGGGTGGGAGGGCGCCCACGAACAGGCCGCCGCCCTGGCCCGCGCGGTCGGCGTCTCCGCCTCCAGCACGCCTCTCGGCCTGGTCCACGCGGTACGGGAGCTGGGCGCCGAGCGGGTCGCCGTCGCCTCCACCTACTCCGAGGAGGTCACCGCCGCGTTCGTCGAATTCCTGCGCGCCGCGGACATCGGGACGGCCGGGACCACCGCCGCCGCCCTCGGCTCCGCCGCCGAGGCCGCCGCCTGGGACCTCGACCGGGTGAAGGAGCTGGCCGCCGCGGCGGACCGGCCCGAGGCGGACGTGGTGCTGCTGCCCGACACCGCGCTGCACACCGCCGGACACGAGGAAGAGCTGGAGACCCTCCTCGGCAAGCCCGTCCTCACCGGCAACCAGGTCACCGTCCGCGAAGGGCTGCGCCTGGCCGACCGCCGCGCCTGGTCCCCCCGGCTGGGCAGGCTCTTCGGCCGCCGGGAGGCGCCGCCCGCCCCGGTGGCCGTCTGGGGCGAGGGCCGGGCCCGCGCGCACAGCGGACGGGGCGCCCACCGGGAATAACCGGAGACAACCTCCCGTTATGTCCCTCCGGAAGTCGAAGCACCACCGGAGAGGGCCAGGAAGTGGACGAGATTCGAGGCGACGGGCACCGGGGCGACGAGCGCCGCGACACGGGCACCCACGACACGGGCACCCATGGCGCGCGCATCCACGACACGGGCATCCACGGCACGGCGGAGGGAACGGCCCCCGTACCGCTCTCCGTGCTGGACCTGGTGACCGTCGGCAAGGGCCGCACCGCCACCCAGGCCCTGCGCACCGGCGTGGAGCTGGCCCGGCTCGCCGAGCGCCGCGGCTTCCACCGCTACTGGGTCGCCGAGCACCACTCGATGCCCGGTGTCGCGTCCTCCTCGCCGGCCGTCATCCTGGCCCACCTCGCCGCGCACACCGAGCGCATCAGGCTCGGCTCCGGCGGCGTGATGCTGCCCAACCACGCCCCGCTCGTCATCGCCGAGCAGTTCGGCACGCTGGAGGCCATGGCCCCCGGCCGCGTCGACCTCGGCCTCGGCCGGGCCCCCGGCACCGACGGCGCAACGGCCGCCGCCCTGCGCCGCAGCGACCGGCTCAACGAGGGGGCCGACGACTTCCCGCAGCAACTCGTCGAGCTGACCCGGTTCCTGGACGACGACTTCCCCGACGGGCACCCGTACGCGCGGATCCACGCCGTCCCCGGCCCGGTCCAGGCCACGTCCGACGGCGGCGTCCAGTCCCCGGGCCGCCCGCCGCTCTGGCTGCTCGGCTCGTCCGGGTTCAGTGCCCGGCTGGCCGGGATGCTGGGGCTGCCGTTCGCGTTCGCGCACCACTTCTCGGCGCAGAACACGATTCCGGCGCTCGACCTGTACCGGGAGTCCTTCCGGCCCTCCGCGGTGCTCGACGCCCCGTACGCGCTGATCGGCGTCGCCGCCCTGGCCGCCGACGACGAGCGCGAGGCCCGCCGCCAGGTCCTCTCGGGCGCCCTGTCCATGGTCCGGCTGCGCACCGGCCGCCCCGGCCTGGTCCCCACGCCCGACGAGGCGGAGGCGTACGACTACACGCCGATGGAGCGCGAGTTCGTCGACGGCTGGCTCACCAACATCGTGCACGGCACCGCCGACCAGGTCCGCACCGGTCTGGACGACCTGGCCAAGCGGACCGGCGCCGACGAGCTGATGATCACCGCCAACGCCCACGGCGGCGAGGCCCGGCTGCGCAGCTACGAGCTGATCGCCGACGCGTACGGCCTCCCGACGGCCTGACCCCGCCGGTCGCGTCCGAGCCGCCCGCCCGCGCCCTCAGCCCCGTAACGGGCCCGCGCCGATCAGTTCGGCGATCCGTTCCGGGGCCACCGCGCGCGAGTAGAGCCACCCCTGCCCGGTGTCGCAGCCGATCCGGCGCAGCCGCTCGGCCTGCCCCGCCGTCTCCACGCACTCGGCGGTGACGGTCAGGCCCAGCCGGTGGGCCAGCTGCACCATCGCCTCGACGATCGTCTCGTCGGCCGGGCTCGGGTGCGCGCCGTCGTCGTAGCGGAATCCGCGGACGAAGGAGCCGTCCAGCTTCAGCACCGAGACCGGCAGCCGGCTCAGATAGGCGAGGTTGGAGTAGCCGGTGCCGAAGTCGTCGATGGCGATCCGCACCCCCATGTCGCTGAGCGCCTGGAGCGCCTGGATCGGGCGGCCCGCCGAGCCCATCACCGCGGACTCGGTCAGCTCCAGCTGGAGCAGCGAGGGGTCGAGCCCGGTCTCGGCGAGGATCTCCGCGACATCGGTGACCAGGTCGGAGTCCCAGACCTGGCGCACGGCCACGTTGACGCTGATGAAGAGCGGCGGATCGGTGGGGTGCTCCAGCTGCCAGCGCCGCGCCTGACGGCAGGCGGACTGGAGCACCCACCGTCCGAGCTGGACGATCGAGCCGTCCTCCTCGGCGATCGCGACGAACCGATTCGGCGAGAGCAGCCCGAACTGCGGATGGTTCCAGCGCACCAGCGCCTCCACCCCCCGCAGCACCCCGTCCGCCATGCCGACCAGTGGCTGGTACTCGATGGTGAACTCGCCGCGCTCCACCGCCGGCCGCAGCGTGGAGGCGAGCGTCTGGCGGGTCATCCGGTGGGCGTTGCGCTCCGGGTCGAAGACCGTCCAGCGGGACCTGCCGTCCGCCTTCGCCCAGTACAGCGTGGTGTCGGCGGCCTGCATCAGACCGGTGGCCGAGGTACCCGCGACCGGCCGTTCCACCACCCCGATCGAGGCGGAGACCGAGATCCGCTGCCCGGCCAGGTCGAAGGGGCGCTGGAGGGCGGCCAGCACCGCGCGGGCCAGGTCGGTGAGCTGCCGCGTACCGGTGGAGTCCTCGACCAGGATCGCGAACTCGTCGCCGCCGAGCCGTGCGACGAGACGGGCGCCGCCGCCCCGGCGCGGGCCGGCCTGGGCGGCGCACTCGGTGAGCCGGGCGGCGACGGCGGCCAGCAGCCGGTCGCCGGTGCGGTGGCCCATCGTGTCGTTGACGGCCTTGAACCCGTCCAGGTCCAGATAGCAGAGCCCGATCCGGGGCTCCCCGGAGCCGTCGCCCGCCGGGGCCCCGTCCGCCGTGGTCTCCAGGGCGGCCGAGAGCCGTTCGAAGAAGAGCGTCCGGTTGGGCAGCCGGGTCACCGGGTCGTGCATCTGGAGGTGGCGCAGCCGCTTCTGGAGCTCGCGCCGGTCGCTGACGTCCGCGACGGAGAGCAGCACCCGCCCCGCCCCTTCGCACCCGTCCCGCCCCGCCCGGCCGTCGCACTCGGGCATCGGTACGACGGTGACCTCGGCCCACAGCGCGCGCCCGTCGGGGTGCCTGAGCCGGTGCGTACGCCGGAAGCGCGTCCGCCGCCCGTGCAGCACCTCGCGGTACGCGTGCCAGGTGCGGCCGTCCGCCGCGAGGTCGAGGAGGTCGGCGGCGGACTGGCTGGTCAGCGCGGCGGCGGGCAGGCCGAGGAGGTCGCCGAGGGCCTCGTTGGCGGTGACGACCAGGCCCTCGTGGTCGACGACGGCCATCGGGAGCGTGGCGGCCAGGAAGGCGGCCCGGTAGCCGTGCGGCTCGGAACCCCTGGCCGCGGAGGGCGGCCACGGAACGTGACGATCCGAGACCGTCCGTCCTGCGGAGCACCGAGGTGTGCCCGCCGCGGACCCGGCCCCTTCGGAGGTTCCGCTCACCGTTCGCTCCCGCCGTGCAGTTCTGTTCTGAACAGGTGTGGCCGGACTGGCCCGCCGCGCGGGGTGCCTGGTTCGGAGGCGGTGTCCACGCGGGAAAGCCTGGTGAAGCATAGAGCTTGGTGCGTCGGCCGTTCCAGCGTCCGACCTTTGCACGCCCCGCGTACGCCCCGCACGCGCCCTTCACGCAAGGTTCCGTTTTGCCCGTAACCGATCACTTGGGAACGTTCACCTTCTCCCACGATGCGTCATTGATCGAATGTGACGTTCTGTGAGGGTCAGGGGCGCGGTCGGTCCCTGACTCGACTGGTGCAGCCCAACAGGCCGAAACGCCGCCCCCGCCCCAGGGTGGGTGGGGTCACCGCGTTTTGTACCCGGAGGTACCGGAGGTAGCCGTGCCGCGTCCGCAGGGATCCGCGGGAGGGGAGCGGTCCCGGCTGCGCGCGACGGGAGCCGCCGTGACCTCCCTGCTGGCGCTCGCCGCCACCTCCCTCGTCGCCGGGCCCGCCGTCGCCGCCACCGCCGGTCCCGGACCCTGTGCCCTGCCCCGCACCGGGGCACACCACTCGCTCGGCGTCGACGGCTGGAACAGTGCCTATCCCCGCCCCGACCGCCCGCTCGACGCGGTCATGATCTTCCTGTCCTTCCCGGACCACCGACCGGCCATCGCGCCCGACCGGCTCGCCGCCGACCACTTCCCCGCCACCACCCGGTTCTTCCAGCGCGCCTCGTACGGGAAGTTCACGCTGCGCGCGCACCCGCTGCGGCAGTGGATCAGGATGCCCAGGGCCTCCGACCAGTACGGCATACACCGGGACTGGGACGACGAGGGGCGCGGAACCTACCTGCGCGACGCCGTGGCCGCCGCCGATCCGGTGGTCGACTTCTCCCGGTACGACATCGTCTACCTGGTCGCCGACCCGGACGCCCCCGGCGTCGACTCCGACGCCACCAAGGTCGTCAACTTCGACCGGCCGCTGCGCGCCGACGGCACCGACATCCGCCGCGTCGTCACCGTCTTCGAGCAGCACCCGCCGGACCACAACGTGCTGGCCCACGAGACCGGACACGTCTTCGACCTGCCGGACCTCTACCACCGGCCGTCCGACGGCAAGGGCGACTGGGACACCCACGTCGGCGACTGGGACGTCATGGGCAGCCAGTTCGGACTCGCGCCGGACCTCTTCGGCTGGCACAAGTGGAAGCTCGGCTGGTTGGACCGCCGCCAGGTGGCCTGCGTCCAGAGCGACCGCGACCTCACCCTGGTGCCGATGGCCGCCGAGCCCGGCCCCGGCACCTCCCTCGGCACCCGGCTCGCGGTGATCAGGACCGGCGAGAACACCGCCGTCGCCATCGAGGCCCGCGGCGCCACCGGCAACGACACCACCACCTGCACCGAGGGCGTCCTGCTCTACCGGGTGCGCAACGAGACCCCGTCCGGCGGCGGCCCGGTCCAGGTCATCGACACCCACCCCCGCACCGACGCCTGCTGGGACCGCTCGGTCTACGCCCCGCTCGCCGACGCCCCGCTGCGCGCCGGCGAGACGTACACCCTCCCCGAGGGGCACGCCCGGATCGAGGTCGCGGGCCGGACCGCGTCCGGCGCCTGGACGATCCACATCACCACCGGCATCCCCACCACGAACCCCTGAGGCCCCGGGGCCGGGAAGAGCGCCCTGGACACGGACCCCAAAACGAAGAAGCCCCCCGCTTCCGCGAGGGGCTTCTTCCGTCTGTGCGCCGCCAGGGACTCGAACCCCGGACCCGCTGATTAAGAGTCAGCTGCTCTAACCAACTGAGCTAGCGGCGCCTGCTGACGTCGTAGACATTAGCATCCGGATCCGCAGGAGGAAAAATCGAATCCCGGACCGCCGACGGGGGCGCTGACCTGGCCACCCGTACACAGGCCCACAGCAGCACGTCGGGGCCGGGCAGCCACGGGGTACGGGTGTCCGGCGCGACCACCCAGCGCGGGCCGGACGCGGTCGGGGAGCAGGCCAGGGGAGGGACGGTCACCGCGTCCCCGGTGCCGTGGCAGAGCAGCGGAGGCACCCGCCCCTCACCGCCGCCCTCCGCACCGGCACAACCGCCCCACTCCTCCCAGTCGAGCAGCGAGGGCAGCCGCTGGGCGGTACCGGGCGAGGCGAAGAGCAGCATCCGCCCCCGGTGCGTGGCCACCGGCCCGGAACCGGGGCCGTCCGACCACAGGTGCTCCAGCATCCGGCGCCCGAAGAGCGTGGGCACGTTCACCACGTCGAAGGCCGAGCCGCACGGCAGCACCCCGGGCAGGGCCGGGTGCTGCTCCCACTGCGCCAGCGTGCTGCGCGGATACGCGGAGGCGCCGGCGAGCCAGGCGGCACCGGCCGCCGTGACGTGCTCCGTCCGGGCCGCCGTCTGGTCGCGCGGAACGGCGAAGAGCTCGGTGCGGTGGTGGTGGGCGTCGCTGGGGTGCAGGGGCGTGTGTTCCGGGAGCCATGCGGTCATGCCGACATATCTACCGGGGGTGATCGGACGCGTTCCGAGAGTTGCGGGAAACCGGGACAGTTCGGGGGAGGAGGGAGTATCTTGCGCTCGGGCATATGCCAGAGGGGCTGCCCGACGTCAGAACCGGCCGGTGCGCGACGGGCCCGTGCGCGGCCCCCGAGCTGCTGCGACGGTCAGGGCGTGGTGCCGCGCAGCAGGCTCCTGCCGAACTCGACCATCTTCTTGGCATAGTCCTCGGTCCACTGCGCGCGCTCCGCGATGTCCCCGGTCGTGAGCCGGTCGAACCGGCGCGGATCGGCGAGCTGCGCGGCGGCGATCGCCTGGAACTCGACCGCGCGGTCGGTCGCGGCCCGGAACGCCAGGGTCAGCTCGGTGGCGCGGGACAGCAGCTCCCGGGGGTCCTCCATGGACTCCAGGTCGAAGAAGTGCTCGGGGTCGGCGACCGCCTCCGACGGCTCGAAGAGCAGGGGCGCGGGGCGCATCCGCTGCTGCCCGTTCCGCTCGGCTTCTGACATGTGAGGCTGCCTCCTTGGATCGCCGGACCGTCCCGATGCCACCCTCCATTGTCCAACGCCCCGCAAGCCCCCTTCCGTCGTACCGCGCCGGTCGCCGGACCGTGCCGATCGCCGGGGCGCGCTCCGCCGGGCTCGCTAAATGGCCGGAAAGGGCCGGTACTGCGGAGACGCGCGCCGCTACCCTTCAGCTCCCGGTGAGGGACGTCACATGCTTTGGGGGGTCGGCAAACGTCATGGAAGAGCCCGAGAAACCGGCGGCGGAGCCGCCGCTGCGCCCACCGCCGATGCCGTCCCGGCAGCCGGACGGGCAACCCCGGCACACCGGCGACGCCGACCGGCCCTGGCACAACCGGATGCCTCCCCTTCCCCCGCCGACGGTCCCCCCGCACCTGGGCGGCAGCGTCGAGCTGCGGGTCGGCAAGCGGCTGCTGTGGGTCGGTGGCGCGGCCTACCCGCTGCGGAACATCACCCGCGTCTACACCTTCCTGCTCACCCCGAAGCGGGCCGAGGCGACCGTGCGCTTCTTCAAGCGGCTCGCGCTCATCCTCGCCGTGGCGTTCGGTCTGCTCATCGTCAGCGGGATCTCCCGCTTCGGTTCCGACGAGGCGTCGGACGGGATCGCCGGCCTCGTCCCGATCGGCGGCCTCATCGCGTTCGTCTTCGCCGCCTCCGAGCTGGTGATGGTCCTCACGGCCCGCGCCCACTGGGTCATGGCCATCGAGACGTCCGGTCTGTCGACCGCGTTGGTGACCAGCCGGGACATCCCCCACCTCAACGAACTCGTCGGCCATGTCGTGAAGGCGATCGAGGACCCCGCCATCGAGTTCCAGGTGAAGGTCGACACTCTGATGATCAACCCGAAGAACTACCAGTTCGGCGACAACGTCAACATGTACGGCGGCTCGGGCAACAGCGGAATGGTGAAACAGTGAGCGGCGATACCTTCCACATCGCGGGCGACAACGTCAACGTGCACGGAACCGGCAACATCGGCATCGTGAAGAACGCCGCCCCGGCCCCCGCCGCACCGGAACTCCAGGCAGCGCTGGCCGACTTGACCATCATGCTCCGAGAGCTGCGCGAGACGGTTCCGCCCGAGGACGCACGGACGCTCGACGGTTCCCTCGGGGACCTGGCCCCCGACGCCGCGGTCCAGCCGCAGACCCGCGTCAACGCCCTCACGGCGATCGCGGGCATCGTCGCGACCGCCGGGGCGCTGCGCGAGCCGATCGAGAACGCGATCAACGGAATCCGCCAGCTCCTCGGCGTGTAGCGGAGATACGAGCGCGGCTGGTCTTCAGACAACCAGGACCCGCCGTCCGCGTGTGTGACCGGCCTGGCTGTCGATGTGCGCCGCCGCGGCCTCGGCGAGTGTGTAGGACTTCTCGACCGGGATGTGGAGCCTTCCCCGCGAGATGAGGCCGACGGCTTCGGCGAGCGCTTCCGGCACGCTCCCGGCCACGCCGGAGAATCGGACACCGAGCTCCGGCGCACCGAGATCGGCGATGGAGACCACCTTCCGCGGGTCCCCGGTCAGTTCGACGAGCTCGCGGATCACGCCCGAGCCGGCCAGGTCGAGGGCGGTGTCGACGGGGCCGAGCCGCCGCACCCGCTCGACCCAGCCCTCGCCGTATGTCGTGGCGAGGGCGCCCAGGCTGCGCAGATAGTCCTGGTTCGCCGACCCGGCGGTCCCGATCGTCGTGATGCCGCGGTCGCGGGCGATCTGCAGCACCGCTGATCCGACTCCGCCGGACGCGCCGCTGACCAGCAGCGTCTGCCCGGACCGCACACCGACCTCGCGGATGACGCGCAGCGCGGTCTCCACCACGGAGGGGTAGCCGGCCGCCTCTTCGAACGTCAGGCCCTCGGGCATACGGGCCCAGGCCGACAGCACGGCGAACTCGGCATACGTGCTCGCGCCTTCGCCGAACACGCGGTCACCGACGTCGACCCCTTCGACGCCTTCACCGACCTCGTCCACCACCCCGGCGGCGTCCAGCCCGACCCCGGCGGGCAACTCGATCGGATGGGCCCCCAGGACCTGGCCCTCACGGAGCCTCCAGTCGACGGGGTTCACGCCTGCCGCCCGTACGGCGATGCGTATCCGGCCGGGGCCCGCGTGGGGCTCCTCGGCATCCATGAGTTGCAGAACGTCCGGACCGCCGAACTCGGCGAAGCTCACCTTCTTCATGGGCCGAACATAACACTAACCGTTAGGGTTTTGAACCTGTTATGGATTTGCACCTGATAGCGTGAGGGTATGACCGTGCCGACCGGACGCCGTGAGCGCAAGAAGGCCGCGACCCGCCAGAAGATCGCTGACGCAGCCCTGCGGCTCTTCCTGGAGCACGGGTACGACGCGGTGGGCATCCGTGACGTGGCCGCCGAGGCCGACGTGGCCGTCACCACGCTCTTCTCCCACTTCGCCTCGAAAGAGGCCCTGGTCTTCGAGCAGGACGAAGACTTCGAGCAGCGCCTCACGCGGGCGGTCACCGACCGGGCGCCGCACGAGCCGCTCGTCCCCGCGCTGCGCCGCGAGATCCAGGCCCTGGTGCGACACTGCACGGCGGACGGCGCCGCCCCGATCTGGCGCATGATCGACGCATCACCCACCCTGCGGGAGTACGAAGAGTCGATGCGGCTGCGCCACGCGGAGTCGCTGGCGACGGCCATCGCCGCCGATCCCGACCTGTCGGGGACCCCAACGGCCTGCCGGGCGATCGCGAGGTTCGTGATCGACGCCTATGCGCTGGCCCGTGAGGCGGCCGATCCGCAGGCCGCGGTGGGCGAGATCTTTCAGATGATCGAGGCGGCCTGGGCCGTCACCTGTCCCTCCGGAACCTCCACCGGCACGGCCGGACCGTAGTCAGGACTCGACCGTGCCCCGCGCCGTTTCGCCGAACCCTTTCGGCGGTGGGAGGTGTCACGCGGGCGGCGTCACCCCCAACAGGCCGACGCGGTGTAGCCCGCGTAGTTGTCGTTGTAGACGTAGAACCAACCGTTGCCGTTCGATGTCCCGCAGGCGGTGTACCGGCTGCCCAGGATGATGCTGTTCTGGCCACAGGCCCACGTCTGCCCCTTCAGGGCGGTGGTCACCAGAGCGGCGGTGGGGCTGGTGCTGGTGCGGATGGCCACGTTCTCCGCCGCTGTCGCCTTGCCGTCGTTGCAGGCCGTGTTGGACCGGACCCGGGTCGAGCCGTCCGTCGCACCGGCGACTCCCGGAAGGGCGAGGCCGACGATGCTCGGCTACGGGGTGGGGCAGGTCAGCTCAGCGTTCGCCCCGTTCGGAGTGCAGGTGACCACGGCCAGGGACAGGAACGCGGGGCGTTCCAGGTAGAAGCCGTGCGACACATCGGCGCCCGAGCGGAGCTGTTCGGCGGCGGCGCATACCAGCCGGGCCAGTCTCGCGGTGTCCCGGTCCGTCTCCGCCGCGAAGCGGAAGGCGTACGCGGCCAGCCGCTCGCCGAGCCAGGATGCGGCCTCCTTTGCTTCGTCCCAGGTGCCGCGCACCAGGGAAGGTGGCTTGACCAGCCAGTACGCGGTCTCCAACGGCGGCAGATCGGACGCCGGGAATTCCGTGGCCACCTCGCGGTACCGGTGGGCCAGTTCCGGTCTGCTCCCGGCGGGGGGTGGTTCGGGGTGGGGCGGCCGCCGTAATGCTTCCTGGTCGAAGCGTTCTTTCGGGCCGGTCCACAGGTATCCGTGGTGGTGCATGAGTCGTTCCGTTCCAGGTGGCGCCGGCCGAGCGTGGACCCGGCCGACGCGGGGAGCGGTGGAGAGTCGGGGACTCGGAGATCAGGCGCCCAGGCCGAAGCGCGCCGGGTCAATACCTGCCGCGTCCAACTCCTCCGTGGTGAACCGTAACGGCTGCACGCCGGGTCGTTTGCTGTCGCCGAGTGCCCAGGCACCACTGCCGATACGGGCCAGAGTCACGCACGACTCACCATCCGGGTGCGTGCTGCCTCCGCATGCCCGGGCGAACGAGGCCCCACTGATGTCGAGCGCGTACAGGTCACTTCCATCCAGCATTGCTGCACCTTCCCGCGCGATTGGCAGCGGCCACGACTGGCCGCTGCCGCCCATTTTCCGCAGGGGGCGGGGGTGCTTCTAGCCGGTTTCCTGTTGCCTCAAGAACTCGTCGCGGATACCCGACACGAATGCTCGCATTTCTTCACCCACGAGGGCCACGCGCGCGAACCCGTCGAACCTTTTTTCGTACAGCTCAACGTCTCTGGCTTCACTGGTCGTTACCTCGGCATGTGGAATCTCGACAATGGCAAGGCTGCTGTCGAAGAGGACGAAAGAGGAGCTGGGGAGGTCGGTCATCGGTGCCGACAGGGGGATGACTCCGATGCTCACATGGGGAATTCTCGACATGGTGACGAGTTTGTCGAGTTGCGTCGCCATCATGGCGGGTGGGACGATCTGCCACCTGATTACGGACTCGGTGACCAAGAATCGGAAGACGCGACTGGTGTCGTAGAGCAATTCCTGGCGGAGGAGACGGGCTCCCATCATTTTCTCCAGGGCGCCATCCGTGTAGCAGTGTCTTCCGAGTACTGCACGGGCGTACTCCGGAGTCTGGAGCAGGCCGGGAATGCAGGCGGGTTGGAAGATTCGCATGAGGTGTGTCTGGGCCTCTACGGCTCCGATTTCGTCCTGATGCTTGTGAAGCCCCGTACGACGGTATACCCGCCATGCTGTGGCTTCGGTGGCCGCTCTGCGTGCCGCTTCGGTCAGCCTGGCCTTGACCTCGTCGGAGACTTCCAAGGCCGTGAGAATGCGTTCCACATCGATGAGGCTCGGTGAGAGCGCCTCGTTCTCGATCTTACTGAGCTTGCTCGGAGACATGACGGCGCTGCGGGCGACTGCTTTGGCCTGCTTTCCGCTGGCTTCTCGCAGTTCCCGCAGTGCCCGACCGATACTGATGTTGTTCACGCCGGGTCGTGCCGCTCCCACCAGTCGCGGAAGGGGATGGCGGCGGCGAGGGCCGTGTCCCGACGCGTCAGCCACTCCTGCGCTTGATGCTCCGGAACCGAATCCGCCCCGAGGAAGCCTCCGGCGTTGTCGTACCGCATGGTGATGACTGTGCGTTCATCGAAGGCCCAGAAATCTGGCACGCCCTCCAAGGGGTTCGGGCGATCGGTGGTGTCGAGGATGAAGAACTCTTCCCCGACTTCTTGGTTCCGGACGTAGCCCCAGCCGAGTTCGAATCGCAGATACTCGGTCAATGGGCGGCTCAGGACATGAACCCGATACATGCGCTTGCCGGCTTGCGTGGCGTCTCGCACCGTTGTGACCCAGCCAGAGGTCTTGAAACTCTCCGGCTGTGACTTTCCGGCCAGGAATGCTTCATAGGCATCCACGCCGCCCGATTTGCCGTAGTCGTCCAGGGTTTCGAGTCGAAATGCTTCCCGCTGAAACTCCTTGAAGAGCCTTTCGAATTCCTCAGGTGAGATGTTCACGGGCCACCCTCAACAGCAAGGGCATAGGGACACGGACAGCGGTTTCGTTGTTCGGTAACCGCATGGTGGCGAGTGCTTCCGCATCGTCCACCTTGAAGCCCTGCACCAAGACGTTCTCCGTGTCCTCCACGGCCCACACCGTCGGACACGGCCCCTCGTCGCGCTCGCTCGCAAGCTGATTGAGCTTCATCGGCAATCTTCCTTCGCGCGGGGTGGTGACTCACTCGATCCTCGTGGCGCCGCGACGGCCAGGTCAAGGTGCTCTGGATGAGGGAACGGGAAACCGCGTGACCCGCCCTCGCCCGTGCGTTCGGGCCCGGACCACCCCAGCCGCTCGGGTTCAAAGGCCAAGTGCCTTCACGTACTCCTCGAAGGGAACGGACTGCGAAACCGCGATCTGCTGGTACTCGATGAACGGAGAGACATCGTCCTCGAATGCCTCGCGACTGATCTGCCGCCCATCCGGCCTCGGGCCGTCCCGAGCCGACGTTGTCGGTCCCAGGGGGGCGTCGGCCAGGGGCGGGGTGGCAGGGCAGCGGCTCATTTGTTCGGGCGGAGGCGAAATGTTACGTAGTGGATACAAGTTCGATATTGGTCGGCCGGATGGAACCCTGGGGGCAAGATTCTGTGATCGTTCCGGGTGGGGTTGCGTATCGGGCTTCCAGGAGCTGATACAGTTTTACTTTAAATAAAGTGATCGCACGTATATGCGGGTCCTCTTATGTCTTCGCACCGCCCCGGGAATGCGCTTCCCTTTCTTCTTCTCCAGGCTTTCCGCACGCTGATCGACGAGCTGCATGTACGCCTCGCCGAGGCCGGGCACCCCGATCTGCGGCCGGCCCATGGGTTCGCCATGCAAATGATCAGGCAGGGCGGGAGCATCTCCGACCTCGGGCGGCGGCTGGGGGTGTCCAAGCAGGCTGCTCACAAGACGGTCGGCGGGCTGGAGCAGCTGGGGTATGTCCGGCGGACCCCGAGCGCCAGGGACCAGCGCCAGGTCGACGTCGTCCTCACGGAACGCGGGATGGAGGCGCTCATGCTGTCCGGCGAGATCCTCAACGAGTTGCGCGAGGAGTGGGCCGAGACCGTGGGCGGGCCCGAGATGACCCTGGTCGAGGACACGTTGGCCCGGGTCGCCCGGCCCGGCGGGATCGAGCGGGTCATGGGCTGGCTGGGGGCCTGACCGTCGCGGCCCCGCGACGGCCGGGCCCGCGGGAAGCGGTGGGAAAGCGTGGTGCCCGTGCGGCTCACGGTCGGTGAGCCGCACGGGCACGGTGGGACGGGCCCGGCGTCAGGGTGCTGGCGCGCGGGCCGGGGTCCGATGGGGACACATCGGAGGTCAGGACCCGCTGGGGGCCGTGCGCTGCACGAAGTTCTCCATGGTGAACGTGACGTCACCGGCGGAGTTGTAGCGGGTGCACATCTGGGTCGGGTAGTAGCCGGACAGCTCCACCTCCGGCGCCTGGGTGATCGGCTGGCACACCTTGGTGGGCTTGGTCGCGACGACCCAGTCCTTGTTGACGACCGGCTCCCAGTAGGTGACGTGGCCGTCGTAGACGCCGTAGGCGAACGCCTGGGTGAACGGATCCCCGTTGGCCGGAGCCGCGTTGGGGTTCACGATGTGGTTGCCCATGCGGCCGGCGGCGCCCGGCATGCCCCAGCCCGCGGGCATGAACTGCGCCGGGACCGGCTTCATCGCGGTGGCCTCGTCATCGCAGTTGATGACGAGGTTGCACGGCCCGGTCCGGATCTTGTTCCGCTCCGTGAAATCCTGGATGAAGAAGTGGAAGTCGAAGTGCGGCTTGTCGAAGACATGGGTCGGGCCGTGGCCGTTGCGCTGCCAGTTGAACATCAGCCACTTGAACGGAAGCCCCGGGAGCTTGGGGAACCACAGGTTCCGCTCGTGGCCGCTCGCGCAGTCCGTCTCCAGGTTGATGCCGTCGCCGTCCTTGTCGAAACAGGTCTGGCCGTCATGGGTCGGCGTCGTCGGCAGTGTGTTCACGGCCGCCGCGTCGATCTTGACCGCCAGGACCTTCGGACGGTTCGAGGCGTCGGTGGCGTACAGGGTCTGGACGAAACCGTCGCCCAGGGAGACCTGGTTGAACAGCTTGAGCGCCGGAAGGTCGGCCTCCGCCGCTACCACCGCGGAGTCCGAGGCGTTCATCGCCGAGACCACCGGCGCGAGCCCGATCATCGTGGTGACACCGAACGCGAGGCCCACCAGCGACCAGCGCACACGGCTTGCGGATATCTTCATCGGTTGATTTCTCCCCCCTTGGTTCCTACCTGTGGTCGGTGCGCGCGGGTCACGCCGCGCGCACCTCAGTGCCTCAGTGCCTCAGAGCCCGGAGACTCAGTGCTCCGAGTGCCACTCGAAGGCCTTGAAGGGCTCGTCGAGCGGGGCCTCGGTCATACGGTTCGCGTACGTCGAGATGGTGTAGACGCCCAGGCCGAGGACGACCTCCAGCGCGTTGCGGCGGGTGTAGCCGGCGGAGAGGAACGCCTCCATCGTCTCCGGCTCCACGTACCCGTGGCCCTCCATGACGGCGAGGGTGAAGACGCGCATCGCCTCCAGCTTCGCGTCGTCCAGGGGCTTGCGGGCGCGCAGCGCCTCGATGAGGGCCGGCTCCGCCTTCGAGCGGGTCAGCATGGAGGAGTGCATGGCCACGCAGTAGTGGCACTCCACCTTGGTGGCCATGGTGAGGATGAAGACCTCACGCTCCATCTGGCTCAGGCTCGTCTTGTTGAACAGCCCGTTGCCGGTCATGAAGGCTTCCAGCAGCTCCGGCGACTCGGCCATCAGCGCCACCGGCGCGGGCAGGAACCCGAAACCCTTGGCGGTGTTCTCGACGATCGGGCGGGACTGCTCGGGGGCCGAGGCGGCGTCGTGACGGGTGAAAGACATGGTGACTTCCTTTTCTGAGGGGTGTGAAGCGAGCGACGGGGTTGTCGCTCAGTGGTCTTCTGCGTCCCAGCTCGCACGCACCACCGAGGCGAACCTCTCGATACGGTCGGGCTGGAGCACGGAGTAGTGGTCTCCGCCGAGGGTGTGGACGGCGACCAGGTCCTTGAGGTGGCCGGCCCACGCCGACGTCACGTCCTGGGACGCCCCGTCGGCGGCGCGGACCAGTACCGCGGGAACACGGTAGGTGCCGGGCCGATGGGCCGACAGGGCGCGGGAGTTGGCGGTGAAGCGGGCCAGCAGCGCGCCGATCGTCTCGTCGTCGGTGTCCGGCCCGAGCAGCCCGCCGAGGCGCAGCCGCTCGGTCAGTACGGCGGCCGGGTCCTCCTCCGCCGCCAGGTCGTGCCCGGCCAGCGGGTCGGGGGCACCGGCGATGTGCGCGACGTCCCGGGCGAACCAGGCCAGCAGCTCGGCGTGGGACACCTCGCCGTGGTCCTCGTCGGGATGCTCCATCAGGTCGAGCGCGACGACCGGTGCCACGGCGAAGCCGCGTTCCGCCAGCCGCTCGGCGACCTCCAGCGCGAGGACCCCGCCCATCGACCAGCCGGCGATCCGTACCTCCGGGCCCGTGGCGTCGTCGGCGATCGCGTCGGCGTACAGATCCGCGAGCTCACCGAGACCGAACGAGGAGGCCAGGCCGTCGGGGACCTGGACGCCGGTCACCGGCATGCCGAGGAGCTGCGCCAGGCCGCGGTAGCAGACGACGTCGCCGCCCACCGGGTGGATCCAGTACGAGGTGGGGCCGGTCCCTTCGGAGCGGATCGGCACCAGCGTCGTGCGCCGCGCCCGCCCGTCGCGGACCGCCCCGGCCATGGCGGCGACCGTGGAGTGGGTGAACAGCACCGACAGCGGGAGCGTCGTTCCCAGGGCGGCCCTGATCCGGGACACCAGCTGCACACCGAGCAGGGAGTTCCCGCCGAGCGCGAAGAAGTCGTCGTCCCGGCCGGCGGGGGCGTTCGGGAGGAGCTGGGCCCACAGCTCGGCCACCGCCCGCTCGGTCCCGTCCCGCGGCGGCTCGGCCGAGGCACGGGGCGCCGACGCCCGGCAGACCTCCTCCAGGACACGGCGGTCCACCTTGCCGTTGGCGGTGATCGGCACGGCGTCCAGCTCCACCAGCCGGCTGGGAACCATGTACGCGGGCAGCTGCGCGCGCAACGCCGCGGTGAGCGCGTCGAGATCCGCCCCCGGGGTCTCCGGGACGACGGCGGCCACCAGGGTCCTGGACTCCATGGACCCGCCGATCGCCGCGGCGACCGCCGCGCGGACGCCGGGCATCGCGCCCAGCGCGCTCTCGATCTCGCCCAGCTCGATCCGGTACCCCTGGATCTTGACCTGGCCGTCCTGGCGGCCGAGGAACTCCAGGTTGCCGTCGGGCAGGTACCGGCTCAGGTCCCCGGTGCGGTAGAGCCGCCCGTGCGGGGTGTCCACGAAGCTCGCCGCGGTCCGGTCGGGATCGGCCAGATAGCCGCGGGCCAGACCGTCACCGGCGATGTACAGGTCTCCCGGAACCCAGGTGGGCCGGTGCCGCAACTGCTCGTCCAGCACCAGGAAGGACTGGTTCCGCAGCGGCTTCCCGTACGGGATCGACGACCACGACGGGTCCACGGCTTCGACCGGGTACGCGATCGACCAGATGCTGGCCTCGGTGGCGCCGCCCAGCGAGTGGACCCGTGCGCCGGGGGCGCACCGGCGCGCCCGGTCGGGCAGCCGGGTGGGTATCCAGTCACCGCTGAGCATGATCGTGCGCAGCGAGCCGACCGTGGCGTCCCGGCCCTCCAGGTGGTCGACCAGCATCTGGAGCAGGGCGGGCACCGAGTTCCAGACCGTGATGCCGTGCTCGTCCACCAGCTCCGCCCACGCCTGCGGGTCGCGCTGCTGATCCGGTGTGGGCAGCACCAGCGTGCCGCCCGCCGCCAGGATGCCGAAGACGTCGAAGACCGACAGGTCGAAGTTGAGCGCCGAGAGCCCCAACGCCCGGTCCGCGGGCCCGATCCCGTACCGCTCGCCGACGTCCTGGAGCGTTCCCAGGGCGGCGCGGTGCTCGATCACCACGCCCTTGGGCTGACCGGTGGAGCCGGAGGTGAAGATGACGTAGGCGATGTCGTCCGGTTCGGCCGTCACCAGGGGGAGTCCACCGTCGGCCGTACCGTCCGGGGCCGTCTCCGTGACGTCCAGCACCGGGCCCTCGTCGAGCCACGGGTGCGCCGCGCGGACCCCGGGGTCCGTGACGGTCAGCACCGCGCCCGACAGCTCCAGCGTCCGGCGGGCCCGCTCGGGCGGCAGGTCCGCGGCGACGGGCACATACGCCTTGCCGGCCTTCAGCACCGCGAGGACGGCCACGACCTGGTCGATCCCCTTGGGCAGCATGACCGCCACCAGCTCCTCGGAACCGGAACCGGTACGGGCCGCGATACGGCGGGCCAGCTCATGGGCGCGCCGGTCGAGCCCGGCGTAGTCGAGAGACTCCTCGCCGCACACCACGGCGACCGCGTCCGGACATCGCTCGGCGGCCCGTTCGAAGCCGTGGTGGAGCAGCCCGGTGGGGCGCTCCCCGGCGGTGGCGTTGGCCTCGCGGCGCGGTGCGAGCTCCTGCTCGCCCAGCTCGATCTCCGGCGCGTCGGCCCACGCCCGCTCGTCGTCGCAGAGCCGCTCGATGAGGCCGCGGTAGCTCGCGAACATGGACGCGACCATGGGCTCGGGGAGCAGTTGGCGTACGTAGTCCCAGTTCAGGCGCAGCCCGCTGGCGTCCTCGATCACCTGGTGGTCCAGCCACACCTGGGGCGTCCGGATGAACGAGGACACCTCGTGGCCGTCGCCGGTCAGGGCGATCAGGTGGTCGGTCAGCGCACTGGACGCGTGGCCCTCGTCCGAGGAGAAGTTGAGCGTGCTGGCGTAGACCACGGGTGCGCGGCCCGCCTTGGCGGAACCGTGCAGCGTGGACAGCTCGCGCAGGACCTGCACCCCGCTGAACGCGCTGTGCTCCAGGTCGCGCCAGAGCTGGCCCTGCAACTGCTTGGCACGGGCCGCGAAGTCGGCCGTGCCCCGGGTGTCCACCTCCAGCAGGGTGGTGGTGGAGAAGTTGCCCAGCACCGAACGCACCTCGGGGTGGACCGGCCTGCGGTTGAAGAACAGCAGCGTCAGCGTGAAGTGCGGGTTCGCCGACCAGCGGGCGATGGTCTCGGCGTACGCGGCGGCGACGGCCGCCGAGGGGGTGACCCCCGCGGCGCTCGCGCGGGCCTTGAACCGCTCCCAGCGCTCCGGCGGGATCGTCCCGCTGAGATGGGCGAACTCCGGCCGCCCGATCGCGGCCGGGTCGGCGGTCAGCGGCAGTTCCGGCGCCGGGGGCAGGGCGGCGATCCGGTCCGTCCAGTACGCCCGTGCCTCGGCGTACGCCGGCTCGGACTCCAGGGCCCGGATGTGCCCGACGTAGTCCCGGAAGGTCAGTTCGAGCGGGGCGAGCTCCTGCCCGTGGTACGACTGCGCCAGCTCGGCGAAGAGGAGCGCCGTGCTCCAGGCGTCGATGATGAGGGCGTCGATGCCGACGTGGAGGCGGCTCACCCCGCCGGGCAGCTCCGTGACGGCCAGGTGGAACAGCGGCCACACGGTCGGGTCGAAGACCTGCGAGGACAACGTCCCCGACCGTTCGGCCAGTTCGTCCGCCAGCCGCTGCTCCGGCACCGAGGTGAGGTCCAGGCGGTCGACGCGGTAGCGCCCTACCTCCGCCTCCGGGAGGATCCGCTGCCGGCCGTCGTCGGTCATCACCGCGCGCAGCATGTCGTGCCGGGCCACGGCCGCGTCGACGGCCGCCTCGAACCGGGCGACGTCCAGCCCGCGCAGATCGGTCTCGATGAAGAAGAAGGTCGAGACACCGCCGAGCTCGATCCCCTCCGACCGGCCGACGAGATACGCCTGCTGAAGGTCGGTCAGTTCGAACGGCTCGTACCGGGCGGCGGGGTCGACGGCCAGCTCACGGCCGGGCGCACCGGCCGGGGCCGTCTCGTCGGCCCGGGGCACCGGTACCGGCCGGTGGGCGGCGGGGGAGTGCTCCCCGACGTAGGCGGCCAGCTCGGTGAGGCTCGCCCCGTCCAGGAACACGGCGAGCGGGATCGACACGTCGCCGAGGGCCGCGACGGCGTCCTTGATCTCCAGCGCCATCAGCGAGTCCAGCCCGAGGTTCTGCAACGGCTCGTCCCGGGGGATGCTGTCCGGGTCGGTGCGCAGCGACCGGGCGCACGCCCGGGTCACCACCGTCAGCGGGTCCAGCGCCTCCTCCCGCGCGGCCGGACGCGCGGACGGCTCGGGAGCCGTCACCGGCTGCCACGCCTGCGCGTCCACGGCCCCGGCGTCCGCCCCGGCGCCGGTCCGCCCGTGGGACGGGGCCTGGGCGAGCGTCACGCCGGACACCGACACCCAGCAGGCACCGGCCTCGTCGAGCAGGTGGACATCGGCCACCAGGGTGCGCGCGTCGGCCGCGCCCTCGCGCAGCCGCAGCCGTACCTGGAGCGGACCGGAGGGCAGCCCGGGGCGTACCGCGAACGCGTCGATCCCCACCACCATGAAGGCGGTGTCCGACGCGCCACGGGCGGTCAGGGGCGCGAAGAGCGCCTGGAACATCGCGTCGGTCAGACCGGGCGGCACCACGTACCGGCCGGCCTCCTCCGGGGTGGCGGGCCGGATCCGGGCCCAGGCGTGGTCGCGGTCGAAGGCGACCTCCTCCAGCCACTTGGCGCCGTCGCCCAGGTACAGGCCGCGGGACCACATCTGCCGGTAGAACTCGCCGCCGGTCATCCGGTGCGGAAGGGCAGTGGCCGGATCGGCGGGGGCCGCCGGGGCCGCCCCGCCACCGGAGACGCGGCCTCGGCAGTGCAGGTGCCAGGCCAGGGCCGGGTCGCCCGGGTCGGACCGGTAGGCGAAGCCCAGCGTCCCGTCCGGCGCGGGCTCCAGGGTGAGCGACACCGTGGGGCGGTGCTCCCTGTCGTACCCGAGGCGCCGCAGCACCGTGACGTTCTCCAGCCGGACGGTGTCCCGCCGCCCGACCGCGCGGGCCGCCTGCACGGCGGCCTCCAGGAAGAAGCCCACGTTGACGATGGGCTCGCCGTCGATCACGCAGTCGGCGAGGGCGGGGTCGTCGGCGCTGTCCAGCGTCGTCAGGAAGGCCGCGCCGGAACCGGGGGCCGGTACGCGCGTCCCGAGCAGGGAGCCGGAGCCGCCCGGCAGGACGGCGGCGGGCTCCCGCCGGGCCACGCCGACATGGGCCCCGCGGCTCGGCTCGTACCAGTGCCGGGACCGCTGGAACGGGTATGTCGGGGCGTCGGCCGGCGCGGCGGACCGGCCGGACCACAGCTGGAGCCAGTCGATGTCGAGCCCGGCGGTGTACGCCTCGGCCACCGCGGTGGCGACGGTCTCGTGGTCGGCGCGGCCCGGCCGCAGGGACGCGCCCCACAGCCCCGCGCGCTGCTCCTCGGGGACGAACCTGCGGGCCGCCGCGACGAGCGTCGGGGCCGGTCCCAGCTCCAGGACGTGGTCGACCCCGCTCTCCATGAGCGTCGTCATCGCACCGTGGAAGTCGACCTGCTGGAGCGCGTGCTCCCGCAGATAGGCCGCGTTCCACTCCCCGGGGCCCACCGGCCGCGCCGTCAGCGTCGACACCAGCGGAACGGCGGGGGCGGCGAAGGAGAGGGCGGACAGTTCGCGCTCGAAGGCGTCGAGCATCGGCCGCATGAGTGGCGAGTGGAAGGCCCGGCCGCTCGGCAGCGACTTGCCGCGCAGCCCGCGCGCGGCGGCCCGGTCCAGTACGCCGCGCACGTCCTCGGGGTGGCCCGAGACCACCACGTGCTCCGGCCCGTTGACGGCGGCCACCCCGACGCGGTCCGGGTCCTCGATCAGCTCGCGCACGGCCGCCACGGGCGCGAAGACCGCCGCCATCGCACCCGGCCCGGTCAGCTCCGCCATCAGTCGGCCACGGGCGGCGGCCACGGCGAGCGCGTCCCCGATGTCCAGGATTCCGGCGACGGCGGCCGCGGCGATCTCACCGACGCTGTGCCCGACGACGACATCGGGCTCGATGCCCAGCGAGCGCCACATCCGCGCCAGCGACCACTCCAGCGCCACCAGCGCCGGCTGGGTGTAGCGGGTGTCGTGCACCGCCGGGTCGTCGGCGGCGAACATGACGTCCAGCAGCGGACGGTCCAGCAGACCGTCGACCAGGTCGGCGCAGTGCTGGAGGCTGCTGCGGAAGACGGGCGAGGACGCGAAGAGACCGGCCCCCATGCGGGGGTACTGCGACCCCTGCCCGGTGAACAGGAACGCGGTCCGGCCGCGCGACCGGGACACCGTGCCGAGCGGCCCGGACTCCCCGTCGACCAGCCGCCGCAGCTCGGCGCGCATCTCCGGCGCGGTCCCGGCGACGGCGGCGTACCGGACGGGCCAGTGGTCCCGGGCCGCGCCGGCCGTGTAGGCCAGGTCCGCCAGCGCCGTGCCCGCCGCCGGGGTCCCGTCGTCCTCGCCGAGCCGCGCCAGGTACTTCCGGCCCAGTTCGAGGACACCGTCCGCGGTACGGGCCGAGAGCGGCAGCACGCAGGTGCCGGGGGCGTCCCGCGGGGCGTCGTCCGCCTCCCGGGGCGGGGCCTCCTCGACGATGACGTGTGCGTTGGTGCCGCTGGCGCCGAACGAGCTGACGCCCGCGCGCCGGACCCGTTCGCCCGCGGGCCAGGGCCGGCCCTCGACCGGTACGGCGAGCTTGAGCCGGTCCAGGTCGATCTCGGGGTTGACCTGCGACAGCCCGGGATGGGGCGGGATCCGGCCGTGGCCCAGGCTGAGCAGGACCTTGATGAGACCGGTGACACCGGCCGCCGGTTCGAGGTGGCCGAGGTTGGTCTTCACCGACCCCACGAGCAGCGGGGTGGTACGGGACGGCGGGCACAGCACGTCCGCCAGCGCACCCGCCTCGATCGGGTCGCCGAGCGCCGTGCCGGTGCCGTGCGCCTCGACGTAGTCGATGTCCTCGGCGGCCAGCCCGGCCGCGGACAGGGCGGTGCGTATGACGTCCCGCTGCGCCTTGGCGTTGGGCACGGTGATGCCGCTGGCCCGGCCGTCCTGGCCCACCGCGCTGCCGCGGACGACCCCGAGGATCCGGTCCCCGTCGACCCGCGCGTCCGACAGTCGCTTGAGGACGACGACACCGCACCCCTCGGACCGCACATAGCCGTTGGCGGCGGCGTCGAAGGTCTTGCACCGGGCGTCCGGCGAGAGCATGTTCGCCTTGTTGAGCACGGTGTACCACTCCGGCGAGAGCAGCACGTTGACGCCACCGGCCAGCGCCATGTCGGCGTCCCGGCTCCGCAGCGCCTGCACGGCGAGGTGGACGGCGACCAGCGACGAGGAGCACGCGGTGTCCACGGACAGACTGGGGCCGTGCACGCCGAGCCAGTAGGCGATCCGGCCGGCCGCGAACGTCGACGCGTTGCCGGTGAGCGCGTACGCCTCCAGCTCCTCGGGCGCCACATGGGTGAGCAGCGACTGCATGTAGTCGTTGTTGGTCACGCCGACATAGACGCCGACCTTGTCGCCCTTGAGGGAGGCGGGCCTGGCACCGGCGTTCTCCAGCGCCTCCCAGGCGACCTCCAGCAGCAGCCGCTGCTGCGGGTCGATGTAGCGCGCCTCGCGCGGGGAGATCCCGAAGAACCCGGCGTCGAAGCTGTCCACCGACTCCAGGAAGCCGCCCGAGGGCACCCCTTCCGGGAACCCGCCGGGCACGTCGTCCAGCCGGGCGGGCGGGTACGGTCCCACCGCGTTCCGGCCCTCGGCCAGCAGTTCCCACAGCGCGGCGGTGTCGTCGGCCCCGCCCGGCATCCGCGCGCCCATGCCGACGACGGCGATCGGTTCGGTGGTCTCGGCCCGCAGCGCGTCCCGTTCGCTGGTCAGGGACTTGATGCGGTCCAGCGCCGAGCTCAGCAGCTCACGCGCGTGTTCGGGTATCTGGGTGGTCATGCGTGTCCCCCGGGCGTCGGCTGGTACGACCGCTCGATCTCGGCTTCGAGCGCGTTGATGAGTTCGTCGTCGGCGAGCGCGGCCGGTGCCGAGGGCGGCGGCTCGACGGGGCCGGGCCCGGCCGGTGCGGTGCCGGGGGCCTCGCCGGACGGTTCTTCCGGGCAGACCGAGGCCACGAGGAACGCGGCCAGCTCCGACGTCGTCGGGTACTCGAACATCACCCGGGTGGGCAGGGGGAGTCCGAAGGTCCGGGCCAGGTCGTTCTTGACCCGGGTGGCGAGCATGGAGTCCATGCCGAGGGCGAAGAACCCGGCGTCCAGGTCGAGTTGGTCCGGATCCAGTCCCAAGGTGCCCGCGACGGCGGCGATGACGGCCGAGACCGCCTCCCGCCGGGTCCACTCCGTGGCCGTCGGCGCCGGGGCGGCAGCGGCGGTGGAGGTGGTGGCGGTGGGGGCGTCGGCGGCGGATGCCGGACCGGCCGCCCAGGGGTTGCCCCACCGGTCCTCGGTGAACCAGGAGCGCGTCCGGGCGAAGGGGTGCGACGGCAGCGGCACCATGGGCACCACCGGGTCCGCCGGGCCGTCGCCCCGGTGCGGCCAGGGGCCGCGCCGCCGGTGGGTGTACATGAACCCGAAGTTCCGCTGCACGGCGATGTCGTCGGCGAGGTCGCGGTGGAGCGTCCAGGTCGCCGCGGCTGGACCGTCGGCCTCCGCGCACAGCCCTTCGAGCGCGTCGACGAGCGTCGGATGGGGAGACATCTCGATGAAGGTGTCGTGTCCCTCGGCGAGCAGCGCCTCGACCCCCTGGGTGAAACGGACGGTCTCGCGCATGTTGGCGTACCAGTAGTCCGGCGCGGGGGCCGAGGTGAGGGGCGCGCCCGTCACCGTGGACACCATCGTCACCTGCGGGGCCGAGGACCGGATCCCGTCGAGCGCTTCCAGCAGCCCGGTGCGCAGCCCGTCGATCTGGGGGCTGTGCGAGGCGACGTCCACGGCGACGAACTTGCTGAACACGTTCTCGGCCGCGAGCCCGGCGGCGACCCGCTCCAACGACGCACCCGCCCCGGACAGCACGGTGGAGTGCGGCGAGTTGATCACCGCCACGCAGATGTCGTCGTACCCCTCGCACAGCCGGCGGGCCCGCTCGTGGCCGACGCCCACGACGAGCATCCGGCCCTGCCCGGCGATACGGGCCAGCAGTCGCGAGCGCTCGCAGATCACCCGCACGGCGTCCGGCAGCGGCAGGGCACCGGCGACGTACGCCGCCGCGACCTCGCCCATGCTGTGCCCGATGACCGCGTCCGGGACCACCCCGGCCGCGCGCCACATCGCGGCCAGCCCGACCGCGATCGTGAACAGCGCGGGCTGGACGAACTCGGTGGGCAGCCGCCCCTGGTCGCCCTCGGCGATCAGTTCGAGCACGCTGCGGCCCAGCACCGGGCGCATGGCCAGGTCGACCTCGCGGGTGGCCCCGGCGAACGCGGGGTCGGTGGCCTGGAGCCGGGCCGTCATGCCGATCCAGTGCGGCCCCTGGCCCGGGAAGACGAAGACCGTACGGCCTGTCGCCCTGGCCGGTCCGGTCACCCCGGCCGGACCGGGGCCGCCCGCGGCCGCCTCGCGCAGCAGCGCGACGAGCTCCGCCGGTGAGGCTCCGGAGACCGACAGCCGGCTGGTCAGCACGGTCCTGCGGTGGTCGGCCGCCCGGACGACGTCCCGGACGTACGCCGGGTCGGCGCCGTCCAGCAGATCGGCGTACCGGCCCGCGAGCCGGGCCAGGGCGGTCGGCGTGGCGGCCGAGATCCGCAGGGTCAGCGGTACCTCGCCGGCCCCGGCCGATTCGGGCCCGGCGTCCGGAAGGTGCCCGTCGACCGGCCCCAGGATCACGTGCGCGTTGGTCCCGCCCGCTCCGAACGCGGAGACGGCGGCGAGCCGCCGCCCGTCCTCCGCCTCCCAGGCGCGGGCCCGGTCGTGCGGCAGCTCCAGCCGTACGCCGTCCAGTTGGAGGTGCGGGTTGACCTTCTTCAGGTGCAGCGACGGGTAGACGGTCCGGTGGTGCACGGAGAGGGCCGCCTTCACCAGCCCGGCGATCCCCGCCGCGGCCTCCAGATGACCCATGTTGGTCTTCAAGGACCCCAGGTGGCAGGCCGGGCCGGAGGCCGTGCCGTAGACCTGGGCGAGCGCCTCGACCTCGATCGGGTCGCCGAGGCTGGTGCCCGTGCCGTGCGCCTCCACGAGGCTCACCTGCGAGGGTTCGGCCCCGGCGTTCCTCAGCGCGGACGTGATGCACTCCCGCTGGGCGCGCCCGCTGGGGGCGGTGAGCCCGTTGGTCCGGCCGTCCTGGTTGACCGCCGAGCCGCGAATGGTCGCGTAGATCCGGTCGCGGTCGCCGATCGCGTCGGAGAGCCGCTTCAGGACGACGGCGACCACGCCCTCGCCGCGCACATAGCCGTCGGCGGCGGCGTCGAAGGTCTTGCACCGACCGTCCGGGGAGAGCGGCAGCCCCTTGGAGTGGGCGACCGTACTGGCCGGGGACAGCAGGAGGTTCACCCCGGCCGCGACCGCCGAGTCGCACTCGCCGGAGCGCAGCGCCTGGACGGCCAGGTGCACCGCGACCAGGGAGGACGAACAGGCCGTGTCGACGGAGAGGCTGGGGCCGCGCAGGTCGAGCTGGTAGCTCAGCCGGTTGGCGATGATGCAGTTGGTGCCGCCGACCACGGTGTACAGGTCGACGGTCTCCGGCCGGGCCAGCTGCATGGTGAGGTAGTCGGTGGAGTTGGCGCCGACGTAGACACCGGTCCCCGAACCGGCCAGCCGGCCGGCGGGCATCCCGGCGTCCTCGAACGCTTCCCAGGCGACCTCCAGCAGAAGGCGCTGCTGGGGATCGACATGGGCGGCCTCGCGCGGCGAGATCCCGAAGAACGCCGCGTCGAAGGTGTCCACGTCGTCGATGAGCCCGGCGTGCCGCATGTGGGTGCGTCCGACCGCCTCGGGGTCGGGGTCGTAGAAGGCGCCGTGGTCCCAGCGGTCCGACCCGATCTCGCGGATCGCGTCGACCCCGGCGGCCAGCGACTCGTGCAGGGCGCCGGGCGTGGTGATGCCGCCGGGCAGCCGGACGCCGAGGCCGACGATCGCGATGGGTTCCCGCCGCGCCCGGGTCAGCTCCTCGACCCGGGCCCGGAGGCCCCTGACGGCCGTCAGGGCGGTGCTCAGTGCTATGTCGGACTCGCCCTGCTCCGTCATATCTCCCCCATGAGTTCTTCCAGTTCCGCCAGTTCCCGGCGGAGGGCGTCGAGATCGTTCCCGTCGGGGGACGCTTCCCCGGCGGCGGGCTCCCGGCCCGCGGTAACCGGCCGCTCGGCGGCGCCCGGCCGGTGCGCCGTACGGTCCGCCCCGGCCTCCACGGCCTCCTCCAGCCGGGCGGTGAGCTCGGCGGCGAGGGCGTCGACGGTGGGGTAGTTCCACACCACGGTCGAGGACAGCACCGTCCCGAGCAGGCGCTCCAGGCGGTTGCGGAGCTCCAGCCCCATGATCGAGTTGAGCCCGAGGCTGTGGAACGGCTCGGCCGGGTCCACCTCGGCGGTCGTGAGGCCCGCGATCTCGCCCACGGCCTCCTGCACCACCCGGGCCGTCCGCGCGAGCCGCTCCGCGGGTGACAGCGCCGCCAGTTCGTCCCGCAGCGCCGGCGCGGCCCCGTCGGCCGGGCCGGACCGCGCGATCGGGATCAGGCGGATCTCGACCCCCCGGATGCGTACGGCCACCCGGTCACCGCTGATCAGGTCGACGTCCGCGAGTCGGGTGTCCGGGCCCGGGCCGGTGGTGATGGTCGCCACCGCCCGCGGATCGGCACCCACCCCGGACAGCACGGACACCTCGCGGACCACGGTGGTGAGCAGGGACCGGTCGGCCCCCACGGCACCCGGACCGGTCAGCAGGGGCGCCGCGGCGACCTGGAGGGCCGCGTCCAGCAGCCGGGGGTCGACCGGGAGCCGGGCGTCGGCGTGGCGCGGGTTCCACTCGATCCCGGCGCTCGCGCCGTCCTCCCCGGCGTCGAGAAGGCGTATGCGGCGGTACTGCGGGCCGAAGTCCAGCCCCCGCGCGCCGAACTCCGCGTACAGCTCGTCGGCCGGGGTCCCGTCACCGGCGGGCCGGGCGGGGAGCGGTTCGCCGGTGGTGGCCCGTTCGACCGTGGCGGTCCCGACGCGCACCCACGTCCCGCCCTCCCCGCCGAAGAACTCGACCCGGGACGTCCCGGCGTCGGTCCACACGGTGGTCTGGAGCGCCGTGTCCTCGCCGGGCACCTCCAGGGACGCCGTCAGCACGAGGTCGCGCACGGAGACCGGACCGTCCGCCGGCCCGGGACCGGCGACCTGGAGCGCGGCGGCCGCGAAGGCGGCGGCGGGCACCATGGCCCGGCCGCCGACGACATGGTCCTCCAGCGACCACGTCGACGGGCTCAGCCGGCCGGCGTACACGGACAGCGCGGGATCGTGCGGAACCTGCGTACGGACCCCGAGCGGATCGCCGCTCGCGCGGCCGACGGTGCCGGTCAGGACCGGTGAGGAGACCCGCTGCCACGGATAGGGCAGGGGCAGCGGCGCGGGGTGGCCCGCGGGGTTCAGCGCGGCCCGGTCGACCGGCACACCGGCGTCGTGGAGCCGGCCGAGCGCGGCCAGCAGCGTCGGCCACTCCGGCTGCTCCTTGCGGAGCACCGGGACGACGAGCGGGTCCCGGCCCGCGCCCGTCTCCTCGACGGCCGGGCTGAGCACCGCGTGCGGGCTGATCTCGACGAAGCAGGAGAACCCGTCGTCCAGCAACAGGCCCACGGCGTCCGCGAACAGCACGGGGTCGCGGAGGTTCCGGGCCCAGTAGCCGGCGTCCATCTCCGCCCCGTCGGCGACCCGGCCCAGGACGGTCGAGTACAGCGGCAGTGTCGAGGAGACCGGGGAGACGTCCGCGACGGCCTCGATCAGCGCGGGGAGGATCGGGTCCATCTGCGGGCTGTGCGAGGCGACCTGGACCCGGACGGGCCGGTTGAAGACCCCCCGTCCGGTGAGTTCGCCCGCCGTCCGCTCGATGTCGGCGGCGGCCCCGGACAGCACGGTCGACCGGGCCGAGTTGCTGACCGCCACCGATATGGAGGGCGTGCCGGCGCAGACGGCCTCGGCCTCGGCGAGCGTCAGCTCGGTGGCCAGCATCGCCCCCGTCCCGCTGAGGCCGTCCATCAGCCGGGACCGGCGGCCGATGACCGCCGCCGCGTCGTGCAGCGACAGGGCACCGGCGATGTGCGCGGCCGCCGCCTCGCCCATGCTGTGGCCGACCACCGCGTGCGGGGCGACACCGTAGTGCTCCAACGTCCGGGCCAGCGCCACCTGCACGGCGAACAGCAGCGGCTGGGCGGTCGCGACGTTGGTGAACGCCTCGTCGTCGCCGCCGTCGAGCAGCAGCGGCAGGACCCGCGCGCCGCACGCCTCGCGCACCGCCGCGTCGCACCGCCGCAACTCCCGGGCGAACACCGCGTCGCGGGCGTACAGATCGCGGCCCATGCCCAGCCACTGCCCGCCCTGGCCCGGGAAGACGAAGACGACGCGGGGGGCCGTACCGGCGGCGGCCGACGCGCCCGCACCGTCGAGGGCGTCCGCGTGCTCGGCCAGCCGGGCCACCGCCCCGTCCCGGTCGCCCGCGACGAAACTCGCCCGGTACGGAAGGGTTGCCAGGCCCTCCAGCACGGGGGCGACGGCGGCGGGCGTGCCCTCCGCGGGCCACCACCGCGCGACCTCCCGGCAACGCTGCGCCAACGCCGCCGGGGTGTGCGCGCTCAGGGTCAGCAGCGCCTCCCGGGGCGGCGGCGCGGCCGCCGCGCACACGGCGGCGACCCCCTCCGGGCCGTGGCCGGAGCGCGAGTACGCCGGAACGACCGGCACCCGTTCGCCGTACGTCTCGTGCAGGGCGCTGCCCAGGATGGGGTGGGCGTTGATCTCGACCAGGGCGTCCGGGGCGCTCAGCAGCGGGTGCGCCAGCGCGCCGGCGAAGTCCACCGGTTCGCGCAGGGCCTTCGCGAAGTACCCGGCGGTGAAGTCCCCGGCGGCCATGATCCGGCCGTCCAGCGCCGACACCATCGGGAGCGCGGGCGGGTACTGGTCGATCTCCCCGAGTGCCTCGACCAGATCGTCGCGGACCTCGTCGATGTCCGGGCCGTGCGCGGCGAGCCCCACGTTGATCCGGCTGGCCCGGTGGCCCTCCTCGGAGAGGACCGAGACCAGCTCGTCCAGCTCGTGGACCCGGCCCGACAGGTTGGTCGAACGCGCCGAGCTGAGCCCGGCGACCGCGATCCCCGGCCGGCTCGCGAGGTACGGGGCCAGCTCCTCGCGGGAGAGCGCCACCACGGCCATACCGCCGCCCCGGCCGGTCAGCCGCTGCTGCGCCGCCGCGTAGTGGGCCACGATCCGGCCGCCCTCGTACGCGGTGAGCGCCTCGACCACGACCGCCCCGGCGATCTCGCCGAGCGAATGGCCGACGACCACGGCGGGCCGGATGCCGCGGGCCGCCAGGCTCCGGGCCAGGCCGACCTGGACCGCGTAGACCGCGGGCTGCGCCACGGCCACGCCGTACGGTTCGAGGTCGGTACCGGAGGCGATGAGCTCCAGGAGCGAGAGGCCGAGCACCGTCTCCGCGCCGAGCGAGCACGCGGTGACCGCGGCCCGGAACTCCGGATCGGAGCGCAGGAGTTCGCGTCCCATCCCAGCCCACTGCCCGCCGAACGGCGAGAAGACGAAGGCCGGTCCACGGCCGGTGCCGTCGGCCGCACCGGCCGCCGCACCGGCTTCACCGGCCGCACCGGCCGTTTCGACGGGGGCTTCCCGGTCCGGTGTGCCCGGGCGGTGGTACGGCCCGACCACGACGTGCGCGTTGGTCCCGCCCCAGCCGAAGCTGCTGACCCCGCCGAGGAAGGGCTCGTCGGACGGCAGCCGCACGGGCGCGAGGGGCAGGGCGAGGTTGAGCGCGTCCAGGTCGATGTGCGGGTTGGTCCCGCCGGACAGGA
Source organism: Streptomyces sp. NPDC001108 (assembly GCF_053598535.1). NCBI lineage: Bacteria > Bacillati > Actinomycetota > Actinomycetes > Kitasatosporales > Streptomycetaceae > Streptomyces > Streptomyces sp. NPDC001108. The sequence goes on from NZ_JBSFKL010000009.1 coordinate 221,183, forward strand.
CGCACGGCGGGACGACACCGTGACGCATGACCAGGGCGGCCTTGACCAGCCCCGCCACCCCCGCGGCGCCTTCGAGATGGCCGATGTTGGCCTTGAGCGTGCCGAGGTGGACCGGGGCGGTGGCACCCCGGACCGCGGCGGCCAGCGCCGATGCCTCGATCGGATCGCCCAGCGCGGTCCCGGTGCCGTGCGTCTCGACGAACCGCACCTCGGCGGGGTCGGTCCCGCCCCGGGCGTGCGCGTCCCTGATGACGGCCTGCTGCGCGACGGGACTGGGCGCGGTCAGCCCGTTGGTGTGCCCGTCGTTGTTGACCGCCGTCCCACGGAGCAGGCACCAGATGTGGTCGCCGTCCCGCTCCGCGTCGGAGAGGCGCTTGAGGACCAGGGCCGCGGCACCCTCGCCACGGCCGAAGCCGTCCGCCAGGTCGCCGAACGCCTTGCTGCGCCCGTCGGGGGCCAGTCCCCCGAAGGCGGTGAGGTCGTCCATGGTGGCCGCCGACTGGAGGAGGTTGACCCCGCCGACGACGGCGGCGTCGATCTCGCCCAGCCGCAGCGCCTGGGCGGCCATGTGCACGGCCACCAGGGAGGACGAGCAGGCGGAGTCCAGCGTGACCGACGGCCCGCGCAGGTCGTACAGGTAGGAGATCCGGTTCGCGACCATCGACAGGCTCGAACCCGTCGCCGTGTGCATCGTGTGCCGCCCCGGCCTCGACGCCGCGCCGTGCTCGTTCCAGATGCTTCCGACGTACACCCCGGTCGCACTGCCCCGCAGCCCCGTCCGGGGCAGCGACGACGCCTCGACTGCCTCCCAGCACACCTCCAGGAAGAGCCGCTGCACCGGATCGAGCGCCGCGGCCTCCCGGGGCGAGAGGTGGAAGAACCGGTGGTCGAACTCGTCGAGCCGCTGGCTGAGATAGCCCGCGTCCGGCATCGCCTCCCGGGCGTCCGGGAACCGCCCCTCCGGGGGCGGGCCGATCGCGTCCTTGCCGGCGAGGACCAGCTCCCACAGCTGCGCGACGGAGTCGGCACCCGGCAGCCGTGCCGCCATCGACACGATCGCCAGGGGCTCAGCCGGTCGCGCCTCGGCGGTCCGTCGGCCCTCCGGCGCGTCGGCGCCGTCCTCCGCGGCGACCACCGCGGCGGCGAACCCGTTCACCGTCGGGGAGGCCCACAGCGTGGCGACGGGGACGTCACGGCCGAGGCGCACCGCCAGACGGCTGACCATCGCCACGGCGGCCTGCGAGGTGAGGCCGAGCGAGAAGAAGGTCGCTTCCCGGTCCAACTGCTCGACGGGGAGGGACAGTTCGGCGCAGAGATGCGCGGCGAGCCAGTCGGCGACGGCCGCCGTGTCCCGTTCGGCCGGAGTGCCGGTCATGCGCACCGCCCGGTGCGAGGCCGGATTGTTTCGATGCCGGAAGTGGGTAGATCCGCAAGCGGATCGGCGGTACATCGGTACGGCAGCCCGGAAGACATGCTGGAGAACCCCCCGAATCCCCTAATGATCGTCAACGAGGTTGACGATATCAAAGGGGTCGGCGTCCGGGAGAGGAAAATGTTCGTACCAACCGGTATTTAAGGGGGAGTTGGCGTGCTGTTATCGGTGACGGAGTCCCGCATTCCGTACGGTGCGGGGCTGTGACCTGGAGAGATGGTGCCCGCACCGAGCGTCGGGCCACCGGGGCCGCGCCCCGGAACGAGTTCTTCAAGAGCCGGGCGGTGGCGCGATGACGCCCGGCGGTATCCGGTCATCCGCCGCCCCGCGCCGCCGCCCGCTTCCCTCGCCCCGGGGCCGGACGGGCTCACCGGGTCCGAGCGCCGCTCCGGCCACTCCGGTGGGGCCTGGGCCCGACGACGCTACGGAGAACGTCACCCCTCGCCCACCGGGAACCCGCATCCTTCCGAACCGGCACGAACGGCCCCGGGGACTTCTGAACGGCCTGGCGTCATCGAGGAATTGATCCCCGGATCACGGCCGCCAGGACACCCGGTGCTCCGCGAGCCGGGCCAGGACCGCGTGGTTGGCCTCCCAGCCGTCCGGGAACTTGACCGTGACGCCCAGCTGGACCGGCTCGGTGGAGGGGTGCTCGTCCAGCAGCTCCGCGACGCCCGCGCGGCAGACCACGACGCAGGCGTGGCGGTGGCGGGAGGCCAGGACACAGAGGCGGCCCGTCTCCAGGTGGAAGGCCGTCGCGTCCGGGCGGCCGGACAGGGGGTGCAGCACCACCGTCACGTCGAACTCGCGGCCCTGGAGCCGGTTGGCCGTGTCGACCGCGACGCCGCTCACCCCCAGCTCCGCCAGGGCCGCCCGCACCGCCGCCGCCTGGTCGCGGTGGGCGGTGCCGACGGCGATCCGGTCCGCCGTCACCGGCACCGGGTCCGGGGCGCGCTCGCTCGTCGCCAGCCCGCCCCGGTCCAGGAGTCGGCGGACCACCAGGGCGACCGCCCGGACCGCCTCCGGGTCCGTGCGCGGGGTGTGCCGGGCCGGCAGCTCCAGCAGGCCCCAGCCCGACTCCGCCGCCTCGTCCAGCACCCGGTCCGGGGCCGAGCCGTCCGACGCCGAGGCGAACGACAGCCGCCGGTCGCCGTGGTCCGTCCCGCTGCGGAACGGGGTGTACGGGTAGAACGCGTCCGACACCAGCGGTGCCGCCGAGGCGGGCAGCCGCCAGGACACCGGCAGCCGGTGCTGCGGCAGCCGGGGGTTGTGCGCCAGCAGCGTGGAGACCGCGCTCGCCGACGGGTCGTACGACAGCCCCGCCCACTGGTCCGCGCCCACGATCGAGAACGGGTCCAGCTGCCCCGGGTCGCCGACGAACAGCGCCCGCTCGAAGAGCCCCGCGACGGCCAGCAACGCGTCCGACCGCATCTGGTACGCCTCGTCGACGATCGCGTGGCCCCACGGCTCGACGTTCTTCACATGGGCCCACTTGGCGGCCGTGGAGATCACCACGTCGAGCCCGGCGAGATCGGCCGCCTTCGCCGACTTCCGTACGTTGTCCAGCCCGTCCAGCACCTTGTCGTACGGGTCGGAGTCGCTGCTGTGCAGCCGGCCCACCGGCAGCTCCGGCTCCTTCTCCGCCAGCCGCACCACCAGGTCGTCCACCTGGGCGTTGGTCTGCGCGACCACCATCAGCTGCCGCCCGGCCGCCGCCAGCTCCAGCGCGGCCCGCACCACCAGCGTCGACTTGCCCGCGCCCGGCGGGGAGTCCACCACGATGCCGCGCTCCCTCCCGCCCAGGGTGTCGGCGAGGATCGCCTCCGTCGCCCGCGCGGCCCGGGTCCCCGGGTCGAGAACGTCCGTCACAGCAGGTCCTCCGTGGTCACCGGGTCGGGAAGCTCGCTCTGCCCGGGGGCGCCCGGCGGACCGCCGTGCGTCCAGGGCGTGTCCTCCGGGTCGGGCAGCTTCGGGCCGCCGCGCTGCTCGTGCTCGAAGAGCGTCCAGGCGATCCGGTCACCCGGCCCCGGCACCGAACCGGGGGCCGGCTCCTTGCCCCGGCCCATCCGGTCCAGCACCCGCAGCACCAGGCCGCCGTCGTCGTCGTACGCCACGAACTCGGCGGTCTGCGCCCGGCCGTCCAGCGAGCGGTACACCCGGGTGCGCTCACCCAGATGCGGCTGCTCGTCCGTACGGACCGTGAGCAGCGGGCGCGGGGCGGGGCGCTTGGACTCGCTGTACGCCATCACCACCTCCGTCACCTCCGCCACGAACGCCTCACCGGCCAGCCGCCGCCCGGCCAGCACCAGCGGATCGTCCAGCGCCTCCTGGGCCTCCAACTGGGCCTGCGCCGTCTCCCGCGCGGCCAGCTTCTGCGCCGCCGTCACCGCGTCGTCCCGGCGGGGCTGCGGCGGCTCGCCCGAGCGCACCCGGTCCCGGTGCCCGGTGAACGACCAGCGGTCCCGCGTCCACCGCTCCTCGGCCCGGGGCCCCTCGGGCAGCTCCCGCAGCACGTCCAGCGCCCGCCACACCGCGTCCCAGGTCGGCCGCGTCACGTGGTCGAGCAGCGCCCGGATCTCCCGCTCGGCGGTGGTCAGCCCACCCAGCAGGGCATCGGCCGCCAGGCCGTCCTCGGCCGCGGCGAGCGACGTACGCGCCCGGTCGTACCGCTCGATGGCGGGCGCCAGCAGCCGGTTGTCGAACGCCGGGTCCGTGGCCGGACCGGCCGGCGGGCACAACAGCTGCCCCTCGCCGTCCCGCCCCAGCTCCGCCCGGTACGCCGCCGCCGCGCCCGACTCGCCCGCCGGCGGGTCGATCCAGGCCAGCAGCGCGCCCAGGTGCTGGTCCTCCAGGCTGCTCTGCCCGGTCGCCCAGTGCCGGTTCAGCAGATCCGTCGCGGCCAGCAGCAACGAGGAGCCGGGCACCCGGGCCCGCTCCCCGTAGTGCGTCAGCCAGCGGCCCAGCAACGGCACCCGGGCGGGCGCCGGGTACGGCGCGTCCGGATCGTCCTCCGCGGTACGCCGGAACCGCATCGAACGGCCCAGCAGCCGGACGTACTCGATGCCCGCCCGGCTCGGCACGATGAGCTGCGGCGCGTCCACGCACAGCTCGACCTCGACCTTGGCCCGCTTCCCCGTCTCCGGGTCGGTCTCGTTCCGCTCGGCGGGCTCGACCACGTCCTCGTACGAGCCGATGTGCGGCAGCACCGCCTCGGCCAGCTCGGCGAGGAAGGCGAACCGCAGATCCCGGTCGCGCGGCTGCGCCACCGTGAGCAGCCGGGGCGCCTCCCGGTCCGTGCCGACGAGAGCCCCCAGCGGGGCGCCCGCCTCGCCCGCCGTGGTCAACGGGACCAGGACCAGCGGCCGGTCGGTGAGGTGGCGGTGGCGGACCGTGGCCAGCGGCCGCGCCCGGCCGCTCTCCACCGCCTCCAGCCGGGCGAGGGTGCCGATCAGCGACATGCCGCACCGCCCGCCAGCGCCTCGGCCCGCAACGCCGCCGCCCGGCGCAGCGCGGCGACCGTCGGGTCCGCCGGATCGCCCTCCTTGCCGGAGGCGGCCGCCAGCACCTCGCCCACCGTGGTCAGCCCGCCCAGCTCCCCGCGCACGCTCCGCCCCAGCGCCTCCACCGCACCGGCCGCCCGCGCCTTCGCCCGGCAGTGGAAGGCCAGCTCGCAGGCGGCCAGGCACTCCGGGGCGTAGGCCGCGTCGACCGATTCCACCGCCGCGTCCAACCGCTCCCGGGGGCACGCCGGATCGAAGGTGGTGCCCTCGGGCAGGGCCGCCGCGATGTCCTCGATCCGGGCCAGCCGGCCGAGCTGGCGGCGGGTGACCGCGCGCTGCTTGCGCACGTCCACCACCGAGGCGGTCGGCAGGTTGGAGAAGTCCTTCGGGCAGACCAGCAGCACCCGGTGGTCCACCTCGGCGCCCTCGATCCGCTCCGCGACCCGCTCCAGCGCCAGCACGTAGACGGCGGACTGCCGGGCCGCCGCACCGACCTTCGCCGCGTCGGCCGAGCCGTCGATCATCGGGAACGACTTGATCTCGACGACCGTCCACGTCCCGTCCGGGCGCACCGCCACCGCGTCCGGCTCCAGATAGGCGGGGGAGCCCGCCACCTCCAGCGCCAGCATCGGATGGTCCAGCAGCGCCCAGCCGCCCGCCTCCGTCGCCTCCCGCAGCGCCAGCGCGGTACGGGCCGCGCGGCCCTCGGGGCCCGCCGCCGACAGGTCCGGCACCGCGACCTCGCGCGGCGGCTCGCCGCCGGGGCCGAGCCGCTCGTGCAGCAGCCGGATCAGCTCCGCGCCGCCGTCTGCCTTGACCTTGGCCTCGAAGGCGTTGCCCCGGACGAAGGCGAACTGCGACTGGCCGAACGGCGCCGGTGAGCCGAGCGCCGCCGCCAGCGCGGCCTTGTCGACCCCGGCCCCGTCCAGCAGGGCGCGGCGGCGGCAGCCGGGGTTGGCGGCGAGGGCGGCCAGCGCGCGGGCGTCCAGCGGACGCGGCGGGACGGCCGGTCCGCGCAGCTCAGCGAGTTGCCGCCGGAGCGCCGTCGCCGGACGCTCCTGTCCCCGCCGGGGTGGTGGAACCGGGCCGGGAGGTGCCGCCGGTCGCGGCGACGACGGCGTCTGCGGAGGTGGTTCGCTGGCCAGGGATGCGCTCACCCGCCGAAGTCTCGCACCCGGCACTGACATTCGCGGATTCCGCACCGGCGGCCGGGGCCTCCGTCTTCGGGGCGAGCCCCGGGAACCGTACGGAGAACCGCTCCGCGATCCGGTCCGCGAGCCGCATCAGCGGCCGGGCCAGCAGCGCCCCGACCCCCATCACGGCGGCGCCCGCCACCGCGTCGAGGAAGTAGTGGTTGGCCGTGCCCATCACCACGAGCACGGTGATCACGGGGTAGGCGACGCCCGCGGCCCGGACGTAGGGGTTCCTGCTGTGGCGCCAGAGCAGGATGCCGCACCAGATCGCCCAGCCGACGTGCAGGCTCGGCATCGCCGCGTACTGGTTGGTCATGCCGCCCATGCCGCGCGGGGCGCTGGCCTCGTTGCCCCACCAGCCGTACGAGCTGTACTGGGCCATGGTGTCGACGAAGCCGTGCCGGGCCTCCAGCAGCCGGGGCGGGCAGGTCGGCAGCAGCGTGAAGCCGATCAGGCCGAGCATCGTGGAGGTCATCAGCCAGGCGCGGGCCCTGCGGTAGATCTCCTGGCGGCGGCGGAAGAGCCAGACCAGCACGACGGGTGTGACGAGGTAGTGCAGGGACGCGTACGCGAAGTCGGCGGGTATGCCTATGGAGGGGCGGGCGGTGAACAGCCGGTTCAGCGGATGCTCGAAGTTGATGTGGAGCGTCTGCTCCAGCCGCAGGATCGCCAGGCCGTGGTCGACGGCGGTCGACACGTCGCCACGCGCCACCAGACGACCCGCCGAGTAGGCTCCGTACACCAGGGCCAGCAGCGGCAGCTCGGTCCACCAACGGGGCCGCGGGCGCGGCGCGGGCGCGGTGCTGGCATCCTGCATCCGGTAGCTCTCCATCATGATTTCATGCGACCGACGACGGGCGTTCAACCGTACGGTGCGGTGCGTCAGCGGTTCCCCCGGGGTCCGTATGGGCCCGGTGCGTGCGGATTCCTCCGCGCAGTGGGACGTCGCACCGGCCCGTGAGGTTGCCTCCCGATCATGTGCGGGATGATGGTACGACCGGATGATCCGTGTCGTCCCGGTTCCGGACCACCGGCTTTCCGGTTCGGCCAGTTCCAGCAGGTCGGGCAGATCCGGTCGGCCCCGGACCTCGGCGCGGTCGGCACGGATCCCGGGACAGACCTCATCAGTACAGACTTCGGCACAGTCAGCACAGGGAGAGCCGTCATGGCACCGCGTATCCTGCTCGCCCGGCACGGCCAGACGGAATGGTCCGTCAACGGCAACCACACCGGCAGGACGGACATCCCGCTGCTCGACTCCGGCCGGGCGGGCGCGAAGCTCCTCGGCGAGCGGCTGCGGCGGGCGCCGTGGAACGGGCTGCCGGACGTGGAGGTGCGCACCAGCCCGCTGCTGCGGGCCAGCGAGACCTGCGAGATCGCCGGCTTCGGCGACCGGGCCGAGCCGTGGGACGCGCTCCTGGAGTGGGACTACGGCGCCTACGAGGGGATGACCCCGGCCGAGATCAAGGCGATCCGGCCGGACTGGTTCATCTGGCGCGACGGGGTGCCGGACGGGGAGACCAGGGCCGAGCTCTCCGCCCGCGCCGACGAGATCGTGGCATGGGCCCGCTCGGCCGACCGCGACGTACTGGTATTCGCCCACGGCCACATCCTGCGGGCCCTGGGCGCGCGCTGGCTCGGCGAGGACCTGTCGTTCGGGGCGCGCGTCCGGCTCGACCCGACCTCGCTCTCCGTACTGGGCTGGGCCTACGGCGCCCCGGCGATCCACCGCTGGAACGACACCGGACACCTGGAGGGCTGAACGCCACCCTGCCGGGAATCCGGGCCGGGCGCCGCTCCCGGGGGCGGCCCCTACGCCGGGGCCACCGCCTCGTACCGGTCCAGGAACTCCCGCACCTCGGCCGTGGCCCGCTGCGGCCGGAGCGCCTCCACCGCCGCCGCGAGCATCCCCCGGATCCGGGTGGACCGGACGTTCTCCAGCAGGTCGAGCACCTGGTGGCCGGTGGCCGCCGCCTCCTCGGCCCGGCCCGCGCGGGCCAGGTCCCAGGTCAGTTCGGTGCGGTACAGGGCCAGGTTCCGGGTGAAGTGCGGGTCCTGGAGCCGGGTGGCGCGCCGGGCGTGCCGGGCCGCCCGCGACCAGTCGCCCAGCGCCGACCAGCACTGCGCCTCCAGCATCTCCAGCTCCGCCTCCCGGAAGAAGCTCATCCACTCCGGGTCGGAGTCGCCCGGCCCCCGGCCGAAGGCGGTCAGCGCCCGGCCGATGGCCCGCTCGCACCCCGTACGGTCACCGAGCCCGGCCCGGCCGCCCGCCTCCCGCAGCGCCAGCAGCGCCTGGAGCCGGTGCGAGCCCAGCGGCTGCGCCACCCGCTGCCCGGCCTCCGCCGCGCGCACCGCCTCGCGGTGCCGCCCGATGTCCCGGGCCAGGAAGGACGTGTTGCAGAACGCGTGCGCCTCCAGCGCCGGATCACCGGAGACCCGCGCCGTGGCCAGCGCCTCCGCGTAGTGCGAGCGGGCGTCCTCCCACCGGCCCGAGTCGTGGGCCAGCCAGCCCACCGAGATGGCCAGCTCGCCCGCTCCGGCGTGCAGCCGGTCGGCGGTGGAGCGCCGGGCGCTGGGCCCGGCGTCCAGCAGGGCGTACGCCATCCGCAGGGGGCGGGAGGCCTTGCGGTACAGGCCGTCGGCGCCGTGCCGGTCGTCGAGCAGCCGGATCTGCCGCACCGCCTTCTCGACGGCGCTCACCTCTCTCTCGCCGACCCGGCGGGGGTGGGGGAGCGAGGCCTCGGCGGCGGACGCGCCGTTGAGACTCAGGCCCAGGGTTGCGGCCAAGGTGGTGCCGCTCGTCATGAATACGCGACGCAGCACGTCGCTCTCCTCGTCGGGGTTGCTGGGGGGAGTGGGGGGTGGTGGGGAGGGGGCGGTGGACCGCGCCGCCCGGCCGCGCACGGATTCGCGCGGTGAGAAGCCCAGATCCACCAGGGTCGTGCCGGGGAACATGTGCAGGAAGACCCGTTCGTACGCGTAGTTGGGGCAGCGGATCTCGCCGGACTCCACGCGACCGATGTACCGGGCGTCGCACGCGACCTGCTCGCCGATCTCACGAGCCGACCTGCGTACGGCGGCAGCGAACTCCCCGGCGGAACGCTGTCCGCGCAGCCGCCGGAAGGCGAGGTTGGGCACTGCCCCTGACGACACCATGCGCGGGACCTCTCTTCTGCAGCACCTCTGCAGCCGGGCCCAAAGCGTCCGGTGTCCCGGCGGATGACCCGACGGAGCTAGAACGTACCGGGAGTTGTGGATCTCCACACACGACGTTTCTTGACAAAGAGGGCATTACGGGCGGGATCCGCCATGAACTGCCACCCTTTGCGGCGGCGTGCCACCGTAGCCCTTGACGCGGTCGGCGCGTTGGTCCATGTGACCACGGCATCCGGCTCCGCCCGGCGATGAGAGGAGAGGTCCCTTGTTGCATCTCGGCACGGAGACCGAACCACCGACCACTGCGACGACCCCGGCCGCCGCCGACCCCCCGGCGTCCGCCGCGCTCCCCGAGGAGTACGGCGCCATGCCCGACGAGTACGGCGCGGTCCCCTGCGATCTGGTGACCGTCCCGGCCCGGCAGGGGCTGGAGGCCGTGGACATCCTGCGCCGCGAGGCCGAGCAGCGGGTCGGCCCCGTCCTGCACGACGGCGCCTGCGACACCCTCGGGTTCCTGGTGCCGCCGGGCACCGCCGACGCGTGGGACGTACCCGGCAGCGCCTGCACCCGGACCGCCGGACGGGGGCTGCGGATCCCGGCCGAGCCGCCCGTCCTCGGCAGCGGCTGGCTGCTGCCCGAGGCCGACGCCCCGGTCACCGACCCGGCGGACCTGCGGGTCGCGCTCGACCGGGCGGCCCGGCTCATCGAGGCCGCCGACAGCTGTCGCTGACCGCCCGCCCCGCCCATGCGCCCATAATTGAGCGGGTGGGCGGGTCCTTCCGCCACGGCCGGTCCCGTACCGGCCCGGAACGAAGAGCAGTGAGCGGGCACGAGCAGCGGTGGCACGTCGAGGTACGTCGTCGGACGGGGGCGCGGGCGCCCGCAAGCGGTCCGACCGGAAGACCGGGAAGGCCGGCGGCGCGGCCGGTGGCCGGGGCGGGCGCGGGACGGAGCCCGTCGCCGAACCGGTGGACGGCGGCCTCGCCGAACTCGTACCCGACCGGGAGCGGCCCCGGGCCTGGACGCTGACGCTGGACGGGGCCCCGCAGTCCCATGTGGACCTCGACGACCCGACGTTCCTGTCCTTCGAGTACCAGCGCAGGATCGGCCATGTCGTCGACCTCCTCGCCCCGCCCGGACAGCCGCTGCACGTCGTCCACCTGGGCGGCGGGGCCTTCACGCTCGCCCGCTACATCGCCGCGACCCGGCCCCGCTCCACCCAGCAGATCGTCGAGGTGGACGCCGCCCTCGTCCAGTTGGTGCGCCGGGAACTCCCGCTGGACCCGCAGGCCAGGATCCGGGTCCGGGCCACCGACGCCCGCGCCGGCCTCGGGAAGATCCAGGACGGCTGGGCGGACCTGGTCATCGCCGACGTCTTCAGCGGGGCCCGCACCCCCGCCCATCTCACCAGCACCGAATTCCTCGCCGAGGTCCGCCGCGTCCTGAAGCCCGGCGGGAGCTACGTCGCCAACCTCGCCGACGGGCCCCCGCTGGCCCATCTGCGCGGCCAGATCGCCACCGCCGCCACGGTCTTCCCGGAACTCGCGCTCGCCGCCGACCCGGCCGTGTGGCGCGGCAAGCGCTTCGGCAACGCCGTACTGCTCGCCTCCGACCTGCCGCCGAGGCTCGCGGAGCTGACCCGCAAGGTGGCCACCGACCCGCACCCCGGCCGCGTCGAACACGGGCGGGCCCTGGCCGATTTCACCGGCGGCGCCGCACCCGTCCACGACGCCGCCGCCCGCCCCTCCCCGGCGCCGCCGCCCACCGCCTTCGGCTGAGCGCGGAGCCGGAGCCGGAGCCAGGGGTCGGGGGCCGGGGGCCGGGGGCCGGGTCCGGGGCGGCTGTGCCCGGCGTCGGGTCACGCCCTACGCCGGGTGACGCCCTACGCCGGGCGGTCGAACGCCCCCTCCGCCCGGTTCACCGCCGACAGCACCGCCAGGATCGAGGCGGTGAGGACCGAGGTGTCCCGCCCCGCACCCCAGCACCGCCGGCCGCCCACCCGGCACTCCGCGTACGCCATCGCCGGGCTGCCCCGGCCGGCGCCCGTCGCGTGCTCCGTGAAGTCGAGGACGTCCACTTCGATGCCGGCGGCGGCCAGCGCGCGGGTGAACGCGGAGACCGGGCCGTTGCCCGTGCCCTCGTAGTCGCCCTCCCGGTCGTCCACCCGCAGGGTGCAGACGAACCGGTGCTCGCCCGCCGGATTCCGGTCCGTCGACCAGGAGGTCAGCGCCACCTGCCCGTCCCGCCCCGGCCGCAGGTACGCCGCCTCGAACAGCTCCCACAGATCCTTAGCGGTGGCCTCCCGGCCGCTGTCGTCGGTCGCGTTCTGCACCGTACGGGAGAAGTCCGCGCGCAGCCGGGGCGGCAGGTCCACCCCGTGGACGCTGCGCAGCAGATGGGCGATACCGCCCTTCCCCGACTGGCTGTTGACCCGGATGACCGCCTCGTACGTGCGCCCCACGTCCGCCGGGTCGATCGGCAGGTACGGCACCGACCACGGCTCGTCGGACCCGTCCGCCAGCCGGGCGAGCCCCTTGCTGATGGCGTCCTGGTGGGTGCCGGAGAAGGCGGTGTACACCAGGTCGCCGCCGTAGGGGTGGCGCGGCGGCACCGGCAGCCGGTTGCAGTACTCCACCGTGCGGCGGATCTCGTCGATGTCGGAGAAGTCGATCATCGGATCGACGCCCTGGGCGTGCAGGTTGAGGGCCAGGTTGACCAGGTCCACGTTGCCGGTGCGCTCCCCGTTGCCGAACAGACAGCCCTCCACCCGCTGCGCCCCCGCCAGAACGGCGAGTTCGGCGCACGCGGTGCCGGTGCCCCGGTCGTTGTGCGGGTGGACGGAGAGGATCACCGAGTCCCGCCGGTCCAGATGGCGGTGCATGTACTCGATCTGGTCGGCGTACACGTTCGGCGTCGCGATCTCCACCGTGGCGGGCAGGTTGTGGATCACCGGCCGGTCCGGTGAGGCGTCCCACAGCGCGGTGAGGCCGTTGCAGATCTCCAGGACGAAGTCCGGCTCGGTGAGTACGAAGACCTCGGGGGAGAACTCGAACCGGATGTCCGTGCCGGGCCGCGCCCGCGCCAGCCGTTCCATCAGCCGGGCGGACTCCATGACCACGGAGAGCAGTTCGGCCCGGTCGCGGCCGAGCACCACCTCGCGCCAGACCGGCGCGGTCGGGATGTACAGATGGACGACCGCCCGCGCCAGCCCCGCGACGGACTCGAAGGTCCGCTCGATCAGCTCCGCCCTGGCCGGGGTGAAGACGACCACGGTCACGTCGTCCGGTACCGCGCCGGTGTCGGCCAGGTGGCGGACGAAGTCGAAGTCGGTGCGGCTCGCGGACGGGTAGCCGACCTCGATCTCCTTGAACCCCATCGCCACCAGCAGGTCGAACATCAGGCGCTTGCGCGGGGTGTCCATCGGCTCGGCCAGTGCCTGGTTGCCGTCGCGCAGGTCCACCGGCACCCAGAGCGGGGCGCGTTCGATGCGGGCCTGCGGCCAGGTGCGGCCGGTCAGCGGGACCGCCACCCGCTCGAAGGCGGAGCGGTAGCGGTGGGAGGGCATGGAGCCGGCGCGCTGCGGGTTCCAGCGCGGGGCGTCGGCGGGCACGGGCCCGCGCGGGGTGCAGATCGTGGGGAAGCCGTGCATCGGTGACGGTCGGTCGGACGCGGTGCCGGGTACGGGGCCGGGCGTGGTGTCGGACGCGGAGCCGGGCATGGGGTCGGACATGAGGACGGTCTCTTCTCGCATCGCCGGAGGCGACCGGCACAGCACGGCGACCCGCGGCGGGGTGCCGGTCGCTTCAGGCCCCGCCGCGGCAGCCGAGAAGAAGGAGACCGCTGAGCGTCATGCCGGTACAGTAGCCACGAACCAAGTCCTCAGACAACCTGACAGGTGAACCCCGGTGTCCTCCCTCGGTCCGCTCCGCCCCAGCCCCCTGGTCGAACAGGCCACGCACCATCTGCGCGAACAGATCACCGAGGGGCACTGGCCGGTCGGCACCCGTATCCCCGGGGAGACCACCCTGGCCAGGACGCTCGGTGTGGGCCGCTCCACGGTCCGCGAGGCGGTGCGCACCCTGGCCACGCTCGGGCTGCTCCAGTCCCGGCAGGGCGCGGGCGTCTTCGTCATCGCCGACCGGCCGACGGAGGACTGGCCGACCCGGCTGCGCCGCGCCGCGGTCACGGACGTCTACGAGGTCCGCATGCTGATCGAGGTCCAGGCGGCCCGGCTCGCCGCCCGCCGCCGCACGGACGAGGACCTGACCGCCCTGGACGAGGCGCTGGCCGCGCGCCGGGCGGCGGGGGCCGCGGGGGACGCGGAGTTCGTCGACGCGGACATCGCGCTGCACCGGGCGGTGGTGGCCGCCGCGCACAACCCCGTACTGACCGACGTCTTCGGCGAGTTCGCACCCGCGCTGCGCCAGGGGCTGATCGACCTCGTGGAGCTCTTCGGCCTCCGCCGCGAGGACCCGGGCCACGGCGACGCCACCCATGACGCGCTGGTACGGGCGGTCGTCGCCGGGGACGCGGAGGCGGCGGGCCGTGCCGCGCAGACCGAACTCGAATCCACCCTGGCCCGGCTGCGGGAGGCGTAGGCGGAGGGCGGACGGCTTCGAGGCGTCCCGGGCGCGCGCGACTCCGGGGCTTCGGGTCCGCGGTGCTTCGGGGCCCGCAATCCCCTTCGGGCCGGCTCCCCGCGTCGGAGCCGCCGGCTCCACGCCGCCTTCGAAGCCTCGAACGGGGAAGGCGGGCGAGCCGCCCCCGTCCGCCCCGCCAGGCCGTACCCCGTTCACCTTCCGGCGGGCGGCCCCTCCGGGCGGGCCGGCCGGCGCCCGCTCCGGCCCGGACGCGCCCCGTCGCGGCGCCCATCCCCGTACCGTCCCCCGGCAACCCGTCCTGACCTGCGTGTTCCCGTCGAGGGGGCGAAGTCGCCCGGCCTGTATACGGATCGCGGCAAGACCCGGGCGGGACACGGTCCCATGACTTACCGGACACACTCGGGCAACGGAAGCGTCTTCAACTCTTGACACCCACCCCTTCAAGGCAGGAACCTTCCGACATCGACGCGTGGGAGCGCTCCCACGTCGGACGGGTCCCCCACCGCCCGCTCCCGTTCCCGCCGCCGGCCGTGCCGCGCGACCGGAACACCGAGCCCCACCCCCGGCACGTCCCACCCGGAACAAGGAGTAGTGGAATGCGCATCACCCGCACCGTCGCCGGTCCGAGCCGCAGAGCCGCGGTTCTGGCCACCACGGGCCTGACGGTCTCGGCCCTGCTGCTGACGGGCTGCAGCAGCGACTCGGACACGTCGGGCAGCAAGGGGCCCGACAAGGACGGGAACGTCACGCTGACGATCGCCGACTTCGGACAGTTCGGCTACAAGGAGGCCGGGCTCTTCGCCAAGTACCACGAACTCCACCCGAACGTCACGATCAAGGAAGACGTCACCGCCGACGAGAAGGTCTACTACCCCAAGCTGCTCCAGCAGCTGAACTCGGGCAGCGGGCTCGCCGACATCCAGGGCATCGAGGTCGGCCGGATCAAGGAGATCGTCGACACCAAGGCGGACTCCTTCGCCGACCTGAGCAAGGTCATCGACGTCAACGAGTGGGTCTCGTGGAAGGCGAAGCAGGCCACCGCCGCCAACGGCGCGGTGATCGGCGCCGGGACCGACATCGGTCCGATGTCGCTCTGCTACAACGCCGACCTGTTCAAGAAGGCCGGGCTGCCGACCGACCGCGAGGAGGTCGCCAAGCGGATCGCGGGCGGCTGGGAGGACTACCTCAAGCTGGGCGAGGAGTACAAGAAGAAGGCGCCCGCGGGCACGTACTTCATGGACTCCGCCAGCGCCATGTTCAACGCGGTGGTCAGCTCCAACGCCGAGCAGTACTACGACAAGAGCGGCAAGCCGGTCTACAAGGAGAGCCCCAGCGTCCAGCAGGGCTGGAAGCTCGCCTCCGAGGTCGCCGCGAAGAAGCTCTCCCAGGGGCTCGCCCAGTTCGACACCAACACCTGGGTCCCCGCCCTGCGCAAGGGCACCGTCGCCACCGTGACCTGCCCCGCGTGGATGGCCGGACAGATCTCCGTCAACGCCGGTGAGGGCAACAAGGGCAAGTGGGACATCACCACCGCGCCCGGCGCCACCGCCGCCAACTGGGGCGGCTCCTTCCTCGCCGTGCCCAAGTCGGGCAAGAACGTCGAGGAGGCCGGCAAGCTCGTGAAGTGGCTGACCGCCCCCGAGCAGCAGGCCGCCGTCTTCAAGGCGATCGGGGTCTTCCCGTCCAACAAGGGCGCCTACGAACTGCCCGACGTGAAGAACGCGAAGCTCCCGTACTTCAACGACGCCCCGATCGGGCAGATCTACGCCGACGAGGCCAAGACCATCCCCGAGGCGGTGCTCGGCCCGAAGGACGCCACCATCAAGGACACCATCTCCACCCAGATCACCAACATGGAGCAGCGGGGCACCGACCCCGACAAGGCGTGGAAGGCCGCGACCGACGCGATCGACAAGGCGATCGGCTGACCGTCACCGGTGCGGGCGCCGCCCCTTCCGGGCGCGCCCGCACCGGCCCGTGCTCCCTCACCCCGCAGCCCGTCCGTCGCCCGCGCACCGGTACGCCCGTCCGTCGGTACGCACCCGCATCCCAGGGAAGGACTCCCGCCCGTGGCCCCCTCGACTCCCACCCGGGACGCACACGTCCCGCCACCCGGCGGATCTCCGCACGCCCCGGCAGCCGCCTCCCGGCGGGCCTGGCGGAGCCGGCTGTGGCGCTTCGACGACAAGGCATCGCCGTACGCCTACATCGCCCCGTTCTTCCTGGTCTTCGGCGCGTTCGGGCTCTACCCGCTGATCTACACCGGTTGGATAGCCCTGCACCGGGTGGAGATGACCGGGCTCGACCGGATGGAGTGGGTCGGCTGGGGCAACTTCGACGCGATCCTGCACGACTCCGAGTTCTGGACGGCCGTCGCCAACACCTTCCTGATCGGCGTCATGTCGACGGTCCCGCAGCTGCTGGTCGCCCTGGGCCTGGCCCATCTGCTCAACTACCGGCTCCGCGCCAGCACCTTCTGGCGGACCGTCGTCCTCACCCCGTACGCCACCTCGGTGGCCTCCGCCGCGCTCGTCTTCGCCCTGGTCTTCCGGGCCGACGGCGGCCTGCTCAACTGGGTGCTGCAATTCGTCGGCCTCGGCGACACCAACTGGGCCAACGGGCACTGGACTTCGAAGATCGCCATCTCCGTCATCGTGATCTGGCGCTGGACCGGCTACAACGCCCTGATCTACCTGGCCGCCATGCAGGCCGTACCGACCGATCTGTACGAGGCGGCCTCGCTGGACGGCGCCTCGCGCTGGCAGCAGTTCCGCAAGGTGACCATCCCTTCGCTGCGGCCCACGATCCTCTTCACGATCGTCATCTCCACCATCGGTTCCATGCAGCTCTTCGGTGAACCGCTGCTGCTGGAGGGCGGCCGCCTCGGCGCCATCGGCGGCAACGAGAATCAGTACGAGACGCTCAGCGTCTACCTCTACAACTACGGCTGGAACCTCGGGCACCTCGGCCCGGCCGCCGCCGTCGCCTGGGCGATGCTCGCCCTGCTGCTGATCATCGCCGCGGCCAACTGGCTCGTCGGCCGCTTCGTACGCACATCCGCGGTCTGACCGGGAGCGACTCTCATGACCACGACCAGCCCCACGAAGACCCCGGACCCCACCGCCGGGGCCGCCGCCCCGACCGCCCCGGCCGCCCGCCGGGAGGCCCGGCGCCCGATCCGCTTCCGGCCCGGCGCGGGACAGCAGCTGAAGGGCGGACCGTTCGCGTACATCGCCCTGGCCGTCGTCGGCATCGGCTCGCTGCTGCCGCTCTACTGGACGCTGGTGGCCGCGTCCCACACCCAGGACGAAGTCCTCGCCACCACCCCGCCGTTCCTGCCCGGCGGGCGGCTCCTGCACAACCTCGACGCGGCCTGGAACGACGCCAACCTCGGCAAGGCCATCGTCAACAGCGTCATCGTCTCCAGCTGCATCACCGCCGCGACGCTCTTCTTCTGCACCCTGGCCGGCTACGCCTTCGCCAAGATGCGCTTCCGGGGCCGGGGCGCGCTGATGACCGGCGTCATCGCCACGCTCACCATCCCGCCGCAGCTCAGCGTCGTACCGCTGTTCATGATGATGTCCGACATCGGCTGGGGCGGCCGGCTGGAGTCGGTGATCTTCCCGACCCTGGTCAGCGCGTTCGGCGTGTTCTTCATGCGGCAGTACCTGAGCGAGGCGCTGCCCTACGAACTCGTCGAGGCCGCCAAGATCGACGGCGCGAACAACTTCCGCATCGTGCTCAGCGTCGTCCTGCCGGTCGCCCGCCCCGCGATGATGGTGCTGGGCATGCTCACCTTCGTCCAGGCGTGGAACGACTTCTTCTGGCCCTACCTCGCGCTCAACCAGCAGAACCCCACGCTCCAGGTGGCCCTCGGCCAGCTGAGCGCCTCCTACACCCCCGATCAGAGCATCGTCATGGCCGGTGCCCTGATCAGCACGCTGCCGCTGCTCGTGGTGTTCGTGATCTTCGGCAAGCGGATCGTCGGCGGCATCATGTCCGGCGCCGTCAAGGGGTGACACCGGGCCCGCCCCGGCCACCCCGCCGTCATCAGGAGTGACCCCGGGCCCGCCCCGGCCCACTTCTCCGCCAGAGGTGACACCGGCCCGTCCGGCCACCCCGCCGTCAAGGGGTGGCCGGGCCTCTCCCCGGCCGGCCACCCCTCCGCCTGCCCGTCCTGCCCCCCATCCCCTCCGCACACCCTGGGAGCGCTCCCGCATGACTGCCGTACGACCCGAAACCGCCCCGAAGTCCGCCACCGCCCCGCAGCCCGCCGCCGGCCAGGCGGCGCAGTTCCCGCCCGGCTTCGTCTGGGGGGCGGCCACCGCCGCCTACCAGATCGAGGGCGCCGCCGCCGAGGACGGCCGCACCCCCTCCATCTGGGACACCTTCAGCCGCACCCCGGGCAAGGTCCGCAACGGCGACACCGGGGACATCGCCGCCGACCACTACCACCGCTACCGCGACGACGTGGCCCTGATGAAGCGGCTCGGCCTCACCGCCTACCGCTTCTCGATCTCCTGGCCCCGGGTGCAGCCCACCGGCCGCGGCCCGGCCGTCGAACGCGGCCTGGACTTCTACCGCCGGCTCGTCGACGAGCTCCTCGAAGCGGGCATCGCCCCCGTCGCCACCCTCTACCACTGGGACCTGCCCCAGGACCTGGAGGACGCGGGCGGCTGGCCCCAGCGGATCACCGCCGACCGCTTCGCCGACTACGCCGACATCATGGGCCGCGCGCTCGGCGACCGCGTCACCACCTGGACCACCCTGAACGAGCCCTGGTGCTCGGCCTTCCTCGGATACGGCTCCGGCGTGCACGCCCCGGGCCGCACCGAGCCCGCCGCCGCCCTGAGCGCCGCCCACCACCTCAACCTCGCCCACGGCCGGGCGACCGGGATCCTGCGCGACCACCTCCCCGCTGCCGCGCAGATCTCGGTCACCCTCAACCTCCACCACGTCCGCCCGCTGACCGGCAGCGCCGCCGACGCGGACGCCGCCCGCCGGATCGACGCGGTCGGCAACCGGATCTTCACCGGCCCGATGCTGCGCGGCGCGTACCCGGAGGACCTGCTCGCCGACACCGGCCACCTGGTCGACTGGCCGGAGCTGATCCAGGACGGCGACCTGGCCGCCATCTCCACCCCGGTCGACATCCTGGGCGTCAACTACTACACCCCCACCGTGGTCTCCACCCCCGCCGACGGCGCAGGCGACTCCCGCGACGACGGGCACGGCAACAGCGACCACTCCCCGTGGCCCGGCTCCGAGCATGTCGCCTTCCACCTCGCCGAGGGCCGCGAGCGCACCGCGATGAACTGGGCGATCGACCCGGACGGCCTGCACGACCTGCTGCTCGACGTGGCCCGCGAGAACCCCGAACTGCCGCTGATGGTCACCGAGAACGGCGCCGCCTTCGACGACTACATCGCACCCGAGGGCCATGTCGCCGACCCCGAACGCATCGCCTACCTCCACGGCCACCTCGACGCCGTCCGCCGCGCGGTCGCCGACGGAGCCGACGTCCGCGGCTACTTCCTCTGGTCCCTGATGGACAACTTCGAGTGGGCGTACGGCTACTCCAAGCGCTTCGGCACGGTGTACGTCGACTACTCCACCCAGCGCCGCATCCCCAAGGCAAGCGCCCACTGGTACACCGACGTCATCCGCCGCAACGCCCTCCCGCCCACGACCCCCTGATCCCGCCCCCTCGCCTCCAGGAGACCCGGCCACCCCGGTCCGGGTCTCCGCCACTCTCCCGCGCCTAGAATTGGGAGCGCTCCCAGAAAGGCGGTGCGGAGCTGCCGCCCGACCCGTACGGGTGCTGCGGGGCCCGATGCCCGGACTTTGGTCCGGGCGTCCGGCTATGAGAAATTGACCGCGAACGGGAGGCAGCCATGGCGGCAGCGCGAGTACGGAGCGGTGGCCGGCCCACGCTCGAAGAGGTCGCGGCACGGGCGGGGGTGGGGCGAGGCACGGCCTCGCGCGTCATCAACGGCTCGCCCCGGGTCAGCGCACGGACCCGCGAGGCGGTGGAGGCGGCCGTCGCCGAACTGGGCTACGTACCCAACCGAGCGGCCCGCGCCCTCGCCGGGAACCGCACGGACGCCATCGCCCTGGTGGTGCCCGAGCCGGAGACCCGCTTCTTCGCCGAGCCGTTCTTCTCCGACATCGTCCGAGGGGTCGGCGCGGCCCTCGCCGACACCGACATGCAGCTGCTGCTCACCCTCGTCGGCAACGACCGCGAGCGCCGCCGCCTGGTCCAGTACCTGACCGCGCACCGCGTGGACGGAGTGCTGCTGGTGTCCGTACACGCCGACGACCCCCTGCCCGACCTGCTGGAACAGCTCGGCATGCCGGCCGTGATGAGCGGCCGCAGGTCGGCCTCCGAGAAGCTCGCCTCCGTCGACTCCGACAACTTCGCCGGCGCCCGCGCCGCCGTGGACCACCTGCACGCCCGCGGCCGCCGCGCCATCGCCACGATCACCGGCCCCCTGGACGTGTACGGCGCCCGCCGCCGCCTCGACGGCTACCGGGACGCGATCACGGCCACCGGCCTCGCCCCCGACGAACAACTCATCGCCCCCGCCGACTTCACCGAGGAGGGCGGCGCCCACGCCATGCGCGAACTCCTCGCCCGCCGCCCCGACGTCGACGCGGTCTTCGCCGCCTCCGACGTCATGGCCGCGGGCGCCCGCCAGGTCCTCCGCGAGTCCGGCCGCCGCGTCCCGGACGACGTGGCCCTCATCGGCTTCGACGACTCGGCAGTGGCCCGCCACATGGACCCACCCCTCACCAGCGTCCGCCAGCCGATCGAGGAAATGGGCCGCACCATGGCCCGGGTCCTCCTCGAAGAAATCGACCGCGACCCCCAGCAACGCCCCCAGATCGTCCTCCCCACCGAACTGATGATCCGCGACTCGTCCTGAGCCCCTCGTGCACACGCGGGGCCCAGCAGTACCAGGTGGATACGGTGACGGGACCGCCCCTCCCCATGCCGTGGCGCGGGAAGGGGCGGAGGTGTTTCCGGGCACGGGATCGAGGAGGCCGGGAACGGGAGTTGCCGGGTCGGGCGGTGCCGGCCTCGGTCACTGCTCGACGGGGTTGCCCATGATCCTCATGAAGGTGTCCGGCTCCTCGTCGTATCCGCGGATCCCGGGGTTGAAGTTCCACCGCCCGGAGTCCTCGCGCACGAACTCGCCGACCGTCGCCGCCGTCGCCTCCAGGATGCCACCGAAGTCGTCCTCGGCCAGGACGGTGTAGCCCTCGCGCAGGCGCAGGCCGCGGTCGAGTACGCCGTCGAACGTCCTGCGGCGGGCCTTCTGGTGGATGACGACGCCGACGACCACACGCCCGTACCGGGCGTCGAGGCGGTCGAGTTCCAGCGTCATGACCTCGTCCCAGCCGAAACCCTTGCCGTCCTTGCTGTCCCGGTTCAGGTAGATGGTGCCGTCCGGGGAGCGGCTGTCCCAGTGCACTATGTACGAGGGGTCTCCGTGCGGGGCAGCCGTCAGGTAGGTCGCAGCGACGATGTCCAGGTGGCTGGCAGGCTCACCGGCGGGGCTCGGTTGCCATTTCAGCGACACCTCTATCTTGCGAACGTCCTTTCTGGTGCCGTTCACCAACCCTCCTCCTCTTTTGTGCGGTTAATGAGCCAACATCGCTGATAGCAAAGGGCGTTCGCTCATCATGGCACGTCAGAGGGGTTCCCACACCAGTGCCGCCGGTCAAGGGGAGGTGAAGAGAAGACCAGGGGAATCAGCGATACCGCCGCGCGTTTTTCGGTGCCCGCAGATAGTCGCGGTACTCCGTAACGCATTCGAAGAATGTCTTCTCGGGAAGCCCGTTCGGGACGCCGAGGGCGATGGCGGCCCGGTCCCGAATGTGCCGCGCCGCACCTCCTGCTCCTGCTGTACGCCGGACGGTGTCGCGCTCGCGCGGCAGGGGCAGCCCCACGCCTCCACGTCCAGGACATGCGGGCTCGTCCGGTGGTCCGGTCCCAGGTCAGCTCCTCCGGGGTGGGGAGCGTGCGACCGGTCGGGGCTGTTCGTCCGCCGGTCGGAGTCCGCGCATCTGCCTGAATGGCGCGCACGCGCGCCCGGGGCGAGGACTTTGGGGATGTGATGCGGACGACACCGGTCGATCGGCCGGTGGGGGCGCCCCTGGGGCGCAGGCGCACCAGAGGAAACGCGAAGGGCCCCGGTCCGAAGACCGGGGCCCTTCCCTCAGGGTGAGTAACGGGACTCGAACCCGCGACATCCTGGACCACAACCAGGTGCTCTACCAGCTGAGCTATACCCACCGTGTCCGGTCTTTCCGACCGGCCGAGAAAAAGTGTACAGGGTCCGAGAGGGTGCTCGCTCCCAAGTTGTTCGGCCGCTGGGCCATGTCCTCGAAATGCTCGCGGAAAGGCCATGACCAGCGGCTTCGCAGAGGGCTACGACACGCGCCCGCGACACGGGCCCGCCGCACGGGCCCACGGCGCGGACGCCACAGAACTAAGGCTGGCGGGGGCGCTACGACGCGGGGCGCGAGACGTGGGCCGCGACGGCCTTCGCGCGCTCCGAGTCCGGGCCCGGCTGCGGCACGAAGACCGCCTCGCGGTAGTAGCGCAGCTCCGTGATGGAGTCGCGGATGTCCGCGAGCGCCCGGTGGTTGCCGTTCTTCTCCGGACTGTTGAAGTACGCCCTCGGGTACCAGCGCCGGGCCAGTTCCTTGATCGAGGAGACGTCGACGATCCGGTAGTGGAGGTAGCCCTCCAGGGCGGACATGTCCCGGGCCAGGAATCCGCGGTCGGTGGCGACCGAGTTCCCGCAGAGGGGAGCCTTGCCGGGCTCCTTCACATGCTCGCGGACATAGTTCAGTACCTGGGCCTCGGCGTCGGCCAGGGTGGTACCCCCGGCCAGCTCGTCGAGGAGGCCCGAGGCGGTATGCATCTGCCGTACCACCTCGGGCATCGTCTCCAGGGCCGCGTCCGGCGGGCGGATCACGATGTCCACCCCTTCGCCGAGCACGTTCAGCTCCGAGTCGGTGACCAGTGCGGCCACCTCGATGAGTGCGTCGTCCGTCAGCGAGAGCCCGGTCATCTCGCAGTCGATCCACACCATGCGATCGTTCATGGCCCCACCCTACGGGGCGCTGCGCTGCCCCGGCAGGGTCGGGCGTCCGGTCGTGTACGCGTCGGGTCCGGGCTTCCCCGGCTCGGGCGGGACCGGGCCGGGCTGTGGCGGCGTGATCACCTGCGGGCCCGCGGCCCGCCGGAGCATCGCGCCGCCCTGGACGGGCACCACCGTCTCCGGCACCGGAGGCACCGGATCCCCGCCCTGCGGGCGACGGGCCCGGTAGGCGGCCCGGTACGCCGCGGGGGAGGAGCCCAGCTGACGCCGGAAATGCCCGCGCAGCGCGACCGGCGAGCGGAAGCCGCAGCGGCCCGCCACCTCGTCGACCGAGTACTCGGACGTCTCCAGCAGCCGCTGCGCCTGCAGCACCCGCTGGGTGATCAGCCACTGGAGCGGTGCGCTGCCGGTGAGCGAACGGAACCTCCGGTCGAAGGTCCGCCTGCTCATGTAGGCGCGCGCCGCCAGCGTCTCCACGTCGAACTGCTCGTGCAGATGCTCCAGGGCCCAGGCCACGACCTCGGCGAGCGGGTCGGAGCCGATCTCTTCAGGTAAAGACCTGTCGAGGTAGCGCTCCTGACCGCCACTGCGCCGGGGCGGCACGACGAGCCGGCGGGCCAGTGCCCCGGCGGCCTCCGTGCCGTGGTCCGTACGGACGATGTGCAGACAGAGGTCGATCCCGGCCGCCGTTCCGGCGGAGGTGAGCACGTCGCCGTCGTCGACGAAGAGCTCGCGCGGGTCGACGTGCACCGACGGGTAGCGCTTGGCCAGCGTCGGTGCGTACATCCAGTGGGTGGTCGCGGGGCGGCCGTCGAGCAGGCCCGCGGCGGCGAGCACGAACGCGCCCGTGCACAGCCCGACGATGCGGGCGCCTTCCTCATGGGCGCGGCGGAGCGCGTCCAGTGCCTCTGCGGGCGGCGGCGAAGTGATCGAGCGCCAGGCGGGCACCACGACGGTGCCGGCCCTGCTGATCGCCTCCAGCCCGTACGGCGCGGTCAGTTCGAGCCCGCCGGTGGTACGAAGCGGTCCTTCCTCGCCACCGCACACGAGCAGGCGGTAGCGCGGAACTCCCGCGTCCTGACGGTCGATTCCGAACACGGAGAGCGGGATCGAGCTCTCGAAGATGGGGCCGCCGCTGAACAGCAGCACGGCGACGACTTCACGTCGCCGACGGCCGCTGAGCTTCCGTACAGCCTCCGTTGCGGTGGCGGAGTCCTGGCTCATGACGCTAAGCCCCCCTCGGTGTTCGCGTCTCCCTGGTCCTTACGGGCCTGTCGCTGCTGCACTTTTCCCCTCGGTCCTGCGCGGGTTCCCCAGACTTCGAAACCCAAGATCGAATCTACTGCGTCCCGTGGTGCCGAGGTGACAAGTTCGCCCACCGGCGTTATGTCGACAAGGTCACTTGGCGGGAAGCGTTCGATCACGAAGCGTTGCATCTGGAGGACGCAGAGGGAAGTGCGCTGCGCATTGATGGCCCGTCCCCGTTGGGCAGAAGCGTACCGCGCGGTCTCTTCCTGCCTGGTGCAAGGGGGTTCGTCGGCCATTTCGGCAAGGAACGGGCAGGGAGGTGAAGTTGGCTTGAAATAGATGGTTGTGCATACGTGATTCGGTCAATGAACCGGCGCACAACCCGGCTGAACAACCGCTTCTGCGCGCCCCCGGAGCAGGCAGGACGGTCG
Organism: Streptomyces sp. NPDC001108; assembly: GCF_053598535.1. NCBI lineage: Bacteria > Bacillati > Actinomycetota > Actinomycetes > Kitasatosporales > Streptomycetaceae > Streptomyces > Streptomyces sp. NPDC001108. The sequence continues at coordinate 245,857 of NZ_JBSFKL010000009.1, forward strand.
ATTACGGGCAAGACGGCACCGGCGACACGCGGCGACTGGATTCCGCCCACGCGCCAGGTGTGTGTCTCCGGCCATGTGGCTGCCGGAACGGGGTGCGCCGGGGGCCGGAGCGGGGCGGGCGGGCCGCGGCGGGCGCGGTGGGGCCTCTGGGGTGATCCACCGTCCCGGGAGGGCCGACGGCCGTGTCGCGGGGCGCTTCGGGGCGTACGGGGGCCGGTGGCCGAACTCCGTGTGGGCGGGGTGACGCATTCGGCTGCGCGCGATCACCGAGAGGGACCGCCGGGGGGCTCGCGGCGTCGGTGTACGACACAGGCGCCATTGCCATCCGGGACCGCCTCGGGCATGCTCCGTGACACGTCGAGCGCGCTTTGCGCGGATCTGGGCGGTGGAGGAGTGGCGCCGTACCCTTGGGGGTAAGGGGTTGGGAAGATGATTCCCGGACACCGCAACACCGCCTGCTGGCGCACCTTCCCCAGTCGCTCTCCTCACGAGGACTCTCTTCGCCGAGACACCGATGGCCGGTCACGAAATCCCTGAACCCGCCGACCGCAAGCAGGTAGCCGACCACCTGTCGGACCCGCTGGCGGTCGAAGAAGCACGTCATTCCTGCGATCCGGCCTTCCGCCACGGAGTGGTGGTCGGTTTCGACGGCTCGACCTCCAGTGAGCGGGCCCTCGCCTATGCCATCGGAATGGCCCGAAGATCGGGTTCCGGCCTGATCATCGTCCATGTCGCCAACCGGTTGCCCACCACGGTCTGGGCGGGCTGCGAACCACCCGTCTTCGTCGATGTGCCCGATCACCGCACCGAGGTCCTCGGGCTGGAGCTCGCCTGCGCGGACTACCTCTCCGAGGTGCCCTGGGTGCTGGTCGAGCGCGGCGGGGACATCTGCCACGAGCTGGAGGAGGTCGGGCGGGAGTACTCGGCGGACGCCATCGTCGTGGGCTCCACGCACGGCGTCGTCGGCCGCATCTTCGGCTCGGTGGCCGGCCGCCTCGCACGGCGTGCGCAGCGCCCGGTCGTCGTCATCCCCTGACCGGTTTCCCGATCTGTTTTCCCGACCCGTTTCCCCGATCCTTTTCCCAAGCCGTTCCCCGAACGGGCGTCGCCCCGCCGGTCATGAGTCAACTCGTCCGTGGAAGCACGGTGTTGACGGACCGGCGGGGCGACGGCGTACGGGACGTACGGGCGCGGGGCGGGTGGACCTACTCGACCGTGACGGACTTCGCCAGGTTGCGCGGCTTGTCGATGTCACGGCCCATGGCCAGCGCCGTGTGGTACGCGAAGAGCTGGAGCGGGATGCCCATCAGGATCGGGTCCAGCTCGTTCTCGTTCTTCGGGACGACGATGGTGTGGTCGGCCTTCTCCTGCACCTGGTGGGCGACGGCGAGGATGCGGCCGTCCCGGGCCTTGATCTCCTCCAGCGCGGCCCGGTTCTTCTCCAGCAGGTCGTCGTCGGGCACGATCGCGACCGTCGGCATCGCGGGCTCGATCAGGGCCAGCGGCCCGTGCTTCAGCTCGGAGGCCGGGTACGCCTCGGCGTGGATGTACGAGACCTCCTTGAGCTTCAGCGACGCCTCGCGGGCGACCGGGTAACCGCGCACCCGGCCGATGAACATCATCGACTTGGCGTCCGCGTACTCGGCGGCCATCCTCTTGATCTCGTCCTCGTTGGCGAGGATCTCGCTGATCTGGGCGGGGAGCTTGCGCAGCCCCTCGATGATCCGCTTGCCGTCGGCGACCGACAGGTCACGGATGCGGCCCAGGTGCAGGGCGAGCAGCGCGAAGGCGACCACCGTGTTGGTGAAGCACTTGGTGGAGACCACGCAGACCTCGGGGCCGGCGTGGACGTACGTACCGCCGTCGGCCTCGCGGGCGATGGCCGAGCCCACCACGTTGACGACGCCGAGCACCCGGGCGCCCTTGCGCTTGAGCTCCTGGACGGCGGCCAGCACGTCGTACGTCTCGCCGGACTGGGAGACCGCGACGTACAGCGTGTCCGGGTCGACGACCGGGTTGCGGTAGCGGAACTCGGAGGCCGGCTCGGCGTCCGCGGGGATGCGGGCCAGCTCCTCGATCAGCTGGGCGCCGATCTGGCCCGCGTGGTACGAGGTGCCGCAGCCCAGGATCTTGATCCGGCGGACCCCGCGGGCCTCGCGGGCGTCCAGGTTGAGGCCGCCCAGGTGCACGGTGGCGAACCGGTCGTCGATCCGGCCGCGCAGCACCCGGTCCACGGCGTCGGCCTGCTCGGAGATCTCCTTGTGCATGTACGTGTCGTGGCCGCCCATGTCGTACGACTCGGCCTCCCACTCCACGGTGGTCGGCGTGGCCGTCGTGGACGAGCCCTCCGTGGTGTACGTACGGAAGTCGTCGGCCTTGAGGGTGGCCATCTCGCCGTCGTCCAGGGTCACGACCTGGCGGGTGTGGGCGACCAGCGCGGCGACGTCCGAGGCGACGAACATCTCCTTCTCGCCGATGCCGAGGACGACCGGGGAGCCGTTGCGGGCGACCACGATGCGGTCGTTGAAGTCGGCGTGCATGACGGCGATGCCGTACGTGCCCTCGACCGAGCGCAGCGCCTCGCGGACCTTCTCCTCCAGGGTGTCCGCCGGGGAGCGGGCGATCAGGTGGACCAGCACCTCGGTGTCGGTCTCGGAGAGGAAGACGACGCCGTCGGCGACGAGCCGGGTGCGCAGCTCGGAGGCGTTGTCGATGATCCCGTTGTGGACGACGGCGACCTTGTTGTCGGCGTCCAGGTGCGGGTGCGCGTTCTCGTCGCTCGGGGCGCCGTGGGTGGCCCAGCGGGTGTGGGCGATACCGGTGGTGCCGGTGAAGCGCTTGGGGACGCGGGCCTCCAGCTCGCGGACCCGGCCCTTCGCCTTCACCATCCGCAGCGCGGCGGGCTTGCCGGCCGTCGCCTTGCCGGTGATGACGATGCCCGCGGAGTCGTAACCCCGGTACTCCAGCCGCTGCAGCCCCTCCAGCAGCAGGGGAGCCACGTCGCGCTTCCCGATGTATCCGACGATTCCGCACATAGAGTCTCTGCCCCTCCGACGATGTGTTCCTGGTGCTCGTGCGCCTGCCCGTCCGCCCGCCCGTGGGCGGTGCGGCCGCTTCAGCCGTAGACGATGCGGCGCAGCTGGCGGAGCGAGAGCTCCGGCGGTGCGACCGCGCGGTGCGGCAGCTCGGCCGCGATCCGTTCGAAGATCTCCGCGTTGACCAGGCCGCCGGACTGCAGTTCGCGGTGGCGGCGGCGGACGAAGTCCTCGGTGGTCTCGTCGAAGTACGCCAGCACGTCGAGGACCACCCGGGCGGCCTCACCGCGCTGGAGCGCGGTGCTGCGCACCAGGTGGTCGATGAGGTCGTCGTGCGACGGGCGGCGTTCGAGCACTCGTTGATACTGCGGTCGATGAGACGCTTATGCAACAATCCTGCCCGATATCGGGCAGGGATGGGTGTGATTGCGGTCTCGGGGCGGGGTGGGCCGCCCGGTCACGCCCTACAGGCGCTTCAGCACGGCCTGCTTGGCGGCGGTGAACTCGTCGTCCGTGAGAACCCCGGCCCGGTGCAGGTCGCCGAGCTCGCGGAGTCTGCGCAGAAGTACGTCGTGGTCGTCGCTCCCGGCCGGGGGCGCGATCGCCGCGGGCTCGGCACCGGTGCCGGCACCGGGTTCGGCCTGGGGCAGGGCGTCCGGGCCGGTACAGGCACCGGTGTCGGCCGGGGTGCCGGGCAGCCGCACCAGGACCGCCGCCGCGACCAGCGCCGCCGTGTGCTCCTTCTTCGACAGCCCCCACAGGTCCAGCGAGTACGGGTCCTTCTCGGGCGGGAGCGGCGACGCCGGAACCCCGGCCCGGACGAAGCGGAGGTGTCCGTTCTCCAGGCCGATGGCGGGCATCCAGCGCACGTCCGCCACCTCCGCCACCGGGAACGCCACCGGGCCGTGCGCGGACTTGGCCTCGGCGGCCTTCCAGTTCCAGGTGAGCCGGACCGTCTCCCCGTCGAAGGAGGCCGTGCCGTCCCCGCCGCCACCGGCGACCGGCAGCGAGGGCCCCGGCAGCAGGAAGCCGTCGACCGGGCCGGTGGGCACCTGCTCGACCAGCAGGGCGTTGCGGACCGCGTCGACGAAGTACTCCGCCACCCCCTCGCGGTCCTTCTCCACGGCCAGTTGGTACGGGTCCGCCGCGCCGGTCAGCCGGCCGTCGGCGGCGCGCAGCACCGGGCACGCCCCGTCGCGCAGCCGCAACCGCAGCCGGCCGCCCTTGCGGTCCGGCTCGAAGGAGATGCCCGCCAGGGCGTTCAGCGGGACGACCCGTTCCCCGAGCGCCTCCCGGATCGGATGGATGCCCTTGCCCCGGCCGGGCACGATCCGTACCGCCTCGCCGTCGAAGGTCCAGGTCCCGTCGCGCTGGATGATGTCCGCCATGCCGTCGATTCTGTCAGCCCGCGCGGAAGGGGCTCAGGGGGCGGCCGCCCGCTCCCGGCCCCAGACGGCCAGCGGGCGGAGCGCTTCGTTGAGGCGGGTGCCGTCCTCGGTCAGCGAGTACTCGACGCGGGGCGGGACCTCCTCGTAGGAGACGCGGCGCACCACACCGTCCGCCTCCATCTCCCGCAGGTGGGAGGCGAGCACCTTCTCGGTGACCCCGGGCAGCTTCCGGCGCAGCTCGCCGAAGCGGAGGCGGGGGTGCTCGTGGAGCGCCCACAGGACGAGCACCTTCCACTTGCCGCCGATCACTTCCATCGCGGTGTCGATCCCGCAGACATGCCCTTCCGGCGTGCCCGGCCGGTTCAGCGTCGCCATGCCCCCACCCCTTCGACGTGCTTGCTCACCCGAGGGTAACCACCCACTCCGAAGTGCGTACTTGATCGTTTCCGCGGCGGCCAGCAGCCTCGACCCCATGACACAGCACCTGGTCGGAACGACCGAGAAGAAGACCGTGGAGACCTCCGGCGTGAAGGCTCCTCTGACCCTGCTGGGCCTCGGCGCCATGGGGACGGCCCTGGCCCGGGCCTGGCTCGCCGAGGGCCATCCGCTCACCGTCTGGAACCGCACCCCCGCCCGCGCGGCCGCGCTCGTCGGCGAGGGCGCGCGGGCCGCGGACGATGCCGCCGCGGCGGTCGCGGCGAACCGGCTGGTCGTCGTCTGCCTGCTGGACGGCGCCTCCGTCGCCACCGTGCTGGACGGCGTCGACCTGGCCGGCAAGGACCTGGTCGACCTGACCACCGGCACCCCGGCCGAGGCCCGCGCCCGCGCCCGGTGGGCCCAGGAGCGCGGCGCCCGCTACCTGGACGGCGGGATCATGGCCGTACCCCCGATGATCGGCGTCCCGGGCGCGGGCGGCTACATCCTCCACAGCGGCTCCCGGGAGCTGTTCGAGGAGCACCGGGAGACCCTGGGCGTTCCGGCCGGGGCCACCTGGGTCGGTACGGACCCGGGGTTCGCGGCCCTGTACGACATGGCCCTGCTCGGTGCCATGTACGGGATGTTCGCCGGGGCCGCGCACGCCTTCGCCCTGATCCGGAAGGAGGACGTCGACCCCGTGGCGTTCGCCCCGCTGCTGGCCGACTGGCTCGTCGCGATGGCCCCGTCGGTGCACCGGACGGCCGCGAACCTGCGCAGCGGCGACTACACCGAGGGCGTGGTGTCCAACCTCGCCATGCAGGTGGCCGGTACGCCCGCCTTCCTGCGCGCCGCCGAGGAGCAGGGGGTGAGCGCGGAACTGCTCCGCCCCTACTTCGACCTGATGCGCCGCCGCCTGGCCGGGGGCGGCGGCGACGAGGACCTGACGGGGGTGGTCGACCTGCTGGTGCGCTGAGCCCGTCGCCGGTCCGGGCTCACCAGACCAGGACCCCGCCGCCGACCGACCGGGCGCGCAGGGCGGCGCGGTGGATGTGGGAGAGCCGGACGGCCACGTAGTCCTCCCGGTAGCCGCTGTGCTCGGCGAGCTCGGCCGTGTGCCGGCCCAGCAGCGCGCACTCGGCGAGGAAGTCCTCGATGTCCTCCGGCTGTACGTAGAGGTCGGCGTCGGCCAGCTCCGGGAGGAACCGGGCGCCGAGGGCCCGTGCGCACTCCGAACCCCAGAGCGCGGTCCGGGTCCGTTCGAACCCGGCCATGTCGCTGCCGTCCTCGGGGTCGTCGAGAAGCCGCTGCCGGCCGTCCTCGTCGTAGACGAAGGTGTGGACGAGCAGGCTCATGCCCCGAACTCCGCCCGGCAGTCGTCGAGCCCCTCGACGGTGACCTCGATGCTCCGGCACTCCTCCCAGCGGGCGCGGTCGATCCGCAGCCGTTGCAGGGTGCAGGGCGCGTCGCCGACGGCGGTGACCGTGAGGCCGTCCGGCAGATAGCCCAGCCGGCGCGACACGCCCAGCGAGCGGGCGTTGTCGGTCATCGCGGCCGACACGGCGCTCCGGGCCCCGAGGCCCGCGAAGGCCAGATGCAGGACGGCGGCGCGCATCTCGGTACCGAGGCCCCGGCCCTGGTGGGCGAGGCCCAGCCACGACCCGGAGGCGACCTCGCCGGTGATCGCGAAGTCCTTCGCCGTCAGGTCCTGCCGCCCGATCGCCCTGCCCTCGTGCAGCACGGCGAGGCCGAGCGTCCAGTTCCGGGGCGACCAGTCGGCGACGGTGTGCAGCACGTGCTGGAAGGTGGCCCGGGCGCGACCGGCGGGCGGCGCGTCCGTCCAGGGCATCGTGAACGGCGTCTCGCCCGGGGCGTGCACCCCGTCGGCCGCGACCGAGGCGAGGTCGTCGAGCAGTTCCAGGTCCGGGAGGCGCAGCTCCAGGCGGGGCGTGCGGAGGCGGAGCCCGTACAGGGGCCAGTGCTGTGGCGTCATGTCCGGACTCTGCCGGGGGCGGGGCCGCGCTGTCGAACGGATTCCGGCGGGCGGCCCCGGGGGGCGTCAGGGACGCGGCCAGGGCCGGCCGGCCAGCCGCTCGATGTCGGTGTTGAAACGGCGCAGGTAGGCGGCGAAACCGGAGATGTCCTCGTCCGACCAGTCGGTCATGACCCGCTCCAGGGAGTCGACGATGCCCTCGCGCTCCGCGTCGAGCGTGCGGGCGCCCTCCTCGGTGATCCGGAACTTGCGGGCCATGCCGCCCGAGGGGTCCGGTATGCGCTCCACGAGCCCGGCGCGCATGGCCGCCGCGGTCTGCCGGTTGAGGGTGGACGCGTCGAGCCCGAAGGCGTCGCTGAGCTCGCCGATCGACATCGGCCCCTGGACGCGGATGCGGCTGAGCAGGACGTAGGCGCTGTGGTCCATCAGGCCGCCCTTGCGCCGCCCGCCCCTGTTCCGCAGCAGGCTGTGGCGGCTGAGGAGCATCTGCTCGTACTCGACCTCATGGGTGGGCCTGGTCATGGGTGCCTGCCGTCTTCCCTCGTCGTCGCGGTGTCCGGATGCCCGGGGCCCCGCTCTTCGCCGGCGCCCGATGGGTCACGGGGGCCGGCTCCCATTCTCCCACAGGCTATGTAGCGTACATATAACATGCAAGCTGCATGGAGTGTGTACGATACATAGCCTTCTTCCCGATACACACCCGAGGAGTCCCGGATGGGCGCACCCCAGCCATCAACCCGCACTGGCGGCATCGTCGCCACCCTGGCCATCGCCGGGGTCACGGCGGCGATCATGCAGACCCTGGTCACCCCGCTCATCGCCGAGCTGCCGCAGATCCTGAACACCACCCCCTCGAACGCGGCCTGGGTGATCACCGTCACCCTGCTGGTCTCCGCCGTCTGCGTGCCCGTCTCCGGCCGGCTCGGCGACATGGTCGGCAAGCGGCGCATGCTCCTCGTCTGCTCCGTGCCGCTGATAGCCGGTTCGGTGGTGTGCGCGCTCTCGTCGTCCGTCGTCCCGATGATCGTCGGCCGTGGCCTCCAGGGCATGGGCATGGGTGTCCTGCCGCTGGGCATCGCGCTGCTGCGCGACGTGGTCCCGGCGGAGAAGCTCAGCTCCTCCATCGCGCTGGTCAGCGCCTCCATGGGCATCGGCGGTGCGCTCGGCCTGCCGATCGCCGCGGCGGTCGCCCAGTACACCAACTGGCGGGTGCTCTTCTGGGGCTCGGCCGGCCTGGCCGCCGTCGTCGCGGCGCTGATCTGGTTCCTGATCCCCGACGTGCCGGCCGGGGCCAAGGGGCAGCGGTTCGACGTGCTCGGCGCGCTCGGCCTCGGGGCGGGGCTGGTCTGCCTGCTGCTCGCGGTGTCCAAGGGTGCGGACTGGGGCTGGGGCTCGGCCACCACGCTCGGCCTGTTCGTCGCCGCGGTGGTCGTGCTGCTCGCCTGGGGCCTGTGGGAGCTGCGCACCCGTGACCCGCTGGTCGACCTGCGCACCACCGCCCGTCCCCGGGTGCTGATGACCAACCTCGCCTCGGTCTTCGTCGGCTTCGGCATGTACGCCACCATGCTGATCTCGCCGCAGCTCCTCCAGTTCCCCTCGGAGACCGGCTACGGGCTCGGCCAGTCGATGCTCGCGGCGGGTCTGTGGATGGCGCCCGGCGGCATCATGATGATGATCGTCTCCCCGCTCGGCGGAAAGCTCATCGACGCCCGCGGCCCCAAGTTCACCCTGGTCTGCGGCATCCTCGTCATCGCGGTCGGCTACGGCCTGGCGCTGGTGCTGATGGGCTCCGCGTGGGGCCTGATGGTGGTCGGCATGGTGACCAGCAGCGGCGTCGGCCTGGCGTACGGCTCGATGCCCGCGCTGATCATGGGCTCGGTCCCGCTGTCGGAGACCGCCGCCGCCAACGGCTTCAACACGCTGATGCGCTCGCTCGGCACGTCGATCGGCGCCGCGGTGGTCGGCGTCGTCCTCTCCCAGATGACCGTCACCATGGGCGGCTACACCCTCACCTCGGAGAACGGCTTCCGTACCGGGCTCATGGTCGGCTGCGGCGTCGCCCTGGTCGCGGCCGCCGTCGCCGCCCTCATCCCGGCCATGCGCCGCACCGGTGAGGACGCCGACGCCACGCCCGAGCCGGCCCCGGCCAAGGTCTGACCCGCGATTCGCGTACTGCCGCCGCCCGTTCCCCGCACACGTGGGGGACGGGCGGCGGCCGTTCCCGGTAACGTGGCGATCTTCGGACGGCGGAGGCCCCCGGAGTCCCGAAGGCGAATCGCGCCCATGACCCCCTCGCCCTCCTCCGCCGCGCGGTCCGCCCACCGCCTTGGCGCCGCGCTGGACGGACTCGCGGTCGCCTTCCGCGGCATGACCGCCCGCCCCGACGAGCACAACTGCGAGTGCCACTGGGGCAGCCCCGAGGAGCTGGCCCTGCTCAAGGTCCCGGACGTGGACCTCGACGACGACCTCCTGCGACGCACCTGGCAGGCCTCCGACTGGAGCGACCATCCGGCGGTGTTGCGCCGGATACTCCCGCAGTTCGCCCGGAGTCTCGTCACGGGCCGCGCCGAACACTTCCTCGGCCCGGAGGAGGTCGGCCGGTCGTTCGACCGCGGCGGCTGGCAGCGGTGGCCCGAGGAGCAGGCCTCGGCTGTACGGGAGTTCCTCCACGCCTGGTGGTCGCACACGCTCACCGAACCGGCCCCGACGATCCCGGCCCACGAGCTCCTCGTCCTGGTCACCGAGGCGTCCGGCACGCTCACCCCGTGGCTCGCCCACTGGGAGACACGGACCGGAGCCGTCGCCACCCGCCACCTCGCCGAGGCCGCCGACGACTGGGAGTACCACCTCCTCGGCGACGAACTCCCCTGGCGCGCCTGGGACGACGAGGACGACAAACGCGCCACCCTGACGGCCTGGCTGCTCGACCACGCCCGGCCCCGCCTCGCCGCCCACGGCGCGCCCGACGAACTGCTCCACCGTCTGCGCCTGCTCGGCCTCACCGGCCCCGCCCGCTGGGAGGACCCGCACTGGCCCGGCCACCGCTACTGAGGCCGGGGCCGCGCCGCCGACGGCGGGTGACGGCGGTTTCCGGCGGGATACGTCCCGGTGGTGCGGTACAAAGGGACGGAATCCATGGCGCCGCCCTCGATGCGACGAGGTGACAGCAGTGGCGAGCATGGGCCGCGTCCCGGTCTCCCGGGTGCGGTCGCGCTGTACGAGGGGGCGGGCGCCCCCTTCGCGGGGACCGGTACGGGCCCGTCGCGAGCAGCCCACGAGCCTCGATCCGTCGATTCAAGCAGGAGGTTCGGTCATGCGGTCACGCGTCACCCTGGTGGCCATCGTCGGCCTGGGATGCGCCCTGGTGGGGGCGGTGTCCGTCCCGGCGTCCGCCGGTCCGCAGGTGCAGTTCAAGAACGTGGCCACGGGCAGGTGCCTGGACAGCAACGACGCGGGCAGGGTCTACACGCTCGGCTGCAACGGCGGCGGCAACCAGCACTGGACGGTGCGGCTCGACGACACCGGCGGTGGCGAGCTCAAGGACGTGGCGACGGGCAAGTGCCTGGACAGCAACGGCGCCGGTGACGTCTACGCGCTCGGCTGCAACGGCGGCGGCAACCAGCGCTGGACGCCGCGGGAATCGGGCGCCGGCGTCGTGGTGTGGAAGAACGTCGCCACCGGCAAGTGCCTGGACAGCAACGGTTCGGGCAGGGTCTACACGCTGGGCTGCAACGACGGCGGCAACCAGCGCTGGAGGTAGCGGACGGCCCCGGGAGCCGTACGCGGACGACGGGGCGGGCCTCCGCAGAGGCCCGCCCCGTCCCGTTCCGTCGCGCCTACCCGGACTCAGGCCGGGAGGCCCAGCTCCCGGGCGATCAGCATGCGCTGGACCTCGCTCGTGCCCTCGCCGATCTCCAGGATCTTGGAGTCGCGCCACATGCGGGCCACCGGGTACTCGTTCATGAACCCGTAGCCGCCGTGGACCTGGGTGGCCTCGCGGGCGTTGTCCACGGCCACCGTGGAGGAGTACAGCTTGGCGATGGCCGCCTCCTTCTTGAACGGCTCGCCCGCCAGCATCCGCGAGGCGGCGTCGCGCCAGCCGATACGGGCCATGTGGGCGCGCATCTCCATGTCGGCGATCTTGAACTGGATGGCCTGGTTGGTGCCGATCGGCTTGCCGAACGCGTGGCGCTCGGCCGCGTACTTCACCGACTCGTCCACACAGCCCTGCGCCAGCCCCGTGGAGAGCGCGGCGATGGCGATCCGGCCCTCGTCCAGGATGCGCAGGAACTGCGCGTAGCCCCGGCCCTCCTCGCCCAGCAGGTTCTCCAGCGGCACGCGGACGTCGGAGAAGGACAGCTCGCGGGTGTCCGAGGAGTTCCAGCCGACCTTGGAGTACGGGGCGGCGACGGTGAAGCCGGGGGTGCCGGACGGCACGATGATCGAGGAGATCAGCGGCCGCCCGTCGGGCTTGCGGCCGGTCACCGCCGTGACCGTGACCAGCTCCGTGATGTCCGTGCCGGAGTTGGTGATGAAGCACTTCGAGCCGTTGATCACCCACTCGCCGGCCGCCTCGTCGCGCACGGCCGTCGTGCGGGTGCCGCCCGCGTCCGAGCCGCCGTCCGGCTCGGTCAGGCCGAAGGCGCCCAGCGCCTCGCCCGAGCAGAGCCTCGGCAGCCAGCGCCGCTTCTGCTCCTCCGTACCGAAGCGGTACACCGGCATCGCGCCGAGCGAGACCCCGGCCTCCAGGGTGATCGCCACCGACGAGTCGACCCGGGCCAGCTCCTCCAGGGCGATCCCGAGGGCGAGGTAGTCGCCGCCCATGCCGCCGTACTCCTCCGGGAACGGCAGCCCGAACAGGCCCATCCGCCCCATCTCCCGCACGATCTCGTACGGGAACTCGTGCCGTTCGTAGAGGTTGCCGATCTTCGGCGCGACGACGTCGTGCGCGAACTCCTCGACGGTGCGCCGCAGTTCCTCGTGTTCGGCGGTCAGCCGGTGGTCCAGGGACATGGCAGGGTCACTCCTTGTGGGACTGGGGACGGGGTGCCTATCGCACCGAGAGCGCGCGGACGGTACGGGACGGGCTGGGGCGGCCCAGGCGGTCGGCGAGCCACACGCTGGTGGCGGTGAGCGTGTCGAGATCGACCCCGGTCTCGATGCCGAGGCCCTGGAGCATCCACACCAGGTCCTCGGTGGCGAGGTTCCCGGTGGCGCTCTTCGCGTACGGGCAGCCGCCGAGGCCGCCCGCGGAGGCGTCCACGGTGGTCACGCCGTGCTGGAGGGCGGCGAGGGTGTTGGACAGGGCCTGGCCGTACGTGTCGTGGAAGTGCACCCCGATGACGTCGGTGCCCACCCCCTCCTCGTTCAGCCCGGCGAGCAGGGCCCGCACATGGCCGGGGGTGGCGACCCCGATGGTGTCGCCGAGGGACAGCTCGTCGCAGCCGAGGTCCATCAGCGCCTTGGCGACCCGCACCACCTGGTGGACCGGGACGGGCCCCTCCCAGGGGTCGCCGAAACACATCGACAGGTAGCCGCGCACATGGACGTCGTCGGCCTTGGCGCGGGCGACGACCGGCTCGAACATCGCCAGCGACTCGTCGACCGTGCGGTTCAGGTTGCGGGAGGCGAACGTCTCCGTCGCCGAACCGAACACGGCGATCCGGCGCGCCCCCAGCGCCAGCGCCCGCTCCAGCCCCCGCTCGTTGGGGACCAGGACCGGCAGGGCGACCCCGTCGAGATCCGCGAGACGGGGGAACAGGTCCTCCGCGTCGGCCAGTTGGGGTACCCACTTGGGGTGCACGAAGCTGGTGGCCTCGACGGTGGTGAGCCCGGCGGCGGCCAGCCGGTGGATGAACTCCGCCTTCACCTCGGTCGGTACGACGGACTTCTCGTTCTGCAGCCCGTCGCGGGCGCCGACCTCGTGGATCCGGACCCGGGCGGGCAGGTCCCGCGCCGGTACGGCCATGGGCAGGGTGCGCGCGTCGCTCGTCATGCCTCCTCCCCGGAAGGCCCGGCGGGGGCTTCGGCGGGGGCTTCGGCGGGGGTGACCACGGCCAGGACCTGGTCCATGGCGACGGTGGCGCCGGGGACGACGTCCAGTTCCGTCACCGTCCCGGCGTGCGGGGCGGAGATGACGTGCTCCATCTTCATCGCCTCCACCACCAACAGGCTCTGCCCGGCCGCGACCGGGTCCCCGACCGCCACCTTCACCACCGTGACCGTGCCGGGCATGGGCGCGGCGAGGGTGTCCGCCCCGGAGCGGCCCGCCCCGGACAGGGACGCCTCCACCGGGTCGTGGTCCTGGACGTACCAGCTGTCGCCGTCCCGGCCGAGCCACACCCCTTCGGGGGTGGCGGCATGGGTGAACGCGTGGGTGGCACCGGCGAGTTCGAAGGCGATCCCGCCCCCGGAGATCCGGACCGCGCGGGCCGTCTCCCGGCCGCCGGGCAGCGGGGCGAGCGGTCCGCAGCACCCGGTGTCCGGCCGCGGCGGCTCCGCGTCCTCGCCGACATGGCCGAAGCACAGCACCGTGGCGCCCGCCTCGTCGGGCCGGGAACGCAGCGACACCTGCACCGGGTCGTGGCCCGGGAGCCGGAAGTCGAGCACCGTACGGGCCGGGGTGCCGCCGAGGCGCCAGCCGCTCGCCACCGAGAACGGGTCGACCCAGCCGGCGGCCTCGGCCGACCCGTCGGCACCGGAGCGGGCGGTACGCAGCAGCGCCGCCGCCGCGTACACCTCCTCGGGCACCCCGTCCGGGACCAGCCCGGCCGCCTCGCGCTCCACCAGGCCGGTGTCCAGCTCGCCCGCCGCGACCGCCGGGTGGGCGAGCAGCCGGCGCAGGAACCCGGCGTTGGTCGGCACGCCTAGCACCGCCGTCCCCGCGAGCGCCGCCCGCAGCCGGCGCAGGGCGGTGGCCCGGTCGGGCCCGTACGCGATGACCTTCGACAGCATCGGGTCGTAGAGGCTGCCGACCTCGCCGCCCTCGGCGAGCCCGGAGTCCGTGCGCACCCCGTGGCCCTGCGGTTCGTGCAGGGCGAGGACCGTGCCGCCGGAGGGCAGGAAGCCGCGCGCCGGGTCCTCGGCGCAGATCCGGGCCTCGACCGCGTGGCCGGTGAGCGTGATGTCGGCCTGGGCGAGGGGGAGCGGTTCGCCGGCCGCGACGCGTAGCTGCCACTCGACCAGGTCCAGGCCGGTGACCAGTTCGGTGACCGGGTGCTCGACCTGGAGGCGGGTGTTCATCTCCATGAAGAAGTACGCGCCCGGGTCGTCGCCCGGGACGATGAACTCGACCGTGCCCGCGCCGACGTAGCCGCAGGAGCGGGCCGCCTGCACGGCCGCCTCGCCCATCGCCGCCCGGGTCGCCTCGTCGAGCAGGACCGACGGCGCCTCCTCGATGATCTTCTGGTGGCGGCGCTGGAGCGAGCACTCCCGCTCGCCGAGGTGGACCACCTGGCCGTGGGCGTCGGCCAGCACCTGGATCTCGATGTGCCGGGGCCGGTCGATCCACCGCTCCACCAGCAGGGTGTCGTCGCCGAACGAGGCCCGTGCCTCGCGCCGGGCCGCCGCGATCTCGTCGCCGAGCAGCGCCTCGTCGCGCACCAGCCGCATGCCCTTGCCGCCGCCGCCCGCCGAGGGCTTCAGCAGCACAGGCGTGCCGATCTCCCGCGCCGCGTCGACCAGTTGGGCGTCGGTCAGGCCGCTGCCCGAGGAGCCGGGCACCACCGGGACCCCGGCCGCCGAGACCGTCTCCTTGGCCCGGATCTTGTCGCCCATCAGCGTGATCGCGGCGGCGGGCGGGCCGATGAAGACCAGCCCCGCCTCGGCGCACGCCCGCGCGAACGCGGCGTTCTCGGCGAGGAACCCGTAGCCGGGGTGGACGGCCTGCGCGCCGGAGCGGCGGGCCGCGTCCAGCAGCGCGGGGACGTGCAGATAGCTCTGCGCGGCCGGGGCGGGCCCGATCCGTACGGCGGTGTCGGCCTCCCGGACGTGCCGGGCGTCGGCGTCCGCGTCGCTGAAGACGGCCACCGAGCGGATGCCCAGCTCCCGCAGCGTGCGGATGACCCGTACCGCGATCTCGCCCCGGTTGGCGACCAGGACCGTGTCGAACATCGTCATCTGTTCCTCACATCCGGAAGACGCCGAAGCCGGCGTCGCCCAGGGGGGCGTTGGCGCAGGCGGTCAGGGCGAGACCCAGCACCTGCCGGGTCTCCATCGGGTCGATCACACCGTCGTCCCAGAGCCGGGCCGTGGCGTAGTAGGCGTTGCCCTGGGTCTCGTACTGCTCGCGGATCGGCGCCTTGAACGCCTCCTCGTCGGCCGCGCTCCAGTCGTCACCGAGCTGGTCGCGCTTGACCGTCGCGAGGACGGAGGCGGCCTGCTCGCCGCCCATGACGGAGATCTTCGCGTTGGGCCACATCCACAGGAAGCGGGGGGAGTAGGCCCGGCCGCACATGGAGTAGTTGCCCGCCCCGTACGAACCGCCGACGACGACGGTCAGCTTGGGGACGCGGGTGCAGGCGACCGCCGTGACCATCTTGGCGCCGTGCTTGGCGATGCCGCCGGCCTCGTAGTCGCGCCCCACCATGAACCCGGAGATGTTCTGCAGGAAGACCAGCGGGATGCCGCGCTGGTCGCACAGCTCGATGAAGTGGGCGCCCTTCTGGGCGGACTCGGAGAACAGGATGCCGTTGTTGGCGACGATCCCGACCGGGTGGCCGTGGATGTGGGCGAAGCCGGTGACCAGCGTCGTGCCGTACTCGGCCTTGAACTCGGCGAACCGCGAACCGTCCACCACCCGGGCGATCACCTCCCGCACGTCGTACGGGGTCCGGGAGTCGACCGGGACGGCGCCGTACAGACCCGCCGGGTCGGCCTTCGGCTCCTCGACGGGGCGCACGGACCACGGCAGCGCGCCCCGGTCCGGCAGGGTGCCCACGATGTTCCGCACGATCCGCAGCGCGTGCGCGTCGTCCTCGGCGAGGTGGTCGGTCACCCCGGAGGTGCGGGAGTGGACCTCGCCGCCGCCGAGCTCCTCGGCCGTCACGACCTCGCCGGTCGCGGCCTTCACCAGCGGCGGGCCGCCCAGGAAGATCGTGCCCTGGTCGCGGACGATCACGGCCTCGTCGCTCATCGCGGGGACGTACGCCCCGCCGGCCGTGCACGAGCCCATGACCGCGGCGATCTGCGGGATGCCGGCCCCGGACATCCGGGCCTGGTTGTAGAAGATCCGCCCGAAGTGCTCCCGGTCGGGGAAGACCTCGTCCTGCATCGGCAGGAAGGCCCCGCCGGAGTCGACGAGGTAGAGGCAGGGGAGACGGTTCTCCAGCGCCACCTCCTGGGCGCGCAGGTGCTTCTTCACCGTCATCGGGTAGTACGTGCCGCCCTTGACCGTGGCGTCGTTGGCGACGATCACGCACTCGCGGCCGCTCACCCGGCCGATCCCGGAGATCACCCCGGCCGCCGGGGCGGCGCCCCCGTACAGCCCCTCGGCCGCCAGCGGGGCCAGCTCCAGGAACGGGGAGCCCGGATCGAGCAGGGTGTCGACCCGGTCCCTGGGCAGGAGCTTGCCGCGCGCCACATGCCGGGCGCGGGCCCGCTCACCTCCGCCGAGCCTGGCCCTGGCGAGCCGCTCGCGCAGCTCGTCGACGAGTGCGTGATGCGCCGCCTCGTTGGCCTTCCAGGCCTCGGAGGCGGGATCGGCCGCGCTCGCCAGCACCGGTGCCTGCTGCATCGTGTCGAGCCCCCTTGCCCGTACCGCAGTGGTTGACGGCTGTCCGTCGCCCCCTGGCGGGCGACCGGACGGCCGTTAGTGAACGTTAACGTCCGTTCCTCAGGTTAACGTTCGCTAACGCGACTGTCTAGAATCGAATCCATGACCACCAGGACGGACGCCCCCACCCGCCGCGAGCAGATCCTCAGGGAGGCCGCCCGCCTCTTCGCCGAGCGCGGCTTCCACGGCGTCGGTGTCGACGAGATAGGCGCCGCCGTCGGCATCAGCGGTCCCGGCCTCTACCGCCACTTCCCCGGCAAGGACGCGATGCTCGCCGAGCTGCTGGTCGGCATCAGCGAGCGGCTGCTGGCGGGCGGGCGGCTGCGCGTCGCGGAGGACGCGGCGGCCGGGGCGGGCTCCCCGCGGGCGCTGCTCGACGCGCTCATCGAGGGGCACATCGACTTCGCCCTCGACGACCGCCCCCTGATCACCCTCCACGACCGTGAGCTGGACCGGCTGCGCGAGGCCGACCGCAAGCGGGTCCGCCAGCTCCAGCGGCAGTACGTCGAGGTGTGGGTGGAGGTGGTCCGCGCCATCTACCCGGACCTGCCCGAGTACGAGGCCCGCGCCGCCGTCCACGCCGTCTTCGGCCTGCTCAACTCCACCCCGCACCTGGGCCGCCCCGGCGTGCGGCCGGACCGTGCGGAGACCGCGGCGCTGCTGCACCGGCTGGCGCGCGGGGCGTTCGAGGCGGCGGCGGTCCGCCCCTGAGCGGCGTATCACCCGCCCGTCGTGGAATGGTGAACATATGAATTGATGTGTGAACGGTGCGGGATTCCTTGAATCCTTCTCCTTTTCCCCCTTTCTTCGCCCATTTCCTCGGAGTGTCGCGGCGATCCCCGGGCTTATGGTTTGAGGCGTCTCGCCCGCGCCTGCTGGGGAAATGAAATGAAAACATGCCAGGTCTCGGTCGTCGTTCCCTGTTTCAATGAGGACGAGGTGATCGAGTCCTTTCACCGAGAGCTGATCGCCGCCCTCGAACCGACTCGGCAGACGTTCGAGATCGTGTACGTCGACGACGGCAGCGGCGACGGGACCCGCGCCCGCGTCCGCGCCTTCGCCACCGCCGACCGCCGCGTCCGCTACACCTCCTTCAGCCGCAACTTCGGCAAGGAGGCCGCCATGCTCGCCGGGCTGGGCATGTCCCGCGGCGACGCCGTCGTCCTCATGGACGCCGACCTCCAGCACCCGCCGGAACTCCTGCCCCGCATGCTGGAGCTGCGCCGGCACGGCTACGACCAGGTCGTGGCCCGCCGCGACCGCAGCGGCGAGGGTGCCCTGCGCACCCTCCTCTCCACCGCCTACTACCGCGCCATGGGCCGCTGCATGGACGTGGCCGTCGTCGACGGCGAGGGCGACTTCCGGCTGCTCTCGCGGCGGGCCGTGGACGCCGTACTCGCCCTGCCCGAGACCAACCGGTTCTCCAAGGGGATCTTCTCCTGGATCGGCTTCGACACCGTGGCCTTCACCTACCGCAACGTCCGGCGCGCGGCCGGCAGCTCGAAATGGGGCGGCAGACGGCTGCTGAACTACGGGATCGACGGACTGATCTCCTTCAACAGCCGCCCCCTGCGCCTCGCCATCCACGCCGGACTCGCCCTCGCCCTGGCGGCCCTCGGATACGCCCTGTGGATCATCGCCGGCGTCGCGCTGCACGGGGTCGGCGTACCCGGCTACACCACGCTGCTCACCGCCGTCGTGGCGCTCGGCGGAATCCAGCTCGCCACCCTGGGCGTGATCGGCGAATACGTGGGCCGTATCTACTGCGAGTCGAAACGGAGACCGCATTACCTGGTGCGGGAGACGAGCGAATCCCTGGAAACCGCCCTGATGCGCGGCATTCCGGCGGAGCTGGTCACGGTGAATTCGGCACCGGTGCATTCGGCCCCTTCTCCTTGTTCTCCCTCCTCTTTCTCCTCCCCGTCCGGCTCCGTACCGTCCGCCCCGGGCGACCGGGTCGAGGTGGCACGGGTACGGGAGGAATCGGCGCACGGCGACGCCGGAGCCCGCACCACCGGCTCCCGGACCGGGAGGCAGTTCCTGACGTTCGCCGCGATCGGCGTCGTCAACACGGCGGTGTACCTCGCCGTGTACGCCTCCCTGAACGACTGGATGCCCTATCTGGCCGCCCATGCCATCGGATACGCGGTCAGCGTCGTGGGCTCCTTCCTGCTCAACTCGTACCTGACCTGCCGTACCCGGCCGACCTGGCAGGCGTTCGCCCGCTACCCCCTGTCGAGCGCGGTCAACCTCGTGCTCAGCGGCGCACTGCTCACCCTCGGGGTGAGCGGGCTGGACATGGACAAGACCCTCGCCGGCCTGACCGCGGGGCTGCTGGCCACCCCGTTCTCCTTCCTGCTCGCCCGCTGGGCGATCGACTCCGGAACCCCCCGGGCCCCGTACGAAGGAGAGACCCGCGCATGACCACGGACACCCTCGAAACCCCGCGGGCACCGGAGCGGGAACGGGAACGGCGGGACGCACGCCGCCGGGCCACCGGCTGGACGGCGGCGCTCGGCCTCTTCCCGTTCACCCTGCTCGCCGCGGTCTTCTGGATCGGCCGCCTGGTCCGCCCCGGGGCGGACGACTGGTGCTTCCTCCCCGTCGTCCGCGACGAGGGCGCCTCCGGGATGATCGCGAAGTTCTACTACGAGGACAACGGGCGCGTCGCCAACGCCCTGATGGTCGTCGCGTACGGAGTCTTCGGCACCTCCGGACACCGCTGGTACGCGCTGGTCAGCGGGGTGGCCATGGTCGGCATCCTGTGGGCGCTGACCGTCACCGTCCTTGGCCGCACGGGGCTGACCGCGCCGCGCGGGACGCCGCTGATCGCGGCCGCGATGGCCGCGGTGGTCTTCTTCCTCGCGACGCCCGAGACGTACAAGGTGTTCTACTGGCCCGCCAACTCCGTCTCGCACACCCTCGCCCCGGTGCTGGTCTGCGCCGCCGTGATCCCGCTGCTGCGGGCCCGGACCCGGCGGGGCAGGGGGGCCGCCCTCGGCGTCGCGCTCCTGGGCGGGTTCTTCTTCGGAACGCTCTCCGAGGAGACCGCGGTCGTGGCCTGCGTCCTCCTCGCCACGGTGCTGCTGCTCGGCCCGCTCGCCCACCCCGGGCCCGGCCGGACCCTGGTCCGCCGCTGGTGCCTGCTGGCCCTGGCCGGGATCCTCGCCGGGGTGGCCGTGCTCTACACCTCGCCCGGCGCGCACGCCCGGCGCTCGCGCTTCGGCGCCGACGCCGGTTCCATGCTCGACGCGGGACGGCTCGCCACCGCCCTGCGGGCCTTCGGCGAGATCCTCGGCACCGTCCTGACCACCTGGCAGTACCTGGGGGCGCTCGCCGCCGGGCTGCTCCTCGGACTGCTGGCCCGGGACGCCGGGCGGACGGCCGGCACGGGCGGGCCGGACGGGGGCGCGGCGCCCGGACCGCTCCGGAGCAGGCCGCTGCTCCTGGCCGCCGCCGGGGCCCTCGCCTTCCTGGTCTCCGGCTTCCTCTGCACCGTCATCACATACCCGGCCTTCGGCGCGACGGTGGCGATCGCGGCCCGCGTCTGGGGCGACTTCCTGCTGGTGTACGTCCTGCTGCTGGCCGCTCTCGGCGCCCTGCTGGGGCGCGCGGTGCGGGCCGGGCGGGGGGCGCGCACGGCGGTGGCCGCCGTCGCCGCCGCCGTCTGCGCGCTGAGCTGCGTCGGACTCGCCGCGCCCCTGTTCCGGCTCGGCACGCAGATGGAGGTCCGGGCCGAGCGCTGGGACCGCCAGGACCAAACACTGCGGGAAGGGGCGGCGCGCGGCGCCCGGGTGCTCCCGTACACCCCGGTGTCGGTCGGCCGAATGGTCGAACCGTTCGGCAGGCACGGGCAACGGCCCTGGCCCGCGCAGTGCGTCGCCCAGTACTACGGTCTGGACAAGGTCACGTACTCCCGGCACGGAGCGCACCCCTGACGGCACAATGGGTTCATGCCGATACCGAGCCGTGCCGCCCTCGTCGAACACCTCGTCCGTACGCGTATCGCCGGGGATGTCGCCACACCGCGCGACAACAACCTCTCCCACTACCGGCAGCTCGCCAACGGCGACCGCCACTACTGGCTGGGCCTGGAGCTCGGGGACCGGTGGCGCGACGAGCAGGACGTGCTGGCGGTGATGGCCGAGCGCTGCGGCGTCAGCGACGACCCGGAGCACCGGTACGGCCAGGACACCATCGACCCGGAGCTGACGGTCGACGCGCTGGAGCGGATGGCGGCCCGGCTGCGGAAGGCGGCGGCGGGCGCGGAACGGGTGCTGTTCGCGACCGGCCACCCGGGCGGGCTGCTGGACGTCCACCGGCAGACCGCGCAGGCGCTGCGGGCGGCCGGCTGCGAGATCGTCCGGATCCCCTCGGGGCTGGTCGCCGACGAGGGCATGGTCTTCCAGTTCGCGGACGTCGCCGTGCAGGAGCGGGGCGCGACGCTCTGGCACACCCACTCGCCCGCCCCGATGGCCGCCATCCTGGACGGCCTCGAGCGCGAGGGCCGCCCGCTCCCGGACCTGGTCGTCGCCGACCACGGCTGGGCCGGCTGCGCCGCGCAGCGCGGCCTGGACGCGGTCGGGTACGCGGACTGCAACGACCCGGCGCTCTTCCTCGGCGAGGCGGAAGGCACCCTCCAGGTCGCCGTCCCGCTGGACGACCATGTGATCGACCCGCGCTTCTACGACCCGATGACGGCCTACCTGCTGAACGCGGCGGGGCTGGACGCCGACTGATCCCGGCCGGGATCAGCCGTGTCCGGGCCGGGAGCGGCGGGCGCCGGTGACCGCCGGATGCCCTTCCGCGCCCGGTCCGGCGGGCGGGCGGGGGTCGGGGGCGCCGGACGTCCCTTCGGCGGTCGGCCCGGCGGGCGCCCGTGATCGCCCGTGATCGCCGGATGCCCCTTCCGTAACGGGTCCGTACCTGTCCCGTGGCGCGTGCCGCAACTCCGCCGCGCACGCGCGCCGTTGCTACTCTGTGCCGCGAATGTCCAGTGCCGTGGGGGGCCCATGTTCACATCGGGGCGTCGATCGCGCGGGCGCGGGCAGAAGCCGGTTCTCACCGGGCTGCTCGTCCTGCTCGCCCTGTTCCTTCTCCAGGAGCTCGCCGCCGGGCTGCTGCCCGACATCTACAAGGGCTTCGCGGGCGAGAGCCGGAAGACGCTCGTCATCGGCGCGGTCGTCGCCTTCGCCGTGGTGGGCCTGCTCCTCTACATCGTGCACCTGCGCGGCCTCGTCCCGCCGGAGCCGGACTTCGCGCTCGGTGCCGAGGAGCGGGCCAGGGTCCGCGCGGCCCTGCTGCACGCGGTGCGCCGCAGCTGGACGGAGGGCGCGGACCGGGCCCGGGAGCGCGCCGTACGGATCGAGCTGGGCCTCGCCGAGCACCGGACGGCCGTGCACGACCCCTGGGGCGCCCCCCGGCTCGCGGCCGGGGGCCCGGAGGGAGGCGTGCCGCTGCCCGCGGGAACCCGGATCGGCGAGGTCTTCGACCGTCACCAGGCGCAGCTCCTCGTCCTGGGCGACCCCGGCGCGGGCAAGACCTCGCGGATGCTCGAACTGACCGAGTACCTGGCCGCGGCGGCCGAGCGGGACGACGCCGCTCCCGTTCCGGTGGTCCTGCTGCTGACGGACTGGCACGGCGGACCGATGGTCCCCTGGGTCCTCGACGAGTTGCACAGCCGCTACCGGGTCCCCCGGGAAACCGGGCTCGCCCTCCTCCGGGACAACGGCCTCGCCCTCGTCCTGGACGGGCTCGACGAGGTCGCTCCGGGCCTGCGCGCCGACTGCGTCCGCGCGGTCAACGCACTGATCGGCGCCGAGGGACACCCGCACTGCCCGATCGCCGTCTCGTGCCGCTCGGCCGACTACGAGGAGCTGGGGGAACGGCTCACGGTCAACGGCGCGGTCCGCGTGCGGCCCATGGACGTCGCGGCCGTGCACGCGCTGCTCGACAGCGCGGGCGAAGGGCTGCGCGGCCTGGCCGTCGCCGCTGCCGCCGATCCGGTACTGGCCCGGCTGCTGACCACACCGCTGATGCTGGGCGTCGCCGCGCTCGCCTACGAGGGCGTGGACGAGGAGGAGGTCACCGCCCTCGGCGACACGGAGGAGCGCAGGGGCCGCATCTTCGACGCCTACATCGAGCGCATGATCCACCGGGACCGGACGCTGCAGGGGCGGCCGGTCACACCGCAGCGCCCCGCCGCCCAGGTGCGGGCCGGTCTGCTGCGGCTCGCCCGGGTCCTCGGGGAGTCGCACGCGACGGTGTACTACGCCAACGACTTCACGCGCGTCATCCTCCAGGCCCCGGACGACGTGGTCCGGCAGCAGGTGCCGGCCGGGCTGTACCCGGTGTTCCGGGCCATGCGCCGGCTGAGCGGATACGAGGCCGGAAACCCCGCCAGCCGGCCGAACCCGGTCTACCGGCTCTTCGTCGGCTTCTACCAGGTGCCCCTCCCGCTGCTGGGGTCGCCGTTGGCGGACTACCTCCAGCGGGGCTTCCTCGACTACGCGACCGACCGGGCGATCATGCGCCGCGTGGGCGACGGCCACGCCTTCCTGCACAAGACCGTCCAGGACCATCTCGCGGCGCGGGCGGCCCGCATGACCCCGGAGGAGATGCGGGCGCTGGAACGGTCGGCCTGAGCGGGCGGCCCAGGATCAGGTCCGGGGCACCCGGACCACGCCCTCCTGGATGACGGTGATCGCCAACCGGCCGTCCTGGGTGTGGATCCGGGCCTGGCCCAGGCCCCGCCCGCCGGACGCGGAAGGTGACTCCTGGTCGTACAGCAGCCATTCGTCGGCCCGGAACGGCCGGTGGAACCACATCGCGTGGTCCAGGCTCGCCCCGACCACGTCGCCGACCGTCCAGCCGCCGCGCCCGTGGGCGAGGAGCACCGAGTCGAGCAGCGTCATGTCGGAGACGTACGTCGCCAGGCAGACGTGGAGCAGCGGGTCGTCCGCCAGCTTGCCGTTGGTGCGGAACCACACCTGGGAGCGGGGCTCGCGGGGCTCGCCGACGGTGGCGAAGGGCGGTTCGTCCACGTACCGCAGATCGACCGCGGCCCGCGCCTCGATCAGCCGGTCCACCACGCCCGGGTCGCGGAAGCGGTCCGCGTGGCGGGGCAGCATCTGCGCGGCGGTGGGCAGGGTCTCCGGGTCCGGCGCGGGCGGCATCGGCGCCTGGTGCTCCAGGCCCTCCTCGTACGTCTGGAAGGACGCCGAGAGGTGGAAGACCGGCTGGCCGTGCTGGACGGCGACGACCCGGCGGGTGGTGAAGGAGCGGCCGTCGCGGATGCGGTCGACGCTGTAGACGATCGGCGCGCCCGGATCGCCCGCCCGCAGGAAGTACGCGTGCAGGGAGTGGGCACCCCGCTCGGCGGGGACGGTGCGGCCCGCGGCGACCAGCGCCTGGGCCGCGACCTGGCCGCCGAAGACGCGGGGGACGAGCGAGGAACGGCTCGTACCCCGGAAGATGTCCTGCTCGATCTGCTCCAGGTCGAGCAGATCGAGCAGGGAATCGAGTGCGGTGCTCATGGGACGGACGGAGTCGTTCCTCAGAGGCCCATGGACTTGGCGATGATCGACTTCATGACCTCGCTGGTGCCGCCGTAGATGCGGTTGACCCGGTTGTCCGCGTACAGGCGGGCGATCGGGTACTCGTTCATGTAGCCGTAGCCGCCGTGCAGCTGGAGGCAGCGGTCGATGACGCGGTGCGCGACCTCGGTGCAGAACAGCTTCGCGGAGGCGGCCTCGGCGGGGCTCAGCTCACCGGCGTCCAGCGCCTCCAGGGCGCGGTCGGCGACGGCCTCGGCGGCGTCCACCTCGGCCTGGCAGGCGGCCAGTTCGAACTTGGTGTTCTGGAAGGACGCCACCGTCTTGCCGAAGACCGTGCGCTCCTGGACGTAGCTCTTGGCGAACTCCACGGCGGCCTTGGCCTGCGCGTACGCGCCGTGGGCGATGCCCCAGCGTTCGGACGGCAGGTTCTGGCCGAGGTAGTGGAAGCCCTTGTTCTCCTCGCCGAGCAGGTCGGCGACGGGCACCTTCACGTCGACGAACGCCAGCTCGGCGGTGTCGGACGTGCGCAGGCCGAGCTTGTCGAGCTTGCGGCCGATCGAGTAGCCCTCGGACTTGGTGTCGACGGCGAACAGCGAGATGCCGAAGCGGCGGTCCTCGGCGGTCGGCGCGGAGGTGCGGGCGCAGACGATCACCCGGTCGGCGTGGACGCCGCCGGTGATGAAGGTCTTGGAGCCGTTGAGCACGTAGTGGGTGCCGTCGTCCGAGAGCTTGGCGGTGGTCTTCATCCCCGCGAGGTCGGAGCCGGTGCCCGGCTCGGTCATCGCGAGCGCCCACATCTCCTCGGCGGAGACGAACTTCGGCAGGTAGCGCTTCTTCTGGTCGTCCGTGGCGAGCATCTTGATGTACGGGAGGGCGAGCAGCACATGCACGTTGGACCCGCCGAAGTTGACGCCCGCGCGGGCCGTCTCCTCGTACTGGACGGCCTCGAACTTGTGCGTCTCCAGCCCGGCGCCGCCGAACTCCTCGGGCACGTTGATGCCGAACAGGCCCAGGTCGGCGAGCTTGCCGTAGAACTCGCGCGGCACGATGCCCTGCTGGAACCACTCGTCGTAGTGCGGGACGACCTCGGCCTCGATGAAGGCGCGGATGGTCTCCCGGAACGCCTCGTGGTCCTCGTTGTATACCGTACGGCGCACGGGATGCCTCCTTGGTCGGCTGCGGTCGGGCTTCGGCCGGACTGGCTAAGCGCTTGCTCAGACCGTTAGAAGTTACCCAAGGGTCACCGGCACTGTCCAGGTGATGCGCAGCACGCCGCGCCGGGCCGGACCCGGGGGCCCGACCCGGCACCCGGCCGGACTACTGGGGCTTGAACGAGCGGATCTGGTAGCTGCCCTGGAGGTTGCCGCCGCTGCCGGCGGCGGTGGAGCCGACCCGGTCGTTGTAGTTGGTCTTGGTGTAGTACTGCACGCGGTGGCCGGTGCCGTTCCACACCGAGAGGACGTTCTTGCCCTTCTGGATGAAGGAGCAGTCGTCGGCGGTGTTGGCCCGCTGACTGTCGGACCACTGACAGCGCGTGCCGCCCCCGTTCCAGTCGCTGTAGATGCAGAAGTATCCGGGGCTGCAGCTGTAGGCGGCCCGGGCGGTCGTGGCGTGCCCGGTGGCGGCGGTGTGCGAAGGGGGCGCGGCGGTGGCGGTGGTGGCCGCCACCGGGCCGGTGCCGAGTCCGAGGGCCAAGGCGAGCGAGGCGACGGTGAGCGCGCTGATGCGGTGCATGGCGGAAACCTCTTCTCCTGACGGCTGCTTCTCCTGACGGCGGCTGCTGCTCCAGCCGGGGCCGGCGCACGGGGGTGCCCGGCCCGCCCAGCAGCGTGGCACGGCCGCGACCTGCGCGGACAGGCGGACGCGGGGGCGCTCGGAGCCCGCTCCGGGACCGGGGCGTCCCGGGGTGCACCGGCGCGGCCGCTCGCGCTCGCGTCCCGTCGGTCACGCCAAGCGCACACCCATCCAAGATATGACTAATGCCCCCATCTCTTTCAGCCGGTGCTTCCCCGGGAAAAGTGAGTGACGAAGGGCCTGAACCAGGCCGACACAGGCGAGAAGGACGGTCCCGCATCCGTCCGGCGCAGCCGGTCCCCACCGCGAAGCCCCGCGGACACCGTGCGCACCCGGGCCGGCCCCACGGCCCCGCGGACTCACCGGGCGGCCCCGAACCGCCCCCGCCCCCGCGCCCCGCACCGTTACGGCCCACGCACCGGTGGCCGCGTACGGCCCACGCACCACGACGCACCGCCCTGCACCGCACCGCATCGCAGCCCTGTGCCGCGTCGCGCCGCATCGCCCTGCACCGCACCGCACCCGTACGACACACGGAGGTCCCATGCTGGGGGTGAACCACCCGGAAGCGAGCTGGGTCCAGGTCAACCTGACCCCGAGGCCGACGGCCTGGCCGCGGCTGTACGCATGGCTCGCCGGCACCGCACGCGACCTCCTTGCCGCCGACACCGCGCGCGCCTTCTTCTTCATGCACAAGCCACCGGGGATGCGGCTGCGCTTCCAGGCGTACGGGGCGGGCGGAACCGTACCGCTCCGGACCGAACTCCTCGGCAGGCTGGGGGAGTTCGACGGGCTGGCCGGGCCCCCGGTGTGCGCGGTATACGAACCGGAGTCCTATCTCTTCGGCGGCCCCGCCTCCATGCCCTGGGTGCACGAACTGTTCACCGCCGACTCCCTGGCCTGGCTCGACCACCACACCCGCTGCCCGGCCACCGGCACCGCCACCGACGCCGGGGTCGTGGCCGCCGCGGACTGGCGGCTCTCCCTCTTCCTGCTCCGCGACATGTTCGACGGACTCCGGATCGTCGGCTGGGAGCACCGGGGCGTCTGGGACGCGGTCCGCACCGACACCGGGCGCGGCCTGCCCGACGGTCTGCGCGACGCCACGCTCCGCCGCGCCGCCGAGGGCATCCGCGCCCACTGGCGGCAGCCCCGCGACCGACTGCTCGCCGCCCTGCCCGAGGAGTGCCGGGCGGTGGCCGAGGGTCACGGCGACGCGGTGCGCCGGGCCGCCGACCACTGGCGCACCGGCTACTTCGAGTCCGGGGACGCGGTGCGCGGGCCGCGCCGTGCCGCCGCCTACGCCGTGATCTTCCACTGGAACCGGGGCCGGTTCTCGTTCGCCCGGCAGAGCCTGCTCACCGAGGCGCTGGCCGACGACGGGGCGGTGGACTGACATGACCGGATTCCGCACCGCCGCCCCCGTCCCGGAGCCCGCCCGCTCCGACGCGGCCCGGGGACCGCTGCTCGGCGCCACCGCGCTGGTACGGGCGGCCGGCGTCCCCTGTTCGACGTGGACGGCCGCGGGCGGCTCCGGGCTGTTCGGCCGGGTCCTCGCGTACGCCGACGACGCCGGGCGGCGGGCCGCGCGCGCCCGAAGACTGGCCGAGGAGCTGGGCGGCCTCGTCCCCGACCCGCGTCTGACGGCCGCCGAGCGCCGCCGGGTGCTCGCCCTGCGCCGGCGGCTCCACGCGGGAGCGGCGCCCACCGGGGCGGACCACGACTTCCTCCTGGGGCTGCCCGGGGCCGCCGGGCCGGCCCGGGAGGCGGCCGGGCTGTCCGGGGCGGCCGACCGGGCCCGCCGGGAGCGGGCGGCCCTGGAACGGGAGACCGCGGCGGAGCGCGAGCGGGTGGCGGGGCTCGGCTGGACGCTGGTCCGCGCCGACCCGGTGCTGCGGGAGTTCCTGGACGCGGCGCATCCCGGGCTGGTGGCGGAGGTGGCCGCCCGGCTGGCCGCGGGGGAGCGGTGGACCGGGAAGCGGCTGCGCAAACGATCCGCCCATCTGTGGCGGGTGCTGGGCCGGTCGGCGGTGAAGACCACGCCGCGCGGCTGGGTGGGGCAGGTGGCCCCGGTCCCGGTCGGCGGTCCGGCGGCGGGCGGGCGGCTCCTCACCCCCGGCGCCGAACTCGCCGCGCTGGCCGCCGAGGTGGTGGAGAACGTCCACACGGTACGGATCCGGGCCGCCGCCCAGGACCTGCGCACCGCCGACCCGGCGACCGCGCTGGCCCTCGCCCCGCTGCACCTCACCGAGGACGGCGCCGACGGCACCGGGACGGGCGGCACCCTGCGCGTCTACGCGGTCGACCCGGCCGACCCCGGACGGCTGCGGCAGACCGCCCTGCGGCGCACCGCCCTCCTCGACCGCGTCCTCGTTGTGCTCGCCGAAGGGCCGCTCACCCTCGCGGAGTTGGAGCACGCGCTGCCGGTCTCCCACCCCGCCGTCCTGCGCGGCTTCCTCGCCCACCTCGTCGGTCTGGGCGTGCTCCAGCCCTGTGCGGCCCCCCGCCGCCACCACACCCCCTGGTTCCCGGCCGCCCGGGTCACCGCCGCCGGCACGCTGCCCCGCCCCGAGGACCGGGGCGCGGAGCCCGGGACGGACGACGACCGCTTCCTCGACTCGTACCGCGCCGTGGGCGCCCGCGTCCCCGGACCGGCCGCCGCCCGAGTCCAGCGCGCCCTCGGCACCGCCCACCGGATCGCCGCCCTGCGCCGCGCCGACCGGGCCGCCGGCACCGGCGCGCCGCCCCCCGTCCCCGGCACCGAGGGGCTCGACGAGCACCCCCGCCCGCTCGGCGCGGTCCTCGCCGCGCTCCTGGCGCCGGACGCGCCCGCGCCCCCCGCCCGGGGCCCGAACCGCCACCACGGCTGGCACCCGGCGCACGACCCCGCGTCCGGATACGCCCGGCTCCTCGCCCACCTCGCCGACCGCGCGGCCGAGCCGTGCGTGGACGTGGACGACGCCCTGCTGGACGCCCTCGGCGCGCCGCCGGCCGACGACGTCGTACCGCCCTGGCCGCTGGACTGCCTGCTGCGCCCGCTGGCCGGGCCGGGAGCGCTCGCGGTCCTGGAGACGGCCTCGCCCGCCGGGATCATCGACGCCCGGTTCACCGAGGCGCTCCGGGAACTCCACGGCGGCTACGACACCGCCGACGCCTACCGGGAGTTCCTGGCCGCCGTGGAACGGCGCGCGGGGGTGCGGTTCGTGGAACTGCTGGTGCCCCCGGTCGACGGCCACGCCGCCAACACCGTCCGGCGCCCCGTCCTCACCCGCTGGTGGACGGGCGACCCCAACCCGGCCGCGTACTTCGCGCCCGGCGGCCCCGAACAGCGCTACCTGCCGCTGGACCGCATCACCCTGCGCCGGTCGGGCCGCCGGATCGTCGCCGAGGCGGACGGGGTGCGCCTCCTGCCCGTCCACCACGCCACCCGCAACCCGATGCCGCCCTACGACCGCCTGGTCCGGCTGCTGCTCGCCGCCGGGCATCCCTGGTCGGGCACCGTGACCGGCCTGGACGGCCTCGCCGAAGCCCTGCCCCGGGGCCCCGTCGACCCCGCGGCCCCCGCCGTCACCCGCGCGCCCCGGGTGACGGCCGGCCGCGACCTGGTGGTCTGCCCGGCCACCTGGCGGGTGGAGCGCGCCCTGCTGTGGCGGCGGGAGGACGACGACCTCGACCGGGTCCGGATCCTCGGCACGCTCCGGCGCACCGCGGGGCTGCCGCGCTTCGTCTTCGTACGGCCGGCGTTCGGGGCGAAGCCGGTACCGGCCGACCTCGACGCGCTGACCGCCCTCGACGTCATCGACCGGGTCCGTGCCGCCCCCGGTGACGAACTGGTCCTGGAGGAGATGCTGCCCGGCCCGCAGGCCGGGGAGCGGGGACCGGTGCTGCGCGACGCGCTGCACCGGGGCGAACCGGTGGCCGCCGGTCTGCTGCTCAGGCTCCCCTTCGACCGGACCCCCCAGGAGGCGGCGGCCGGGGCCGCCGCACTCCTCCCCGACGTCCCCGGCCCGCCCGCACCCGATGCGAGCGGCCCGGGGCGGCCAACACCCACAGGAAACACCGGAGAGAACCAAGGAGAAACGCCATGCCCATCATGGAGCTCACCGACCTCGACCACCTGATCGACGAACTGGACGAGCGGATCACCAGCGCCGACCTGCCCGCCGTGGAGGCCAGCGACAGCCTCATCTGTGCCACGGTCGTCATCTGTGGCAACTCGACCATCTGCGGATCCGCCATCAACTGCTGACCGTCCCCCGACGGCTACCGGCCCGCGCCACCGCCGGCAGCCGGTTCCCCCGCGGACCCCGTGTCCGTCGTTGAGCCGAACGGAGCCACCCGGACCGGTACGGGTGGCTCCCCGACGAGGAGCTCCGATGCACCCAGGTAACCAGGCCCCGCCCCGCCGGGCCGCCCTCGACCTCGCCGTCCGGTTCCTCGACGACTTCGCCCGGGGCCCCCACGTCGCCCCCGACCCCGGCGTCCCCGTGCTGGCCGCCCTCGTCGCGGAGACCCACGGGACGGGCGCGGCCGACACCGTCCGGCGCGCGGTGTCGGCCTGGGCGCGGACGGTCGGCCGGGGCCCCTCCCACGACGGCCTGTACGACGGCGGCCTGGCCGGCACGTTCACCGGGCTGCGCATGGCCGCCCGTATCCACCCGCCGCTGCACCGCGCCGCCGACCGGCTCCGCGACCACCTCCTCGACCGGGCCGCCGCGCACCCCTGGCGCACGACCGACGTCGGCCTGCCCGACTACGACCTCATCGGCGGCCCCTCCGGCACCCTGCTCGCCCTCTGCGCCGGTGAACCCGAACCGACGAGCCGTCAACTCCTGCCGTACGCAGCCCACTTGGCGCTGCTCTGCGACGACGGGGAGCTGCGCCGACTGCGCATCGGCCAGTACGCCGGCCACCCGCATCTGGGCTGGCTCCACGGCCGGGTCAACACCGGAATGGGCCACGGCGTGGCCGGGCTCGCCGCCGCGCTCACCGCCGCCGTCCGCCGCACCGGCCCGCGCCCCCGGCTGACCAACGCCCTGCGCCGCGCCGTCCGCTGGCTGATCCGGCAGTCCTTCGACGACGCCCGCTCGGTCCGGAGCTGGGACGGGGCCGGGCTCGACGGCCCGCCGCCCACCGGCCCGCTGTCCCGGCAGGCCTGGTGCTACGGAACCCCGGGCATCACCTGGGCGCTCTGGGACGCGGCCGACGCGCTGGGCGACCGGGAGGCCGCCGACTGGGCGGCGCACGCCTTCACCACCGTCGCCGACCAGTACGACATGGCCTTCCACCTCTACGGGGCCCCGCTGACCGACCGGCTCGGGCTCTGCCACGGCGCGGCGGGCGTCCTCGTCGTGGCGGACGCCTTCCACCGCTGGGCCCGGGTGCCCGCCGCCGCCCCGCTCGCCGCCCGCCTCACCGAGCACCTGGGCAGCCGCCTCCCGGACGCCCTCGTCGCCGCCCGCCCGTCCGCCGCCCTCCTCGACGGCGCCCCCGGCGCCCTCGCGGCGCTGCTCACCGTCACCCACCCCGCCTCGCGCGACTGGCTGCCCTGTCTCGGGCTGCGCTGACGGATCCGCAGAGCCGGCCGGAGGTCACCCGGCAGACCCTCAGCGCAGGTTCCGCAGGGCGAACCACAGCTCCGTCCGTACGTCCATGTCGTCCAGGTCCGCGTCCAGCAGGGCCGCGCAGCGGGTGATGCGCTGGCGGACCGTGTTGCGGTGGATCCGCAGGGCGGCGGCCGTCCGGTCCCAGCCGCCGTGCAGGCTCAGCCAGCAGCGCAGCGTCTCGGCCAGCGGTTCGGTGAGCGGGGCGAGCAGGGCGCGGGCGTGCGCCTCGGCCCGGTCGGCGGGGATCAGCGCGGCCAGGCCGGTGCCGGCGGGGTCGCGGTGGTGCGCCAGCGGGGTACGGGTGGCGACGGCGCGGCCCAGGGCGCGGGCGGCCTGCCGGTCGGCGTCGGCGAGGGCGGGGAGGGCGGCGGGGGCGGAGGCGCCCAGGATCCAGCCCGGCTGCGGGGTGATCCGGCCGCCGCCGGGGAGGGCGGGGACCAGCACCCGCACCGCGTCGCCGCCCCGGCCCGCGTCGACCAGGGCCGAACCGAGCGCCGCCCCCAGCGCCCCCGTGGTCAGCGGGTCCACCGGCCCGTCCCCGCTGCGCCGCGCGTGCACCACCGTCCACTCCTCGGCGCCCCCGAGCAGCGGCGCCACGTCCTGCGGGCCCGCGCCCAGCAGCAGCCGCACCAGGGCCGCCGACCGGCCCCCCGCGTCCGCGCCCTGGTGCGGGGCGGCCAGCAGGGAGAGCAGCACGACCGCGACCCCGGCGATCGTGTGGTCGCCCGCCTCCCGCCGGTCCGTCGCCAGCGCCAGGACGAGCCCCTGCCCGCCGCCCAGCGCGTACGCCGACAGCCGGGTCTCCCGCAGCGTGTCCCCGGCCGACGCCGGCCCCGGGCGTTCCCCGGCCGCGACCACCCGGACCAGCCGGGCCAGCGCCGCCCGGACGTCCGGCGCCGGAAGGCGGCCCGAGGCGTGCAGCTCCTCGCCCTGGGCGGTGAGCAGGACGGCCCGGCCGCCCAGCTGGACCGCCAGCTGGCGCAGGACCGCCGGGACCGGGTCCGGGCGGGCCGCCGCCGAGGCCAGCGCCTGCTGGGCCCGCGTCACCCGGCGCAGCTCGCGCAGGCGGGCCTCGGCCATCAGCCGCCACACCGCGCGGGCGATCGCCGTGAACGGCGTACCCGGCCCCACCTCCACCAGCGGGAGCCCGTGCCGCTCGCACGCCTCGACCAGCCCCCGGGGCACCGTGTCGAACACCGGCGTCACCCCGAACCCCAGCGCCGCCGCCCCCGCCTCCACCAGCCGGGCCACGAAGGTGTCCGGGTCCGTCAGCTGCACCCCGGCCGTCAGCAGCAGCTCACCGCCGAGCAGATACGGGTACGGGTCGGCCATCTCCGAGGTGTGCACCCACAGCAGCTCCGCGTCGGCCGGCCCCGCGATCAGCCGCAGCCCCAGCTCCGCACGGGCGAGCAGCTCCGCCAGCGGCACCGGGGGAGTGGGCGGCGGGGCCGGGGGCAGGGGGGAGCCGGGCGGGAGCTGGGACATGGACGATCCATCCATACGGAACGGCGATGATGGATGAAACGTACTCTTCAGCGCGGTGCGGGGGCCACCTACCGTTCTTCCTGTCGGAACATCGGACACGTACGCCGCCTGCCCCCCGGCGGCACACCACCCGCGTACGTGATCGAGAAGCGAAGGAAAGGCACCCCACATGAGCAGCAACGAAACGCCGCGCGGCCCCGTCGACTCCTCCCGCGTCCCCCGGTACGCAGGCCCCGCCACCTTCGCCCGGCTGCCCCGCCTCGACGAGGTCGGCACCACCGACGTCGCCGTCGTCGGCGTGCCCTTCGACACCGGTGTCTCCTACCGCCCCGGCGCCCGCTTCGGCGGCAACGCCATCCGCGAGGCCTCGCGCCTGCTGCGCCCGTACAACCCGGCCCAGGACGCCTCCCCGTTCGCGCTCGCCCAGGTCGCCGACGCCGGGGACATCGCGGCCAACCCGTTCAACATCAACGAGGCCGTCGAGACGATCGAGGCCGCCGCCGACGACCTGCTCGGCACCGGCGCCCGGCTGATGACGCTCGGCGGCGACCACACCATCGCCCTGCCACTGCTGCGCTCCGTCGCGAAGAAGCACGGCCCGGTCGCCCTGCTCCACTTCGACGCCCACCTCGACACCTGGGACACCTACTTCGGCGCCGAGTACACCCACGGCACCCCGTTCCGCCGCGCCGTCGAGGAGGGCATCCTCGACACCTCCGCCCTCTCCCACGTCGGCACCCGCGGCCCGCTCTACGGCAAGCAGGACCTCACCGACGACGAGAAGATGGGCTTCGGCATCGTCACCTCCGCCGACGTCATGCGGCGCGGCGTCGACGAGATCGCCGACCAGCTCCGCCAGCGGATCGGCGACCGCCCGCTGTACATCTCCATCGACATCGACGTCCTGGACCCGGCGCACGCCCCCGGCACCGGCACCCCCGAGGCCGGCGGCCTGACCTCGCGCGAGCTCCTGGAGATCCTCCGCGGCCTCGCCTCCTGCCACCTGGTCTCCGCCGACCTCGTCGAGGTCGCCCCGGCGTACGACCACGCCGAGATCACCTCCGTCGCCGCCTCGCACACCGCCTACGAGCTGACCACGATCATGTCCCGACAGATCGCCGCCGCCCGGACGAAGTGAGCCCGCACGGCACCCGCCGACGGCCGGTGCCGGACTGCGCCGCCCGCATGACACCGGCACACCTCGCCGGGTGATGTGAGCCGCACAACGCGTGTCTCGTACAACTTTTCCGTTCCCCAGGAGTCATGTGTTTCGGGCGTGCCGGGCGCGCGCCCGAAACGATGACTCGGGGAACGGGGAAGCCTCATGACCGCTGGATCCCACATATCCCGCCGCACGCGGGGCGCGCTGTCCGTCGCGCTCGCGGCCGGCGTACTCGCACCGGTGGCGCTCGGTGCCGCACCCGCCGCCGCGGCGACGACACCGACGGTGAGCTGCACCTCCGGCAAGGCGGGACTCGCCGCCAAGCTGTCGAAGGACATCACCGCCGCGCTCAAGAACCGTAAGTCCACCACCGCCGTGGCGCTCTACGACCGCACCACCAAGACCAACTGCACCCTGCGCGCCACCAGCGCGTACGACTCCGCCAGCGTGGTGAAGGCGACCGTGCTGGCCACCCTGCTCTGGGACAACAAGAAGCAGAACCGGTACCTCACCCAGCGCGAGATCAACCTGGCCACGGCCATGATCACCAAGTCCGACAACGACGCGACCACCAGCCTGTGGAAGCAGCTCGGCGTCACCAAGATCAAGGGCTTCCTCAAGGCCGCCGGGATGACGCACACCGTGCCCGGCTCCGGCGGCTACTGGGGACTCACCCGGATCACCGCCCAGGACGAGCTGCGGCTCCTGCACCTGCTCACCGTGAAGAACAGCGTGCTCAGCGACAACTCCCGCGCCTACGAGCTCGGCCTGATGAAGAAGGTCGTCTCCGCCCAGCGCTGGGGCACCCCGGCCGGAGCCCCCGCCGGGGTGACCGTCCAGGTCAAGAACGGCTGGCTGCCGCGCGCCACCCACGGCTGGCGCGTCCACAGCATCGGCGCCTTCACCGGCAAGGGCCACGACTACGCCATCACCGTGCTCACCCACGACAACAAGACGATGAACGACGGCATCAACACCATCCAGGCCGTCGCCCGCGCCGTCCACAAGGACCTCAACCCGGCGGTCGCCGCGAGCACCACCACGACCGTCGCCCCGCCCACCGCCCCGCAGGAGGCCGTCCCCGCGGTCCCGGAGGCCCCCGCCGTCCGCATGCTCACCGCGACACCGCAGCGGTCGTAGACCGACGGCTCACGCCAAAGGCCCGTCTTTGTAACGGCGGGATGAAATCCGAGGCCGGCCGCGTTGGTGCCTTCCGGTAGACCAGGTCTGACGGGAGGCACCGGTGACGGACGCAGAGGCAGAGGACGCGCAGCGCGCGGCACGGACCCCGGGCTGGGCCCGGCGGCTGTGCGGCTACGCATGGCGCTACCGGCGCAATGTGCTGCTGGCGCTCGGCTCTTCGCTCGCGGGCATGGCGGTGATGGCCCTCGTCCCGCTGATCACCAAGGTGATCATCGACGACGTCGTGGTCGGCCACACCAGGTCCCTCGCCTTCTGGACCGGGCTCCTCATAGCCGCCGCCGTGCTCGTCTACGTAGCCACCTACATCCGCCGCTACTACGGCGGCCGGCTCGCCCTCGACGTACAGCACGACCTCCGCACCGAGATGTACGGGACGATCACCCGGCTCGACGGGAAGCGGCAGGACGAACTCTCCACCGGCCAGGTCGTCGGCCGCGCCACCAGCGACCTCCAGCTGATCCAGAGCCTGCTGTTCATGCTCCCGATGACCATCGGGAACATCCTCCTCTTCCTCATCTCCCTCGTGATCATGGCGTGGCTGTCGCCGCTGCTCACCCTGATCGCCGTCGCCGTCGCCCCCGCGCTCTGGTACATCGCCCGCCGCTCCCGCGCCCGCCTCTTCCCCGCCACCTGGTACGCCCAGGGGCAGGCCGCCGCCGTCGCCGGAGTCGTCGACGGGGCCGTCTCCGGCGTCCGCGTCGTCAAGGGCTTCGGGCAGGAGGAGCAGGAGACCGGCAAGCTCCGCGAGGTCGGCCGCCGCCTCTTCGCCGGGCGGCTCCGCACCATCCGGCTGAACGCCCGCTACACCCCCGCCCTCCAGGCCGTCCCCGCCCTCGGCCAGGTCGCCATGCTGGCCCTCGGCGGCTGGCTCGCCACCCGGGGACAGATCACCCTCGGCACCTTCGTCGCGTTCTCCACCTACCTGGCCCAGCTCGTCGGCCCGGTCCGGATGCTCGCCATGGTCCTCACCGTCGGCCAGCAGGCCCGCGCCGGCGTCGAACGCGTCCTGGAGCTCATCGACACCGAACCGACCATGAAGGACGGCACCAAGGACCTCCCGGCCGACGCCCCCGCCGGCGTCGAGTTCGACGACGTCCGCTTCGGCTACACCGAGGACCACCCCGTCCTCGACGGCTTCTCGCTGACCATCGAACCCGGCGAGACCGTCGCCGTGGTCGGCGCCTCCGGCAGCGGCAAGTCCACCGTCTCCCTCCTGGTCCCCCGCTTCTACGACGTGACCCACGGCGCCGTCCTCGTCGGCGGCCACGACGTCCGCGAACTCACCCAGTCCTCGCTGCGCGCCGCCATCGGCCTCGTACCGGAGGACAGCTTCCTCTTCTCCGACACCGTCCGCGCCAACATCGCCTACGGCGTCCCCGACGCCACCCAGGAACAGATCGACCAGGCGGCCCGCGCCGCCCGCGCCGACCGCTTCATCGCCGACCTGCCCGAGGGCTACGACACCAAGGTCGGCGAGCACGGACTCACCCTCTCCGGCGGCCAGCGCCAGCGCGTCGCCCTCGCCCGTGCCATCCTCACCGACCCCCGGCTCCTCCTCCTCGACGACGCCACGTCCGCCGTCGACGCCCGCGTCGAGCACGAGATCCACGAGGCACTGCGCCAGGTGATGGCCGGGCGCACCACCCTGCTCATCGCCCACCGCCGCTCCACCCTGAACCTCGCCGACCGGATCGCCGTCCTGGAGAACGGCCGCCTCGCCGACATCGGCACCCACGAGGAGCTGGAACGCCGCTCCCCGCTCTACCGGCGGCTGCTCACCGACCCCGACGAACTGGGCGGCACCTCGCCCGGCCACCGGCCGACCACCCCCGCCGCCCCCGGCATCGAGGACGACCGCGCCCTCCAGGAGGAGCTGGACGCCGAGTTCGACGCCGAGCGCGGCATCAGCCCCCACCTGTGGGTCCGCAAGGAGGAGCCGGGCGACTCCACGACCGCCGGGATGCCCGCCACCCCCGAACTCCTCGCCCAGGTCGAGGCGCTGCCGCCCGCCACCGACACCCCCGACATCGACGAGGCCCGCGCCGTCCGCGCCGAGGACTCCTACGGGCTGCGCCGGCTGCTGCGCGGCTTCGGACTCCCGCTGCTGGTCAGCCTGGCGCTGGTCGCGGTCGACGCGGGCGCCGGGCTGCTGCTGCCGGTGCTGATCCGGCACGGCATCGACCAGGGCGTCACCCAGCTGGCGCTCGGCGCGGTCTGGGCGGCGTCCGCACTGGCCCTGCTGGTCGTCCTCGTCCAGTGGGCCGCCCAGACCGGCGAGACCCGGATGACCGGCCGCACCGGCGAACGGGTGCTCTACTCGCTGCGGCTGAAGATCTTCGCCCAGCTCCAGCGGCTCGGCCTGGACTACTACGAGCGCGAGCTGACCGGCCGCATCATGACCCGGATGACCACGGACGTGGACGCGCTGTCCACGTTCCTCCAGACCGGACTGGTCACCGCCTTCGTCTCGGTCGTCACCTTCCTCGGCATCATGGTCGCGCTGCTCGTCCTGGACGTGCAGCTGGCCCTGGTCGTCTTCGCGACACTGCCGCTGCTGGTCGTCGGGACGTTCTTCTTCCGCCGCAAGAGCGTCCGGGCCTACGAACTGGCCCGGACCCGCATCAGCGCGGTCAACGCCGACCTCCAGGAGTCCGTCTCCGGGCTGCGGATCGTGCAGGCCTTCCGCCGCGAGCGCGACGGCGCCGACCGGTTCGCCGACCGCAGCGACCACTACCGCGAGGCCCGGGTGCGCGGCCAGTGGCTGATATCGGTCTACTTCCCGTTCGTCCAGCTGCTGTCCTCGGTGGCCGCCGCCGCCGTGCTGATCGTCGGCGCGGGCCGGGTCGACAACGGCACCCTCACCACCGGCGCGCTCGTCGCCTACCTGCTCTACATCGACCTGTTCTTCGCCCCGGTCCAGCAGCTCTCCCAGGTCTTCGACGGCTACCAGCAGGCCACCGTCTCCCTCGGCCGCATCCAGGAACTGCTCCGCGAACCGACCTCCACGAAGGACGCCGACGAACCGCTGGACGTGCTGTCGCTGCGCGGCGAGATCGCCTTCGAGGACGTCTCCTTCGCGTACGGGGGCGGCGGGGCGGCCGACGACGACGCCGAGGCGGCGCTGACCGGCGTGGAGCTGCGGATCCCGGCCGGGCAGACGGTCGCCTTCGTCGGCGAGACCGGTGCGGGCAAGTCCACCCTGGTCAAGCTCGTCGCCCGGTTCTACGACCCGACCGGCGGCCGGGTCACCGTCGACGGCACCGACCTGCGCCGCCTCGACCTCACCGCGTACCGGCACCGGCTCGGGGTCGTGCCGCAGGAGGCGTACCTCTTCGCGGGCACCGTCCGCGACGCCATCGCCTACGGACGGCCCGACGCCACCGACGCCGAGGTGGAGGCCGCCGCACGGGCGGTCGGCGCCCACTACATGATCGCCACCCTGGACGGCGGCTACCTGCACGAGGTCGCCGAGCGGGGCCGCAACCTCTCCGCCGGGCAGCGCCAGCTGATCGCCCTGGCCCGCGCCGAACTCGTCGACCCGGACATCCTGCTCCTCGACGAGGCGACCGCCTCCCTGGACCTGGCCAGCGAGGCCCTGGTCAACCAGGCCACCGACCGCCTGGCCGGCCGCCGCACCACCCTGGTCGTCGCCCACCGGCTGACCACGGCCGCCCGC
Organism: Streptomyces sp. NPDC001108; assembly: GCF_053598535.1. Classification (NCBI taxonomy): domain Bacteria; kingdom Bacillati; phylum Actinomycetota; class Actinomycetes; order Kitasatosporales; family Streptomycetaceae; genus Streptomyces; species Streptomyces sp. NPDC001108. The sequence goes on from NZ_JBSFKL010000009.1 coordinate 284,941, forward strand.
GCCGACCGGGTCGTGGTGATGGACCACGGCCAGGTCGTCGAGGACGGCACCCACGACGAGCTCCTCGCCCTGGACGGGCGCTACGCCGTGCTGTGGCGGACCTTCATCGGGGAGGACGAGCCCGCCACGGTGTGAGCGGCGGGCCCGTCCGCCGGGTCACCCGGCGTCGTCGGAGCGGTCGGAGATGGCGGAGATCTTCCCGGTCCGCAGATCCGAGCGGACGGTCAGGTACGTGTACGTGGGGTGCTTCCCGGCGCTCCAGGTGAGCCGCACCGTCGTCCAGGTGTGCCCGGCGGCGCTGTCCTCCGGGGTGACCCGGAAGTCGAGCGGGGTGTTCTGGGCGCGGAACACCCCGTCCGCGTGGTTGCGCCGCTCCCAGGCGTCCAGCTGGGACCGGAACCGGGGCGTCAGGTAGAACGCCCGCAGCTCGGCGGCGACCTCCTTGTCGGCGTCCCGCGCCGACACCGCGTCGATGTAGGCGCCGTAGAAGTGGGCGACCTGCTGGTGGGCCGAGCTGCTCAGCCCGGCCCCGGCCGGCGCCCGGTCCGGTGCCTGGGTCCGGGGGCCCGCCGCGACCGCCGGGACCGCGGCCAGGGCGGTGAGCAGGGCGGCGGCGAGCAGCGTCCGGCGGACGGGGCGGCGGGGCCGGGGGCCCGACGGGGTGCGGAGAGGAGGCATGAGGGTGTTCCTGCCTTTCGTGCGGTGCTGTTCCGTGGAGCCATGCTGGCGCCTCGGCCGCTCCACGGACCGGGCACCGCGCGCGCAACCTTCGGACGGGCTTCCCGCGTCGTACACCTGTATGCGCATGTACCGAATCAGGGTGCGTATGTTCGAGTGATGATGGGGCGACGGGTGACCACAGCGACGGAGAGGCCCGGGGAGTCCGCGGACACCGCCGGAGACCGGAGCGGCAGCAGAGCCGGGGCGGTGCGCCGGGGGCTGGTGCGACCGGTGGTCCTGTCCGTGGTGGCCGCCCTCGGGCTGGTGCTCGGCGGCCCCGCGGTCGCCCCGGCGGGGGCCGTCTCGGTCTGTGCCGGGCGCCCCGCGAAGACCGTCCCGTTCGGCACCGGCGAGCTGCGCGTCTACAAGAGCCGCTCCTACGCCTGCGCGCTGGCGGTCGCCAAGAAGTCCGGCCCGCGCCGCGCGATGTCCGTGACGATCCAGGCACGCGGCGGCCAGCCCGTCACCGACAGCGGCCGGTACACCAAGCAGGCCGGCCCGGTGACGGTCCACGCCCTCAACCGCTGCGTCCGCGCCACCGGGAAGATCTCCGGCAAGTCCGGCTCCACCGGCTGGATCCTCTGCTGACGGCGCCAGGCCGATCACTGACGGCGCCAGGCCGTACGCCGACGGCGCCAGGCCGTTTCCTTCGGACCGGGTGACCGCTGACAGCGCCGCACGCCGATCCACCGGGGATTGCGGGGCTGCCCTCAACCACAGCCGACCGGTTCCGTCAAGGTCTGGCGGCGGCGGAGCCGTCCCGCTAGGTTCACGGGGCAACGGTGTAGATCTGGGGGAGGATTTATGCGCAGGGCGCTCGGAGGACTCCTGTCGATCGCGGTGCTCATCGGCACGGTGAGCGCGACGGGCGCCTCGGCCGGGGCAGCCACCGCCGCGGAACCCGCCGGGCGGGTGAGCCGTGCCGTCGCCGACGACGACCCGGGCACCGACATCAAGGACCGCATCCTGGCCATTCCCGGGATGACCCTGATCGAGGAGAAGCCGTACGAGGGCTACCGCTACTTCGTCCTCGAATACACCCAGCCCGTCGACCACCGCGACCCGTCCCGGGGCACCTTCCAGCAGCGGATCACCGTGCTGCACAAGGACACCTCCCGCCCGACGGTCTTCTCCACCAGCGGATACAACGTCTCCACCACCCCCGGCCGCGCCGAGCCGACCCGGATCGTCGACGGCAACCAGGTCTCCCTGGAGTACCGCTATTTCACCCCGTCCCGCCCGTCGCCCGCCGACTGGTCCAAGCTCGACATCCGGCAGGCCGCCGACGACCAGCACCGGGTCTTCACCGCGCTGAAGCGGATCTACCCCGCCAAGTGGCTGGCCACCGGCGCCTCCAAGGGCGGCATGACGGCCACGTACTACAAGCGTTTCCACCCCCGCGACATGGACGGCATCGTCGCGTACGTGGCGCCCAACGACGTCGTCGACAAGGAGGACTCGGCCTACGACCGCTTCCTCGCCCGGGTCGGCGACAAGGCGTGCCGCGACCGGCTCGGCGCCGTCCAGCGCGAGGCGCTGGTGCGCCGGGCGCCGCTGGAGGAGAAGTACCGCGCGTACGCCGCCGAGCACGGCTACACCTTCGCCACCACCGGCTCGCTGGACAAGGCGTACGAGGCCGTGGTCCTGGACTACTACTGGACGTTCTGGCAGTACAGTCGGCCCGCCGACTGCGACACCGTCCCCGCCGATGCCAAGTCCGCCACCGACCAGGAGATCTGGGACTCCGTCGACGCGATCACCGGCTTCTTCGCCTACACCGACCAGGGCCTGGAGAAGTACACCCCGTACTACTACCAGGCGGGCACCCAGCTCGGTGCGCCGACCATCCGCCAGCCCTGGCTCGGCAACCTCAGCCGCTACGGCTACCAGCCGCCGCGCACCTTCATACCGCGCTCCATCCCGATGAAGTTCCAGCCCTCGGCGATGCGCGACATCGACAGCTGGGTGCGCCACCACGGCGAGCGGATGCTGTACGTGTACGGCGAGAACGACCCTTACGGCGCCGAGCCGTTCCGGCTGGGATCGGGCTCCCGGGACAGCGCCGTCATGACCGTGCCCGGCGGCAACCACGGGGCCACCGTCGGAGCCCTCGCCGAGAGCGACCGGGCGTGGGCCACCGCCGCCGTACTGCGCTGGGCGGGCGTCGCCCCGGCCGCCGTGCGGGACGACCCGGCGAAGGCGAAGCCGCTCGCGGAGTTCGACGCCCGGCTGGACAGGCAGGACGTGAGGAACGAGCGGTACCTGCGTCCGTGACCGTGCTTTCGCGAGCGGGAGAGGGATTGTTCGTGTGCCGCGCGGCCACCAGGGACTACGGTCCGGCTCATAAGCTCCCGATTTAGGCCGGGCGGCAGCAGATCGCTATGCACCGGGTATTCGAGGCGTCCGGTGGCCGCGTCGTGGAAAAGCGAACTCTTGGAGCGCTGCACCTGGAGCGGTGACCGTACGCGCGTGCCGCTGCTAGCGTCCGTCGCATGAAGCTCACAACCAGACTCTTTCTCACGGTCGTTCTTGTGCCGCTCGCAGCGTGCTCCCCTTCATCGAAAACCGAAGGGACATCGACCCCCCGCCCCCATGTGGTCGCCGGTATCGACGGTGAATCCCTGAGCGAAGGAGAACGCCGCTACCTGGACGACGTCCTGGAGAAGGACCCGGACACCGAGTCCGGTGCGAAATGGCGGAAGGAAGTCGTTTCGGCGGACAGGGGTGCTCTCGACATGATTATCGAGGGGGAGCGATTGACCTTCTGTAAAGGCGCCACGCGACGCGAACGGGATTCTTTCACCCGGGAGGCTGGACGAGATGCGGGCGCGTTCGCTTTCATTCGCCAGGAAGCCGCGCGCAAGCATCTGTGTTGAAATCTGACGGGCCATTATTTTTGCCAAGTCATGGCCTGGGCAAGGGAGTTGTGCCATGCTGTTCAGGCGTGATCATGACAATCTCGTGAGGAGCCCGCTTTGACGACAGACGTTTCGAAAAAGGTAAGAAGGAGAAAGGGAGTCCTGCGCGGACTCTTTTCTCTGGCCGGAGCATTTATGCTCACGCTTTTCGCAGCCACGAGTGCCAGCGCCCACTACGTCTACGGGCGTGACGAGGCGTGGTCCAACGCTGCCGGATCCAATTGTTTGTACGTGTACGGCGAGGTCTCCCACGGAAATCGGGGAGGCTACGCGAAATCGTACGCACTGGCCTCCGACGACTGGGGCGTCGTGCCTTCGTGCATCTGGGTCTGGGAACGGCCGGCCGGATATCTCGCCACGAAGTACTCCTACTACAAGAAAACTTCCTCGGGTTGGAAGCTGTGCCGCTCCATCGGCTGGAAATACAACACGACCAAGACCAGTAGGGTCACCGCCACCAAGAATTACGGCGTTGCTCCACCGTGCGGTGGCGGCTATTACGCCACCAGAGGATGGGCCATGGTCTATTACAACGGGGCCTGGGTGGGCAAGTCCCACAGCGTCTGGTCCGGATCTCATTACATAGAGCCGTAATCGCCGTCAGGGGAGCAAGCACACCATGAAGAAGTCCCGTATTTCCGTCGTCGCAGCAGTGGTGGCCGCGTTGTTCGTCACCGGAGCGCTGACCGCTGTCGCGGCCTCCGAGGACATTCCTCCGCCGCCACCCGCACCTGAATGGGTCAATGCCGACGGCTCCATCGACGACAGCGGTCTGCCCAGTTCGATTCCGGTCATCGGACCCGACGGTGAAGACCTGGTGGATTCCAAGGGCAACCCGGTCATGGCCGATCTCCGTGCGGAGGAGCCCGATTACGAACCCATGCCGCGCTGCCCGCGCTGCCCCGACGACGAGCCTCCGCCCGTCGGTCCGACCGACACGCACAGCGTCGAGACGGACAGCGACGGAGAAAACATGGAGGTCGTGGAAGTCGGCGACGACGCGCCCTTCGTCCCCTGACCGGGCATGAGGAGATTCCGCGGGAACCCTGGTGCCCCGCTCGCTGAGTTCGACGCCCGGCTCGGCCATCCGGGCGTGATGAACGAGCGGGGGCCGCGCCCGTAACCGGCCTTCCCGCAATGGTCCTTCACGGGAAGGAACGTTCCCGTGAAGGACCTCCGGGCGATGGGGTACGCGCTCGTCCCGTGCGCGTACCCCACGGCGGGTCCCGTCAGGCCCTGGTCTGGGCGCGGCGGCGACGGGTGAACATGAGCAGGCCCGCGCCGAGCGCGCCGAGTACGGCCGCTCCGGTCGCGTAGAAGCCGACCTGCGCGCCGGTGCTGGCGAGGAAGCCGCCTTCGTCCTTCGGCCCGGCGGCGGGCGTGGACGGGGCGGGCGCCGGCTGCGAGGACTTCTCCGACTCGGACGGCTGCGGCGCCGGAGCGCCCGGCGTCGAGGCCGAGGGGGTCGGGGTACCGGGCCGGGCCGGCGGCTGCGACGGCTGGTCGGGCGTGGACGGCTTCGGCGCCGGAGTGCCGGGCCGGGCCGGTTCGGGCTTGCAGGTGAAGGCCGGGGAGCCGGTCCACGGGTAGTTGTGGGTCTCGTTGCCCGTGCCGTGGGTCCGCACGTCCCCGCCGACGTACACCCGCCCGTTGGTGCTCGCGGTGAAGTCCGCGGAGGCCTTGGGGGCGAGGATCGAGCCCATGAAGTTCCCGCCACCGCCCAGGGTGAGCGAGGTGGAGCCCTCGAAGTTGTACAGGATCCGCGAGGCGGCGTCGCCGAAGTCGGCGGAGCTGTAGACGTCGACGCGGTCGTTGTTGAAGCCCACGGACATCGGCGATATCGACACCGGCTGCGAGCCGGTCACGTTGACCACGACGGAGTCGCCGTCGGGGATGGACGCGAAGCCGAACGACGAGGCGCCGTCGAGCTCGGCGGCGGTGATCTCGAAGACCTGGAGCGTGCCGTTGCCCGCGCCGGTGCTCTTGAAGGTGACGGTGTCGCCCGAGCGCGTGGTCGTGCCGGTGGCCTTCAGCTTCCCGAGGGAGGACGACTCGGTGCCGATGGTCCTGTCGAAGGACTGGTAGGGGCTGAGGGCGGCGTCGGTGCCCAGGCCGGACGAACGCTTCCCGCCGTTCGTCTCCAGCTCGCCCTTCTCGTCGATCTTCTTCCCCACCTGGACGGCGCCGCCGTAGCCGGACTTGGACGTGATGCCGTGGCCGACGTCCACCCTCGTGCCCTTGGCGATCGTCAGGTCTCCGCCGACCGCGAGCATCAGCTCGCCCGCGTCCGGCAGGATCCCCGATCCGGCTCCGACCCGTCCGACGTTGAAGACGCCGCCCGAGCTCTTGGCGAACGTCGCGTCGCCCTTGACGACGAGCAGCCCCTCCGCCTCCGCGGACGCGCCGTCGACGGTGTAGTCGCCTCCGGCGAAGAGGGCCACGTTGCCGTCGATGAACTGCGGGGTGTTGCCGATGCCCGGAAGCTTCCCGGAGGACGGGCAGTACTGCGCCTCGCCGTCGGTGGCGGCGACGGGGGTCGCGAAGGCGCTGCCGGTGCCGAGCAGTCCGAGTGAGAGGAGGACGGCGAGTGCGCTTCCGGTCCGCCCGGCATTTCTTCCGGTGACGTGCATGATTTTGATCCTTGTCATTTCTTCGGGAGGGGTGCGGCCGGGCATGGCGAATCGACTCGCCCGCGCGGTCGGAGCATGGGGAGAGGAGGAGCGGCGAGGAAAGAGGGACGGGGTTACAGGGTCGCGGAGTTACGGAGTTGCGGGGTGCGGAGTACGGGTGCGATTACCGGTACGGGTACGCATCCCCGGACCGGCCCGATTCACCGTTCCGGTCCGGCCTTCCGCGCGAGGAAGAGTTTCCGTTCCGGTGGTGATCCCGGTCGGTGGATTCCGTCTCCGCCCGCAGGGCCGCCCGGGTCAGTGGCCCGTAGACGCCCGACTCCTCGGGAATGTTCCGGGCCTTCTGATAACGGATCAGGGCGATTTCCACGGCCGCCGTGAAATTCCCGTCGGCGCTCCCCAGGTACAGCTGGAGCTGTTGCAGCCTGCGCTGGAGGTCCGCGACCTCGCGGCCGGTGGATCCCAGGGCGAGGCCCGGCCGGTCCGTCGGGCGTGTCCGGTCCCGTGGGGGTGACGGGCGGTTCGCCGGCGGACCGCCCGGAGTGGAGGGGGCCGCGGGCGGCGACGCGGACGGGGTCGTGGACGACGTCGCGGCGGGCGGCGTGTCGGCCGTGGCCCGCGTGTCCGGGGCCTGGGCCCGGGCCTGGTCCGGGCGCGCCGTGCCGGTGGGCGGGGCGGAGGGGGAGGGCGGTGCGACGGAGTCCGGGGAGGAGAGATTGGTGGAGATCGGGGCGACGAAGTCGGACCGCCGGGCGGTGAACGCGTCACAGACGAAGGAGACCGTGATCGCGACGCCGACCCCCACCGTCACCGTGCCGATGAGCAGCGCGGGGGACTGCTTCCGCCCCTTCGTGGAACGCCGGGCGGACCTGCGGACGGCCGGAGCCGGCCGGGACGGACGCGACAGCCGCGAGGACGGCGAGGAAATCCCCGGCACGGGATTCTTTTCCTCGAACGGCCCGAAGGAACTGACCGGACCGACCGGACCGACCGGACTGGCCGGACCGATAGGACGGGCGGAATGGGCGGGGTCGAGGGAATCGGCGTGACCTGGGGGACCCGCGGGCTCGAAAGCACCGGCGGACTCGAAGAGTTCGAGGTCGGCCGGGCGGACGCCCTGTCCGTTCTCACGGCACGTGGACACCTTTCCGAAAACCCGTTCCTCGCCGGTCGGCACCCGGCCGGGTGCCGACCGCGGTCCGTATTCTTCTTCCGGTGTGCGCGACGCGAATTGCTGAAAGCCCACGTGCTCCGAGCTCCTTGTCCGGGCAGTCCGACAGAACTTGTTCAACGTGCGGGGGTTCGGGGCCGCCTTACCCGCCCGAACGGCGCATGCGCGCAGGCGGGGAGAAGGTCGCGCGACACATCGAGAACTCCAGGTTGTGGCGGAACCGAGGGTGTGGGGAGGAGGTTCCGTGACCTTCGCGCAGAACGTGAGCAGGAGTCAACTTAGAACAAAGTGCAACAAGGTGGCGGCGATCGGGCATGCCACCTTAATTGGAAATTAAAGCGTGACGCACCTCACATCGCGGAGGTGGAAAGTGGGCTCCGGGCGGTGCCCCGGGCGCGCCCGGCGGACATGACGACGGACGGCGCGCGGGACCACCTGGTCCCACGCGCCGTCCGTCGTTCCGGCGCTCCGTTGTTCCGTCGCCCCGCGTCGCCCGAGGCGTCCCGGGCGACGCGGAACGACGGGGCCGGTCTCAGTACTTCAGGCCGTACCCCACCGGGTGCAGCACCCGGGACGGGTCGTCGGCGCGCTGCACCGGGACCGGAAGGGTGCCGCGTGGCGCCACCCGGCCCGCGATCACCCGGACGGCGGCCCGCAGCTCCACATCGGTCCAGGAGTACGTGGCCAGGTTCGCCGCGAAGCCGGTACCGGCCAGCTGGGCGACGTCGTACGGGTTGCGGATCGCGACCGTGATCACCGGGACCCCGGTCGCCGCCAGCGCGCTCACCAGGGTGCGCTGCGAACTGCTCGCCGTGACGTTGTACGTCGCCACGACCACCGCGTCCTTGCCGCGCGCGGCCTCCACCGCGCGGGCGATCACCGACGCGCTGGGCGCGGTGCCGGTGGAGAGCGCGGTCGCCGCGAAGCCCAGCTCGCCGAAGGCGGTGGCCAGGGTGGTGGTCGGCGGGCCGGTGGTGCCGGACGGGGACGCCGGGTCGGCGCCGACCACCAGCAGGTTCTTGTGCGAGCGGCGGGAGAGCGGCAGCACCGCACCGTCGTTGGCGAGCAGCGTGGTGGTGCGCTCGGCGATCCGGTCGGCGGCGGCGAGATGCGCCCGGGTGCCGACGGTACGGTCCACGCCCGCGTGGCTGACGAACGGGTTGTCGAACAGCCCCAGCTTCGTCTTCAGCCGCAGGATGCGCAGAATCGATTCGTCGAGCCGGGCCTCGGTCAACTCGCCGCTCTTCACGGCCCGGAGGACGGCGTTCCACGCGACGGCCAGGTCCGGCGGGTTCAGCAGCTGGTCGACGCCCGCCTTCAGGGCGAGGACCGGCACGCGTTCGTCGCCGTACTTCGTCCGCACCCCCTCCATGCCCAGCGCGTCGGTCACCACGACACCGTCGTAGCCCAGCTCCTCGCGGAGGATGCCGGTGAGGATCGGGTGGGAGAGCGTCGCCGGGTCGCCCGAGGGGTCCAGCTCCGGGACCACGATGTGCGCGGTCATGATCGAATCGATGCCCGCGGCGATGGCGGCCCGGAACGGCGGCGCGTCCAGCTCGGACCACTGCGCCCGGGTGTGGGTGATGACCGGCAGCCCGGTGTGGCTGTCGGTGCTGGTGTCGCCGTGGCCCGGGAAGTGCTTGGCGGTGGAGGCGATCCGGCTGCTCTGGTACCCCTTCACCTGCGCCGCGACCATCCCGGCCACGGACTGCGGTTCGGAGCCGAAGGAGCGTACGCCGATCACCGGGTTGGCCGGGTTGACGTTGACGTCGGCGTCCGGGGCGTAGTTCTGGTTGATGCCGACCGCGCCCAGCTCGGCGCCCGCGATCTGCCCGGCCTTGCGGGCGTCGGAGCGCGAACCGCCCGCGCCCAGCGCCATCGCGCCCGGCATCAGGGTGGCCGGCTCCCCGACCCGGCAGACGATGCCGTGCTCCTGGTCGGTGGAGACCAGCAGCGGCAGCGGGGTGGGCCCGGCGAGGCCGGCGCGCTGGATGCCGTTGGAGAGGTCGGCGATCTGGTGCGGGTCGCGGGTGTTGTGCGCCCAGGCGAAGTAGATGATCCCGCCGACGTGGTACTTGGCGATCATCTCGGCGGCCGTGCGGACCCCGATCTCGGTCAGGTTGGCGTCGATGTCGGCCTGGTCGGGCTCGGTGGCGGAGTGCCCGTACACCCGCATCACGAAGAGCTGCCCGACCTTCTCCTCCAGGCTCATCCCGGAGACGATCCGCCGGATCCGGCGGTCGGTGGCGGCTGATTCGTGCGGCCCGCTGCTCGCGGACCTCGGGGCGGCGAGGGCGCCGGGGGCCAGGCCCGCGCCGGTGACGGCGGCGACCGCAGTCGCCGCGGTGGCGGTGAGGAGGGTGCGTCTGGAGGTGCGGTGGTGCACGTGAGCTCCTTCGGCCGTACTCGGGGACGAGAGGTGGGGAAAGAAACCTCTGGTGAAAGAAACTGCCAAGGAGCACGGATATCCAGAAAATAACTTCCGGTCAAGGGTTCGGACCGTTCCGGCCCGCGCGGCGTGGCCCGCATTACCGGCCACTGCGGGTGGAATCGGTCAGTGAGGGAGGGGTAGCGGGGCAGGGCCGGTGAGCGAGGGGCGGCAGGGCAGGGGGGCGGCACGGCGGCCGACGGGACGGGCCGGGACGGACCGGTCAGCCGACGGGGCTCAGCCCCACCGCCGCCCCGTGCGCCCGCAGCGCCGCCACCGCCGTCGTGATCGCCGGGCGCCGGGCCGCCTCCGTACGCCACAGCGCGTACAGCCGCCGCACCGGCACCGGGTCGAGCTCCACCGCCACCACCCCCGCCGGCAGCGGCCCACGCCCCAGGCGAGGGATCATCGCGACCCCGAGACCGGCGGCGAGCAGGGCGAGCTGGGTGTGGTTCTCCTCCGCCTGGTGCCGCAGGTCCGGCTCGCACCCGGCCGCCCGCAGCGTCCGTACGAGCCAGTCGTGGCAGACCGTTCCCGGCGGCTGGCAGATCCACCGCTCCTGCGCCAGCTCCTCGCGCCGTACCGAGCCCCGCCCGGCCAGCCGGTGCCCCTCCGGCACCAGCAGATCGCAGCGGTCGTCACCGAGCACCGCCTGGGCCACGCCCTCCGGGGCGGGCAGCGGGGCGATGTCCCAGTCGTGCGCGACCGCGAGATCGATCACGCCCTTGGCCACCAGATCGACCGACAGATGCGGATCGACCTCGGTCAGCCGGACGTCCAGCGCCGGATGGTCCCGGTCCAGCTCCGCCAGCACCCCGGGCAGCAGCCCGCGCGCCGCCGAAGCGAACGCGCCGACCGACAGCCGACCGGTCGGCAGCCCCCTGCGCTCCTCCAGCGCCGTCTCGGCGCGCTCCACGATCGCCAGCAGCTCCTGGGCGGTGTCCGCGAGCCGCAGCGCCTCCTCGGTCAGCGCGACCCCGCGCCCGCGCCGCTCCAGCAGGGTCGTACGGGTCTCCCGCTCCAACTTGGTGATCTGCTGGGAGACCGCCGACGGGGTGTAGCCGAGCGCGGCGGCGGCGGACGCCACCGATCCGTGCACGGAGACCGCGTGCAGGGCGCGCAGCCGGGGCAGATCCAGCACGGTGCCTCCCGGAAAGTGATTCATTAGCGTTGCTCAATTCCACCATGAAGGAATCCGCGCTGGTGCTACATGGTCGGGGCGGGTGATGCTCGCCGCATGCGTCCCTTCCACATCGCCCTGGCCGTCCTGGTGGCCGCCGTCTGGGGTGTCAATTTCGTCGTCATCGAGCTCGGCCTCGACCACTTCCCCCCGCTGCTCTTCTCCGCCCTCCGCTTCCTGGCCGCCGCCCTGCCCGCGGTCCTGTTCGTCGGGCCGCCCAAGGTCGCGTGGAAGTGGATCGTGGGCGTCGGGCTGGCCCTCGGGGTCGCGAAGTTCGGCCTGCTCTTCATCGGCATGGACCGGGGCATGCCCGCCGGGCTGTCCTCGCTCGTGCTCCAGGTCCAGGCCGTCTTCACCGCCCTCTTCGCCGCCCTCGCGCTGGGCGAACGGCCGGGCCGAATACGGGTGTTGGGCATGGGAGTGGCACTCGCGGGCATCGGGGTCGCGGCGGTCGACGAGGGCGCGAGCGGACCCGTGCTCGCCTTCGCCCTGGTGATCGCGGCGGCGGCGTGCTGGGGCGTCTCCAACGTACTGACCCGCAAGGCCGCCCCGCCCGACTCGCTCAACTTCATGGTGTGGGTCTCGACCGTGCCGGTCCTCCCCCTGATCGGCCTCTCCCTCCTCTTCGAGGGCTGGGACCGGGACCGGGCGGCGCTGGCCGCGCTGGACTGGAGCGGCGCCGGGATCGTCGTCTACGTCGCCTGGATCACCACCGTCTTCGGCTTCGGCGTCTGGGGCTTCCTGCTCCGCCAGTACCCGGCCTCCTCGGTGGCACCGTTCACCCTGCTCGTGCCGGTCTTCGGGATGTCCTCCGCCGCACTGCTGCTGGGCGAGTCGGTGAGCCCGCTGCGGTGGTGCGCGGCGGCCCTGCTGGTCGGCGGGGTGGCCCTGACCTCCCTGGCGGGGGCGCGCCGACCCCGTACGCGGGAGGCGGCGCCCGCCCCCGAGCGGGTCGCGGCCGGGCGGTAGCCGCCCCGGGCTCAGGACCCGCCGACCGGAGGCTGCCGCGCCAGGAACTCCTCGAAGGCCGCCGCCTGTTGAGGGCTCATGTACCCCTGGCGCGCCTGCCGGGCCCGGTCCCTGAGCCATGCCGCGTCCTCGGCGCCCACCTGCACGGCGACCACCATCCCGCCTCGGACGAAGCTCACCCGCCGTCCGTCACCGCGTACGCAGCGGACGTACGGGCCGTACTCCAGCGGATCGGCCAACGCCTCGACCCGGAGCCGGCCGACCTCCCACACGGGCCCGCCCTCGTCCTCGGTCTCCTCGCCCTCTTCCTCGTCCTGCCGTACGGGTTCGGGCGCGGGAGGCTCGGCGCGGGCCCAGTGCTCCCACTCGGCCACCTTCCCCGCCGGAAACAGCACGCTCACCGGCACACCGTGCTCGGCGAGCACGACCTGTTCACCGGTGGACTCGACCAGGGAGACAAGACGTTCGTAGTCGATCGGGGCCGATTCGTACCCGCGCTCCACAACGATCCTCACGGCATCATCCATGGCCCCGGACGTTACCGGCGGCCACCGACAACGGCGGGACGAGGCTCCTGCGCGGTAGGCAAGGAACCCGAACTTGCTCTGCGAGGAGACCGACCGCCTGGCCGGGGAGACCCGGGCGCTCATCGGCTGCTCCTCCCTGGTGTTCATCGGCAGCGCGGACGCCGAGGGCCGGGCGGACGTGACACCGCGCGCGGCGGCCCGGCCGGATTCGTCTCGGTGCTGGACGAGCGCACCCTGGCGATCCCCGACGCGACCGGCAACAAAGGGCTCGACACCATGCGCAACGTGCTCCGGACCGGACACGTCGGACTGCTCTTCCTCATCCGGCTGCCGACCACCCTGCGCGTCAACGGCCGGCCTGCGTCTCGGCCCACCCGGACCTCCTCGCCCAACTCACTCCCGCCGGAAAGCCGCCGGTCACGGCGCTGGTCGTGCAGGTCGAGCCAGCGCCAAAGTGACCGCCCAGCTCGACCTGCCCGACCTGACCATCTATCAGTTCAATGGGCGAGAAGGGGAGTCGTTGTGCTTGCACCACGAGTGAGCGTGCGCCGTCCGGGACCCGCGTACGCGTCGCCGTCGCCCGCTCCATCGAAGCGGCCCATCGGCGTCGGTGCTCCACCGGACCTCGTAGGCTCGCCCTGATGAAGACAATCGTGTTCGACATCGGCGAGACCCTCGTGCGCGACGATCGGTACTGGGGCTCCTGGGCCGACTGGGTGGGTGTCCCGAGGCACACCCTCTCCGCACTCGTAGGCGCCGTCACCGCCCAGGGCCTCGACAACGCCGAAGCCCTCCGTCTTTTGAAGCCCGGTATCGACATCGCGGCCGAGTACGCCGCACGCGAGGCCGCCGGGCAGGGCGAGCACCTCGATGAAACCGACCTGTATGACGACGTACGCCCCGCGCTCGGCGCGCTGCGGGACCTCGGTGTGCGGGTCGTCGTCGCGGGCAACCAGACGGTGAAGGCCGGGCAGCTGCTGCGAGCACTGGATCTGCCGGCCGATCTCATCGCCACTTCTGGAGAATGGGGCTGCGCCAAGCCGAGCCCTGAGTTCTTCGCCCGAGTCATCGATGCCTCGGGAGCCCCGGCCCGGGAAACCCTCTACGTCGGCGATCACCCCGCGAACGACACTGTCCCTGCCCGAGCGGCGGGCCTCCGCACGGCGCAGCTCCGGCGGGGGCCGTGGGGGCACTGGTGGGCCGACGATCCCCAGGTCCGGGAGGCTGCGGACTGGGTGGTCGACTCGCTCATGGACCTGGTTGCCATCGTCGGCGAGTAGACATCGACCCTGTTCCCGCTGCACGCGGTGACCGCTCGGATACGGTTGGGTCGTGTTCGTCGACTCCCCGCGCGAGGTCGGTGAGCGGGTTGCGGCCTGCAGACGCGCGCGCCGCCTCACCCAGACCGGTCTTGCCGCCGCCTCGCACGTCTCCTACTCCACCGTCCGAGCTGTCGAGCGTGGTGCCCGACGCCCCAGCGACGACGTACTCGAAGCGCTCGCTGCTGCTCTCGGTGTGGACGCTACGCAGTTACGCACGGGGTACGTCGGAACCGAGCGCCGGGTGCATCAGGCCCTCCCCGCACTGTCCGCCGGGATCGCCGGGTACGACGTCCCGCAGGGGCCTCCGACCCGAGGGCCCGCTGAACTGGGCGTAGCAGTGCGCGAGGTGGTCGACTGGAGGCTCGGGGCGCAGTACGGCCGGATCGCCACAGGGATCCCTGATCTGCTGTGCGACAGCATCAGGTACGTCCACACTGCACGGGCTGCAGAGCAGCGGACGGCTGCCAGGATGCTGGTCGCCACCGCCCGAGCGGGCGATGCGATCGCCTTCAAGTACGGGGAGTACGACCTCTCCGCCCGGCTAATCGACCTGATGAGGTGGGCTGCAGATGGGGCGGCGGACCCCCTTGCCCAAGCTGCCGCCGCATATGTCCGAACCGAGGTCTTCTTTGCGGCCCGAGCCCATGCCGTTGGTCTCGTCGCGTTGGAGCAAGCCATCCACGCGGCACCAGCACCGTCGTCCCGATTGACTGCTGCCGCGCGCGGTGCGCTCCACATGCGGGCAGCAGTGATCGCCGGACGAGGCGGAGACGCGGACGCAGCCGACACCCATCTGACGGATGCCCGGCACTTCGGCGATCAAGTCGCGCGCGAGGGCGTCTATCTGGGCACCGCCTTCGGCCCGGACTCGGTCCGCATCCACGAAATGTCCGTGGCTGTCAGTCTCGGGCCGAATCACGTTGATCGTGCGCTGCGCGTGGCTACCGAGTGGACGCCGCCCGCCACGCTCCCAGCCGAGCGCCGGAGCGGTTTCTACATTGAACTGGCCCGTGCACAGGAGTGGGCCAACCTTCCTGGTGATGCTTTCGAGAGCCTCAGGGCTGCCCGGGCGGCCGCTCCTCAGCACACCCGTGAACACCCTTGGGCACGCGAAGTCACCAGCGGACTGCGGCGGTTCCATCGGGCCGATGCCGAGTCCTTGTCGCACTTCGCGCACTGGATCGGCGCCGTCTGACAACTGCCACACCTTGTAGCAGTTGTGCCCCTTCCCAAGGGCCACGCTTTGCCTGTCCACACCACACAGGTAGAGGAGAGGCCATGATCGTGCCTGTGCTCGTAGCCGCGAGTACTGCCCGGCTCCACGGTGCAGCCTGCTGGCATCATGTCCGGCCGACCATCTCGTGCGGGCGCTCTCTTCGGCGGCCGACATGCCAATGACAATCAAGGTCTACGAGGTCGACCGGCACGGGCGCACCACGCGCGTCGTGAGGCCCATAGCCGTGATCACCCCGGTCGATTCCGTCTCCATCTGCCACGCGTACCCGGTATGCCGGTGCAAGCGGTGCACCGGCATGACCGGTTGGTGCGACTGGCACAAGGGACCGTCCGGGACCGCCGTCGCGGTCTGCGTCGTCGGTGAGGAGCCGGACTCCGCCGTCTCGCGGTACGCGTGCGCGCCGTGCCGGGAGCAGCGGGGTCTCCGTCCGGTTCCCGGGCAGCCGTGACCGCTCCGGTCCGCGGCGCCCTGGCACCCGGTGTCGTGTGGGGATCCATGCGGAATGTCCGGGACCGGGCGCCGCGAGAGCCCGCGAGATCGTCGTCGAGCGCCTTCGCCGCGTATGCCCCTGCCACACCCGCGTCCGCATCAGCCCGCGACACGAGGAACGACCGTGAGTAACACCACCGAACCCTCCGACCTCACCGGGACCGACCAGGACCCGCAGCCGGCCGACTCGAACCCGGTCCTGGAGAACCTGGAGTGGTTGCAGCGGACCCGGGCCGACCGGCTGGCCGCGAGGCGCGATCAGGGTTGAAGAGGGGCTACCTGGCTACCGCCCCATCGTCCGCAGCAGATAGTCCCGCCCGGCGGTCAGCAGCCCCGGGAGTTCCGCTGCGTTCGGGTGCCAGCGCTTCTCGTACTCCCAGCAGAGCCAGCCGTCCGGGTCGTCCCCGTCCAGCGTCGCGAGGCAGGCCGGGAGGGGGAGCACCCCGGTGCCCAGGAGCATGGGGGTGGTGTCCTGGGCCGAGGCGACGTCCTTGACCTGGACGTAGCCCAGGTGCGGGGCCAGTACGGCGTGGCTGGCTACCGGTTCCTCGCCGGCCAGCCAGGTGTGCATGACGTCCCAGATCGCGCCGACCGAGCCGTGTCCGACCGTTCCGACGATCCGGGCCACGTCGACCCCGGCCCGGTGCGAGTCGTGGGTCTCCAGCAGGAGACGTACGCCCCGGTCGGCGGCGTGCGGGGCGGCGGCGGCCAAGCGGCGGGCGGCGATGGCGTCGGCCTCGGAGGCGGGCAGGCCGCCGCCTCCCGGGAAGACCCGGACGTTCGCCGCGCCCAGGTCGTGCGCCAGGTCGATCAGCCCGGCCAGTTCCGTCAGTACCGGCGCGTCCGTGCCCTCGGCGGCGGCCCGTACGTACCCGGCGACGGTCAGGATCTCCACGCCGCCCTTGCCGAACTCCTCGGCCACGGCGTCCCGTTCGTCCTTCGAGAGGCCCGGGTGCACCGGCTCCTCCGGGTGGGCGCGCAGCTCCACCCCCTGGTAGCCGTGGTCGGCGGCGAGCCGGACGACTTCGGCTACCGGCATCCCGGGTACTCCGAGGGTCGAGAAAGCGAGCTTCACGTGGTGATCCTTTCGCCGTGGTCCGGCCGCCCATCCGGCCCGTGCTCTGCGGGGCTCCCGGAGCGGCCGTCCCAGACTAACCAGCACCCCCGGCGGTCGGTGCCCGCCGGGGCCGCACCCCCCGCCCGGCCGCCCGCGTCCGTGTGGGCGGGCAGGGCTTTCCCGGGGCGGCTACGCCTTGTGGGTCACCCAGAGCATTTCCGCCGGCCAGCGGTGTGCCCAGTCGGGCGGGTCGGTCCGGTTGTAGCCGTTGGCCGTTCCGGGGTCGGGCCGGGGCTCGATGAGGTCGTCGATGACGAGACCCGCGCCGCGCAGGACCCTGATCCAGCCGCCGTAGGTGAGCTGGTAGCTGACCGCGCCCTGGCCCTCGTCGATGGCGTCCAGCCCGAAGTAGTCCTGGTGCAGTGTCGTGGTCGCGCGGCTGGTGGCTTCGTCGTAGCAGGCTTCGAACCAGGGGCTGGCGACGTTGAACACCAGGCGCCCACCGGGGCGCAGAACGCGCGCGGCCTGCGGGACGGCCAGGTGCGGGGGCGCCCAGCTGAGCCCGCCGTAGTCGCAGAAGACCAGGTCGAAGCTGTCGGCGGCGAACGGGAGGCGTTCGGCGGCGCCCTGCACCAGCGGATAGCGGGCCGCTCCCATCGCGCGAGCCGCCGCCGTGAGCTGGGCCTCGGACAGGTCGAGCCCGACCACGGTGGCCCCCTCGGCGGCGAGCACCCTGGACCACTGGCCGGCGCCGCAGCCGAGTTCGAGGACGCGCTTGCCGGTGACGTCGCCCAGGGCCCGCAGCTGCGCGTCGGGGATGGCGTACGTGCCCCAGAGCCGGGGCGCCGCGCCGATCTGCGGGTCGTGCTCGCGCTGGTAGGAGCCGCTGATCCGATTCCAGAACCGGCGGTTGGCGGAAACGCTGTCCATGCGCCGACCCAAGCACCGCCTGCCGGGGCGGTCAACACGATTGCCCCGCGACGACCGAGAGGCCTTCCCCGGGCCCTCCCCGGTCAAGGCACGAGGCCCCGACTGCCGGGATACGCCGGGTCGTCGGTGATGCGGACCTCCTGGGGCGCGTCCCGGGGGAAGGTCCAGATGCGGCCGGCGGTGCTGATCGCGGTCACCGCGGTGTCGTCCAGGGTGACGGCGTGGAACGGATCGGACCAGTTGGAGACGGCGAGCCACTCCAGGGTGCCCTCGTCGTCGTCCCGGGCCAGGGCGACCCAGCCGATGGAGCCGTGGTGGGCGGATTCTCCCGCCCAGGCGCGGTCCCCCTCGTGGACGTGGGTGGCGAGGGCGGAGTCGATCTCCACCCAGCTTTCGGTGCTCCACTCGGTGGCGCGCAGCTTCTCGGTCCAGTACCAGCTCTCGGCCCGTGGGTCGTCGGGCCGGTCGTGCGGCCGCATGCGCAGCAGGTCCATCACGACGAGGGAGCCGTCGGCGAACACGAGGAAGTCCCCGTCGGGCGCCTCCCGGTCGCGCCACCGCCGGCGCACCTGCCGGGCCATGGGCGACATCGCGGCCGGATCGTTCATGCGCGGCATTGTGGCACGCGGCCCCGCGCGGGGGTCGAGGGCGGCCAAGGCCGTCAGGGCTGCCGGGGTGGTCAGGGCTGCCGGGCGATCGACGTGACCGCGCGGCTGGGCAGCGGACTGGAGTAGACGACGCTGGTCGTGACGGAGCCGAGTCCGGCGATACGGCCCGTCGTCGTCTCCAGATGTCGCATGGAGCGGGCGAGGACCTTCAGGATGAAGCAGTCCTCGCCGGTCACGTGGTGCGCCTCCACGATCTCGGGTGTGGTTGCCAGCAGGTCGTGGAACGGCTTGTAGTTGCCCGTGGGGTAGCGGAGGCGGACGAAGGCCAGGATGTCGAGCCCCAGCCGTTCCGGGTCGACCACGGCGGAGTAGCCGCGGATCGCCCCGCTCTCCTCCAGCCGCCGCACCCGTTCGGTGACGGCGCTGGGCGACATGGACACGGTCCGCGCCAGCTCGGCGTAGCTGGCCCGGCCGTCCTGCTGGAGGGCTTCCAGGATGCGGATGTCGGTCTCGTCGAGGGAAACAATGGCCATGGTCGACGAATACCACGGGATCCCCTGTCGCTGCCGAGGACGGCCGGGGATCTTCGGTTCCGGGCCTCGGTCGCCCCGCATAGCGTTTTCCTCATGACCGCGACCACGATCACGACTGCAGCCATGACCTCGACCACGACCACGCCCCGTACCGCCCCTAGTCCCGCCCTGAGCGTGCCGCCCGCGGCCCCGGCCGAGGCCGCCGCCTTCTTCGCCGCCCGGCTCGCCTTCCAGGCGGACGTCTCGGACGTCCGCGCCTCGCTCGACGCCGGTGACCCGGGCTTCGTCCTCGTCGACTCGCGCGGGAGCGCCGCCTGGGCGCAGGGCCGGGTTCCGGGCGCCGTCCACCTGCCCACCGCCGACATCCCGGACCGGGCCGGGGAGCTGCTCGACCCGGCGGTGCCGGTCATCACCTACTGCTGGGGGCCGGGCTGCGACGGGGCCACCCGCGCGGCGCTCGCCCTCGCCCGGCTCGGCTACCGGGTCAAGGAGATGATCGGCGGCATCGAGTACTGGATCCGCGAGGGCTTCCCCGTCGAGACCCCGGCCGGTGTCGAGCAGCGCGACGCGGATCCGCTGACCGCCCCGGTCGGCTCCGTCAGCTGCGCCTGCTGACGGCGGCCCGGCTGACCGGCGGCCCGGCGGAAGGCGCACCGTCCGATCGCCCACGACGACGGTCCGCGCACGCGGCAAACCCCCTTGGTTTCGGCCCGAGTTCCCGGGTCGCCGGACCGGGGCCCGGCAGCCCCGAAAACCGGGGCGCGGTGGGCCCCGGCGTGTGATGATCATTTCGGTGCGCCGGGGCCGCCGGTGCTCCATCACACCCTTGGGGGTAGCAATGAGCCTGTTCTCCGGACGCCCGGTACGACTCAGATCCGGTGCCGCCGCAGTGGTGGCGGCCGGTCTGCTGACCGCCGGTCTCGCCGTGCCCGCGTTCGCCGCCGACGACCCGCCGCAGACCGACCAGTTGTGGATCAACGAGCCGTCCGAGCAGACGCTTCCGCTCGGCATCGACGGCGCTCAGCCGCAGTCCCGCACGGTCGACGTCGGTCTCTCCCACGACAACGACAACTTCACGGTGACCGACGGCAGACTGACCGTCGACGTCTCCGGTCTCGCCGGGGTCGCCGAGGTGACCTGGCCCGACAACTGCACGCCGAGCGGGACGAGCGCGGTGTGCGACGTCCCCGTGGTGCCCGTGATCGGGGACGGCTACCACCGGCAGGTGTCCCTGACGGTGCGCGCGGCCGACGGTGCCGAGGTCGGAGCGCAGGGCAGGATCACCTACGAGGCGACGGCGACCGGCGGCCCCGACGGCACGCTCACCGCCCCGCACGACAGCTTCGACACCACGCTCACCGTCGGCTCCGGACCCGACCTCGCCCTCGCTCCCGTCCCCGCCGTCGAGAAGGGCCGGCCCGGCGACGAGCGGACGATCCCGTTCAAGGTCACCAACGACGGCAACGAGAGCGCGCACGGGTTCACCGTCACCCTCTCCGCCTCGTACGGTCTGACGGACCTGACCCGGTACGGCGCCTGCGCCTACACCACGACGGACGGCACCGACTACGCCCCGATGACCCACGCCACCTGCACGTTCGATCAGGTGCTGGCGCCGGGCGACTCCTTCGAACTGCCCGAGCCGCTGACGGTGCGGCTCGCCCCGCACGCGATGAGCGAGCGGCTCGACATCGACGTCCAGCCGGGTGGCGGCGCCCAGGACACCGACTCCGGGAACAACTACACGATCGTCGCCATCGGCGCCGAGAACACCGCGGACTTCTCCGTGACCGGCGACGCCGTCTCCGGCGCCGCGGGCGAGACGCGCACCGCCGAACTCACCTTCAAGAACAACGGCCCGGCCTGGCTCGGCAACCTCGGCTCCGGCGACCCGGTCGCCGAGGTCCGGCTGATCGTGCCCGAGGGCACCACGGTCACCGGCGCACCGTCCGGCTGCTACCCCCGCACCCTCACCGGCGGCTACTACCCGAACCGCACGGGCGCCCCGCGTTACGACTGCGACCTGCGGTACTGGGTGCTGGAGGACACGCAGCGCACCTTCGCGTTCTCCGTGCGCATCGACACCGTGGTGCCCGGCGCGACCGGTGCCGTGAGCATCCACCCCGCCTACGGCGAATTCGGCACATACCCCTTCGACTTCGACCCGGACCTCGCGAACAACACGGCCCTGCTGACCGTCAACTGACCCCGTGGGGGCGAGGCGGCCCGCCCCGCCCCCACGTACCCGGACGGCGGTCCGTCCCCCTCAGTCCCGTTCGGCCGCGCATTCGGCGGAGAACGCGCAGAGGGCCGCCCGGTCCGGGCGGCCCGTCTTGCTCAGCAGGCTGGCCATGTGCTTCTCCACGGTGCGCGGTGAGATCGACAGCCGCCGGGCGATCTGCTGGTTGCCCGGCCGCTCCGCCAACAGGACGAAGACCTCGTACTCGCGCGGCGTCACCCCGTTCGTCCGCAGCAGGGCGGGGATCCGGTCCCAGCCGCCCCGGTGCTGGCCCACGCTGGCCCCCGCCTGACGCAGTGCCGCCCGGCACGCGGCGGCCACCGGCTGGATGCCCGCGCCGTAGAAGTGCTCCTCCGCCGTCCGCAGCCAGCCCACCGGCTCCCCCCAGCCCTCGTCCAGCGCCGCCCCGGCGACCAGCCGCAGCCCCAGATGGCGGGCGAGCGGGAAGGCGGCGGCCTCGTCGAAGGCCGACCCGATCGTCTCCCCCGCCAACTCCGTCCGGCCCGCCCGGCCGTGCAGGACGCCCTCGGCCAGCCGCAGGAACAGCTGGTTCCAGGCCAGGTCCGCGCCGGGGCTCGCCAGGATCGCGTTCAGCTCCGCCCGGCCGCCCAGCCCGCCCCGCCGCTCGATGATCCGCAGCAGCGGGCGCAGCCCGTAACGCCCGCTCAGGTAGAAGAAACTGGGATGTTCGCGCTCCCAGGCCAGCGAGGAGTCCAGCGCCTCCAGCGCACTCTCCCGGTCCTCCTCCAGCAGCGCCGCGAAGGCCCGGCAGAGCCCCAGTTGCAGCGGCACGAGCAGGGACTCCTCACCGCCCGCCCGGCGGAACCGGGCCAGCGCCCGGTCCAGGTCCCGTCTTCGGCCCCGGTGCGCGGCCAGCGTCGCCGAGGCGAGCAGCAGATAGCGGTGCGCCCCCAGATTGCGGACCCGGGCGCTGGCCGCCAGCGACCGCTCGATGATCGCGTGCGCCCCGTCCCACTCGCCCCGCATCACCGCGTTCATGGCGAGCAGCCCGTCCACGGTCTGCGTCGGCACCAGTGCACCGAGCGACTGGGCGGCGGTCCGGGCCGTCTCCAGCCGGACCGGGTCGCCGGTCCGCATGAACGTGTTGGCGCCGAGCCGGACCAGCGCCTCCACCCGCCACACCGGCAGGGCGTGCTGCTCGGAGACGGCGAGCATCCGCTCCAGGCACGCGTCGGCCTCGTCGAAGCCGCGCTCCCGGGCCAGCAGCGCCAGCAACTGCCAGGCCTGGCAGGCGACCACGGGCAGGCTCCGCTCCTCCGCGACAGCGGCGGCCCGGCGCGCGGCCTCCTGCGCCCGCTCCTGCCGCCCGTCGCCCGCCCGGCCGGGCAGCAGGGCGAGGTGCCCCTCCACCACGTCGAGCGCCGCCGCCGGCTCGGGTCCGACCGCCGCGCCGAACATGGACCGCGCGGTACGGATCTGCCCGGCCGCCTCGTCCACCCGCTCCGCCATCACCGCCGCCCAGGCGATCCGGACATGGGCCTCGCCGCGCTGCTCGGCGGCGTCGGAGCACGGCGGCACCGGGGGCAGCTCCGCGGTCAGCGACAGGGCCGTGTCCAGCTCACCGGCCTCCGCGTGGGCGATCGCCAGGGACTCCGTGATGGACCGCAGATCGCTCTCGTGGGCGAGCGCGCGGGCCCGCTCCAGCAGCGTCACCGCCGAACCGGACGCGCCCGCCGCCAGCATCCGCCGCCCGACCCCGGCGAACTGCCGGGCGGCACCGTGCCGGTCGCCCCCGGCCAGTTGCAGCGTCGCCATCAACTGCCGCTGCTCGTCACCGAGCCGGTTCTCCACCCCGGCCAGGGCCAGGGCCGCCCGGCGCGCCGTCGCCGCCCGCTCCGCCGGGGCCAGCGACGCCACCAGGGCCTCGGCGGTCAGTGTGTGCCGGAAGGTGTAGCGGTCGGGGTCCGCCCCGTCGGGGGCGATGATGTTGGCCTCCACGGCGGCGCGCAGATGGCTGAAGAGCGTACGGTCGTCGAAGCCGGTGACGATCTGGAGCACGGTCACCGAGAACTGGCTGCCCAACGTGGCCG
Source organism: Streptomyces sp. NPDC001108 (assembly GCF_053598535.1). Classification (NCBI taxonomy): domain Bacteria; kingdom Bacillati; phylum Actinomycetota; class Actinomycetes; order Kitasatosporales; family Streptomycetaceae; genus Streptomyces; species Streptomyces sp. NPDC001108. The sequence continues at coordinate 307,950 of NZ_JBSFKL010000009.1, forward strand.
CGCACAGCAGCAGTTCGCGTACCGGCTCGTCGAACCGGTCCAACCGCCGCGACCAGCTGCGCACCACCCCGGTCGGCACCGAGGCGTCCGGGTTGGCGTGCTCCTCCCACCGGTCGTCAGTCCGGCGCAGCTGCCCCGAGTCCAGCAGATCGGCGAGGAGCACCTCCACCAGGTACGGATTGCCGCCCGCCCGGTCCGCCAGCCGCTCGTGGGTCGCCGACGGCACCTCGTCCGGGCGGGCCTCCAGGCAGGAGGCGATCATCTCCCGTACGTCCGGGTCGCCGAGCGGGGCCAGCTCCCGCACCGTGGCGACCTGCCGCTGTTCCGCCGAGCGCACCAGGTCCAGCGCGGCGCCGGGCTCCGGGCGCAGCGTGCCCAGCAGCAGGACCGGCAGGTCCGCCACGTTGTCGATGACGTACTCGACCACCGCGATGGTCTCGGTGTCGGAGTCGTGCAGGTCCTCCAGCAGGATCACGCAGCCGTGCTCCTGGCCGAGAACCGACAGCAGCCGCAGCAGCGCCTCGGCCAGCTCCACCACCGTCTCCGGATAGCCGGGCGCCGAGCCCTGGCGCCACTCCGGCACCAGCCGGGCCAGCGCCGGACGGTACGGGTCCAGTTCCGGGTCGGTGGGGGTGCCGGCCGCCCGGAACCGGGACGACAACGCCTCGATCAGCGGGCGGAACGGCACCACGAGCCCCGTCGACGTGGCCCGGCCGCGCAGCACCGGCATGCCCCGCTCGTACGCCCGGTAGGCGCACTCGCCGGCCAGCCGGGACTTGCCGATGCCCGCCTCCCCGACGAAGAGGACGGCCCGGCCCGAACCCCGCGACGCGGCGTACAGGGCGTTGCTCAGCAGGTCGGTCTCAGCGACACGCCCGGCAATCACCGACGAAGTGGCACGCATGTGCGCAGGCTACTTGAGTCGATGACTACCGGTCAGCGTGTCAAGTCGCTTGATCTCAAACGGAATTGGCTGAAACTCAGGTTCTCAGTTCCAGGTCATCGTGGTCCAGGGCAGGTCCCCGGTCATCTCGCCCACGGTGTCGGCGGCGCCGAGGATTCTGCTCCGCAGTCCGAGGCGGCCACCCGCGCCCAGGGCTATTCCGCCCACGGGGTGCTCGTTGCCGGCGTCGTCGAGCTCGACGGAGCGGAAGGCGGAAGCTTCGGTGGTCTGCATGGTCTGCCTCTTCTCATTTCGTGGGAGGTTGGTCGTGCGCGAGTGGTGCGTGAGGGGCGCGTGGGTGGTGCGTGAGTGGTGCGTGGGTCGTGCGGGAGTGGTGCGACGAGGGGAGCGTGAGGAAGGGAGGGGGCTCACGGACCCGCGAGCAGCAGCACCGACGGCACCCGGTCGGGGAACCCGGCCCGCAGCAGCCCGTGGCCGATCCCCGCGAGCCCGGTCAGCAGCCCCGGATGCGGCACCTGGCCGGGCGTCCCGCAGCGCGGTTCCGTACGGTCGGCCGCCGCGAGCAGCGCCCCGGCCCGCTCCACCCAGCGGGTGCGGGCCCCGGCCGGTTCGCCCAGGCGCAGCAGTTCGAGGACGCCGAGCTCGCCGTGGCACAGGCTGTCGTCCGGCGGTGGCGCGGCCTCGGCGATGTCCGCCGCGGCCCGGTGCGCCCAGCCGGACAGCTCCGGGTCGGCGCGGGCCGCCGGACTGTCCAGCACCGCCAGCGCCACACCCGTCCGCCCCCGGCACCAGGAGGCGCTCCGGTCCACCGCCCCGGTCGCGGCGCGCAGCGCGGCGAGCCCCGAGGCGCGGTACGGTTCGCCGCCGCCCGCCCCGGCGAACCGCAGCAGCGCCCAGCCGACCCCGGCGGACCCGTCGGCGAAGCCGGGCGCCTCGGGCAGCGGTGCCCCGCGCAGCGCCCCGGCGCAGCGCTCCGCCGCCCGCCACACGTCGTCCCGGCCGGTGATCCGGTACCCGGTGAGCAGCGCGGCGAGCCCGCCGGCCGTGCCCGCGCGCACCCCGCGCTCCTGTTCGCCGGCGGCCGCCGCACCCGTCAACCGCAGTGCGGGCGGCAGCAGTTCGGCCAGGAGCGGGTCATCCAGGATGTCCGAGACCTGGGCGAGCGCGTACGCGATCCCGCCGATCCCGGCGAAGGCGCCCGAGCCCACCGCGCCCAGATCGTCCGGGCGGGTGTGCAGCAGGTCCAGCAGCCCGGCGAGCGGGGCGAGCGCGGCCCGGGCGGCGGTGGCGTACCGGTCCGCCCCGGTGAGCGCGGCGAGCTGGGCCAGGAAGCACGCTGTACCGGTGTAGCCGCCCGCCAGATCGGCGGCCATCGGCGTCAGCCGCCAGTACCGCTCGTCGAGCAGCTCCAGGCCGATCCAGTTCAGCCGGGCCTCGCCCGCGTACCCCTGGGAGACCAGCTCGTCCCCGACCGACCGGGCCGCCGCGAGGAGCTGCTCCGGCTCCGGGGCGGTCGCGGCGGTACGGGCCCGGCGTGGGCCGGAGCGCGACACATGGGCGGGCTCGCGCGAGGTGGTCACCATCGCGGCCCGGATGATCCGTTCCTGGTCGTGCCGGTCCACCGTGTCCATCGCCGCGAGCTTCGCCCGGACCAGGCAGAGGCCGGTGTCCGCGAGGGTGCCGGGCATCAGCCTGCCGGTCCCGCTCCACAGGTCGGCGCGCTCGGGCAGGGCGGTGAAGAGGGGCACGTCGCCCGCCCACAGCTGGGCGATCTCCTCGTCCAGGATGCCGGGCAGCGCGGCGGAGCCCAGGGTGCCGGTGCCCAGGAGGGCGAGCACCCGGTGGCGTTCGGCGGCGTCCTTCATCAGGTCCGGGTGGGTCGACTCGTCCAGCAGCGAGGCGTAGATCCAGGTGGGGCGCGCCACCACCCGCACCTCGTCATGGGCGAAGCGGTCCAACGGGCCACCCGGGCGCAGGAGTTCGGCACGGGCCCGCATGAGCGCGGTGTACCCGGCGCGGAACCCGGCGCACAGGGCGCGGGTGAAGGCGGACGGATCGGCGGGCGTTCCGGTCAGCCGGGGCCGGTTCGCGGAGCCGCCGATCCGGCCCGCCCGGCGCACCAGCCGCATCCGGTCGGTCCCCGCGTCGGCCCAGTCGACCCCGCACACCGGGGACTCGGCCGCCTGCCCGCCGCCGATCCCGGACATGTCGAGCGCCGACTCGTCGCCGACGAGCAGTTGCGGCAGGAGCCCCACCCGGTGCACCGAGCGGTGCAGGGCGCGGGCCGCCGGATCGTCCGAGGTGGCGACGGGCAGCGGCGGGTGGAACAGCGTCTCCACGTCCACGAGGACCGGGTACTCGCCGTCCGCGATCAGGTTCTCGTGGTGCAGATCGGTGCCGTCCAGCACGTGCAGCAGGGCCAGCAGCGCGCCCTGGCGCCGGTAGAAGGCGTCGACCTGGCGGGCCGCGTGGCAGGGCCGCTCCGCGACGAACTCCACCCAGCCGTACGGGCCCCGGTCCAGCAGGGCGAGGGCGCGCAGCCCGGGGGTGCCGGGCAGGGTGTTGAACCACTGGACCAGCTCGTTGAAGTGCCGGTGCGCGGCGAGCGGGCGCGGCTTGTAGACGAGCCGGGCACCGTTCTCGAACCGGAGCAGCATCACGGTGCGCCCGCCCCGGTGGCCGTCCCCGGCGCCGGGCTCGACGCCCACCAGCCGGCTCTCCTCGGCCGCCGTGCCCCAGGGGGCGCGGACTCCGGGCAGCGAGGACCGGTCGGTGGCGTACCGGGCGAGCATCTCGGCGAGCGCGGCGGCGGCGTCGAGCGCGGTACGGGCCAGGATCCGGGCCAGTACGGGGTACCCGGCGCAGAGCGCGGCCAGCCCGGACCGGGCGCCGGTGCGCCGCAGGAAGTCGGTGAACCGCGCCTCGGGGCCGTCCCCGGTCAGCCGCCCCTCGCACCGCGCCGTGTGCAGCTCCAGGACCAGGGTGCGGGCGGCCTGGCGGGCGAGGCGCCGGGCGAGGTGGCGCTCGAAGTCGGCCTGCACGGCGTCCAGATCGGCCCACCGGTCCAGCCGCCGGGGCAGCCCGTCCCGTAACCGCCGGGCCGCGTGGGCGGTGAACGGGGCCACCACGTGCTCGAAGCCGCGCAGCCCCGACATGTCCTCGCGGTCGCCGATCGCCACCCGCTCGGGCGCCTCCGTGACCGCCTCTTCGACGAACAACGCCCAGTCCGGGGCCAGTTCGGGCGACGGACGGCTGTCCGCCAGTAAGGCGTCGGTCAGCGCGGGGCGCCACCACGGGCCGTTGGCGGACACGGTCCCCGGCAGCCCGGACGGGACGGCGGCGGGAACCGCCGGCCCGGCCGGACATGACGCGGAAGCGACACGGGGCCGCTCGTCGCCGCCCGCACGGATCTTCTGGATCTTCGCCATCGCACCTCCTCGGTCCGGCGCCGGCACCACCGGTTTCGCCGAGCCCCATACTTCCGGCGCGGCCCCCGGGGTGCATGGGGGCAACACCCCCATCTTTCCCTCCCCGCCCCGAACGGTGCCCGGGGCCCTTGTCCGCCCGCTCGCCGGTCGCCCAGACTGACGGACGGGTCGCGGCAACAAGGCTGCTGCATGAAGGACTTGAGCGGCCAGAGCTCGAACGGTCGTGACTCGGACGGGCGTGACTTCGACGGGGGACTGATGGTCAGGGAAGCCGAACGCGCGCTGGGCGCATTCATCCGCAACCACACGACGGACAACGGGCGCCGCGGACGCATCGCGGTCGTCGCTCTGCTGCTGGGCCTGGTCGCCCTGGGCATCGCCATCCCGGTGACCTTCGCCGTCTTCGACCAGAACGGCACGGGCACGGAGGTCGCCGGACTGCTGTGGGGCGCCGCGCTCATCGGCGTCTACGGCGGGGTCTCCAGCGGCCTGCGGACCCTGCGACGGCACGGCGAGATCTTCGTCCTGCGCGAACAGGGCCTGGTCTACAAGCGGACCGGGGAGACCCGGGTGCTGCCCTGGACGGAGATCCTCGGTGCGGTCGACCGGGGGCAGGACCACGCCCTGGGGCGGTTCATGGGCTGGGACGTCCACCTGGTCATCCGGCCCCGGGAGGGCGGCCGGCTGCTGCTGACCGGCTACACCGAGGACGCGGCCCGGCTCTCCGGCGAGATCCGGGCCGCGGTGGCGGCCGCCGCACGGTAGCGGGGGCGCACGGCTCCGGTCGGGACGGGCCTGCGCGGGACGTTACCGCTATCGCACCCGGGGCGGCGCCGTCGAGCCGCGCACCATCAGCTCCGCCGCGATCGTCTCGACGCCGCCGGCCGGCGGGTTCTCCTTGCCCATCGCCAGCCGCCCCGCCCGCGCCCCCGCCTCGAACAGCGGCAGCCGTACGGTGGTCAGCGCCGGGACCGCGTCCACCGAGAACGGCAGGTCGTCGAAGCCCGCCACCGAGACGTCTCCGGGGATGCTCAGCCCCCGGTCCCGGAGCGCCGCGCACGCGCCCAGCGCCACCGTGTCGTTGGCGGCGACGACCGCCGTCACCTCCGGTTCGCGGCGCAGGAGTTCGAGCGTGGCGTCGTAGCCGGAGCCCCGGTCGTACGGGCCGTGCACGGTCAGCCGGTCCTCGTCGCCGCCGAGCCCCGCCGCCCGCATCGCCTCCCGGTGGCCCTCCAGGCGGTGCCGGGTCGTGGTCCGCTCCAGGGGGCCCGCGACATAGCCGATGCGGCGGTGGCCGAGGGAGAGGAGGTGCTCGGTCAGGCGCCGGCCGCCGCCCCGGTTGTCGAAGGCGAGCGCCGCGACGACCGCCGAGCCGTCCGGCAGCGGGGGACGCCCGCACAGCACGACCCGGGTGCCCGCGTCCGCGAGCCGGACCAGCTTGGCGGCGACGGCGGCCTGGTGCTCCGGGTCCTCCACCGCGCCGCCGGTCAGCACGACGGCGGCGGCGCGCTGGCGCTGGAGCAGGGTGAGGTAGGTCAGCTCGCGCTCGGAGGAGCCGCCGGTGTTGCAGACCACCGCCAGCTTCTCGCCGCCCGCCCGGCCGGAACCGTCCCCCGGCCCGCCGATCTCGGTCTGCGCGGCCCCCGCCATGATCCCGAAGAACGGGTCCGCGATGTCGTTGACGAGGACGCCGACCAGGTCGGAGGTGGCCGCCGCCAGCGAGCTGGCCGGGCCGTTGAGGACGTAGTCCAGCTCGTCCACCGCGCGCAGCACCCGCTCCCGGGTGGCTGCCGCCACCGGGTAGTTGCCGTTCAGTACGCGCGAGACCGTGGCCGGTGACACCCGGGCGCGGGCCGCCACATCCGCCAGGGTGACCGTCATCGCTCTCCTCCGATGTTTCGGGCCGGGCCCTCTTGTCCGCGCCGCTGTCGGCAGGCTAGCGTCACCTCGCATAGAAAGCGCTTGCTACGACGGGCCGGCGCCGACGAGGGTGGAGGAAGTTTCGTGACACGCAGGACAGTGCGCATCGCCATGAACGGCGTCACGGGTCGCATGGGATACCGGCAGCACCTGGTGCGCTCGATCCTCGCGATCCGCGAGCAGGGCGGCCTCGACCTCGGCAACGGGGACGTGCTGTGGCCGGAGCCGGTGCTCGTCGGCCGCCGCGCCCACGCGCTGGAGGAGCTGGCCCAGAAGCACGGCCTGACGGAGTGGTCCACCGACCTCGACGCCGTCCTCGCCGACGACAGCATCGACATCTACTTCGACGCGCAGGTCACCTCGGCCCGGGTGGACGCGATCAAGAAGGCGATCGCCGCCGGCAAGCACGTCTACACCGAGAAGCCCACCGCCACCGACGTCGAAGGTGCCCTGGAGCTGGCCCGGATCGCCCGGGACGCGGGCATCAAGCACGGCGTCGTCCAGGACAAGATCTTCCTGCCCGGCCTGCTCAAGCTGAAGCGCCTCATCGACGGCGGCTTCTTCGGCGAGATCCTCTCCGTGCGCGGCGAGTTCGGCTACTGGGTCTTCGAGGGCGACTGGCAGGAGGCGCAGCGCCCCTCGTGGAACTACCGTGCGGAGGACGGCGGCGGCATCGTCGTCGACATGTTCCCGCACTGGGAGTACGTGCTCCACGAGCTGTTCGGCCGGGTCACCACCGTCCAGGCGCACGTCCAGACGCACATCCCGCAGCGCTGGGACGAGCAGGGCAAGCCGTACGCAGCCACCGCCGACGACGCCGCGTACGGGGTCTTCCAGCTGGCGGGCGGCGCCGTCGCCCAGATCAACTCCTCCTGGGCGGTCCGCGTCAACCGCGACGAGCTGGTCGAGTTCCAGGTCGACGGCACGCACGGCTCCGCCGTCGCCGGGCTGCGCAACTGCCGCGTCCAGCACCGCTCCGCCACCCCCAAGCCGGTCTGGAACCCCGACCTCCCGGTCACCGAGTCCTTCCGCGACCAGTGGCAGGAGGTCCCCGACAACGCGGTCTTCGACAACGGCTTCAAGGCGCAGTGGGAGCTCTTCCTGCGCCACGTCGTCCTCGACGAGCCCTACGGCTGGGACCTGATGGCCGGTGCGCGCGGTGTGCAGCTCGCCGAGCTGGGCCTGAAGTCCCACGCCGAGGGCCGCCGCCTCGACGTCCCGGAACTCTCCCTCTGAGGACGTTCCTCCGAGGACGCTCCCTTGGGGACGCCCTGTGACGACGTCTCCGCGATGACGTCCCCGTGACGACGTTCCTCCCGGGCGGCCGTCCCGGAGCAGACCCCGAGACGGCCGCCCACCCCTCGTCCCGAAGCCCGGAACCGCCCCCGGGACGACTCGTCCCCGCCTTCCGCCTTCCGCACCGTGCACCGGAGCTGATCCGCGTATGACCATCCACCTCCCGCAGGGCCCGTACGAGCCCCGCACCACCCCGCTCGACCTGGCCCCCGGCGGCAGCCCGCTCGCCTCGCGCACGGTCTTCTCCGCCGCCCACGTCGTAGCCGACCCGTACGCCGACATCGGCCCGGACTCCCCGGCCGCCGTCGACTGGGACGCCACCCTCGCCTTCCGCCGCCACCTCTGGTCCCACGGCCTGGGCGTCGCCGAGGCGATGGACACCGCCCAGCGCGGCATGGGCCTGGACTGGGCCGGGGCCGCCGAGCTGATCCGCCGCTCCGCCGCCGAGGCGAAGGCGGTCGGCGGCCGCATCGCCTGCGGCGTCGGCACCGACCAGCTCACCGGCCCCGCCACCCCCGCCGAGGTCCGGGCCGCCTACGAGGAGCAGTTGGCGCACGTCGAGGAGAGCGGCGCCCAGGCCATCCTGATGGCCTCCCGCGCCCTCGCCGCCGCCGCGAACGGCCCCGAGGACTACCTGGAGACCTACGCCCACCTGCTGCGCCAGGCCACCGAACCGGTCGTCCTGCACTGGCTGGGCCCGATGTTCGACCCCGCGCTAGACGGCTACTGGGGCTCCACCGACCTCGACGCCGCCACCGACACCTTCCTGAAGGTCATCGCCGAGCACCCGGACAAGGTCGACGGCATCAAGATCTCCCTCCTGGACGCCGAGCGCGAGATCGACGTACGCCGCCGCCTCCCCGGCGGGGTCCGCTGCTACACCGGCGACGACTTCAACTACCCCGAGCTGATCGCCGGCGACGACCAGGGCTTCAGCCACGCCCTGCTCGGCATCTTCGACCCGCTGGGCCCGCTGGCCGCCCACGCCGTCCGGGTGCTGGACACCGGCGACGTCCAGGGCTTCCGGGACCTCCTCGACCCCACCGTCGAGCTCTCCCGCCACCTCTTCCAGGCACCCACCCGCTTCTACAAGACGGGCGTGGTGTTCCTCGCCTGGCTGGCCGGGCACCAGGACCACTTCACCATGGTCGGCGGCCTCCAGTCCGCCCGCTCGCTGCCGCACCTGGCGAAGGCGTACGAACTCGCCGACCGGCTGGGCCTGTTCCCCGATCCGGAGCTGGCAGAGTCCCGGATGCGCGCCCTTCTCACGGTCAACGGAGGCACCCGATGAGCGACGGCCGTCTCTCCATCAACCAGGAGACCATCAAGCAGTGGTCCCTGCCCGAGCTGGCCGAGGGCTGCGCCAAGGCGGGCATCGACAAGGTCGGCCTGTGGCGGGGCCCCGTCCAGGAGTACGGCGTCGAGCGCACCGCCGCCCTCCTCGCCGACCACGGACTCACCGTCACCAGCCTCTGCCGGGGCGGCTTCTTCACCGCCGTCGACGAGACGGAGCGCGCCCGCGCCCTGGACGACAACCGGACCGCGATCGACGAGGCGGCGGCCCTGTCCACCGACACCCTCGTCCTGGTCTCCGGCGGCCTCCCCGCCGGGGACAAGGACCTGCACGGAGCCCGGGAACGCGTCGCGGACGCCCTGGCCGTACTCGCCCCGTACGCGGCCGAGCGCGGCGTACGCCTCGCCATCGAACCGCTGCACCCGATGTTCGCCTCGGACCGCTGCGTCGTCTCCACGCTCGCCCAGGCACTCGACCTCGCGGAACGCTTCCCGGCCGAGCAGGTCGGGGTGGTCGTCGACACGTACCACATCTGGTGGGACGACCAGGCCCTCGCCCAGATCGCCCGTGCGGGCGCGGGCGGCCGCATCCACTCCTTCCAGCTCGCCGACTGGATCACCCCGCTCCCGGCGGGCGTCCTGCTCGGCCGGGGCCAGATCGGCGACGGTTCGGTGGACTTCCGCGCCTTCCGCTCGGCGGTCGAGGCCACCGGCTTCGACGGCCCGATCGAAGTGGAGATCTTCAACGAAGCCCTCTGGGCCCGCGACGGCGCCGAAGTCCTCGCGGAGGTGGCCGCCCGCTACGCGGAACACGCCTGCTGACACCGATCCCCGGTCGGTCTCTTGCCCCAAAGGCAAAGAGATCGTCAAGGAGCCCGGCCCTGTACAACCGTTCCGCCCCCGCCCCGGTCATATGTTGCGTCGGGTGCTTCCTGGGAGGGATCTGGGGGGGTCTGGGAAGCCCTGACGGTGGGGGAAAACGAGGGGGGTCCGGTCATACGACCGGGCCCCATTTCGTTCTGCCTCCGCACGGAAGATCCCGGTTGGCGGACCGCAGAGCCCCCTGCTACGGTCGCGGAGGCCGTGCAGGAGAACAAGGAGGTGGTACCCGTGAACGCAGTATCGACATGGGTGCTCCCCTCCGGAGTCATGGTCGGACGGTAGAAGAACGTCCGGGAGCGCCGTTCACGAGCACTCCCGAAAGGCACGACCGTGCACTTGGACTTCACTGCCGAACAGCGTCTCGACGGCCACGTCCTCGAACGCGAATTCACCCTCGGCGAGATCCCCGGCATCCTGTGGACGCCCGCGGCCGCCACCCCTTCCGCACCGGTGCCGCTGATCCTCATCAGCCCCCCGCCGCTCGGACTGCCCAGGACCCGCACCCGGCTGGCCGGACGGGCCCGGCACTACGCGACGGAGTACGGCTTCGCCTCGGCCACCCTCGAACTCCCCGGCAACGGCGACCGGCCCCGCTGGGACGACCTCGAACAGGCCCGCACCGACCTGCGCCGGGCGATGCGGGCCGGTGAGCCGGTCGGCGACGAGACCATCGACGCCCTCATCCTCCCGCTCGTCGAGAAGGCCGTACCGGAGTGGCGGGCCGCCCTGGACGCGCTCCTCGCCCTGCCCGGCATCGACGGCCCGGTCGGGTACGAAGGGGGAGTCATCTCCCTCGGCATCCGGCTGGCCGCGGTCGAGCCGCGCATCGCGGCCGCCGGGCTCTTCGCCGGGAGCTTCGTACCCGCCGCCATGTACGAGGAGGCCCGCCGGGTCACCGTTCCGCTGCAGGTCCTGCTGCAGTGGGACGACGAGGGGAACGACCGGCAGGCCTCCCTGGACCTGTTCGACGCCTTCGGTTCCACGGAGAAGACCCTGCACGCCAACATGGGCGGACACACGGGCGTCCCGCAGTTCGAGGTGGACGCCGGAGCCCGGTTCTTCGCCCGGCACCTGAAGCGGTAGCACCGACCGGGCCGTCGCCGTCCGCGTCGTCGCCGTCCGAGCCGTCGCCGTCCGAGCCGCTCGGCGCGGACGGCGACGGCCCCTGGTTCCTGCCTGCCCCGTGCCCCCTGCCCCCGCCTCCGTCACGCGTCGAATTCGCCGCGCCAGGCGTGGTCGAGCAGGGCGCTCGGGAGGTAGCCGGATTCGACTTCGATCGGGATGCCGTTGGCCTTGGCCAGGCAGGCGATGGCCAGGGGGGCGAGTGCCACAGCTCCTGTGATGTTCTCGGTGCGGTCTTCGTCGGCCGTCCAGTACTCCTTGTGCCAGCGCAGGGCGTCGTTGAGGGCTTCGTTGAAGCCGGCGGCGTCGTTGCGCAGGTACCGGTAGAACATCATCATCGGCGGGTATTCGAGCTTGCTCATGGTTTCGGTGTCCATGACGCGGGTGTGCTGGGGTGTGGTCAGGTCCACGGCCCGTACCAGGTGCTGGCCGACGTCGTCGCGTCGTAGCCAGAAGCTCCGGAGGGTTTCCACCCAGGCGTAGACGTAGTCGTCCGGGACGCCGCCGCAGTCACGCAGCAGCGATTCGGGCACCCGGGCCAGCATGTCGAGCCGGGCTGTCTCGCGGCAGATCAAGGCCAGGTAGAACGCATCGATCCAGGTCCCCGCGTTGAGATAGAACTGCGGCCCCGTGGCTTCGAGTCGCTGCTCCTCCTGACGGATCTTGCAGGTCACCGACTCCTGATCGGTCAAAGCGGCGGCGAAGACCGCCGAGAAGACCTGCATGGCCAGCAGCCACGACTCCCAGGTTTCCAGCTTTCCGGCGTCCGGATCCCCGATGCAACGGAGGGAGGCCACATTCAGAGACTTCGACAGGACCATACTCCTGGCACTGTGCGAGGCCTCGATGGACTGCACCATATTGTCCAGAGATTTCTCCATGGCGGGGAGGGATTCGGCCATTTCGACTACTGGATATTCCTGACGCGGTATGCATATAGCCATTGACCTCTCCTACCGGGTCCATCATGGATTGCATATCTCGGGGTGAGCGGTGATCGTGAACCGTGGTGTATCTGTATTTCTAAGTGGGGAATTCGCCGCACCAGTTGCGTCCGAGGAGGGTTGCGGGAAGGTACTCGGACTCGACCTCGATGGGGATGCCCGCGTCATGCGCGAAGCAGGCCATGGCCAGTGGCGCGAGCGCGACGAAGCCCGAGGCTTGGAGCGCCCGGCTCTCCTCGCTCCAGTAGTTCTTGTGCCATTCGAGGGCGGCAGCGAGCGCACGGTTGAAGCCCTCGTTGTCCCTGCGGATGAAGCGGTGGAACATCTCCATCGGCGGGTACATCAGCTTGCCGACCATCTGAGGGTCCGCGACGGCCTCCGGGGCGGTGCCGTCGACTGCGGCCACCAGTTTCGGCACGAGCTCGGGGCCGCCGAGCCAGTAGGTCTGGAGGGTGTCGATCCAGGCGTAGTGGTACTCCTCGAAGCGCGACCCGTTCTCGCGCAGCAGGGACATGGGCACCTGGCACAGGGCCGTGATCCTGTGCTTCTCGCGGCACACCACCGCCAGGTGGAAGGCGGCAAGCCAGGTGCCCGGAGTCACGTACCACTCCGGGCCGGTGGCCTTGAGCGTCCGGTCCTTGTGCGCGATGCGGCACTGCACTTGCTCCCCGGTTGTGGTCGCGGCGGCGAACACGGCGGAACTCACCTGCATCGCGTTCACCCAGGCATCCCACGTGGGGAAGATCGATGCCCTCGGGTCGAGCAGGCAGCGCGAATTGGCCAACGTGAGTGTGATGTGTTGAGCATCGCCCAGATCGGTGGAGTCCGCCTCCAGCCCGTCGATCAGCTCCTGTGCGTTCCCTTGGACCACGGCGAGGCCCGCTTCCGCGTGCTCAGTGGGGAAGGGATGGCGGGGAATGATCGAGACCAATGTGTTTCCTTTTGTGGCGGTTGGGTGGGGAGTGTCCGAGGCGTTCCGCCAAGATGCCTTGCGATCGGACTACGATTTCCGGTGGCGACAGGTGAAGGCCCTTGGTGGCGTCCGATGGCGTCACGTGTCGAACTCGCCCACCCAGGAACGGTCCAGGAGACGGATGGGTAGGTAGTCGGACTCGACCTCGATGGGGAAGCCCGCGTCGTACGCGAGGCAGGCCATGGCCAGCGGCCCGAGGGCCAGGAATCCTGCGATGCTGCCCGAGCGCTCCGGCGCGCTCCAGTACGCCTTGTGCAGTTCCAGAGCCTCCGCGAGCGCCTGGTTGAACCCAGCGTGGTCCTTGCGTAGGAACTGGTAGAAGAGGTTGATCGGCGGATACAGCACGCACTGGAGCAGATCGCGCGGCATGATGGTGGCGATGGCCGGATGGGACTGCTCGATGGCCGCCGTGAGTTTCTCCGGCAGCCCCGGCTGCTCGTGCCAGTACGTCTGCAGGGCGTCCACCCAGTGGTGGACGTACGAGTCGCCCTTGACGCCGGACGCTCGCAGGAGATCGAGCGGAATCCGGCACATCGCGTCCATGCGGGACTGGTCCCTGCAGACGATGACGAACCAGAGTGTGGTCAGCCAGTTCCCGACGTTCGCGTAGGACTGGGGCCCCGTGGCCTCGATGGAGCGCACCTCGTGTGCGATGCGCGCTTCGATCGAGCCCTCGGTGACGGAGGCGGCGGCGAAGGCGGCTGAGCCCACCTGCATGGCGCAGACAGTGGAATCCCAGGTGGCGAAACGGTTTCCGCGTGGATTGAGAGCCTGATTCATCTGCATCTGCAGGAGTGCCTCGTCCAGTGCCATACCGAAATTCGCAGGCGAGGAATCCAGGTTCTGGATGCGTTCCTCGAATGCCTCTGCCAGACGCTCGGATACCTGTTGGTCGACCGTAGGAGTGGCGTGCCGCTCCACAGCCACCGACATGAACTACTCCTGACTTTTCTGCCGATTTGCCCGATAGAAGGATCCTCCTTCCGTCGGTGCCGGATGAGGAAACCGAGGACTCGCGCTCCCATAACCCCGTGGGCTACGCGTCGAACTCGCCGCGCCAGGCGAAGTCGAGCAGGGCGCTCGGAAGGTAGCCGGACTGGACCTCGATCGGGATGCCGTTGGCCTTGGCGAGGCAGGCGATGGCCAGGGGTGCGAGGGCCACGACTCCTGTGATGTCCTGGGTGCGGTCCTCGTTGGCCGTCCAGTACTCCTTGTGCCAGCGCAGGGCGTCGTTCAGCGCCTCGTTGAAACCGGCTGTGTCATTGCGCAAGTACCGGTAGAACATCATCATCGGCGGGTACTTGAGCTTGCTCATGGTCTCGGGACCGATGATGCGGGCGTGTTCGGGAGCGCTCAAGTCCACGGCTCTTACCAGGTGCTGGCCGACATCGTCGCGTCTCAGCCAGAAGCTTCGCAGAGTTTCCACCCAGGCGTAGATGTACTCGTCCGGGACGCCGCCGCAGTCACGCAGCAGCGATTCGGGCACCCGCGCCAGCATGTCGAGCTGTGCCGGCTCCCGGCAGATCAAGGCCAGGTAGAACGCCTCGACCCAGGTTCCCGCATTGAGATAGAACTGCGATCCAGTGGCTTCGAGTTGACATTCCTCCTGGCGGATCTTGCAGGTCACCGACTCCCGGTCGGTCACTGCGGCGGCGAAGACCGCCGAGGACACCTGCATGGCCAGCAGCCACGACTCCCAGGTTTCCAGCTTTCCGGCGTCCGGATCCCCGATGCAACGGATGCGCGCGACGTTCAGAGACGTTGACAGCGCCCCGGTCCTGGCATCGTGGGAGGTTTCGATGTGCCGCAGCGAATCGGCCAGGGCCCCCTCCAGGACTGGCACCGCCTTTTCCATCTCGGCCACCGAGTAGTCCTGGCGAGAGACGCTCGCAATCACTGTTCTCCTAGGTCGGTTCCACCATGGATTCGCTTGTCGAATTGCCACTCACGTGTGCGTCTACGTGGGGAATTCTCCGCACCAGTTGCGTCCGAGGAGGGTGGAGGGCAGATACTCGGACTCGACTTCGATGGGGAAGCCGACGTCGTGGGCGAAGCACGCCATGGCTAGAGGTGCGAGTGCGACAAGGCCCGAGATCAGGTTGGCTCGGTCCTCGTGGGACCAGTACTCCTTGTGCCACTGGAGGGCGGCGGTGAGGGCGCGGTTGAAGCCCGCGTGGTCGTTGCGGACGATCCGGTGGAACATTTCCATCGGCGGGTAGAGGAGCTTGCTCACTACCTCCTGCTCGGCGTGGTTGTCCGAGTCCGCGCCGCTGATGGCGGCGACCAGCTTCGAGCCGAGGTCGTCGCCGCCGAGCCAGTAGGTCTGGAGAGCGTCGACCCAGGCGTACTCGAACTCGTCGTAGGGGGCGCCGTTTCCCCGCAACAGGGACAAGGGGATCTGGCACAGGGCGGTGATCCTCTCTCGTTCCCGGCACACTGCGGCGAGGTAGAAGGCGCTGAGCCAGGTACCGGGGTTGACGTACGGCTGCGGACCGGTGGCTTGGAGGGTGCGGTCCTTGTGCGCGATGCGGCACTGGACGTGGCTCTCGGTCGTGGTCGCGCCGGCGAACATGGCGGAGCCGATCTGCATCGCGTTCACCCAGGCGTCCCAGGTGGGAAAGATCGACCCCTGCGGGTCCAACAAGCAGCGCCCTTCAGCCAGTGCGAGGCAGGCTTCGAGGGCCCTGCCCAACCCGGTGGAGTCTGCCTCGAGCCCGTCGATCCACCTGTCGGCGCTCTCTTGGAGAACAGCGATGCCCCCTTCCGCATGCTCCGTGGGAAAAGGATGGCGGGGAATGATCGAAGTCAATGCGTTTCTCCTTAGAAGAGTTTGAAGTATTTGAGTACGGCCCCAGCATACTGACCAGTGTTCTCGGATGCCTGAACGAGGACGTATCGCAGAGTCTCGTTCTCTATGGCTTTTTCGAGTTCCGATACGTACTTGGCTTCGGCCGGTGAAGTAAGGGAGCGTTGTCTCATGTCTTCAATAATTGTGTGGACGTAATCGATGGACCCCTGCTTCACCATGAAGCGATGGCCAGCCCTGCTGTAGCCTTGTCGCCACTCCAGTGTCCCGTTAGGGCTTTTCGCCTCAACAATGACAAGATTTCCGTCCTTGTCGCGCCAGAGCTGATCGAATCTCTTCGAACCATTGGCTGTTTTGGGGAGATCGGTTATTTCGTGGGCGCCTTCGAATTCCTTTTGTAGGAGCATGTGGCGTCGCGCGGCTTCCTCGCCGAGGCTCTCCCCGAGCTTGGAGTTGTTGGCGACATCTTCTCCAACTGTTTGGTTGTAGTGCTCCTGTGCGTGGGCCAGATCGTACGCGTTCTCGAAGCTCGGCTTCTCCTCGAAGAGCTTCTCGGCAGCGGTCAGGTCCATCCCGGCCATACGCTTGGCTGCGACCTCGTCGAGGTAGGCCAGATGCTCGGGGGCGACAGTGTGCCGGCCCCGCTCCAGGGGGGTGAGGTGGAACCCGCCCGGGTGCGCGTATGGGATGTCAGAGGTGGCGATCCATGTGCCAGGGGATTTCTCGATCAGTTTTGGTAGAAGTTGGCCGTCGACCAGTTCGTTTGCATTGTTACGGAAGCCATCCCCCCACTTGTCATAGTGCTCCGCTCGCCAGACCGGGTCCTCGTTGGCAAGCCGCACGTGCTCACGGGTGATGGCCATGCTTTCGGCGGGCGTTCGGTCCTTGGCCGGAACCTCACGGGCAGCCTCGTACTCCGCGCGGTGAGCCGCGCGGGTCGCCTCGTCAAGGGCTGCTGGAGCTTGAGGCTCGTGGGGGCCGGAGCCGGTGCCGCCCGGTCCGTCCGCGTGGTGACCGCCCGTGGGCGGGAGCCCGTGGCCGTCGCCTGTGGACGGGCTATCTGCGTGACCGGTGCCGCCTGGGCCGTCCGTATGCCCGGCGGTCGATGGAGAGTCCGTGTGACTGCTGGTGGGGCGGACGTCGCCGTGGTCGCCCCGAGGAGAGTTGAGCTCGTTGGAGGGACCGTGCCCTGTGTGACCGCTGTAGGCAGTATCCGGGCGGGCGTTCGGTGCGTGTTCGCTTACGTGGACCGGGTCGGAGATGTCGCTGCCCAGGCGGATCGCGTCGTCGCCGCCACGGCCGCCGACGCCCACCAGTTCGCGTTCCGGGACTGCGGCGGTGGCCGGGGAGTCCATGTTCGGGGCATCGGTGCGCGGGAGGTCGGCGCCGGCGTCCGGCCTGCCTGTTGGGGCGTCCTTCGCGTGCTGGGTGATGTTGCCCGCGGCGTCGTAGATGTTGCCCTCGGGGTCCAGGAACTGCGGCGGGCCGTCCACCGGCAGCTTCACCGTGCCCGGCGGAAAAGCGGTGGTGCCCTCGGGGAGTCTGATGTTGCCGTCGGGGAGCTTGATCGCCCCGGCCGGGACCGTCGAGCCGGACGGGAGGTGGATGGTCCCGTCGGGGAGGTGGACGGCGCCCTCGGGAAGCGCGAACGCGCCGTCCACGTCGATCTTCGGGACCTCGAACTTGCCGAGCCCCTTCAGACCGGTCATGACGTCGCTGATCTTCGAAAGTCCGGCGCCGGCGCCCTTGAAGATGTACGTCATGGGGTCGACGACCCGGCCGGCCTTGCCCGCGAAGGACAGCGCCTTGGCCGCCATCGCGGCCTTGCCCGCACCTGCCGCCGCACCGCCGGTGCCACCGGTGAAGACGGTGGTCAGGACGTTGAACGTGACCGCACCGGCCGCGCGGGACGGGTTGCTGCCCCACTGGTCCCAGGCCACCAGCGCCTTGCCCGTCTCCTTCATCGCGGTGCGCGAGTCTCGTATCCAGGAAGGGAGTTTGTCATCGGGAAGGGCCCAGAAGAGAGTGTTCGCACCGGGCGTGATGGCGATGGCCACTCCGGTGGCGAGCTTCGCCAGACCGGTCCACGCCTGCTTCATCGAGTCCCAGCCGTCGACGCCGACCAAGGTGCCCAGCCCCTTGATCGTTCCCCAGACCCCGTCGACGACGAAGCCCTTGCCGAAGTCGTAGGCGTGGCGCCACACCTTCCACCACGGCACCGACTCCTCGACCGGGTCTCCCCAGGGCAGCCCCTCCGCCTTCTTGAGGGCTTCGGCGTCGTAGCCGTACATGCCCTCCTTGCCGGAGCCGTCGTTCGTCCTGAGCGCCTTGCCCCCGACCAGGGCGACGATCTTGGCGTGGCAGGCCCTCTCCACCTCCTGGAACGCGGCCCACACCTCGGCTATCTCGTTGTGCCGTCGGTTGTTCTCCTCGACCAGGTCGCTGTCCTCGCGCCACTTGTCGTCACCGTCGACCTTGACGCGGAAGGCGACGGCATCCCGCTTGAGCTGCTTGAGCTTCTCGACCAGCGGGAAGGCGTCGTCCGAGTACGTGCCCAGCGCGCCGGAGATGACGCACAGGTCCGAGCTCAGGGTGAGTCCGGTGTCGGCGACCGGCTTGGTCGTGGCGAACAACTGCTCCGCCTCGGGCGCCTTGTAGAAGGCACTCAGCCCGCCGAAGCTGGTGTGGACGTCACCACTGGCCGTCGCTATCTTGGCGCCGCCGCCCGACAGTTCGGTCACCTTCGTGTCGAGCAGGGCGAGGTCACCGGTGAAGACCGGTATCCCGAGCGGGTCGACCGGGGCGTTGTCACTCACTTGTGGCCCCCGGGGTTCTTGAGGAGATCCAGGCGCACGGACTTCGCGGCGTTCTGCGCGCGCTCGGCGGTCTCCAGGTCACCCGCGCAGTACGCGTTCGTGGCCTCGACCGCACCCAGGATGGCCGCCTCGATGCGCTCGGCCATCGACTCCAGGCTCTTTCGCCGCGCTTCGAGGTACTCACCCAGCGCCGCCGCCACCGGCCCCATCGCCTTCTGCGACAACGGCGCCTGCCCGGGTGCCACCGGGCCCTGCAGAGGCGTCGCGGCCTGCGGGCCGGGTACGGCCGTACCCGCCGCCTGCGCAGCCTCCGACATGGCCGTCATCAGCGCGGTCAGCGCCTTCTCCAACTCCCCGGCATGCGTACCGGTGACCTTCAACTGGCCCTGCACTCCCTGCGGTTTGATGTCCCAACCCACCACGGGAAGCCCCCCTTCCGTCGAACTCTTCCGGTATGCCGCGTCGCCGCGCCCCCACGCCTCAGCGGAATCGTTTCTTCTTGTGGTGCGAGCAGACGTCCTGCCAGTTGCCTTTCCCGGCTCGGGTGTTCGCGCATGTGACCGTGTGCCGGGCTGTTCTGCCGTCCCGCTCCGGCGTCGCGCTCAACGGCTGGGCGAGACTCCCAGCGTCCTGCGGGGGAGAGGTTCCTCCGTGGCCGGGCCGGGGCGCCCGTTCGCCGCCCGGCCGGTGGGCGGGTGCGTCACGACCGCATCCACCTGCGCGTTATGTGCCGGGGGCGACTCCTCCGGTTGGGCGCTCGCCATCGGTGAGCCCGCGCGCCCCTTGCCCGCCCTCTGCTCGCCCCTCACGTTGCCCCCGCCGTGTCTGCGAACGTATGTGCCCTCACCTCTATCAACTCTTCGTTGCCGATGCAATCGAGAGAGGGGCTGAATCTGGTGGCCTTGCAGGGGCAAGTGATGAGCCCTCAGATCATCTATTTCGGCAGATAGTTGAACTTTTCCTTCTGCCTTGGTGGTTGATTTGTTCCTGGATGGCCCAACTGGGATTCGGTGTCGCGCTGATTCACGTTCCGTTTGCGGGCTTGAATGTGATGTCGAAATCGGCGACTCCGATTCGGCGGCCCTGGGTGGCGTTGGATCAGGTGGGGCTGTAGCTCGGGGTGTCCGGTCGCGAAGGCGTAGACGGCCATGAAGATCGCGATGCCCGTGACGAGCAGTCCGAAGGGAAGCGCGAACGCCGCGAAGAAGGTGAAGCCCATCGTGGCGCTCAACGCGGGCGGGATCAGAGGGGGATGAGCCCCGCTGCCGTCGGTTTGAACCCGCAGGCATCGAGATAGAAGGGCCGTAGGTCTTCCTCGAAGTCGACGTGCAGCCAGGCGCATCCGGCTTCCCGGGTTCCCCGTGCCGCCTCCGCGACGAGTCCGGCTCCGACGCCCGAGCGCCGGTGGTCCGCGGCGACCACTGTGTCCAGGAGGAACGCGTGTGCCCCGCCGTCCCACGCGACGTTGACGAAGCCGATCAGCTCACCGTCGTACCGCGCGCACACCCAGCCGAGGCTGTGCCGCCGTACCCGGGCCAGCCAGTCGACGACTTCCGTCGCCTGCTCGTGAAAGCCCGCTGAATGCAGCGCGTGAAGAGCCGCGTTGTCGAAGTTCGACCGCCACTCGTATGAGATCGCCATGGCCGCGAGCGTAGCCAGTAGCCAGCCGCCCGCCGCTGCGCATCTGCAGATGCGGTGGGAGTGGAGTTTCTGACGTAGCGGAGCCCCGCCCGATGCCCAGTCCCCGAGGTCCGGTGTCCTACGGGTGCTTCCCGGCAGTTTCCGCGTGCAGGCCCAGGCACAACCGGTCGAACGCCCGGAGCGCCGCCGGGGCGACCGCGTCGCGTACCCGCGCGGCGGGTTCACCGGACATGACGCGACGTCGGATCTCGCCCAGTACCGCGCGGTGCGTTCCGGCGACGGCCCCCGCGAGGAGGGCGGACGCCAGGGGGTCGATGCCGTCGCCGGGAGTGGCCGGCGACGGATGCTCCGCCAGCGCCACCGCGAGTGCCGCCTCGGCGTGCTCACCGATCTCGCGCTCGCGGGCACGTAGTGCCGGACTGTCGTGGATGACCTGCAAGAACCTGACCGCGCCCGGATGGAGCCCGAGCATCGGCTCGTTCTGCCGCAGTGCGGTCAGCAGGCCGTCCCGGACCGCCTCCACCGGGCAGGTGCCGGGCGCCCGGTCGCGTACGAGCCCGGCGAGATGGTCCTCGGCCTCGGCCTGCCGGTCGAAGAACAGGTCCTCCTTGGCCGGGAAGTAGTTGAACGCGGTGTTGGTGGACACCCCCGCCTGCCGGGCGACCTCGGCGACCGTGACCCGGTCGAATCCGTGCTCCAGGAACAGGCCCAGGGCCGCGTCCGCGATCGCCGTCCGGGTCTGCTGCTTCTTCGTCTCTCGAAGTCCCACGGATGAATGATAGCGTCACTCCAAAATTGGTGTGACACCAAAATTTTGGAGGGGGATCATCATGACCTTGACCTTCGGCATCTACCCCGGCGGCCTTCTGGGCGACGACCACGGAATCGTCCATCCGACCCTGCCCGACCTTCCGGACCGCATCGCCGACGCGCTCGACCAGTTGCAAGGTGCGGGCCCCGCGTTGTCGGTCCGGGCCTACCAGCCCTTCGCCGTCACGTCCCCGCAGGAACCGCCCACCCCCGCCGACCCGCAGCAGTACCTCGGAGGCGGGCGCGGACTCGATCTCGTGCTGCCCTTCCGGGAGCAGTCGGGGCAGCTGGACGGCTGGCCCGAATTCGTCCGCGAGGCCGTCCGTGTCCACGGGCCGCACCTGGCCTCCCTCCAGATCTGCGAGGAGCCGAACGCCGACCTTCCCGTTCTGGACGGCAGTAGCCCCAACGTCCTGAACGCCCTGGTCCAGGGCGTCGTCACCGCCAAGGAAGAGGCTCGCGCGCTGGGCCACACGATCGCGGTCGGCTTCAACGCCGTACCGACCTTCGACCCGGCCGACACCTTCTGGTCCGACCTCGCCGCCCTGGCCGACGAACGCTTCCTGGCCGAACTGGACTACGTCGGACTGGACTTCTTCCCCGACGTCTTCCGCCCCATCGCCGCCGACCAGTTGGCGGCGGCGGTCACCGGGATCCTCACCGCCTTCCGGCGGACCGACCTGCCGAAGGCCGCCATCCCGGACACCGTGCCGATCCGCATCTGCGAGAACGGTTGGCCCACCGGCCCCGACCGCCCCGAACACCGGCAGGCGGAAGTCCTCGACACCGTCGTCCGGACCGTCGCCGCCCTCGCGGACGACCTCAACATCGACGGTTACACGTTCTTCTCCCTGCGTGACGCCGACACCGGCGCCGACGGCCTCTTCCACCACTTCGGCCTCCTGCGCGACGACTACACGCCCAAACCGGCCTTCGAGACCTACCGTCGCCTCATCGCGGAAATCGGAAACCGGCCGGTCGCGGTCGGGTGACGGCTCTGCCTGTCGGTGTCCGTCGGCCGCCGAGCGGCGAGATCCGGTCTATGTGTAACAGTCGCCCGCGAGTTTGATGCCTTACGTGGCGGCGGTACGGTACGTAATAACTGGAAGGCTCTTTTGGGTATTACGTGGACTGTGGGTGCGGTCCCGCGACGGGAGGACGCGATGCTTGAGGAAATGGTCAGGACGTGGGTGGCGGGCTGGGCCGTGTCCCGGCGTACGCCGCCACCCGTTCGGCAGCCCTGGGGCTACTACATCGAGGTGGCCGACAACCCCGCCGAAGTGGGCCGCCATGTCCTCCCGGTGACCCAGGAGTCGTTGGTCCGCGCCGCCGCTGCCTCCGTGACGGTTCCGCGTACCTGGATGAAGATGCCCGCCGAGCCCGAGGAGATCGAGTCCTGGCTCACGCCGGGATGGGTGGTGGCCTGGGAGGAGACCGGCCACCTGATGGCCATCGACCTGACGGTCACGACACCGCGTGCGCCCGAGGAGTACGCGGTGTCCGTCGAGTACGTGGACGGCGTCGTCCACGTGTACGTGCGGGATGCGGCAGGCCGGCCGGCGGCCCAGGGGCAGGCGGCGATCATCGGCCGGGCGGCGGTGGTGGACCGCGTGGTGACCAACGAGGCCCACCGGCGGCGCGGCCTGGGCGGCCTCGTGATGCGCACGCTCGCCGACCAGGCCGTGGCCCGGGGCGCGCGGACGGGCGTCCTCGGCGCGACGGACCCCGGCCGCGCGCTGTACGAGACGCTCGGCTGGAAGAAGCACTCGACGATCGCGGAGTGCATCTACCGGCCTTGACGGAGACGTTGTCACGCGGAGCGAGCCGGTCCCGTGCGGGACCGGCTCGCTGGGTGCGGTACGCGTCAGGCGTTGAGGCTGTCGCTCTTGACCGCCGCGACGAACGCCGACCAGCTGCCCGTCGAGAAGGCGAGAGCGGGGCCGGTGGGGTTTTTGCTGTCGCGCACCGGGATCGAGGCGTGGCCGTCCGAGACTTCAAGGCACTCGCCGCCGGAGGGGCCGCTGTAGCTGGACTTGCGCCACTCGCTCCGTCGTGTGCTGTCAGTGGCGGCGGACTTGGTGCTGTGCATGTTTGTGCTCCTCAGCGACGGCTCTGACAAGAGCAACCGACTCCACGTGCGGGGCCGCATCGCCCAGCGCAAGAGCGTAGGAGGTTTGGCATTCAGCCACCAACGCTGGATCGTCCATCAGGTGCCCTGTCCGAAGACCTTCAACGTAGGCGAGTGGCGGGGCGTCTGCGAAATTGAGCAGGTAGAGCATGCTCTCGACGAGCGCGTGTGCTCCCGAGTCGAAGGGCAGCACGTGAAGGCGTAGTCGGCCCGCCTCTGCCATGTCCGCGACCTTGTGCAGCTGCTCCGCCATGGTTTGCGGGCCGCCTACGCAGCGCCGAAGAGCTGCCTCGTCGAGCAGTGTCCAGGCAACGGGCGCTGATGGCCCGTTGAGAAGTTGGCTTCGTCCCAAGCGGCTGACAACGAATTCGTCAAGCTCTTCTTCGTGGAAGTTGGGTCGGTAGGACCGGAAGACAGCACTTGCGTACGCCTTCGTCTGGAGGAGCCCCGGGATAAGCGATGCGCCGTACTGGCGGATCTCCGTAGCCTCGTGCTCCAGTTCGGCAACCGTTGTGAAGTACTGGGCGAACTTCGACTCCAGGTCACTCAGCCACCGCTCGAAGAACCCGTCCGTCCCCAGCGCGCGGTCGATGCGGCGGGCGTCCTCCGGGGACGGCAGGCGGCGGCCCGCCTCGTAGTGGCTGATCAGCGTCGGCGAGCAGACGATGATCTCGCTCAGGGCCTCCTGGGTGAGCCCGGCGGCCAGGCGGCGGAGGCGTAGCTCCTCGCCGTACTTCTCGCGTGGTGTGCGTGGACTTCGTTTCGTTGTCATGCGGTCCAACTCCCCGTCTTGACCCGTGTGCCGTCATCCCCGCCCCTCTGGCAGCGTAGCGACGATCGACCCCACTCTGTGATGAATTCGCTACAGAAAGAGAGCAGGTCGAGATGGAACAGCACGTCACCGCCGAACGGCCGGGCGTCGAGCCCTCGATGGCGCGGTTGCTGCCGTGGACGGGGGAGGGCGGCAAGCCCTGTTATCTGCTGGCGGGGGGCGACGGGGGCGGGCTGATGTCGCGGATGGCCGACGACATGGAGAGCGTCCAACTCGGCATGGCGGGCGATCTGCTCGGGCACGCCGATGACCTTCTGGCCGATGAGAGGTCGACGGCGCCGCAGATCCGGTTCCTCGCCGCCCGGCTGAGCGAGTCGCTGCGGCAGGTCGTACGCGTCGCGGAGAGCCGGGGGTTGCGGCTGGCCGGGGCCGTGCCGGGCGACGGGGAGCCGTGAGCGCGATACGGGCCGTCCGGGGGACGTGCGATGGCGGCCGTGCCGCATCCTCGGCGTGGGTGCGGCGTTGAAGTGGAAGGGGCGCGTGGTGGCCGTGGCGGTTCCTGCTCGGGTGCGCCTCTCCGTCCCGTCCGTCGCCCAAGGAGGAGACAGCATGTCCTCGGAACTCCGGCGGCCGGTCCCGTCCGACACCCGTAGCCGCACCCGTAGCCGCAGCCGCGGTCGCGGTGGGGAACGGGCCCGGCTGCGCGGTGATCTCGGTGTCGCGAGCATCGTCTTCATGGTCACCGCCGCCGCCTCCCCGCTCGCCGTCGTCGGCGGCCCCGTACCGCTGGGCATCGCCGGGGGCAACGGGACGGGTTTCCCGGCGACCTATGTCGTCGCCGGGGTCGTGCTCCTGTTCTTCGCGGTGGGCTTCACCGCGATGACGCCCCATGTGCGGAGCGCGGGGGCCTTCTCCTCCTACGTCGACCGGGGGCTCGGCCGGGGCGCCGGGCTCGGTGCGGGCTTTGCCGCGCTGCTCTCCTACGTCACGCTGGAGGCCGGGATCTTCGGGCTGCTCGGCCCGGGGCTCGCCGCCCTGCCGGCCGGTGGTCGGGTGCTCGGCGCGCCCTGGTGGGCGTACGCGGCGTCGGCGCTCGCCGTGGTGGCCTTCCTCGGATACCGGGACGTCGAGCTGTCCGGCAAGGTGCTCGGCGTCGGGCTGGTCTCCGAGGTGCTCGTCGTGGTCGTGTTCGACGCCGTCGTCCTCGTCACGGGCGGCGACAGCGGGCTGTCCTCCGGCATCGTCAGCCCCGACCGGATCATGTCCGGGGCGCCCGGGGTCGGGGTCCTCTTCGCCGTCCTCGGCTTCATCGGCTTCGAGGCGACGGCCGTCTTCCGCGACGAGGCGCGCGACCCCGGGCGCACCATCCCCCGGGCGACCTACCTGTCACTGGCCCTGATCGGCACCTTCTACGCCCTCTCCAGTTGGGCGCTGATCACCGCCGTCGGCGACGCGCACGCGGTCGGGACCGCCACCGACCACGGCGGCACCATGCTCGCCGACGCCACCCGCCACCACCTCGGCGCGGTCGGCGGGCACCTCGTCCACGTCCTCTTCGTCACCAGCCTGTTCGCCGGGATCCTGTCGTTCCACACGATCGTGGCCCGGTACGTCTTCGCGCTCGCGGGCCGGGGCGCGCTGCCCGCGTGGCTCGGTGCCGCGCACCCGCGCCACGGGTCCCCGCACCGGGCCTCGAACGCCACCGCCGCCGTCGTCGCGGTGCTGCTGGCGGTCTCGGTGGCCGCCGGGCTCGACCCGGCCGACCAGGTCTACACCTGGCTGGCGAGCTTCGCCTCCGTCGGAGTGGTGCTGCTGTACGCGATCACCAGCGCGGCGGTGGTGGTGTTCTTCGCCCGGCACCGCGAACACCGGACGGGCGCCTGGCCGAACGCGTGCGCACCGGCGCTGGGGTTGCTCGGGCTGGTGGCCTTCCTGGTGCTGATCCTGGACAACCTCACGACTCTCGTCGGCGGCAGCACCGCCCTGGCGGTCGGTGTCCCGGCGCTGCTGGTGGCGGCGCTCCTGCTGGGGCCGGTGGTGGCGCGGCGCGGAGCGGACGACGGGCCCTGACCGGCCGGACCTCGCCGCGCCGTCACGGTCCGCCGGGCGCCGGTGCGGTGTCCTCGTACGCGTCCCGGGCGTCCAGGAGCTCCGGGAGGTGGGCGGCGGCCCAGGTGCAGCAGGCGTCGAGCGGGGCGAGCAGCGTACGGCCCAGGGGGCTCAGCTCGTAGTCCACCCGGGGTGGGAGGGAGTCCGTGACGGTGCGGGTGAGGAAGCCGTCCCGTTCCATCGCGCGAAGCGTCTCCGTGAGGACCTTCGGGGTGATGCCCCGCAGCGGGATCTCCAGTTCGCTGAAGCGCCGGGGGCCGGTCTCCAGGCACCGGATGATCATCGGCATCCACTTGCCGCCGATCCGGAACGGGGTCGGGGCGTGGGTGCAGCCGGTGAACATGTCGGGATCGAGAGGTTCGTTCACCTCGCGAGCGTACGCAACTATCGTTGCGGAAACCATGGGTCGCGGGTCTAGCGTCCGGCGCATCGGCCCGCGCGGTGCGGGCCCGGCGAGGGGGTTCCCATGGGTGGCGTCAGGATCGTTGTGTTCGGGGCCGGAGGGCGGGCCGGCCGGCGCGCGGTCGCCGAGGCGGTGGCACGCGGGCACCGGGTGACCGCCGTGGTGCGGGACCCGGACAAGTACCAGAACCCGGACGCGTACCTGGAGTTGGCCGGTGACGGCGTACGCGTGGTCGCGGGCGACACGACCCGGGTGGAGAGCGTCGCGGAGGTCGCGGCCGGGCACGATGCGGTGATCGGCGCGGCGGCCCGTACCGATGTGCCCGCGGCGGAGTTCTACGTCGGCGCGACCCGCGCGCTGCTCGACGGTCTCGGCCGGGCCGGGGTCGGCCGGCTCGTCCTCCTCGGGATCGGCACCACGCTGGAGACCGCCCCCGGGGTGGCCGTCCACGACGCGCCCGGCACCCCGGCGGAGCACCGGGCGTTCTCGCTGGGGCACGCCGCCGCGCTCGACGTGCTGCGCGCCGTAGAGACGGACGTCGACTGGCTCGTCCTCGCCCCGCCGCCCGTCTTCCTCGACGACGAGGCGCCCCGGACCGGCCACTACCGGACGGGGGACCACCGGGTGCTGCCGGACACCGGCGGCCCGTCCGGGTTCTCGTACACGGACCTGGCGGTGGCCCTGATCGACGAGGCCGAGAGCCCGAAGCACCACCGTTCGCTGGTCGCGGTCGGCGCCTGACCGGCCCCCGGCCCCTGGCGCTCCGCGACGGTGGTGCGCCCGCGCCCCCGCCGACCTGCCCGACCCGGTCCGGTCCGCTGTCGGTGCCCCATGCAATCATGCGGTCGCGCCCCGGGCGGAGTGGGCGGGATCTGCTGGTGACGGACGGGGAGTTGGGGATGGGCGCGGGTACGGAGTCGGACGGCTCGTCCAGTTCGGACGAGGAGTGGGAGCGGTTCCTGCGCGAGTCGGTGGAGGGGGTCGCCGACGCGCCCAAGGAGCCCTCGGCGCGGGCCCGTGAGGTGACGAGGCGGCTGCGCGAGGAGCCCGACCGCGTACCTGACGGCTGGCGCACCTACACCCCCGCACGGCCCAAGCGGCGCAAGGGGTGGTACCTGTTCGGGCTGGTGGCCTCGGTGGCGCTGCTGGTGGTGGCGCTCGTGCCGGGGCGGGTGGTCGACCTGTTCTCCGGTGCCGACCCCTCGCCGTCGGCGGCCGAGACCGCCCGCCCGACCGAGGCACCCCCGTCGGGGCCGGCCCGGCGCGCCACCCTGGACGAGCCGTTCCGTGGCTCACCGGCGGTGAGTTGGGCGGACGGGGCGGCGGGGATCACGGTGCCGGAGGCCGCGCCGGTCGGCTGGATGAACGAGGCCGAGGTGGGGCGGGCCCTCGCCCGCACCCGGGACTTCCTCGTCGCGTCCGGCCTGGACCGGGGAGTGCTGCGCGGTGAGCGCCCGGAGAAGGCGATATCCCTGCTCAACCCGCACCAGAAGGACGTCCGGGACCTTGTGGAGACGGCGCTGCGGAAGCCCAGCAGGAAGAACAACCCCCTGCTCCTCTTCAGCCGCTTCCAGCCCTCCCGCGCCCGCCTGGTCGGCGACGTCGTGAAGACCCGGGGGCGCCTCACCTACCGGGAGGGCGAGCGCGGCGCGCTCCAGGTGACCGCCGACGTCACCTTCGTCTATCCGGTCACCCGCGCGGGCGAGGACGGCGGCGACGAGGTCGTCCGCACGATCATCCGGCGCGAACTGGTCCTGAACTGGGACGACCCCGACAAGGTGATCACCGAGCCGGGCACGTTCTCGGTCGTCTCGTACAAGTACGACATGACCAA
Organism: Streptomyces sp. NPDC001108; assembly: GCF_053598535.1. Classification (NCBI taxonomy): domain Bacteria; kingdom Bacillati; phylum Actinomycetota; class Actinomycetes; order Kitasatosporales; family Streptomycetaceae; genus Streptomyces; species Streptomyces sp. NPDC001108. Next base: position 336,031 of record NZ_JBSFKL010000009.1, read on the forward strand.
CGGCGGGTGCGGCGACGAAACCGGCTACTTCGACCCGCCCTTCGGCGACGACCGCCCGGCGGACGGCACCGCCGAGAAGACCGACCCGTACGACCGCACCACACCGGTCGGACGCGGCGGCTCCGGGGACGAGTGCCGGAAGGCGACGCGGTCCTGAGAAGCCCGGAGCCTCCAGGGCCCCGACACCGCCGAACCGGCTCCCCGCACGCGCCGCGCCGGGGCGGCCCCACATAATCATCAGCGCCGACATCGGCACGCAACGGGGCTGTTCCAAGGGGGAGTTGACATGCAGGGCGTGTACGGCGGGGGCATCCCCGTATCGCTGGTGGCCGTCGGCCTGGTGGTACGGCAGCAGCTGCGCACCCGCCCGGTGCGACGCAACGGCTCACTCGTCGTCCCTGTGGTCCTCGCCGTCCTGGGGGCCGCACTGATCGTCCTGGGGGTCGCCTCGGTCGCCCAGGACCACCCACTGCCCGCGCTGTCGGTCGTCCTCCTGGCGGTCAGTCTGCTCGTCGCGGGGCTGTTCGGCGCGGTGCGGGCCCGGACCGTACGGGTCTAGCGCGAACCCGGGGGCGAGGTCGTGCGCCAGGGGGTGGCTGCGACGACCGGACTGTGGCTCGCCTCGGTCGCCGTCCACGCCGGGCTGGGGCTGTGGATCGACCACGTGGCCGGGGCCGGGGGTCCTGGGCGCCGCGTCGCTCTACGCGTACCTGGCGATCGGCCTGGGCACGCAGAACCTCCTGGTACGCGGGCGCGCCGCCGCGTTGTGACGCGGCGGTGGGCCGGGCGGGAGCGCTGCCGAACCGCCCACGAATACCGGACCCCGATCGCCTCGACCTTGCTCGAATTGGTAGGCATGGACGGTGCATGCGCTCGCCCAGGTGACGGCATTGGCTCGGACGGGGCGGTACGGGGCTGGATGAAACTCGACAAGGGGCCGCAGGTTCCGACGACGTTGTTTCATGAGACGGAAAGAGAAGATGGGTTTCGACAATGTGACGCCCGAGGTGCGTGACTGGCTCGTCGCCAATGGCTGGGCACCCGGTCGGGACATCGGCGCGAGGGCCGAGGAACTCGTCCAGGTGCGGGTGCGAGACGCGGAGCGCCAGGAATGCCCACTGCGGCCCGTACCGGCTGCGGTGCACGTCATCCACGCGCTTGGTTTGCTCACCCTCAAGCATCCCGCGGTGCGGCGCGTCTCCTGGGTGATGGATCCGACCTACGGGTACGACGGTGATGCGCGGCTCATCCGGGAACTCTCGTTCGGTCTGGGGGTCGAGGTGTTTCCCGTCGGCTACGAATCCTCCGAGTCCGGGATCATCCTGGTGGATGAAAAGGGGCGCTTCTTCCATCTCCACCACACCGGCGGCTATTTTCTGGGGGAGAATGCGTCGGACGCGTTCTCCCGATTTCTGATCGGTCTGCCCGATCCCGACGCGGAGGACTATTTTTCCTGAGCAATTTCCTGCCGTAGCCGCTTCCCTGCCCGTTGCCGGCCGGATACCGCGCAGGAGGGTGGGGCGCGCGGGTGCCCGGGTGGCCACGCTGATGCGGGCCGGAGGAGGTGCGCCGGCCCGCCCGGACCCTGACTTCCTCAGTCCCTGACTTTGAGGAAGCGCATCCGGGTCGCCCCGTTGCTGTCGGTGCCGCCGGCCTCGGCGTCGGAGATCTTGCCACCGGTCAGGACGAACATCAGGTGCAGGCGGACGGTCCTGGGGCCCGATGCGACCGTGTATTCGGTCATGATGTGGGTGGTTCCGCCCTGCTGCTCCTGCCGTGCCGCGTTGACCACCGCGATCTGGGTGAAGCTCGTCATGAGGGTGTCGGTGGTCTCGTCCCTGAGCCAGCCGATGATGTAGCCGCTGCCGCCGGTGGCCGTGCCGAGCGCATACCGCACATCGCTGTCGATGTGGTACACCCCGGCTTCCGGAAGCACGATGTCGGACTCGGGGATCGGTACGTCGATACCGGTCCTGGCAAGGAGGTTGGCATGCTGCCGCTCGGCGTTGAGGAACCCGCTCACCGGAGTGAGACGGGCGCCGATCGTCCACCTTTCGGGGCAGCCGGTCGTCCCCGTGACGTCGATGTCCACCGACCGTTCGTGACCGGTGTTGCCGCCCGGGGCAAGTCCCGTCAGTTCGATCCCCGGCACGAGCAGCCCGCCGGTCGTGTGCCGTGCGGCGTTGCACGGGGACGGGTCCAGGGCGGGTGTGTCGGGCGCGTACAGGCACCCGTCGGTGCCCCGGGTGATGGCGTTGCCCGGGTCGGTGGAGAGGCACGGGGGCCGGACGGGGGAGCATCCGTCCTGGCAGGAGGCGGCCGGGACGACCGGTGGGACCGGGGCGTAGGGGGTCGACGAGCCGTCGAGATGGTCGGTCGTGCAGGTGACCGCGCCGTCGCAGTCACGGCAGGTCGTACGGAGGAACGGCCTGCCGTGGCCGGGGGCGGATGCCCGGACGGTGAGGACGAAGCTGTCGACGGTCCACTGCTTGGGGCCGACCCGGCAGGTGTCGTCGTTGCCTGTTTCGAGGTTGAGCTCGATGACGACCCTTCCCGCCAGGACGTCCGCGAGGGGCACGGTCGTCGGTGGGACGACGCCGTTGTCGTCGCCGCCCGCCGGAAGATCGGGCGGGCCCAGGAGGTCGGCGCTGATCGGGGCCGTGCCGTTCCACAGGGCGAAGCGGCCGTAGAGCCGACAGGCCGCGCTCGGGCCGTCGTTGTGGACATGGACCGAGGCACTGACCGTGACGTCGGTGGGATTGCCGCGCAGCGAGGCGGGGTCGATACGTACGACGCTGGCGAGCCAGGTGTGCTGGCCGTTGTGTGTTCCGTCGTCGGCCGGGAACGTGCCCGTGCCGCCGTCCAGGATCGTCTGGGCGACGGCGGGATCCAGAGCGGCATGGGTGTTGGCGATGGTGTAGTACGGCGTCGGGTCGATGCTGTGCGCGGTCGCCGCGAGCCGGTACGGTGCGGAATCGCACAGGGGGATCGTCTCGCAACTCTGGCGTGGCTTGGGTTCGGGACGGCAATCGGGGGCGTCGACGGGGGGACGGGCCGCCCCGGTGGGCCGATGGCCGCCGAAGTCGATCGGGGACTGCCTGCAGCCGCATCCGCTCATGATTCAACTCCCGGTGTGAGGTGGGGTGGTGACAGCGGTGGCGTGCGCCGGACCTTTTCGGTGGCGTTGCGCTCGGGTGATGGCGCGCTGCTACGTCGGCCGCGGCGAACAAGTGGCGTTTCGGGCAGGGGAGTCGGGGGATGCCGACGGCTCGGAGCCGGTTGCGTGACCGGGCGGAGGAGGAAGGTCGTTCACCGGACCGCTTGCCGGGCCGTGGCTGATATGGCGTAGGACGTCAACCGGCTGGTCGTGTGCTGTCCCGGCCGGTCGTGCCTTGGTGGGGAACCAGGAGCGCGGTCTGGCCGGCCCCCTCTTCGAGAGCCTGCTGCTGGGCGAATCGCGGGGGGTGCTCGGGCTCGGGCGGAGAATCTCAGGCCCAGGCGCCTGCCGTCTTCGTTGCAATCTTTAATGTACTAATCCGTCATCTGTGTGGCATTACCCCGTTAGGGTGGCTGATTTCATTGCCAAGCTGACAGAGCGCCCGCGCTGTATTCATTCGGACGGGACGGGACGGGACGGGGCGGGCGGGTGGGCGGACGCCGCGTTGCCTCGCGTGCTGTGCCGGACGGGCGGACGGATTCCCTGACACCGGGCTCACAGATTTCTGACAAGTGCCGGTCAGGGTAGGGACGTCCGTCCACGGGGCGCGGAGCAGCATCCGCCCGGTCGTGGTCGGTCGTGAACGACCCGAATGACCTGGGAGGCTGGACCGCGCATGGCGGTGACGTCGGTGGAGAAGCGAGGCGGCCGGGTGGCCGGTACGGCGGCGCTGGCCGCGGGGGCCCTGATCGTCGCGGGAGTGGTGACCGCGCCCGCCGAGGCCGGGGCCGTCACCACGGAGCCGGGCACGGCGAGCGTGTCCGTGGGGCGGGCGGTGTACGACCTCGGGGACCTGGCCTTCCAGCCGGGGGCGCCGTACGAGGGGAAGAGCGAGATCGCCGCGGTCGTCCGCTACCCCGAGGCGCCCGGCTCCCCGGGGCCCACGGCCGGCCGCCATCCGCTGATCGTCATGCAGCACGGGCAGTGGGCCACCTGCGCGGACCGGCCTGCCCAGTCCGCGCTGACCAGGGCGCGGAAGGCCCTGGAGCGGGCCGAACCGGCGGGCGACGAGGCCGGAGCGGCCCGTCAGACGGAGATCATCGAAGCGATGAGCGACCGGCTCTGGGCCTGGCCCTGCCGGGCGGGCGTGCCGCCGCTGCCGAACAGCGCCGGTTACGAGTACCTGGCCGAGAGCCTGGCCCGCGAGGGCTTCGTGGTCGTCTCGATGGGCGCCAACGGGATCAACGCGACCAGCGGCGGCCAGGCCGACTCGGTGTACCGGGCGCGGGCCGCCCTCATCAACCGGCATCTGGAGCTGTGGCGCCAACTCGACTCGGGCAAGGGTCCGTTGAGGAGGAAGCTCAAGGATCCGGCGACCGGCCGGTCCGGTGGTGCCGCGTTCGCCGGCCGCCTGGACCTGGGACGCGTCGGCACCCTCGGCCACTCCATGGGCGGCGGAGGCGTGATGCAGCAGGTCTCCGACGGGGCGCACGGCGACTGGCCCGGCGGGGTGGAGGTGAAGGCGGCGCTCGGCCTCGCACCCACCGCCACCTGGGACAACGAGCCGGTCACCCGGGTCCCGCTGGCCGTGCTGTGGGGCACCTGCGACCAGGTCAACACCGGTGAGTACGTGAAGTGGAACAAGGGGCACAACAAGGCGCCCCTGCACGGCATCACCCTCACCGGCGGCAACCACGACTACTTCAACACCCAGTGGTCCCCGAGCAGCGGCCAGGTGGCGGCGGTGGACGACGCGATCCCCGGCGACCGGCCCGGCCGGTGCGTCGCGCAGGACGGCACGGACCGCCAGGACCGGGCACTCGGGGAGACCGCCCAGCGCCGGATCGCCACCGGCTACACCGTGGCGTTCTTCCGTCGGTACCTGCTGGGCGACACCTCGGCCGAGGCCCTCCTGACCGGCCGGAAGAAGCTGCCCGGGGTGCCGGACGTGGTGCGGGTGGAGTACGTGCAGCCGCACTGAGGAGCCCGTACTACCGAAGAAGCCGTACCGGGGACCCGTAGCGGGGAGGGAGCCCGCGCCGGGCTGTCGGTGCGGGCCGGTACCGTCGGTTCCATGTCCACCCTGCCCAACCTCGCCGTCCTCGAAGGTGTGCTGGAGCGCATCACGTACGCCAACGAGGAGAACGGGTACACGGTCGCCCGCGTCGACACCGGCCGCGGGGCCAACGACCTGCTGACGGTGGTCGGTTCGCTGCTCGGGGCGCAGCCGGGGGAGTCGCTGCGGATGGAGGGGCGCTGGGGGTCGCACTCCCAGTACGGCAAGCAGTTCGTCGTGGAGAACTACACGACGATCCTGCCCGCCACCGTCCAGGGCATCCGCCGCTACCTCGGCTCCGGCCTGATCAAGGGCATCGGCCCGGTCATGGCGGACCGGATCACCACCCACTTCGGCGTCGAGACCCTCGACATCATCGAGCAGAAGCCCGAGCGCCTGATCGAGGTGCCCGGCCTCGGCCCGAAGCGGACGAAGATGATCGCCGCGGCCTGGGAGGAGCAGAAGGCGATCAAGGAGGTGATGGTCTTCCTCCAGGGCGTCGGCGTCTCCACCTCCATCGCCGTCCGCATCTACAAGAAGTACGAGAACGCCTCGATCTCCGTCGTGAAGAACGAGCCCTACCGACTGGCCGCCGACGTCTGGGGCATCGGCTTCCTCACCGCCGACAAGATCGCCCAGGCGGTCGGCATCCCGCACGACAGCCCGGAGCGGGTCAAGGCGGGATTGCAGTACGCGCTGTCGCAATCCACCGACCAGGGGCACTGCTTCCTCCCCGAGGAGCGGCTGATCGCGGACGGGGTGAAGCTGCTCCAGGTCGACACCGGGCTGGTCATCGAGTGCCTCGCCGAGCTGGCGGAGGACCCGGAGGGCGTCGTACGGGAGAAGGTGCCCTCGCCGGAGGGCGGCGAGCTGGTCACGGCGATCTACCTGGTGCCGTTCCACCGCGCCGAGGTGGCCCTCGCCGCACAGGTGGGGCGGCTGCTGCGGACGCCCGAGGAGCGGCTGCCGGCCTTCGTGGACGTGGACTGGGACAGGGCGCTGACCTGGCTGAAGGGGCGTACGGGGGCGGAGCTGGCGCCGGAGCAGGAGGCGGCGGTGCGGCTCGCGCTCAGCCGGAAGGTCGCGGTGCTGACCGGCGGGCCCGGCTGCGGGAAGTCGTTCACCGTCCGGTCCATCGTGGAGCTGGCGCGGGCCAGGAAGGCCAAGGTGGTGCTGGCCGCGCCGACCGGCCGGGCGGCCAAGCGGCTCTCCGAGCTGACCGGCGCCGAGGCGTCCACCGTGCACCGGCTGCTGGAGCTGAAGCCGGGCGGCGACGCCGCGTACGACCGGGAGCGCCCGCTCGACGCGGACCTGGTCGTGGTCGACGAGGCGTCCATGCTGGATCTGCTGCTCGCCAACAAGCTGCTGAAGGCGGTGGCACCAGGTGCCCATCTGCTGCTCGTCGGGGACGTCGACCAGCTGCCGTCGGTCGGGGCGGGGGAGGTGCTGCGGGACCTGCTCGCCGACGGCAGCCCCGTCCCCGCCGTCCGGCTGACCACGATCTTCCGCCAGGCCCAGCAGTCCGGCGTCGTCACCAACGCGCACCGGATCAACTCCGGGGTGCCGCCGCTGACCCAGGGGCTCAAGGACTTCTTCCTCTTCGTGGAGGACGAGACGGAGGACGCTGGCAAGCTCGCGGTGGACGTCGCGGCCCGTCGGATCCCCGCCAAATTCGGGCTCGACGCCCGGCGCGACGTGCAGGTCCTCGCTCCGATGCACCGGGGTCCGGCGGGGGCCGGGGTGCTCAACGGGCTCCTCCAGCAGGCCGTCACCCCGGGCCGCCCGGACGTTCCCGAGAAGCGGTTCGGCGGCCGGGTCTTCCGGGTCGGTGACAAGGTCACCCAGATCCGCAACAACTACGACAAGGGCGAGAACGGCGTCTTCAACGGCACGGTCGGCATCGTCACCGCCCTCGACCCGGACGAACAGAAGCTGACCGTGCGCACCGACGAGGACGAGGAGATCGACTACGACTTCGACGAGCTGGACGAGCTGTCCCACGCGTACGCCATGACGATCCACCGCTCCCAGGGCAGCGAGTACCCGGCCGTCGTCATCCCCGTCACCAAGAGTGCCTGGATGATGCTCCAGCGCAACCTCCTCTACACCGCCGTGACCCGGGCCAAAAAGCTTGTCGTGCTGGTCGGTTCGCGTCAGGCGATCGGCCAGGCGGTCCGCACGGTTTCCGCGGGCAGGCGCTGTACGGCGCTGGATTACCGGCTGTCCGGGGGATCCGGCGGAGGATCGGCGGAAGGCCGGGAGATAAAATGATCGATCAAATCGGTGGGAAACATCACGCGGCCCTTCCGGAACCGGAACCGAAGGGGCAGGATGAGTAGGCTCGCGGCACTCAGTGCCGCGAGTAGGTCCAATGGACGACCCCGAGTGCACTCTCCTGCGCCAAATGGGGGAGGGTGAAGACAGTCAGGGAACCTCGGAAGAGGCACTACGTCGGTGAGGGATGACGTGAGCGACAACTCTGTAGTACTGCGGTACGGCGACGGCGAGTACACCTACCCGGTGATCGACAGCACCGTCGGCGACAAGGGCTTCGACATCGGGAAGCTCCGGGCCAATACCGGTCTGGTGACACTGGACAGCGGATACGGCAACACCGCGGCCTATAAATCCGCCATCACTTACCTCGACGGTGAGCAGGGCATTCTGCGCTACCGCGGCTACCCCATCGAGCAGCTCGCCGAGCGCTCGACGTTCCTGGAGGTCGCGTACACGCTGATCAACGGCGAGCTTCCCAAGGTCGACGAGCTGGCGACCTTCAAGAACGAGATCACGCAGCACACCCTGCTGCACGAGGACGTCAAGCGCTTCTTCGACGGCTTCCCCCGTGACGCCCACCCGATGGCCATGCTGTCCTCGGTCGTCAGCGCGCTGTCCACGTTCTACCAGGACAGCCACAACCCGTTCGACGAGGAGCAGCGCCACCTCTCGACGATCCGGCTGCTGGCCAAGCTGCCGACGATCGCGGCGTACGCCTACAAGAAGTCGATCGGCCACCCCTTCGTCTACCCGCGCAACGACCTCGGGTACGTCGAGAACTTCCTGCGCATGACCTTCTCGGTCCCGGCCCAGGAGTACGAGCTGGACCCGGTCGTGGTCTCCGCGCTCGACAAGCTGCTGATCCTGCACGCGGACCACGAGCAGAACTGTTCGACCTCCACCGTGCGCCTGGTCGGCTCCTCGCAGGCGAACATGTTCGCCTCGATCTCCGCCGGCATCTCGGCGCTCTGGGGCCCCCTGCACGGTGGCGCCAACCAGTCGGTGCTGGAGATGCTCGAGGGCATCCAGGCCAACGGCGGCGACGTCGACTCCTTCATCCGCAAGGTGAAGAACAAGGAGGACGGCGTCCGGCTGATGGGCTTCGGCCACCGGGTCTACAAGTCCTTCGACCCGCGCGCCAAGATCATCAAGGCCGCCGCCCACGACGTGCTGTCCGCGCTCGGCAAGTCCGACGAGCTGCTCGACATCGCGCTGAAGCTGGAAGAGCACGCGCTGAGCGACGAGTACTTCATCGCGCGCAACCTCTACCCGAACGTGGACTTCTACACCGGTCTGATCTACCGGGCCATGGGCTTCCCGACCGAGATGTTCACCGTGCTCTTCGCGCTCGGCCGCCTTCCCGGCTGGATCGCCCAGTGGCACGAGATGATCAAGGAGCCGGGTTCCCGCATCGGCCGCCCGCGCCAGATCTACACCGGCGAGGTCCTGCGCGACTTCGTCCCGGTCGAGGGCCGCTGAACCGCCTGAGACCCCCTGCACGACCCCGGCCACCGAGGCCGGTCGACTTCGCCCCGCGTACCGCGCTTTCGCACAGAGCGCGGTGTCCGGGGCGATTTGCGTGCCGCGACGGCTTCGGAGGGAGCGCCCGACCCGGTCGCGCCCGAACCTTCCGGGTCCGTAACGGTCGTGTCCGTACCCGTCGGGTCCGTACCGCTCGTCTCCGAACAGAGAGAAGCGCCTCGCCGTCGATCCCCCCACGGGCCGACAGCGAGGCGCTTCCCATGTCCCGGAGCGGATTCCCCCCACGGGATCCGGCCGGGCGTCTGTGGGAGCCGTAGCTCCTGAGCGCCGCGCAGCCGCTGTGGGCTGCGCATCTCTTCTGTTGTGTCGTGCTCTGGTCCTGCCGCGATCTGCCGGGGTACGTACGTACGGGAGGGCCGCTCAAAGCTCCCCGGTGCACGTGCCCCGGCCAAACGCTTGCCCGGAGCGTCCCCCAAGACACTCCGCGGACGTCCCCCAAGACATCCTTGGCATCGCCCTCTTAGACTCACGAGCCCGCCGGATGGTTACCTGGAAATCCATGTGATCTGGATCTCTTTGTGGAAATTACGTGAAGGCGCGCAACCGCAGGCTGTTCGTCACGACGAAGACCGAAGAGAAGGCCATCGCCGCTCCGGCAATCATAGGGTTGAGCAGCCCAAACGCCGCAAGGGGTAGGGCGGTCACGTTATAGCCGAAAGCCCAGAGGAGATTGCCCCTGATGGTGGTCAGGGTGCGCCTGGACAGCCGGATCGCGTCGGCGGCCACCTTGAGATCTCCACGAACCAGGGTGAGATCGCTCGCCTCGATCGCGGCGTCCGTGCCGGTTCCCATGGCCAGGCCCAGTTCGGCGGTGGCGAGGGCGGCGGCGTCGTTGACCCCGTCCCCGACCATGGCGACCGAACGTCCCTCGGCCTGAAGACGCTCGATGACGTGCACCTTCTCCTCGGGCAGCACCTCGGCGTACACCTCCTCGACCCCCACGGCGCGGGCCACGGCCTCGGCGGCGGTGCGGTTGTCACCGGTCAGCAGGACGGGGTGGAGGCCGAGCGCGCGCAGTTCGGCGACGGCCTCGGCGCTGGTGTCCTTGATCTTGTCGGCGACCTCCAGGACGGCTCGTGCCTCGCCGTCCCAGGCGACGGTGATGGCGGTCCGGCCGGCGGTCTCGGCGGCGGCCTTGAGTCGGGCGAGTTCCACGGGGAGGTGGATCTCCCACTGGGCGAGGAGTTGTTCGCGGCCGACGAGGACGGCGTGGCCGTCGACGATGCCCTGGACGCCGAGTCCGGGGACGTTGGCGAAGTCCTCGGGGGTGGGGAGGGTGGTGCCGGTGCGGTCGGTGGCTCCGGTGGCGACGGCCTGGGCGATGGGGTGTTCCGAGGAGTGTTCGAGGGCTCCGGCGAGGCGGAGGACTTCGTTCTCGGTGGTGGTGTCGGTGGTGTGGACGTCGAGGAGGGTCATGCGGCCGGTGGT
>NZ_JBSFKL010000010.1:0-274451 GCF_053598535.1 Streptomyces sp. NPDC001108
CGAGATCGTCTCGAACCTCCCCAGCACATACCGCGCCATCCGCCCGGTACCCCCGAAGAACTCCACCGCCAACACCTCACACCGGTAACCCGGCAGCCTCTTCGGCCTGTTCACACGCCACCCCTGCTGCTCCGCAGATTCCGCAACGCGTTCTCCACACTCAACCGCTCCGCCGGAGTCAACGCCCGCACCCACCCCGGCTCCGCCTCCCACTCCACCCCACCCCCCACCGGCCGCAACGACCAGTACGGCCCCACCACCCCACGAAACTCCCCCACCCGACCCCCACGCCCCTCATCCCGGAACAACGCCCCAGGGGACGGCACTTCGGGCTCACCCGAAGGCCCCTCCGAGCGCCCCTCCGAGCGCTCCTCCGAGCACCTCTCCGAGGGCCCCTGACCGTTCGGCACACCTGCGTCCTCGCGCACGTCAACTCCGCTCCGTAGTTGTCCCACTACCAAGTGGGGTCAGCGTGACCTAGAGTCGAAGTGTCAGCAACGTGGCCGAAAGGCAGGGCACGATGGTCAACGTCAAGGAACTCAACCCGGAGGCGAGCCCCGCAGCCGCCTACGGAGCACGTTTGCGCAGGCTGCGCGAGGAGCGCGGTTGGACCCAGGACCACCTCGGTTCGCTGGTCGGGTGCACAGGCAGGCATATCTCGGCGCTGGAAACTGGGAGGAAATCGCCTACTCTGCCGTTTTCTCGACGTGTTGATGTGGCATTAGATACGACGAACACCGCTGATTCTTTCGAGCGCGAATGGCGCGAGATGAAGCACGGCAGCCTGCTGGAGGGCTTCCCGGAGTACGTGGGATACGAGAGCCGGGCGTCGGAGATCAAGCTGTTCGAGTGCGGCATGATTCCCGGACCGCTCCAGACCCGTGCGTACGCGGAGGCCCTGGCCACCAGCGCGGTGGACCGGGGTGTGATCACGCGCGAGCAGGCCGACGAGCGGGTCGCGTTCCTCATGGAACGGCAGGCCGCTCTGGTCCGGCCCCTGCCCCCACTGATCGTCGCGGTGCTGGACGAGAGTTGCGTCCGGCGTCCCATCGGCGGCCCCGCCGTGATGGACGCACAGCTTCAGCATCTGATCGACTTCGCCGCGCAGCCCAACACCATGCTCCAGATCGCCCCGTACAGCGTCGGTGAGCATCGACCGCTCGACCGGCTGGTGAATCTGCTGACTCTGTCGGACCGGTCCGTCTTCGCCTATGTGGAGTCGCAGACGCAGGGGCATCTCGACCGTGAACTGTCGTCCGTACTGCCCCTGGTGAGGGCCTACCATCAGTCGCAGGCCGTATCACTGTCACAGACGGCTTCCGTGGACCTGATCCACCAGCTACGAAAGGGCACCCCGTGACGACCGAAGCCACAACCCCCCACTGGGTCAAATCCTCCTACAGCAACAACGGCGGTTCCTGCGTCGAGTGGGCGCCGGCCCAGGTGCCCACCACCGGCGTCGTCCCCGTACGCGACTCCAAGAATCCGCACGGACCCGTACTGCACACCTCCCCCACCGCCTTCGCCGCCTTCGTCGCAGGCGTCAGGAACGGGGAGTTCGGCGCCGTCTGACCCACGCGCGTCCCACACATCCGATCCGTCAAACCCCACCGCGCCACGCACGGTGGGGTTTCGCGTTCCGCACCCCCCGCCGGTTTGCCGCCCCGACCTGACGGGCACCTCGAACGCGGCACGGTTTCGCTACCAGACAAGGGCAGTTGACGAGAGGGTTCCCATGGCGATCGAGTCCCCCCGCTGGATCAAGTCCTCCTACAGCGACAACGGCGGAACCTGCGTCGAGTGGGCGCCGGCCCAGGTGCCCACCACCGGCGTCGTCCCCGTACGCGACTCCAAGAACCCGCACGGACCCGTACTGCACACCACCCCCACCGCCTTCGCCGCCTTCGTCGCAGGCGTCAGGAACGGGGAGTTCGGCACCGTCTGAACAACGGATTTTGCCCACGGGGCCGGTCAGTTCAGCAGGGCAGCAGTGAACGTCTCGCGCTGGCCCACCAGCCAGTTCTGCATGCGGTCCCAGCGTCCCCATCCGCCGCGCTCGGCCAGTGCCTGGAGATAGACAGGGTCGCCGTCGGCCACGCGGCGGGCGACGAAGGCTCGGCAGACCTCCGTGGCCTGCTCGATGACGGCAGGGAGGTCGGCCCGGTCCCGCGCCGAGAGGCCGTACCCGTCGGCGAGAATCCGGAGGCGCGCGGGCACGTCCAGTCCGGCCGGGTAGGGAGCGGGTGCCGGTCCTGGGTCCCGCATGGGCACCCAGTAGCGGGCGGTCATCGCGACGTCCCAGAGGGGGCGGCCCGGGGCCGCCAGGTCGAAGTCGATCAGGGCCGCGGCCCGGCCGTCACGGAAGACGACGTTCTCCGGGCACACGTCGTTGTGGCACAGCAGCGTTCCGCCCTCCGGATCGGCCAGGTCCCGGGGCCACGCGGTGCGGGTGTCGACCGCGACGCCCGCACCGGCCTCGTGCAGACGCCGCAGCAGGCTCCCCACCGACGCGAGGGCGGCGCTCGTCATCGCCCACTCCGGGAACGGTGGCAGGGGCACGTCGCCGGGGACGAAGGTCAGCCGCTCACGCCCCTCGTCGGTGCGGCCGACCGGGATGGGCGCCGCGTCGAAACCGCGCTCCCTCAGCGCGAGGAGCCAGGCGTGCAGGGCGGGCGCGTGGGGCGGCGCCGGACGCTCGACCAGCGCACCCCGGCGGAAGACCGCCCCCGCGTTCGCCATCCCGCCGACCAGTGCCTCGCCCTCAGCCGTCATGACGGTCACGCTACTGCGGGACTGGCCATCGAGGTCCTGTTGTTGGCCGATGCAACAGGCCGGCCAGGGGATGGATGGGATGGACGTGGGCCCGGAACAGCGGCTGTGGAGACCGGTGCTGCGGAATTCCTCGCCGAGTACCGGTGGCCCGCCCATGGACGTGTCCGGGCTCCGACCCGCCGCATCACAAGGAGACCGTCCGCTCGTCGAGCGGCTCATGGGGCGGATCTCATGGGGCGGAGACCGGGGAGGCGGCGGGCGGGTACCAGGTGAGAATCCAGCCTGCGGCGAACGCCGCCGCGCCTCCGGCCAGGGCGATCGCGCCGCCTGTTCCGATGCCCGCGGCCACCGCGCCGAAGCAGACCGGTCCGATGCCCTGCAGTGTCATGCTGCCGGAGCCGAGCAGGCCGAAGGCCTGGCCCTGGCCCCCCTGCGGCAGGGCTTCCAGGAACGGCCGTTGCAGGCCGAGACCGTAGGCGAATCCGAAGCCGCAGAGCAGCAGCAGGCAGGACGAGGCGCCCACCCCGGGTTCGGCGGCGAAGCCGACCAGCGGCAGTCCCATCAGCGCGGTCAGCGGGACCACCAGTCGCTCACGGGTGGGCGGCCGCAGCAGTCGCCCCACCAACAGGTCGCCGACCAGCATGCCGACCGGCAGGCAGCCCATCAGCACCGCGTACCACCCGGGCGCGAAGTGGCGTCCTCCCGCGTAGGCCACGATCAGGCCTTCCCCGCCCGCCACGAACGCGGGCGGCAGCCACTGGGCCAGCATCAGTCGTCGCACCGTGGGTTCGCGCAGCAGCAGGCCGGCGCCGTGCAGGCTCGCCCGGACGGTGCCGCCGTCGCCCCGGGCGCCGCCGGGTGTGCAGCCGGACTCCCCCCGTTCGAGCCGGGGCAGTCCGATGCGGACAGCGAGCGCGCAGCCGAGGTAGAGGGCGGCGCCGGCCGTGAGCGCCCGGCGCGGACCGAGTACCGCGACGACCGCGCCTCCCAGCGCCAGACCGAACAGTTGCGCGCCGGAGGCCGCGATGTTGTTCAGTGAACGCCCCAGTACATAGGCGTCGCCCTCCAGCGACTGCGCGACCAGCCGACTCGACGCGCCGTGGAACACCGGTGTGGCGAGGGCGACCAGCGCCACGACACCGAGGGCTGCCGCGACCGGCATCCGTACCAGGGCGAGCAGCAGGGCGGAGGCGCACGTCACGGCGTAGCCACCGGTGATGAGCGCACGGGCCGGCAGCCGGTCGGCCAGTGAGCCCAGCAGCAGCGAGCCGAACAGCTGCGGGACGAAGCCGATGCCGAAGGCCAGTGCGCTCAGCGGCGCGGAGCCGGTGGACGAGAAGACCAGGACCGAGAAGGTGGTGATCCGCAGCGCGTCCGCGGTGATCGCGACGGTGCGGGTCGAGAAGAGCAGCCGGAATCGCGGCTCGGCCAGCACCTCCCGGTAGGTGGCACGGTGGTTGCCCTGCGCGGGCTCGGCGGTCGGGTTCATGACGCGCAGCCTCGCCGGGCGCCCACACCCCCACCAATGATTCGTCGCTGGACGAATCGGAGCGGATGCCCCGCAGTAGCATGGCCGGATGCTGCGCTTCGAAGTCTCCGTCGAAGACCTGCTGCGCAGCCGCTTCGCGCTGTCGCCCGCGATGGACCTGTGTTTCCTGCTGCGTGCGCTCGCCGGCCGGGAAAGGCCACTGCCGCGCGCCTGGGCCGCCCGGCTCCTGCCGGAGTTCGAACGGCTTCGCCGCGAGAGCGAACTGGACGCCGTCCTGGCCCTGCACAGCCCACGGGGCGGACCGGACTTCATCGCTCCGCCCCCACGCGGCCTCAGCCAGACCTGGGCGGACGACCTGGCCGTGATCCGGGCCACCCCGTGGGAAGCGGCCCGCCAGGAATGCGCCACCGCCGCGACCGGCCCGTTGGCCCGTGATCCCCGGGTACGCGCGGTGCTGGACTCGCCGAACGCCGTCTCCAGGATCGCCGAGGCGATGGACCGGGCGTGGCACGCGCTGCTCGGCCCCGACTGGCCGCAACTGCGCGCTATCTGTGAGCGCGACATCGTGCACCGGGTGGGCGTGATCGGCGAACGCGGATGGGCCACGACCATCGAGAGCCTGCACCCGAGCATCACGTGGCAGGCCGACCACATCGAGATCGGCCATTTCCCACACGCGGGAACAGTCCGCCTCACCGGTGCCGGGCTCCTGCTGATCCCTTCGGTCTTCGTCAGGGACCTCGCCGCCCACACGGAGGACCCCTGGCCCCGGACCTTGATCTATCGCGCCCGCGGCACCGCCGCCCAGTGGGGCGAACAGGACACCGTCCCCCAGCCGGACGCGCTGACCGCCCTGGTCGGCCGGTCCCGGGCCCGACTGCTGCTGGCGCTGGACGCCCCGGCCAGTACCAGCCACCTCGCCCGGAGCCTCGCCATGACACCCGGCGCGGTGGGGGACCACCTCGCCATCCTGCGCAGCTCGGGACTGCTCGTCCGCGCCCGGTCCGGACGGCCCGTGCTCTACCGGCGCACCCCGCTCGGCGAGGCGCTGGTCGCCGGTTCGCTCTGAGGGGGCCCGGATCAGGCTTCGCGCAAAGGCCATGGGATCCGGGACCGGCCGCCCCGCTCCGGCGCAAGGACCCCGACGTCCTACTCGTCCGGTTCCCAGGCGCGGAGCTGCTCGAAGAGACGGCGGTCGCCGTCGAGCTCCAGGGAGTCGATCGGGATGCGGTCGTGCAGGATGAGGACCAGCTCGTTGGCCGTGCCCCGGACGGACGCGAAGGCGGCGGGCGCGTCCGGGTCCTGGCTCCGGTCGGCCGTGGTGGCCGGGACCGTGCCGGGCCGGGAAAGACGGGCGGACCGCGCGCCGTCGGCGGAGAGCGAGAGGCGCCAGGAGTGGCCCTCGGAGGCATGGAAGTCGATCGCTGCGGGCTGGTGCGGCCAGGCGCTCGCCGTCGCGACGCAGGTGGACAGGAACTCGTCGACACCGTCGAGCGCCGCCTCCTCCGGCAGCGGCTGCGCGGCGCCCACGGTGATCTGGGCGTCGTACGTGTGCACCGCCATCTGCTGGAGCTGGTGCCGGGCCACGGCGCCGGAGGTGTGCGGCGACTGCAACGTCTCCCACCACGACCAGCAACCGCGATCCGGACCGGCCTCCCGCAACGCGTCCAGCAGTTGCCCCGTGGACTCCGCCAACCAGGCCAGCAGGGCCTCGCGCTCCCGGGGTGCGGCCGGGGCGCCCTCCGCGGCGGACTTGGCCGGGGCGGGCCCCGCTGCGACGGTGACGGCCCAGTCGCGGCGCCCCTCACCGATGTGCCGCGCCAGATCGAACAGCGTCCACTCGGGGCAGGTCGGCACCTGTACGTCGAGGCTGGGCGCGGACGCGACCGCGGCGCGGAAGGCGGTCGACCGTTCTTCGATCAGTCGCAGCAGATCGGGGAAGTCAAGTGTCATGGTCACGGTGAGTCTCTATCACCGCGTGCCGATCACCGGACAGCGATTTTCACCGCCGGTGCTGCGGTCCCTTTGCACCTCGGATGTCCCGTCCCATTCGATGCGTGTCGACCGTCCGGGCCGACCGCCATGATCGAGCGCTTGGCGCCGACGGCTGTGCGGTGGGCCCCCGGCCGTGTCCACCGGGTCGAGCCGGAGCGGCCGCGCCCGTTCCCGCACCACCGCACTCATCCCGCAGCGAACTCGTACTGCAACTCGTACAAGTGCCCCGCCTTGACCATGACGGTCGCCTCGATGGGCCGATCCCCGTCGCTGAACACCACACGCAACGTACGCAGTACCGGCAGGCCACCGGGCAGCCGCAGGACCCGGTGCTGTTCCTGCGTCGGAATCCGCGCGGAGACCCGGTCCACGCCGAGGCGTGGTGGATACCCCAGTTCGGCAAGGAGGGTGGGAGTCCCGCCAGGGATCCTCCGGCGTTCCGCCATCGCTGTACCGCTCACGATCTCCATCGGGTAGTACGAGGAGACCAGTTCAGCCGGTTCGTCATCGATGGTGAGCAGTTGGTGTCGCAGGAGCGCGGTCCCGGACGCCTCAAGCCCGAGGGCCTCCGCCACGTCCGACGGCGGAACACGCTCGGCGACCTCCAGAAGGGTGACGCGTCCCCGAAGGCCGTTCCTCTCGTTCTCCGTCACCCAGCGGTACGGGGCACCCGCAGCCGCCGGGGCCAGGAACGTGGCCGGGCGGACCGTACGCTGCCGGTGCTCGCGGGCCGTCACTGCGGCCCCTGGCCTGCCCACCACCAACTGCTCATCCTTGAGCAGTTGCAGGGCCTTCTGGATCGTGGCATTCGAGGCGTCGAATCGTTCCTTGAGCTGTGCGGTGGAGGGCAGGACGGCGCCCGGAGCGAGGTCACCGCTCAGGATCCGGTCCCTGAGGTCGGCCGCGATCCGCTCGTGGAGCGAACGGCGGTCAGCGGCATCAGCTTCGGCTCTGGGCACAGTCATCCGATCCTGATCTCGTACCGCAACTTCTGACGTCGCGGCGGCATGGCCATCATGTCGACCTGGATGGGCCGATCCGCGTCATCCAGCGTGAGCCTGGTCAGTTGCAGTACCGGCTCCCCCGGCCCCAGCAGCAGCGTCTCCCGCTCATGGCCGGTCGCCGGTCTCGCGGTCACGTCCTCGCGGACGCGCACGCCGACGTGGCCCAGATCCGACAGGAGCCGGATCGCCCCGCCCCGGATCTTCGCCGTCCCGGCAAGGGCGGTGCCGTCCGCGATGGCTAGCGGATAGTACGTGTCCGTCAGCTCGCAGGGCTCTTCGTCCAGGTACATGATCCTCCGGCGCGCCACGACCGGTTCGCCGACCGGGACGCCCAACAGGTCGGCGACCTCCTGCGGGGCTGCGACCCGGCCCGCCCGGACGATGCGCTGGCTGCCCCGCCGGCCTTCCGCCGCCGCCTCCCCAGCCCACGCGTCTCCCCCGGAGGCCGCAGAGAGATACGCCAGCGACGTGCTGGTCCATCCGTCCGTTCCCATGTCCTTCTCCTCACGCCACCAACGCCCGTACCGACCCTCCGCACCGCACGGCAGGTATCTCGGTCCCCACTATCACAGAGTCACCTTGCCGCTTTTCGCGAATAGCAGTACAGTCATCGTCACATTACAGACCGTGAGCAAGGCGGTGAGCCACCATGCCCCTGTCGCAGCGACAGCGGTTTCCTCGCAGACGCGCCTCTGTCGGCGCTTCGCGCGAGTTCGTCACCGATGTCCTCTCCGAGTGGGATCTCCACTCCCTGATCGATGACATAGCGCTGTGCGTCTCGGAGCTCACCACCAACGCGTTGCTGCACGGTGTGCCGCCGGGACGCGAGTTCTGCGTCGACCTTCAGAGGAACGGGGACTCGGTACGGCTGGAAGTCCGCGACAGCGGCCCCGGACGGCCGACGATCCGACACATCGACCCGACGCCTGCTCGGGACGGGGATTGCACATCGTGAGCGAGCTCGCCGACAGCTTCGGGGTCGACGACCACGTCGTCGGCAAGACCGTGTGGCTCACCTTCAAAGCACCACCACCGCCTCGCACCCGATGAAGGGCCCTCGCGCCGCCGGGAGGCGTGGGGACAGGGGTGCCGAGTCCGGGGCCCGCCGGTCGTGCGGCGGCGGGCCCCGGGGCCGTTACGAACCCAGGATCGTGGTCAGGAACTCGCCGGTCCAGGCCAGGAGTTCGCGGCCGACGACCGGCTTCCCGCCCACCTTTCCGGTGGTGGGGCGGGGCACCAGGATCTGGTGGACGGCCGGCTTGATGACCGTACGCGGGTACAGGCGCTTCAGCCGGAGCTCCTGGGACTCGCGCAGCTCGACCGGGGCGAAGCGGATGTTCGGGCCCTGGAGGACGATCTCGCCGACGCCGCAGGCGCGGGCCAGCATGCGCAGACCGGCGACCAGGAGCAGGTTCTCGACCGGCTCGGGCAGCTTGCCGTAGCGGTCGGTCAGCTCCTCCCGTACGGCCCGGATGTCGTCCTCCGTGTTGGCGGAGGCGATGGCGCGGTACGCCTGGAGGCGCAGCCGCTCCCCGGGGGCGTAGTCGTGCGGGACGTGGGCGTCGACCGGAAGTTCGATCTTGACCTCCAGCGGCGGCTCCTCCTCCACACCGCCTTCGAGGGAGGCCCGGTAGTCGGCCACCGCCTCGCCCACCATCCGTACGTACAGGTCGAAGCCGACGCCCGCGATGTGTCCGGACTGCTCGCCGCCCAGAAGGTTTCCGGCGCCCCGGATCTCCAGGTCCTTCATCGCCACGTACATGCCCGCGCCCATCTCGGTGTGCTGGGCGATCGTGGCGAGGCGTTCGTGGGCGGTCTCGGTGAGCGGCTTCTCCGGCGGGTAGAGGAAGTAGGCGTAGCCGCGCTCGCGGCCCCGGCCGACCCGGCCGCGCAACTGGTGGAGCTGGGAGAGGCCGAAGTTGTCGCCGCGCTCCACGATCAGGGTGTTGGCGTTGGAGATGTCGATGCCGGACTCGACGATCGTCGTGGAGACCAGGACGTCGAACTTCTTCTCCCAGAAATCCACCACCACCTGTTCCAGGGCCTGTTCGGACATCTGCCCGTGTGCCGTGGCGATCCGGGCCTCGGGGACGATCTCGCGGAGCCGGGCGGCGGCCCGGTCGATCGACTCGACCCGGTTGTGGATGTAGAACGCCTGGCCCTCGCGGAGGAGTTCACGGCGGATGGCGGCGCCGATCTGCTTCTCCTCGTACGGGCCGACGAAGGTGAGGACGGGGTGGCGCTCCTCGGGGGGCGTGGTGATCGTCGACATCTCGCGGATGCCGGTCACGGCCATTTCGAGGGTACGGGGGATGGGGGTCGCGGACATGGTGAGGACGTCCACGTTGGCGCGGAGCTTCTTGAGCTGCTCCTTGTGCTCGACGCCGAAGCGCTGCTCCTCGTCGACGATGACCAGGCCGAGGTCCTTGAACCGGGTCTCGGAGGAGAAGAGGCGGTGGGTGCCGATGACCAGGTCGACGGAACCGTCCTTGAGCCCTTCCAGGGTGGCCTTGGACTCGGCCTCGGACTGGAAGCGGCTGAGCGCCCGGACGTTGACCGGGAACTGGGAGTAGCGCTCGGTGAAAGTGCCGTAGTGCTGCTGGACCAGAAGAGTCGTGGGGACGAGGACGGCGACCTGCTTGCCGTCCTGGACCGCCTTGAACGCCGCCCGGACCGCGATCTCCGTCTTGCCGTAGCCGACGTCGCCGCAGATCAGCCGGTCCATCGGGACGGACTTCTCCATGTCCTCCTTGACCTCGGCGATGGTGGAGAGCTGGTCGGGCGTCTCCGCGTACGGGAAGGCGTCCTCCAGTTCGCGCTGCCAGGGGGTGTCGGGGCCGAAGGTGTGGCCGGGGGCCGCCATCCGGGCCGAGTAGAGCTTGATCAGGTCGGCGGCGATCTCCTTGACGGCCTTCTTCGCGCGGGCCTTGGTCTTCGTCCAGTCGGCGCCGCCGAGCCGGTGCAGGGTGGGGGCCTCGCCGCCGACGTACTTGGTGACCTGTTCGAGCTGGTCGGTCGGGATGTAGAGGCGGTCGCCGGGCTGGCCGCGCTTGGCGGGGGCGTACTCGACGAGCAGGTACTCGCGGGTGGCGCCCTGGACGGTCCGCTGGACCATCTCGATGTAACGGCCGACGCCGTGCTGCTCGTGGACGATGTAGTCGCCGGGCTCCAGGGTCAGCGGGTCGATCGTCTTGCGGCGGCGGGCCGGCATCCGGCCCAGGTCCTTGGTGGCGGTGCGCTGGCCGGTGAGGTCGGTCTCGGTGAGGACGGCGAGCCGGAGCGCCGGGTCGACGAAGCCGTGGTCGATCGCGCCGCAGGAGACGTGGACGACGGACGGGGAGATCTCCGCGAGGTCCGGGTCGAGGCGGGCGGCGATGCCCTCGCCGCTGAGCACCTCTACGGTGCGGGAGGCGAGGCCCTGGCCCTCGGTGACGTAGACGGTGCGCCAGCCCGCGGCGATCCGCTCCCGGGTGTCGGCGAAGGCGCGCGCGGTGTCGCCCCGGTACGCCTCCGGGGCGTGCATGCCGAGCTGGAGCGTGTCCTCGTCGACCTCGGCGTCGTCGGCGGCGAACGGGGAGACCGACCACCACATCATGCCCAGCTCGCGGGCCCGGTCCCGGACGTCCGCGATGCCCCACAGCGAGGCGGCGCCCACGTCGATCGGGGCCTCGCCGCCGCCCGCCGTGGCCGCCCAGGACGCCTGGAGGAACTCCTGGCTGGTGGCGACCAGGTCGGCGGCCCGGGTGCGGACCCGCTCCGGGTCGCAGACCACCGCCATCGCGCCCTGCGGCAACACGTCGAGCAGCAGCTCCATGTCGTCGACGAGCACCGGGGCGAGGGACTCCATGCCCTCCACCGCGATCCCCTCGGCGATCTTGCCGAGCAGTTCGCCCAGCTCGGGGTGGGCCTCGGCGAGGGCGGCGGCGCGCTGCCGGACCTCGTCGGTGAGCAGCAGCTCGCGGCAGGGCGGCGCCCACAGCCCGTGCTCGGCGATCTCCAGCGAGCGCTGGTCGGCGATCTTGAAGTAGCGGATCTCCTCGACGTCGTCGCCCCAGAACTCCACCCGCAGCGGGTGCTCCTCGGTCGGCGGGAAGACGTCGAGGATGCCGCCGCGTACGGCGAACTCGCCGCGCTTCTCGACCAGTTCGACCCGGGAGTAGGCGGCCGCGGCGAGCGCCTCGACGGTCTTGCCGAGATCGGCGCTCTGCCCGATGGCCAGCGCCACGGGCTCCAGGTCGCCGAGCCCCTTGACCTGCGGCTGGAGCACGGAACGGATCGGCGCGACGACCACCGAGACCGGCCCGGTCTCCGGGTCGTCCGCGCGCGGGTGGGCCAGCCTGCGCAGCACGGCGAGGCGGCGGCCCACGGTGTCCGAGCGGGGCGAGAGCCGCTCGTGCGGCAGGGTCTCCCAGGACGGGAACTCGGCGATCGTGTCCGGCGGCAGCAGGGTCCGCAGCGCGGCCGCCAGGTCCTCGGCCTCCCGGCCGGTGGCGGTGACGGCGAGGACCGTGCGCCCGGTCTCACGGGCCAGCGCGGCGATGGCGAAGGGGCGGGCGGCGGGCGGGCCGACGAGGTCGACATGCATCCGGTGGCCGTCGCCGGCGGCCCTGACCGCTTCGTCGAGCGCCGGGTCACGTACGACGACATCGAGCAGACCGTGCAGGCTCATGAAGGGCTTCCGTCCGGTAACGAAGGGCAGGTCCCGGCAGCCGGCTGCTGCCAGGAACAGGGCAACGCGAAGGGCCCGACACGTGTACGGGGGCGGCTTCCGGTCCGGCACGATCCGGGGGGCCGCCTCCGGACGGGCCGGGGACCACCAGCCTACGACTCCGACGCGGTGCCCGCGTGCGGGCGCCCGGGGCGCGCGGTGGCCGAAACCTCCGCACGCGGCGGCACCGGCGACGCGCGCGGGTACGGGAGCGGGCACGGGAACGCGGACCGGGCGCGGCCGGGACGGAAACGGAACGTTACCGGCCGGGGCCGGACGGACCGTCCGTCGCACGGGGGCGGCCGCTCGTCGCAGGACACACACCGTTCATCTCCAGCCCGCACACAGTTGTGTCCTGGGTCCTCACAGAAAAGAACCCAGCGTCTACGCTTTGGCCGAAAGACTCCACAAGCAGGTGCGGGGGCAGGCGTACGGCAGCGGGGGCACACGTGGGCGACAACGAGATGTCCGTATTCGGAGTCTCGGCGGCCGAGGAAGCGGTGTACCGGCATTTCCTGCGCAACCCGGGCAGCACCGTCCAGGACGCGCAGCTGCTGCTCCACATCACCCCGAGGACCGCGCGCGACTGCGTCGGGCGGCTCCGGGAGCTGCGGCTGCTCCACCCCGAGGAATCCGGCCAGGAGGTCTTCCCGACCGATCCGGAGACCGCCGTCGCCCGGCTGATCGACCAGCGGGTGCACGCCCTGCACCAGGAGTTCCAACGTGTCACCCGGGCGCGGCACGTCATCGACGGTCTCCGTGCGGAGCAGCTGACCCGTAATCCGCCCCCGCTCGGGATCGAGCAGCTGGAGGGGCTGGCCCAGATACGCAACCGGATCGACGACCTCGCGTTCTTCGCGCGGGAGGAGATCCTCTCCGTGGAGCCGTACACCAAGCTGTCGGCGGAGAACATCGCCCGGTCCCGCCCGCTGGACCTGCGCTGTCTGCGGCGCGGGGTGAAGATCCGGAACGTGGTGGTGCGGGACGCGCTGCGGGACCGGGCGACCGCCGCCTACCTGCGGGAACTGGTCGAGCACGGGGCGATGATCCGGGTGACGGAGCAGAGCGCCGAGCGGCTGCTGGTCTACGACCGCAAGGCGGCGCTCGTCCCGCTGGACCCGCACGACACCTCGCGCGGGGCGCTGCTGGCCCACCGCAGCGGCCTGGTCAGCAACATCATCGCGCTCTTCGAGAAGATCTGGGACCAGGCGACGGACCTCGGCCGGGCGGACCACGCGGTGGTCCGGGAGGACCCGGAGGAGTGCCTGTCGGAGACCGAGCGCCGGGTGCTGGTGTCCATGTGCTCGGTGGGCAAGGACGAGGCGGGCGCGCGCGAGCTGGGGGTCTCGGTACGTACGTACCGGCGGCACGTCGCCGACCTGCTGCAGAAGCTCGACGCCGCGAGCCGCGCCCATGCCGCGCTGCTGGCCCGGGAACGCGGCTGGATCTGACCCACGGCTGAACCCGCGAAGCACGGCCGGAACGGGAACACGGCGCTGGAACAAGGCCGGGGCCGAAGCACTGCCGGGACCGAGCACAGCCGGGACGGAAGCACAGCCGGATGTGAAACACGGCCGAATCCGAACGGTCCGGGCGGCCCGGTCCGTCCGTCCGGCTCAGGGGCCCTCCGCCCAGCCGGTCAGGGCACGGTCGGCGAAGGCCCCGGCGACCCGGCGGCGGACCTCGCCCCGGTCGGCGGAACCGTCCAGGTCGATCCGGAGCTCGATCCGGTCGGGGCCGACCGCGCGGGGCGTGCAGAGCCAGTGGGCGGGCAGCAGGCTCAGCAGGCGTACGACGGTGGTCTCGCCGGTCGCGGCCGTGGCGTCGCGGCGGACGGCGACCAGGTCGACATGGCCGTCCGCGCCGCCCGGCCCCCTTCCGGTCATGCCCGGCCCCCTTCCGGCGGGGCCAGGAGCCGCCGGGCGGCCGTCGCCATGGCCGTGATCCCGGTGGGCAGGGCGGTGCGGGCGTCGGGCGCGAACTCCGGCGCGTGGTTCGACGGCACCGGCGGGCCGCCGTCCCTGGCCCGGCGCCACGGCCCCGCCCCGGTGGCCCCGAGCAGCCAGTAGACCGCCGGTACGCCCCCGGCGGCGTACCGGGCGAAGTCCTCGGTGGCGGTGATCGGTCCGGTGCCGGTGACCCGGTGCGGGCCGAACACCTCCTCGTGGGCGCGGCGCACTTCGGCGGTGGCGGCCGGGTCGGTCGGCAGGGCGGGCGAGCGGGCGGTGACGGTGATCGCCGGCTCCTCCGGGCAGCCGGCGGCCGCGCACTCGGCCCTGACGATGCGCTCCACGGCGGCCACCATCCGGTCGACGGCCGGTTCGGTCAGGGCCCGGACGCTGAGCGAGAGCTCCGCGGTGGCGGGGACGACGTTGCCGGGGCCGCCGGCCCGCAGGGCGCCCACGGTCAGCACGGGCCGCTCGGCCGGGGCGGTCTCCCGGGCGACCGAGGAGTGCAGCCGCAGCACCGTCGCCGCCGCGGTGAGGACCGGGTCGACGGTCAGGTGCGGCGTCCCGGCGTGGCCGCCCAGCCCGTGCACGGTGACGTCGACCGAGGCGCCGGCCGCCATCAGGGGCGTGCCCGGGTCCGCGACGTGGGCGAGGGTGCCCGCGGGGGCGGGCGAGGTGTGCTGGGCGAGGACGGCGTCCGGGGTGCCGAAGCGCTCGTAGAGGCCGTCGGCCAGCATGTCCCGCGCCCCGGTCAGGGTCTCCTCGGCGGGCTGGCCGACCGCCAGGACGGTGCCCCGCCAGGCGGACCGGGTCCGGGCCAGCGTGTCCACCGCACCGGCGAGCGCGGCGAGGTGGAGGTCGTGGCCGCAGGCGTGCATCACCCCGGGCACGGTGCTGGCGTAGACCAGGCCGGTGCGTTCGGTGACCGGGAGGGCGTCCAGCTCGGTGCGGAGCAGGACGGTCGGGCCGTCCCCGTTGCGCAGGACGCCGACGACGCCGTGGCCGCCGACCTCCCGGGTCACCGCGCAGCCGCTCGCCGCCAGCCGGGCGGCGAACAGGGCGGCGGTGCGCCGCTCGGCGCCGGGCAGCTCGGGGTGGGCGTGGACGTCGAGATACAGCTCCAGGGCCGGACGCAGGACCTCCCGTTCCACCGTGGACGTGGCGGACGTGACCGTCTCCCGCATGTCATCTCACCTCGTTCCGCCGGGTGGGCCGCATCAGCGTGCGCCGTCCCGGCTTCAGTAGTACGGCGTTTCACTGACAGGGGGTGTCAGCGGTCTGACAGCGAAACCGCTGCCGATCCGACAGCGCCCGCAGCTGGAATGGGCCGGACGCAGGGGAACGGTGCCGGATCGGCCGGTCCGTCCCCGGGAACCAAGGGAGAACACCATGGCCCCCAAGACCGAGCTCGCCGCCCTCGCCGACGAGATCCTGGAGCTGGAGTCGGAGACCTTCGAGATCTCGGACTACTCGGACGCCGCCGAGGTCGTGCTCGCCGGTTCCACGTCCTGCTCCTCGACCTCCACCTGCTCCAGCACCACCAGCACCACCTCCTGCTGCGCCTGACCGGTTCAGCGGTCGTACGGTCCGGCGGGACCGGGGCCCTTCCCGTGCCAGGGGCGCGGGGAGGGCCCGTTTGCCGTTCACCGGGGTCGCGGGGGTCCTCCGAGTTACGGAAGTCCCCCGGGTCCCGGGAGTCACCGGGTTCACGGGAAGGGGTGCGGCACCCGTTTGATCCCGGACTCCGGCAGGTCGTCGGCGCGGCGGCCGGCGGCCCGGAGCGCGGTGCGCAGCCGGGGCATCAGCAGGGCGCGCTGCCGGTTCCAGCCGAAGTCGAGCGGCAGCAGGCCGGGGACGACGGTGGCGACCGTGTGCAGGCCCATGCGGCGCTGCTCGGGGGTGGTCTGGTCGACGGCGACGACATCGTGCCCGGCGGCGGCGAGCCGGTCGCGCAGCAGGTTCAGATCGTCCAGCAGGTCCCCGGTGCGGGGGCGGCGGGGCTGCCAGTCGGCGAACGTGTCCGCCAGTGGACGCATGTCGACGGGTTCCAGGTACTCCCGGGCGTGGACGGCCATCTCCGGCAGCCCGTAGAGCTGGGCGTGGTCCTTGAGCTGCCGCACCCGGCCGAAGTCGCTAGCCATGGCGGTGAGTTCGGCGTGGCGTTCGGCGACCTGGTAGGGCAGGTGCGGGATGTAGGTGAGCACCTCGGAGAGGGCGGACTCGACGGTGGCCTCCGGGTCGAATCCGGCGGCGGCGGCGAACGACAGGGTGCCGTGCCCGCCGTCCCGGCGTACCGCGAGGGCGGTGACGACGGGGACGTCCAGGTCCATCCGGGTGTCGAAGGCGTGGACGTCGTAGCCGTGCAGTCCGGCCCGGTCGATCATGGAGCGGACGGCCGGGGAGCGGCAGGTGGTGAGGTCGATCGCGGTGAGCGGGGTCCGGCCGTGCCAGGCCAGCAGGAAGGCGTCCCGTTCGACGAGCTCCAGCAGCCCGTAGAGGATCGCCTCCTCCACACTGCCGCCCGTGGCACAGCCGTTGGAGCATTCGAAGACGAAGTTGTCGGCCTCGACGCCGGCGCTGTAGTGGGCGAGCCGGGCGGGGACGAGGACGGGCCGGTCGTCGCGCAGGGAGTGGCCCCACACCCAGGGGATGGGGCGGTCGGGGTCGAACGGGGAGACCATCGGGTCGTTCGCGTAGGTCTCGGGTGCGTAGAGGCCGCAGGCGGCGGGGTCCACGGCGTGGTCGGCGAGGCGGTGGTAGCTGTCGACGACGGGGGTGGTGCCGCGTCGGCGGGTGGTGCCCGCGTACCGCTCCAGGCCCTCCAGGTGGGCGAGGAGGCGGCTGGTGTCGTAGCTGTTGGCCTGGCCGCTGAAGGTGACGTCGTTGAGCCCGGCGTAGCCGCGGACGAAGTGGGTTCCGGCGGCGGGGGCGGTGGTGGTGGAGGTGGGGTTGATCCAGAGGTCCGAACCGAGGGTGCCGCAGACCGGGTTGACGAGCGCGGCGGTGGGCAGCGGGTACGAGGACAGGGGGCGCAGCCGGTAGCCGTCGGGGTCGGGTTTGGGGGCCGGGCCGAGGTGCATGCGGGCGGCCTCGGCGGTGTCGGGGACCGGGCGCACGCAGGAGGGGCAGAGGGGTTCGGGCAGGATCGGGAAGGTCGCGGTGGCGAGGGTGGCCAGGTCGATCCGGCTGACCCGGGGCAGGGCGCGGTCGGCGGGGGTGGTGTCGGACGCGGTGGCTCCGGCCGGGGCGGGGGCGGGGTCGCCGAGGACCGCCCGGTAGAGGGACCAGACGGCGTCGGCGGCGTAGGCGGTGAGGACGGGCCAGTGGGTGGCGCCGTTCGGGGAACCGCCCAGCTCCAGGGCCTCGCGCTCGGAGCGGCTGCGCAGCCGCTGCCAGCGCATGGCGAGGCACTGGCCGCAGGCGGTGGCGCCGGGCCCGCCGCCCCAGGGCCCGATCAGCACGGCGCGGGAGGTGAGCTGGACGTTGGCGGCCGGGCGGAGCTCCGCGTACGGGTCGGGGGCACCGTGGCCGAGGGTGTCGGCGGCGCCGAGCGGGACGACGAGCGGGGCGGGCAGGGCGGCCGCGTCGGGCGCTTCGCGGTGGCGGCGGGCGAGTTCGGCGTGGAGGGCGGTGCGGGCCTCCTCCAGCGGGGTCTCGCCCCGGACCGGCGGCACGGGTACGGCGGGGGCCGCCGGTGCGGCGGGGGCCGTCGTCATGACTTGTCGCTCCAGCGGAAGGTCTTCAGCGCGATGGCGCCCAGCACGACGGCGAACCCGGCGAGGACCACGCAGGCCAGCCCGATGTCGCCGTTGGTGCCGTTGCCGGTGAGGGAGCCGGAGATCCCGTCGTTGAGGTAGCGCAGCGGCAGCACCCGGGAGAGGTTCTGCATCCAGCCCGGCATGGCGTCCAGCGGGAAGAACGAGCCGGACAGGAACGCCATCGGGATCATCAGGCAGTTGGCGACGGCGGCGACGGCCTCCGGCGTCTTGGCGTAGCTGCCGACGATGACGCCGAGGGCGAGGAACGCGGTGATGCCGAGGACCAGGACGGGCAGCGCGAGCGGCCAGCGCCCGTCCACCTCCAGGCCGAAGGCGGGCAGCATGGCGACGGCCACGAAGAGCACGGACTGGACGGCGCCGATGGCGAGGGCCAGCACGTACCGGGAGGCGAGGACGGCGGAGACCGGGGTCGGGGTCATCCGGATGAGGCGCAGGATGTCGTCGCGCCGCCACTGCATGAGGACGAAGCCGACCCCGAACACGGCGGCGTTGCCGACGCCCCAGGACAGGACGCCGGGGGCGATGTAGTTGATGTAGGGGCGGCCGCTCTCCTCGACGGTCTGGCCGTGGAAGATCAGGCCGAAGACGACGAGGAAGATGAGCGGGAAGGCGAAGGTGAAGAAGAGCGTGGTCTTGTCGCGCGTGTAGGCCCGGTATCCGGCCTGGCTCAGCGCCGCGTATGCGCTCATCGGGGTTCTCCGTATCACTTGCTGAGGTCTGTACGTGGGGGGGCGGACGGGCCGGGGCGGGAGGGGTCAGGAAGCGTCCGGGGCGGCGGCGGTCAGCGCCAGGTAGACGTCCTCCAGGTCGGCGGTGCGGGTCTGCACGCCCCGGAGCCCGGCCAGGGCATCGATCGCGGCGAGGACCTTGCCGGATTCGAGGGTCTCCAGCACGAGGGCGCCGGGCTCCTCGGTGACGGCGTCGACGCCGTCGATGGCCCGCGCCTGCTCGGCGGTGAGCCGGTCGTCGGGGACGACGAGGCGGGTGGTGGGCGCGGCGGCGGCGATGAGGTGGGCGGGGCTGTCCAGGGCGACGACGGACCCCTCGACCATGATCGCGACGCGGTCGCAGAGCGCCTCGGCCTCGTCGAGGTGGTGGGTGGTGTAGATGATGGTGCGGCCCTCGCCCTTGAGGTCGCGCAGCACCTGCCAGAGCGCGCGCCTGGCCTGCGGGTCGAGGGCGGCGGTGGGCTCGTCCAGGAAGATCAGTTCGGGTTCGTGGACGAGGGCGGAGGCGATGGCCAGGCGCTGGCGCTGGCCGCCGGAGAGATCGTCCACCCGGACGTCGCCCTGTTCGGTGAGGCCCACGGAGGCGAGCGCCCGCTCGGCCGCCGCCCGGTCCGTCCGGTAGAGCGCGGCCATGGTGCGCAGGTGCTCGCGGGCGGTGAGGCGGACGAAGAAGGCCGACGTCTGGGTCTGCACGCCGAGCCGGGGCAGCAGCTTCGGATCGCGCGGCCAGGGGCTGGAGCCGAGGACGGTGACGGCGCCGGAGTCGGCCCTGCGCTGCCCCTCCATGATCTCGACGAGGGTGGTCTTGCCGGCCCCGTTGGGGCCGAGCAGCCCGAAGAACTCGCCGCGCCGCACGGTGAACGACACCCCGTCGACGGCGTGCCGCTGACCGTACGTCTTGCGTACGGCGTCGAGGACGACGGCGGCGTCGGACCGGTCGTCGTCCGGGGCCGTCCGGTCGCCCGGGGAGGGGGAGGGGGCGGTGGGGGTCATGGACTTCTCCTTGCGGGGGGCTGAATCAGGTGGTGAGCAGATGGCGGGCGGCGGCCACGACGACGGCGGCCACGACGGCGAGCGCCAGCACCGCCGCCAGCCCGTAGGCGCGGTAGGCGGCCCTGGCCGGGCGCGGGTAGTCGCCCGCCGCCGGGTCGCGGCGGGCGGCCAGCCGCAGGTACGCGAGGGTCGAGGCGGCCAGTTCGGTGGCCCCGCAGAGCTGGCTCGCGATCCGGTACCCGTCCAGCGGCGGGAGCGGGACGAGCATGGCCAGCGCCTGCACACTGCCCAGGAGCAGCAGCGCGCCGAGCGCGTCGTGCGTGGCGGTGTCCAGGGGGGCGAACAGCCACAGCGCGCAGAACGGGAGCAGGAACAGCAGGTTCATCACCGCACCGGCCACCGCTGTCTGGATGCGTTGCCAACGGGTGCCGAGATACAGGTAGTTGTCGACGGTGCAGTACATGATGATCACGGGCAGCCGCCAGCGCAGTCCGATTTCGGCCACGGTGCCGCCGTGGTGCCGGGCGACCACCCCGTGGGCGAGTTCGTGCAGCGCGGTGCTGAACCAGAGGAGCGTGGCCGCGCCCACCAGAAGGACCGGATTGGTGAACAACTCCTTTGTCACATCGAGGAGTTCGCCCACCCGTACGGCCACCAGCATCTCCATCGCCAGCACCAGGGCCAGCAGCGGCAGCAGGAAGCCGGGAACGAGCAGGAAGCCGACCACCCGGTGCAGCCGGTCGGTGGTGGCGTCGGCGTCGGCGACCAGGCGGATGCTGCCCTTCAGCAGTCCGCGCTCGGCCCGCTCCGGCCCCGCGGGGACGTCCACGGCGGTGGACGCGGGCGCGGGCGCGGGTGCTCCGGCGAGCAGGCCGCGCGTCCCGAGCATCCGCAGGATCTGCTGCCAGCGGGCGCCGTCCAGCCTGCGCCCGTACTCCTTCGCGTACTCCTCGCCGATCTCCGCGAGGCTGCGGCTGCCGTCCATCCGGGCGATCAGGAAGTGTTCCTTGGGGCCGACCTTGAAGGAGCCCCCGGCGGCGGTGTCCTTGATCAGGTGGACGGTGGCCGGGCCCTGGAGGAGGGCGTCGCTCAGCAGGACCTGGGGCCCGAGCGCGGGCCGGTACTCGGCGAGGCCCGGTGCGGCGCCGGGCGGGGTGGGGCTCATCCCGACTCCCGCAGCGCCCGGCCGAGGACGTGCGAGAGGTACGCCTCGTCCCGGATCGTCACATGCAGCCGGTTGTTGGTCATGTGCATGTACGGGGAGAGGAGCAGGGGCAGCGAGACCGCCGGGTCGGTGACGCGCTCGTCGCGCTCACCGTCCCAGGAGCGGAACACCAGGTCGCCGTTGCGGCTCAGCTCGACGGCCCGTTCGCGCAGTTCGGCGCAGTGCTCGGCCCACCCGGCGAGGAATCCGGGCAGCCGGGCGGCCTCCCCGTCGGCCTCCCCGCCGGCCTCCCCCGCCGTGGCGGCGCGGACGCGGGCGAAGCGGGCGGCCAGTCCGGGTGCCATGGCGGCGTAGTTGCGGTCGTACTCGTCGCTGCCGATGAAGCCGGTGCCGGGGAACGCCTTGTGCCAGAACTCGTAGTAGCTGTCGAGGTAGTCGGCGAGTTCGGTGCGGTCGGGGAGGAAGGCCGCGGACATCACCATCATGAGCTGCGCGGAGGTGCCGAGCAGCACGGTCCGCAGGTGCAGGTTCTTCGTCCGGAACGCGTCGATGACCAGGTCGCTGGAGTGCCGGAAGTGCCATTCGGCCAGCTCGATCCCGGCCGGGCCGCCGTACTTGCCGTACTCCGGCTCGTACGGTTCGGCGCTGCGCGAGTTGTTGGGGCGCAGCCGCATCCGGCCCTGGTCGTCGGTGTAGTGGCCGCGTTCGGCGCCGGGGAACTCGATGTCGAACAGGGTGTTGTAGAAGTCGTTGAGGAAGCCGGAGTCCACCTCGTACAGGGCGGGGCGCTCGGTGAGGAAGGTGTCGATCGCCGCTTCGGTGCGGCGCCGTACCTCGGCCTCGGCGGCGGGGCTCGCGGGCTTGATCCGCAGCCGTACGTGCGGCCCCTCCAGCCAGTAGTTGATGAAGAAGTAGCCGTCGATCAGGCCGTCCGCGTCCAGCTCCTCGATCAGCGGGCGGACGCACTGGGTCAGCATGGGGCGGGGGTTGGCGGCGTAGAAGATGTGGGTGGCCTGCCAGGACCCGGCGGTGGTGGCGATGGCCTCGGGTACGGGTGGTGCCGTGCTCATGACGGGTCGGTCCTTTCCACGGAAACGGCGGGGGCGGCGGTCTCGACCGCGAGTTCGGCGACGTGGTGGCCCCGGCCGGAGACGGTGTGCAGGCCGTTCTCGTCGGGGAGCATCTCCCGGAACACGACGCGCGCCTCGGCCGTCCTGATCAGGGCCTCGAACGCGGCCAGCGAGAGGGTGCTGTCGAAGTCGAGGTACGAGGGCTTGGCGCCGGTCGCGCCGCGCGCCCCGCTGTCGGAGACGGTCGCGAAGACCCGGTCCGGCAGCCCGTGGGCCCTGCGGAACGCCTGCCAGCCCAGGAACCAGTCGTCGTCCGCCCGCCCCGGCCCGCGCAGCGGCAGCACGGCGGCGGGCGCGCTCCAGCTGCGCCGGGCCAGCACCACACTGCCGTGCCGGACCCGGGGCCGCGTGGTGACTCCGTGGACGGCCACGCCCTCGGGGACGCCGCCCCACACGTTCAGCGGGGACATCGAGGTCGGCGAGAGCAGCAGCAGGGTGCGGGGCAGTTCGGGCAGCGCGAGCGGGACGAGGTAGCCGAGGTAGACCGGTACGACCTCCTTGCCGAGCCGGGTGGAGCGCAGCACCAGCCGGTCCGCTTCGCGGTCGTGGACGAGGTGGAGGTCGTCCAGGTGGATGCGGTTCTCCTCGGGGAGGGTGCCGCGCTCGCCGGGGCAGACGATCTCGTAGTCGGTGAGCCGGCCGTGCAGGTTGAGGTTGCTGGTGACGGGGCCGCCGGTGACCTCCGCGAGGACGGCGCCGTCGGGCAGCAGGTCGGCGGTGGCGGCGTGGAGCTGCTCGGCGAGGCCGTCGAAGAGGTGGGTGAACCGGCTGAACGGGAAGGACACCCCGCCGTAGGAGCGGTTGAGCACCACGAGCGGATCGCCGGGCCGGTCGGCGATCTGCACATGGTGGGCGAGCGGAGTGAACTCACTTTGCAAGGAGTCGAGTTCGGCGGCGACCTCGTCCAGCAGCTCACCGTCCACCCGGATCTCGCCGCCCCGGTCGGGGTCGGCCTCCCAGGCGGCCCACAGGGCCCGCATCCGCTCGACGAAGGTCTGCCGGGCGGTGTCGAGGGCCTTGAGCTGGGGCAGTCCCAGCCAGTTCTCCTCGGGGACGTAGTCGCCCTCCGCGTCGAAGGTGGTGCGCTTGGCGGTGAACGACATGTACTGGTCGAAGAAGTCCTCGTGGAAGTCGTGGACCAGCTTCAGCAGGTCGTCGCAGCGGCCGCCCTGCCCGTACCGGGCGAGGAAGAAGCCCTTGAACGTGACGCGCTGCGGCAGGGTCAGGTCGAAGGCGGGCAGGACGCGCTCCACCGCCCCGAGGGGGGCCGCGGCGAGCCGGTCCCAGGCGGCGGCGGAGAGCTCGGTGCGGCGGCCGGCCGCCACGTCCTCGTAGAGCAGGGTCTGCGGGATACGGGCGGCCGCGCCCAGCTCCTCCTCCTGGAGGGTGCGCAGCGCCTCCCTCAACTCACCCATCAGTACGCGGCGTTCGGCCGGGGAGGCGTCGGCGAACCGCTCGATCCCGGCGGCCGGGCCGACCAGGTGCCCGGCGAGCCGGTCGGCCCAGGGGCGGCCGAGGCCGCGCAGCGAGTCCTGGAGGGCGCCGAGCGGGTCGGTGTCGTGGACCTCGGTCCGCAGGCACGGCACCTGCACCATCCCGATGTCCAGCAGTGCCTGGAGGTACTGGGCGCACTCCTGCGGGTCGGCGCCCCGGTCGGCGGCGAGCCAGTCGGCCAGCTCCCCGTACCGGAGGGTGTCGTGCTCCTCGAAGAGGCCGAGGAGGCGTTCCAGGGTGCCGCTGCGGCGCAGGAAGAACAGCCGGTCCTTCACCGCGTCGAAGGTGACGGCGGTGGACTCGTCGCCCTGGGTGACCCAGCGGCGCACGTAGCGGACCCGGTCGTCGTCGCGGCCCCAGCCCGAGGCGGGGGCGACCGGGAGATCGGCCCGGCGGACCGGATCGGCGACCACGGCTTCGGTGAGCCGGCCGATCGCGGCGACGTTCAGCCGGATCCGCCCGTCCCAGACGTCCTCGACCCGGGCCCGCAGATCCTCCTGGCCACCGTCGGAGAACGTGCCGAGGGCGACCCCGGTGAAGGTGGAGAACGGGCTGGTCTTGCAGGCCGTGCGGTACAGGTACGAGAGCAGCGAGCGTTCGATCTTGCGCTGCTTCTTGTCCGGCGCGGCGGCGGCGTCGGAGCGGATGTACGTGTCGAGCTGGGCGTCCAGGGCCGGGGAGGCGAGCAGCAGCGCCCGGCGCAACCGCTCCTCCCCCGCGAGCGCGCGCAGCCGGGCGCGGGCCTCGGCGGTCTCCCCGGCGAGAAGTGCGGCGCCCCGGGCCCGTCGCTCCTCCAGGCGGTGGCGCCCGTCGAGCCAGGCGGCCAGTGCGTCGGCGGCCTCCGCACCGGCCGCCGTGCCGAGTCCGCGCATCAGCCCGCGGGCCCGGTCGGTGGCCCCGGGGCGGGGCAGGCGGTTGTTGAAGATGTCGCGGCGCAGGGCGAGCAGGGTGCGGCGCAGCGTCTCGTCCTCGCTGCCGCCGACCAGGTCGTGGATCAGGTCGGCGAGCCGTTCGCCGTCCGCGCGCACCCGGTCGGTGGCGTGCAGGACGTCGTCGGCCCAGCGGCGGCTGTCCGGGCAGCGCAGGCCCCGCACACTGTCGAGCGGCAGCCCGGCGACCCGCAGCATGAAGCGAGGGCGGGTGGTGGCCGCGGGGGCGGCGGGGGCCGGGTGGTCCGGCGTCATGACGGGGTCTCCCCTTCTCGTTCCGGTGGTGTCGTCGTACGCACGGGCTCAGGCGATCTCGTACCGGAAGTCGGCCGGGGCGGGCCGCTCGTTGCCGATCATCATGATCAGCAGCGGGGCCTCGCCGGTGCCGTCGAGGCCGAGTTCCTCGATGTACGAGATGTTGTCGAAGCCGAGCGCGACACCGCAGCCGACGCCGAGCGCGGAGGCGGTGGTGTACGTGGTCTGGGCGATCGCCCCGACGGTGGCGTTGACCAGGCGGTAGCCCCGGTCCCCGACGGCGTCGAGGACGGCGTCGGTGCGGACCGTCGGCACCAGTACGGCGGCGGCCTGCTCCAGGTTGTAGTTGGACAGGAAGTAGTTCTTCTGGAGGAAGGCGCCCGGCGCCCCCGCCTTCACCAGGCGCAGCACATGGGCCTCGGGGTCGTACTCGTACGCCCCCGGTTCGATCCCTTCGACGTGTCCGACGAAGGCGTAGAGCTTCGCGAGCCGCTGCCCGCCGGTGTCCCCGCCGATCACGGACCCGGCCACCGAGGCCGCCAGGCAGGACGCCAACTGCCCTGCCGACATGGGGCGTTGGGCGTCGAATCGGCCGAAGCTGCTGCGCCGCTCGCGGAGTGCGGTGCGGACGTCGACGGCGAGCGGCGGGCAGGGCGGCAGCGCGGTCACCGGCCGGTCCGGCACGGGCGGGTGCGCGGCGGCCGGGGCGAGGGCGGCGGGGTCGGGGCGGTCGGCGGCCCCGGCGGCGGTGACGGCCTGCATCCGGCGGAGCGCGTCGAAGGCGAGGACGGTACGGGAGCGTTCCCGGTCGCGGTGGCGGACGGCCACCGGGGCGGCCGGGGCGGGGGTACGGGCGGGGCCGGCGCCGGTCCACCGGAGCGGGACGACGGCGAAGACGCCCTCCTCGGCCGTGTCGACGCCGAGGAGCCGCCCGAGCCGCTCCTCGTCGAACCAGAG
Source organism: Streptomyces sp. NPDC001108 (assembly GCF_053598535.1). NCBI lineage: Bacteria > Bacillati > Actinomycetota > Actinomycetes > Kitasatosporales > Streptomycetaceae > Streptomyces > Streptomyces sp. NPDC001108. The sequence continues at coordinate 25,348 of NZ_JBSFKL010000010.1, forward strand.
CGCGGGCTCGACGGACAGCCCGCGCGCCCCGGCCCACATCCGCCAGGTCTGGAGGCAGGCGCCGAGGTCCATGGTCACGGCGTGGAAGGAGAAGTTGTTGTACTTGAAGGCGTTCTGCCAGTACTTGATGGACAGGACGAGGTACTGGTCGGTGTCCGGGCCCGGCGCCCCGTCGCCGAGCGCCGCCCGCACCTCGCCGGTCACGTCGCCGGTCAGCAGCCTGCGCATGGCGTGGTGCCGGACGGAGTAGTAGTGCACCCCGGGCGGTACGGGGGCGCCCGGCCCGGAGACCCAGTGCACGGCGACGGGGTAGAGGCCGCCGCCGGAGGCGGTGCCCCGGGACCAGTTGGCGAGCGGGTAGAACGGCAGGGCGTTCAGGTCGGTGTTGGCCTGGACGCCGAGGCGGCGGCCGGTCAGCCCGTAGGAGTCGCGGAGCATCCCGGACAGCAGCGGGAGGTCGAAGGCGCCTTCCCCGTGGGCGTGCCGGGCCAGCCCCCGGTCCAGGTCGGCGTCGGCCGGGTAGCCGCAGTCGGGGAGCGGGAGGCTGTCGGTGCCGGGGTAGAACTTCGTCTTGCGGGGCCCGTCCGACCAGTTGGGCACGAAGTCGGCGGGGTCCATCGGGATGCGGCCGCGGTGCAGGATCGCGGTGGCGTATTCATGGGCGTACCCCATGGCGGGCTCCTCGGTCACGGGAAGGGGTGCGGGGGTGCCGGACGTCCGGCTGTCGGGGGGCACGGGCGTGCGGCCGGCGGCGGTCACGGGAAGGGGTGCGGGGCGGGGTTGAGGTCGGCGTCGGTCAGGTCGTCCTCGCGCAGTCCGGCGGCGCGCAGCGCGGTGCGCAGCCGGTCCATGCCGAGGGCGCGCTGCCGGCTCCAGCCGAAGTCGATCGGCAGCAGCCCCGGCACCAGGACGCTGACCGTGGTCAGGCCCAGCCCGCGCTGTTCGGGCATGGTCTGGTCGACGACGATCACGTCGAACCCGGCGGCGGTGACGGCGTCCACGCACCGGTTCAGGTCGGTGCGCAGGTCGTCGGAGACCGGGAGCACCGCCCGGTTCCCGCGTCCGGCCGCGGGGCCGTCCCCGTACAGCTCGTCGAAGGAGAGCCGGGGCGGGCGGGGCGCGCCCGGGGCGCCGAGGAGGAAGTCGGCGTGGTGGCCCATCTCGGGGAGCCCGTAGACCAGCGGGTGGTCGTGGAGCGCCTCGACGCGGTCGAAGTCGGCGGCCATGGCGCGCAGCCGGTCGCGTTCGCGTGCGGTGCGGTGCGGCAGGTTGACCGCGTCGGTGGCGATCTCGCACAGGGCCCCGGCGAGCGCCGCCTCCGGGTCGAGCCCGGCCCCGGCGCCGAAGCACATCAGGCCGTCACCGCCGTCGCGGCGGACCGCGACCCCGGTGACGACCGGGACGGGGAAGGTGATCCGGGTGTCGAAGAAGCGGGCCTCGTAGCCGTACATCTCCAGCCGGTCGATCATCTGCCGGGTGGCGGGGCGGCGGCTGGTGGCGGCGTCGATCTCCGGCAGCGCGGCCCGCCCGTACCAGGCGAGCAGGAAGGCGTCGCGCTCGACGACCTCCATCAGCCCGAAGTAGACGGCCTCCTCCAGGCAGCCGCCGGAGGCGCAGCCGTTGGAGCTCTCCTGGACGAACCGGTTCTCCAGCCCGGGGGCGTGGTAGTACGCCAGGATCTCCGGCACCAGGACCGCCCGCCCGTCGCGCAGCGACCAGCCCTGCACCCAGGGGATGCGCCGGTCCGGGGCGAAGGGGACGACGCGGGGGTTGGCGCGGTGGAAGGCGTCCGCGTACAGCCCGCAGGTGCGGGGGTCGAGGGCGTGCTCGCCCCGGGCCCGCAGGGCGTCCAGCGAGTCGGTCGTCCCGGCCCGCCTGGCCCGCGACCGCATGCCCGCGTACCGCTCCAGCCCCTCCAGCACCCCGATCCGCATGGACTCGGCGTACGTGTCGGCGTGTCCGCCCCAGAAGGTCTCGCGCAGGTACTCCCCCGAGCGCATGGAGAAGCAGCCGATCGTGGCGGAGGTGGAGGTGGAGGAGACGTCCTGGACGACGGACGGGCCGAGCGAGCCGCACACCGGGTTGGCGTAGGGCTCGACCGGCAGGTCGTACGCCTCGATGTCCCGGACCCGGAAGCCGCCGGGGCGGCGCTTGGGCGCGGGGCGCAGCACGAGTGCGGCCGCCTCGGGGGTGTCCGCCTCGACGATGCCGCAGCGCGGGCATTCCGGGTCGGGCACCAACGGGTAGTGCCGGACCGTCAGTTCCGCCAGGTCGACCAGGTGGACCGCCGGGCGGCCGCCGGTGCGCGGGCCCTCCCCGGCCAGCCGGGCCGCGACCAGCCCGGCCAGCGCGTGCACGGCGAACGGGGCGGGGTACGGGGACTCCCCGGCCGCCCGGGTGCCGGAGCCCAGCTCCAGCGCCTCGCGCAGGGCGACGGAGCGGACCGCCTGCCAGCGCCGCTCCAGGCACCGGGCGCAACCCGGCGCCCCGTCGTCCGGCGCGAACGGGCCGACGACCGCGTGCCGCCCGTAGAACCGCACGGGCACGGCGCCCGCCTTCCCACCGTCCCCGCCGTACGTGTCCGCAGCCTCCGACACGTCGGCGAAGGCGTCGCGCACCCCGAGCGGGGCCACGTCCAGCGGGGGCGGGGTGCCGTACCGGGCCAGCGCCTCCCGGAGCGCCGCCGCTAGGGCCCGCGCGGTCGCGGACAGTACGGGGGCCTCCCGGACCGGGGCGTCAACGGGCATCGGTGCCGCCCGCCTTCCCGGCGGCGCCGCCCGCGTACGGCACGGCGCCGTCGACGGTGAGCAGCACCCGGGCCGTGCTGATGCCGCCCGCCGCGAGGTCGGCCGGGGTGGTCGGCAGGTACAGGGCGTCCCGGCCGGCTGCCCGCAGCGCGTCCAGCACCGCGTCGAAGGTGGTGTCGGGCCCGTCCACCGCGACCGGTGCCCCGGTCACCGCGACGCTGCCCGCCGCCAGGTCCCCGACCAGCGGGTCGCCGGTGTCCACCGCGCCGACCGGGTCCTCGGCGGCCAGCTGCGCCTGCCCGAGCAGGTCCCGCAGCGCCGCGCAGGCCGCCGCCCGGCGCGAGAGCCCCGCACCGACCGCCCAGCGGCCCCGGGCGCCCCCGCCGTCCGCCTCGCGGGCCAGCACCACGTGGGCGGTGGTGCGGGCCGGTTCACCGAGATCCAGGAGGTCCACCGGGAGGTCCAGGTTGGCGGCGGACTTCAGCAGGAAGACCAGCTCGGGGTCGTCGCCGTCGGCCGCGACCGGGCGTACCTCGGTGGCGCCGCGCACCGCCCGCAGCAGGGCGTCGTGGGCCAGCGCGGACATCAGCCCGGTGCCCGCCGCCTCCCGCGCGTCGGCCCCGGCGCCCGATCCGGCGACCGTCGCGAGGTGCAGCCGCCCCCGGTTGTCCGGGCCGAACGGCCGCACGGCCGCGGCGGGCACCCGGGCCGCTTCCCCGCCGGTCAGCGAGGCGACGGTGGTCCAGGCGTCCGGGACCGCCCCGGTGCCGCCGCCGGTGGTCAGCGCGTCCGGCCCGAGGACCCGGCCCGCACCGCCTTCGCAGGAGGACCCGGCGGGCGGCACCACGTGCTCGACGTAGGCGCCGGCCGCCGCGTACAGGGCCCGCATCCGCGCCCCCGCCAGGTGGTGGACGTCGAAGGCGGCGATCCGGCGGCGCCGTCCCGCACCGAGGGCCACCTCGATCCGGCTGAGCTTCAACGGGGTCTGGGTGAGGGCCTCGTCGTCCCAGCTCCGGAAGATCCCGGTGTGCGGGCGGACCATGGACGCGCTGATCCGGTTCAGCTCCTCGACCAGCTCCTCCGCGTCGCGGGCGGTCTCCACGGTCGCGGTCACCGGCAGGGCCGGCCCGTCCGGGAGCGCCCCGGCGGGCTCCGGCGCGGCCGCCTCCGCGCAGCGCGCGCAGCGGGGGTGCGGGGCGACCGGTTCGGCCATGACGTCCAGCGAGGCGAGATCCTGGATCAGGACCTGGCGGTCGGTCTCGGCGGGCAGCACGCCCGTGGTGAGGCGGAAGATCTCGTACCCCAGCAGGTTGCCCACCATCGCGGCGACCGGCCCGTCCACCGTGTCCGTGGCGGCGGGCACCGCCCCGGCCGCCGCGCCCCACAGCTCTGCCGCCGCGCCCGCGTCCACGTTGCCGCCCAGGCGCAGCACCGCGCAGGACCAGCAGCCGGTGGAGGCGGCGGTGGCCAGCGGGCCGACCACCAGGCGCTCGGCGAAGAGCCAGGCGGGGATGAGGGTGCGGCCCTCGGGCACCCCGGCGGCCAGCAGCCGGTGGGTGCGCGGACCGGCACCGGCACCGGTCACCACGACGACGTCGTACCCGTCCAACGCGGCCCAGTCGGCGCCGGTGCCGTCCCCGTCCCCGGCTCCAGTGGTGATGCGGGCGGCGTGGGCGGCCGCCTGCTCCGCCTCGGCGGTGACGTCGTCGAACGCGGCGGTCGTACCGATCCGTACGCAGCCGTTGCGCAGCAGGCTCAGCGCGCACCAGCGGGCGATCTCGTCGTCGCCGAGCACGGCGACCCGGGTGGCACGGAAGCGGGCGAACCGTTCCGGTGCCCGGTCGGTGTAGTGGTCGATGTAGGCGATCTGGGCGGCGAACCGCTCGGCCACGTCGTCGTCGACCGGGGCCGGTCCGCCGGCCGCCTCGGGCACGTCGCGGGCGAAGTCCCGGGCGTAGAGCGTGCGGACGAGTTCCGCGGCCATCGCGCGCTGGGCGGGGCCGAAGCCGGAGCAGAGGTCGGCGAGCCGGTGGTGGCCGGTCAGATGGGGCACGACGAGGGAGGCGAAGCGGTAGGCGGTGCGCCCGGCCAGGTGGAAACCGCCGTCGGCGTTGTGGAAGAGGACCCCGCCGGGGGTCTCGGTGAACAGCACGTCGCGGCGGATCCGCGGCCGGGTCCCGGCCAATGTGTCGAAGACCGATGCGGGGGAGGCGGGTTCGGGCCCGGCGGTCGCGGACGCCGGTGCGGTCGCGGGCGCCGGTGCGGCGGGGTCGGCCGTCGGCGCGGCGTCGGGGGCGCGCTCGGTGGTGGCGGCGGTCTCGGCCATGGGGGTCACACCTTCTCTGTGCGGCGGATGCGGTCCTGGTCGGTTCTCCGCGCGTGGGCGCGGAGCAGTTCGTGGATGCGGTACGGGCCTGGCGGGCCGTCCTCCAGCAGCCCGGCGTCGGCGAGCCGTTCCAGCACCGCTTCCGGGGTGCCGGGGACGTCGTCGGCGGTGAAGGCGGGCCCGGTGCCGGTCGCGGCCCGGTGGAACGCCTCGGAGAGCCTCGGGTCGAGCCGGGCCAGCGCCCCGTCGAGGACGGCGGGGACGGACAGGCTCGGGGAGTCGGGGAGGACGAGCCGGGCCAGCGGGTCGTCGCCGAACCAGTCGACGGCGTCACCGAGCGACAGCGCGGGCCGGGTGAGCAGCCGGGCCGTCAGGATGCGCAGGGCCAGCGGAAGGTGTCCGCACAGCCCGGAGAGTCGGCGGGCCGCCTCCGCTTCCGCCTCGACGCGTTCGGCGCCGAGGACGGAGACCAGCAGGGCGTACGCCTCGGGCTCGGTGAACACCGAGAGCCGGTGCACCCAGCCGCCGTGCGTGGCGACCAGCCCGGCCAGCCCCATCCGGCTGGTGACGACCACCGCGCCCCGGGCCTGGGCGAGCGCGGGCAGCAGCGGGCGTACCTGGTCGGCGTCCACGACGTCGTCGAGCACCAGCAGGACCCGCGCCCCGCCCGCCTCGTCCGAACCGCCCGTACCTCCCGCGCCTCCCGTGCCGAGGGCCGCGTGGGCCTCGGCCGCCAGGTCGGCGGCGGGGCGGGCCTCGCCGTCCGGGCGGGTCGCCGTGACCACCGCCCGCCCGCCGGGGAAGGCGTCCCGCACCAGGTGGGCGACGTGGTGGGCGAGGGCCGACTTGCCGACGCCGGGCGCCCCGGACACCAGGATGATGGGCGGCTGCCGGTCCCCACTCGCCCCGGTGTCGGCGGCGTACGCGGTGAGCCGGGCGGCCATCGCGGCGGTCTCGGCCTCCCGCCCGGTGAAGTCCGGCACCGGCCGGGGCACGGCGGCCCAGGGCACCGGGAAGGCCGCCGGGCCCGCGGAAGCCGCAGGGGTCACGGCCGTACCGTCGCGCACCACGGACACCTCGCGCACCGGCACCGGTCCCCGCTCCCCCGCCGCGATCACCGTCCCCTCCAGCACGCCCACCGCCGCCCCGGGGCCGAGGTCCTCGCCGCGCAGGATGGCGAGTTCGAGCTGCTGGAGGGCGGGCGAGGGGTCCACCCCCAGCTCGTCCAGGAGGAATTCCTTGACCCGCCGGTACTCGGCGAGCGCCTGGGTCTGCCGCCCGGTCCGGTACAACGCCTCGATCAACTGCTCGTGGAGCCGCTCGTGCCCCGGGTATACGCGCGTAGCGGTCCACAGTTCGACGAGCGCCTCACCGTGCCGGCCGAGCCCCAGCAGCAGGTCGCAGACCCGTTCCACACTGCGCAGCCGCTCCTCGGCCAGTCGCGGCACCTCGTCCCGGTGCAGGACGTCGGAGCGTACGTTGGCGAGCAGCGCGCCCTGCCACAGCGACAGCGCGTCCTTCAGTTGAAGGAGTTCGGCCTCCGGGTCGTGGGTGAGCAGGACGGCGCGGCGCACCTGTTCCCGGAAGCCGAGCAGGTCGAGGGTGTGCGGTTCGGCGGTGATCCGGTAGCCGCCGGGGACCGCCTCGATGACCGTCTCCGTCACGCCGTGCTTGGTGAAGAGCCGACGCAGCCGGAGTACGCAGGTCTGGAGCGCGGCCTTGGCGGTGACCGGCTGTTCCTCGCCCCAGACGGCGCGCTGGAGGTAGTCGGCGGAGACGACGGAGTTGGCGCGCAGGAGGAGCGCCGCCAGCAGGATGGTCGGCTTGGACGGCTGGAGCACCACGGATTCGGGGCCGTCGGCGAGGGTCAGTGGCCCGAGCAGCTGGAACCGCATCGGCCGCGGTCCTAGTCCCAGCCGTTGACCAGCTTGCACACCGGGACCGGTACGGAGACCGGCAGCCCGGCGAGGGCGGCCTCCACGCTCTCGCAGGCCCGCGCGGTGCCCTGCGCGGCCTCCGGCCGGCCCGTCGCGTCCCCGGGGGCGGCGGAGGCGGTGGCGGCGCCGAACAGGAGCCCGGCGAGGGCGATCCCGGTGACGGCCGCGGTGCGGGCGAGGGCCGCGGTACGGGTCACGCGGGCGGGCCGACATGAAAACGGAGAACTGAACACGTGTGTCCCCTTCGGCGGTGTCGTCCTGCCGGGGGTGTCCCGGCAGGACGACGATGCCAGCGGCAAGGGCGCGGCAGCAGGGGCCTCGGTGTCAGCATGCTGCACCGGTCGCGGCAGCTTCGTGCAACGCGGTGGCCGAACTCCGTTGCTCCACAGGGGCGCACGCGATCCGGCCCCGGAGTGTTTGGAGGAACACCCCGGGGCCGGATGCGGCCAGTCTACGCGGATCGTACGGCTCAGCCGTCGGCGGCGATCGCGTTCAGGACGTTCATCCGCCCCGCCCGGAACGCCGGGACCAGTGCGGCGAACAGGCCGACGAAGGCGGAGGCGACGAAGACCGTGAGGATCGTCGGCCACGGGATCTCCAGGATGTCCAGCCCCTCCAGGGCCAGCAGCCGCTGGGCGGCGGTGCCCCAGCCCATGCCGAGCCCGAGACCGAGCAGGGCGCCGAAGACCGCGATGACCACGGACTCCAGGCGGATCATCCGGCGCAGTTGGCGGCGGGAGAGGCCGATGGCGCGCATCAGGCCGATCTCGCGGGTCCGTTCGACCACCGACAGGGCCAGGGTGTTCACCACACCGAGCACGGCGACGATGATCGCGAGCGCCAGCAGCCCGTAGACGATGTTCAGCAACTGGCCGATCTGGTCCTTCAGCTCCTGCTTGTAGTCGGCCTGGTTGCGGACCACGTACTGGGGGTACTTGGCGAGGGCGGTCTTGAGCGCGGCGTACGTCTCCTTCTCCTTGCCGTCCACGGCCTTGGCGAAGAGCATCACGTCCTGCGGCATGGCGTCGGCGGGGAGGTACCGTTCGGCGGTCCGGATGTCGGTGTACATCGCGCCCTTGTCGATGTTCACGTCGTCCGAGGTGATCGCGCCGATCCGCAGCTTGGTGGTCTTCCCGTCCCGGAACGCGACGGTGAGCCGGTCGCCGACCTTGAGGTGGTGCTTCGCGGCGTAGCCCTCGCCGACCGACATGGCGCCGGGGGCGTAGGCGTCGGCGAGTTCACCGGAGACGGTCTCGCGGCGCAGGTCGTCCTTGTACGTGGGGTCGACGGCGGAGAGGCCCTGCTTCTCGGTGGTGCCGTCGGGGGCGGTCACCCGGGCCTCGACGCCGCGGTAGCGGGTGATGTGTTCGAGGTCGGGTACGGCGGTGACGGCCTTCGCCGCCTGGTCCACGATCGGGGAGCCGTCCCCGGCGGACTGGACGATGAAGTCGGCGCCCACGGAGCGGTCCAGTTCGTCGGTGGCCGAGGCGACCATGGAGGAGCCGACCACGGAGAGGCAGGCGACCAGCGCGAGGCCGACCATCAGGGCGGCACCGGTCGCCCCGGTACGGCGCGGGTTGCGCAGGGCGTTGCGTTCGGCGAGCCGGCCCACGGGGCCGAACACCCGCAGCAGCACGGCGCTGAGCACCCGGACCACGAACGCGGCGAGCAGCGGGCCGATCACGATGAAGCCGACCAGGGTGAGCAGGACGCCCACCCCGAGCGGGAGCGAGCCGCGGCCCGCGTCGTCGGCCCGTGCCGCGGCGACCAGCGCGGCGCCGCCGCCCAGCGTGAGGGCCAGCCCGAGCGCGGCCCGGACGCGGCCGGTGCGGCCGTCCGACGGCGTACCGGAGTCGCGGAGCGCGGCCATGGGCGAGACCTTGCCCGCCCGGCGGGCCGGGAAGTACGCGGCGACGACGGTGACGACGACGCCCAGCACCAGGCCGGTCACCGGGGTCGTCCAGGCGACGGTGAGGTCCTCGGTGGACAGTTCCATGCCCACCGCGCCCATCAGCTTCATCAGGCCGACGGCGAGGCCGATGCCCGCGCCGACCCCGAGGAGCGAGCCGACGGTGCCCAGGAGCAGCGCCTCGACCAGCACGGACCGGTTGACCTGCTTGCGGCTGGAACCGATGGCCCGCATCAGGCCGATCTCGCGGGTGCGCTGGGCGACCAGCATGGAGAAGGTGTTGACGATCAGGAAGATGCCGACGAGCAGGGCGATCCCGGCGAAGCCGAGCATGGCGTACTTCAGCACGTCGAGGAAGGAGCCCATGGAGTCCTTGTTGGCCTCCGCCGCCTCCTTCTGCGTCCGGAGCTCGTACGCGCCCTGGTCGCCGACCGCCGTGGCGACGTCCTTCTTCAGCCGCTCGTGGGGGACGCCGGTGTCGGCGGTGACGTTGACCAGGCTGAAGACGTCGTCCCGGCCGAGCAGCATGCGCTGCGCGGTGGCGGTGTCGAAGTAGACGACGGCGGCACCGGGGTTGGTGATCCTGAAGGTGGCGATGGCGCTGATCCGTGCCCGGATGTCGCCGTGGGGGGTGATGGTGCGCAGTTCGTCGCCGAGCTTCAGGTGGTGCTTGTCGGCGGTGTCGGCGTCGACCATGACCTCGGTCGGGCCGCGCGGTGCGTGGCCGGAGGAGATCTCCATCGAGCGCAGGTCGTTGCGGGTCCAGTTGCCGGCGATGGTCGGGGCGCCGGTGGTCGAGCCCATGTTCTTGTCGTGGCTGTCGACGACGGTGACGGACATGCTGGTGACCGCGCCCTCGGCGCTCTTCGCGCCGGTGGCCTTCGCGGCCCGTTCGACGACGGAGGCGGGGACGGTGGCGGGCTTGCCGCCGCGCGGCCCCATCATGTCCTCGTCCTCGGCGGTGCGGGGGCCGACGGTGACGTCGGCGGAGGTCGCGGCGAAGAGCTTGTCGAAGGTGGTGCTCATGGTGTCGGTGAAGACGAGCGTGCCGCACACGAACGCCACCGACAGCAGGACCGCGACGGCGGAGAGCGCCATGCGTCCCTTGTGGGCGAGGAAGTTCCGCCGCGAGGTCTTCCAGACGGTCATGAGGTCCGCCCGCGCGCGTCGAAGTCCTTCATCCGGTCGAGGACCTGGTCGGCGGTCGGGTCGCGCATCTCGTCGACGATCCGCCCGTCGGCCAGGTAGAGGACCCGGTCCGCGTAGGAGGCGGCCACCGGGTCGTGGGTGACCATGACGATGGTCTGGCCCAGTTCGTCGACCGAGCGGCGCAGGAAGCCCAGCACCTCGGCCCCGGCCCGCGAGTCCAGGTTCCCGGTCGGCTCGTCCCCGAAGATGATCTCCGGCCGGGCGGCCAGGGCCCGGGCCACCGCGACGCGCTGCTGCTGGCCGCCGGAGAGTTCGGTGGGCCGGTGCTTCAGCCGTCCGGTGAGCCCGACGGTGTCCACGACCTGCTGGAGCCAGGCGGCGTCGGGGCGGCGGCCGGCGATGTCCATCGGCAGGGTGATGTTCTCCAGCGCGTTGAGCGTGGGCAGCAGGTTGAACGCCTGGAAGATGAAGCCGATCCGGTCGCGGCGGAGCTGGGTGAGCTTCTTGTCCTTCAGGCCGGTGATCTCGGTCTCGTCGAGGAAGATCTGGCCCGCGCTGACGGTGTCCAGACCGGCCAGGCAGTGCATCAGGGTCGACTTCCCGGAGCCGGACGGGCCCATGATCGCCGTGAACTCTCCCCGAGCGATGTCCACATCGACATGATCGAGCGCGACGACCCGGGTCTCCCCCGCCCCGTAGGCCTTCACGACCTGCCGCGCCCGCGCGGCAACGGCCGTGCGTCCCGCGACACCCCCACGGCTGGGAACGGTTACCGCCGTTGTCACGATATTTCTCCTCTGTCGGCCGATGCCGGGAACGGCTCGGTACGCGTACGGAATCAGGTGCCGGAAACAGCCCGACACCTGCGCGTCCGGCCCATCCCCCGGGCGGGGTCTCCCCCGCCCGTCCCCCCGGGCCCGCCATGTCCGCGGCGGGCTCCAGCCGCTCGTCGCGGCGTAAGAACACCGTAAGGAATCAGCCGTCCCGGCCACGTCCTCCGCCGGGAGGAACGGCCCCTGCCCAGAACTGAGGAGCCACCCCTAAGGGTCTCGGCCCCTGGGTGGAGCCCTTGTAGGGGACTCCCCCCAGGGGTGCACCGACCGCCCCGCAGGGGTCCCCCGTCCCGCCCCGGGGCCACCTTCCGTTCACCACCGGATGCCCAACTGAGCCAATACCAGAGGTAATTCGCGTCACACACTCCCCAACCGCCGTACTGGCGAGTAAGGTTCACGCTTCCGACCGCACCGCACTCCTGCCTTGCCGTCCCCGACCAGGACCCGAGCCACGCAAGGAGCAGCACCCCGATGTCGCACGGAAACCCGTCCCCGTCCCCCCAGCGCGCCGACTACCTGCTGCCCTGGCAGAGCACCGCTCCGGCCCCGCCCGATCCCCTGGCCGACCCGTCCACCGCTCCGGCGCCCGCTGCCCCCGTCCCGGGCCGCCACAGCGACCTGCGCCGGCTGCGGACCGCGTACCGGGCGCTGCGGCGGACCGCGACGCTGACCGCGCTCGGCTATTTCGTGGCCTTCCTGCTGCTGTCGGCGTTCGCCAAGGACGCGATGGCCACCCCGCTGTTCGGCGGCCTCAATGCCGGTATGGCGCTGGCCGTCCTCCAGCTCCCGGTGACGGTCCTCGCCCTGGTGGTGTACGAACGGACCGCCCGGCGCACGGTCGACCCGCTCGCCGCCCGTATCCGCAGAGCGGGAGCCGCACGGTGAACGGATTCGACAACTCCGCGCAGTCGATGTCCCTGGTGGCCTTCCTGGCGGTCGGCACCGTGGCGCTGCTGCTCTGCGTGATGACGGGCCCGGACCGGGACGACCTCGGCGAGTTCTACACCGGTTCCCGCTCGCTGGGCCCGGTACGGAGCGGGCTCGCCCTCGCGGGCGACTACCTGTCCGCCGCCACGGTGCTCGGCACCACCGGCATCATCGCGCTCACCGGGTACGACGGGACGATCCTCGCCCTGAGCATCACGCTCTCGCTGGTCCTGCTGATGTTCCTGCTCGCCGAGCCGCTCCGGAACACCGGCGGGTTCACCATGGGCGACGTGCTGGCGCGCCGCTCCCCCGGCCGCGCGGTCCGGGTCACCGCCTGCGCGGCCACGATCGCCGCGCTCGTCCCCATGATGGTCGTCCAACTGGCCAGCAGCGGCGATCTGCTCGCGTTCATCCTGGGTTTCGACACCTCGGGCTTCCGGACCGGCGCCATCATCGGCCTCGGCATCCTGATGATCGCCTACGCGGCGATCGGCGGGATGAAGGGCACGTCGCTGATCCAGATCGTGAAGATCGTCGTCCTTCTCGTGGCCGCCTTCAGCATCGCCGTCCTCATCATGAACCGGTTCGACTGGAGCACCGATTCGCTGCTCTCGGCCGCCCGGCAGAGCAGTGGGGCGGGGGCCGCGTTCCTGAGTTCGGGGCTCCAGTTCGAGGGCAGCGGGCTCGACATGGTCAGCTCCGAACTGACCGTGGTCCTCGGCGCCGCCTGCCTCCCGCACGTCACCATGCGGATGTCGAGCGCCCGCTCCACGCAGGCCGTCCGCCGTTCGATGTCCTGGGCGGTCGGTACGGTCGCCACGATCTGCCTGCTGCTGGTGGTCATCGGTTTCGGCGCGGCGGCACTCGTCGGCCACGAGGGGATCACCGCCGCCGGGGCCTCCGGGAACAGCGCGATCCTCCAGATCAGCGGGGAGGTCGCGAACGGTACGCGGATGGGGGCGCTGATCATCACGACGATGACGACGGCGATCTTCCTGACGCTGCTCGCCTCGGTCGCCGGGATGATCCTGGCCTGCGCCAACTCCCTGGCCCACGACCTGTTCGGGCACGGGCTGCGCGGCACCCGCCGACCGGGCCGGGGACCGATGACGGGCCGTACCGAGATGCGTACGGCGCAGATCTCGGCGATCGTCGTGGGCATCATCGCCATCGCCCTCGCCGTGGTGGCCCGGCACTGGAACGTGCAGGCCCTGGCCACGCTCTCGTTCTGCGTCGGCGCGTCGGCGCTGGCCCCGGCGCTGGTGTACAGCATGTTCTGGCGGCGCTTCACCCGTACCGGGCTGATCTGCACCCTGGTCGTCGGCACCGTCACGGTGCTGGTGCTGATCACCGGTACGAATCTGGTGTCCGGCTCGCCCACGTCGGTCTTCCCCGACCACGACTTCAACTGGTTCCCGTACACCACCACCGGGCTCGTCTCCATCCCGGCGGGCTTCCTCGCGGGCTTCCTGGGCACGGTGCTCCCCCGCAACACGGCCCCCGCCGCCCGCCGCGTCTACCAGGGCGAGGAGCCCCGCATCCTGGCCGGCGCCCCACCGATCCCCGCCGACCCGCACTGACCGCACCGGCCCGCACGGAACGGGACTGGCACCGCCTGCCGAGCACGGAACTGGGCCCCGGTCCGCTCGATGAGCCCGCGGCAGGTCCTCCGCCGTGACGGGCCGACGAACGCGTCGGTGATCAGCGGCCCCACGCGGCGGGCGAGTCGAACGAGATCCAGACGTCGGGCGGCAGTCCGGGCCGGCCGGGGACCGCTCTGCGCTCCTCCGTCCACGCGTCGCCGGCGATCTCCGTCGCGACACGGCGCCAGAACCGCACCGCGGCGGTGTTGGCGTCCTGGAACGCGATCTCCCACGGACCGGGGTGCCGGGCCACGATCTCCTGTACGGCGCGCAGCCCGGTCCCCGCCCGTCGCGCCCCGCGCACCACGAAGAAGCTGTTCAGCACACGTGTCGCGGCGGTCAGGTTCCGGACGAAGGCGAACCCGGCCGGGCTGCCGTCACCGCTGGTGAAGAGGTAGGGCGCCCAGTCGGGGTCGTCGGAGAAGGCCGTGTGGAGCCGTTCGCCGCGGAAGGTTCCGTCGGCGTTGGGCAGCACACCGTCGAACTCCGAGAGGTCATGGCGGAACATCAGCCACAGCCGCTCCACCACGGCGCGGTCGGCGCTGTTGGCGAGGCGGACGGATACGTCGGGCACGGGACTCTCCTCAAGTCGGAGGCCCTCGACCGCGGCCTCCGTGTACGGGTACAGGTACGGGTACGGAAAAAGCCTCCCCGGCGGATGTCTTCATCCGGGCCAGGGAGGCTCGTAGTCGGCGGAGACTTTAACAGACCCCCTCGGATACGTCCGCGTTCCGCACGAGTACCGTCCGGCGGGGCCTTCGGTAGATTCCCGCGCATGACCGAACCGAAATCCGTTGTCTGGCCACCCGCTCCGATCAGGACCGAACGGCTCGTGCTGCGGGCTCCCGAGCCCCGGGACCGTGCGATGTTCGTCGAACTGTTCAGCTCGCCGGAGGTGGGCACGTACATCGGCGGACACCGGCCCCGGGACGAGTGCGAGCGCGCGTTGCCCGAGGAGCCCGAGAGGCGGCCCGGCCTCTTCGTGGTCGAGCTCGACGGAACGATGATCGGCACCGTCGAACTCAACCGACGCACCACGGAACACCGGGACGAGCCCGAACCGGGGTCGGGAAAGGCCGAACTCGGCTACCTGTTCCTCCCGGAGGCATGGGGGCAGGGGTACGCCGGCGAGGCGTGCGCGGCGGTGCTCGGCTGGTTCGCCGAAGCGCTTCCCGGCGAGACGGTGGCGCTGCGCACCCAGACCGCCAACGCCCGCTCGATGCGCCTCGCGGCAAAGCTGGGCTTCACCGAGGCGCAGCGGTACGAGGCATGGGGCGCCGAACAGTGGCTCGGCACGGTGTCCCCGGTCGCACCACCTGCTTGACCGGGGTTCCACCCCTGCCTCACTTCTTTACGTGACACTTGGGGGCCAACTGTCACATTTCCTCAGGGGGTGGGGTCGGGCTCGCGGCAGGGACGGCAGAGTCCGTCGCGGAAGGCTTCGGGCCTTCCCGGTACGCCGCACTCGGTGCACTCCGGCATCACCCGACGCACCGGGGCCTCCGCCGGTACGGGCGGAACGGGCGTCGCGGGCAGGAGAGGCGGAAGCTTGTCCTGGAGACGGCGGCGCACCAGCCCGAAGGGAGACCCGACCGCATCGGGAAGCCCTGCCGTCAGGGCCCGGGTCAGGTAGTCGGCATCCACACCCCGCGCGAACCACTCGGCCACCAGCCCCTCCAACCCCGCACAGTCCGCCCCCGACAACGCCAGACGGGAGTCCACCCGCCCCAACCGCGCCAACGCCGCGAACGCGGGCGAGGGAACGCCACCCTGCGACTGCGGGCAGGACATCGGCAGAGGTCCGGGCTGGAGTCGAGGCTGGGGTTCCGGGCGGGACCAGGACTGAGCCTGAATCTGCGGCTGCGGCTGAACCGGGGCCACCGGCTCCGCCGCACGCGGCTGCGGGACCTGCGCGGCAGGTACGGGTACGGAAGCGGAAGCAGGCGTCGAAGGGGCGGCGGCGGGGGCCTGAGGGTTGGGCTGTTGGGTGGCTCGGTGGTTCTCGGCGGCGAGGAAGGCGGTCCACCACTCGTTGTCGTGGGCGACCCGCGACCAGAACGTACGCGTGACCCAACGAACCTGACCGTCCTCGACACTCACGCACCGACCCCGACGAAGATGCCCGGCCACACTCAGCGCCCGTAACGCACTGCCCACCGCCATCTGCCCGTACAACGGCAGAGACTTCGCAAGCGACTTGATGTCCATCGCCGCACCCTCCGCCAACGCCTCCACATAACCCGCGATGTGCCGCTCACGCACCGGCAACGACGCGAAGTCGGCCTCGCACGGCGGGCGTTCCTCCGGAACGGAACGCTTCCCGTAACCCGGCCTCGCCTTCGGCGGGGCAACGCGCGGAGCTGCGGGCGCACAAGGGTCGGAGATAAGCTCGGAAACAGCCACGGGATCGTCTTTCTAATCGGGTGCGATCTTGCGGTCAGACCCCGGGCAGTGCTCCAACACTGTGCCGGGGTCGTTTCGTTCGCACCGTAAACGGGCGCGACTCTGCGCCGCAACTCGATCACAATTAGTCATACTTGCTGGCCGTGACGGGTCCGGGAGGGCGGGTGGGGTTTCCCAACCCACCCAAGAAACCAACCACTTGGAACACACCGCTCGAATCCCGAAGTCCGGATCCCGGCCCCCGAATCCCGAAGCTCAAGCCCCGGGCCCGCGCCCGTTTCCGCGCCCACGAAAGAGTGAACCGGCCCCCTCCCGAAGCTCGGGACTCGGGATTCGGGAAGCACTAGCTCCGCCGACAGCTCGGCGTCCTTCCGCAGGGCACGCCCGTTCCGGTGGGGGCGCGCCGTCGCGTCGCCGTTCGCCGGATCAGCTTCCACATCCGGAGGCGCCATCGCGGTTTCCAGCTCCACCCGGCCCCGTTCACGGCGCCGCCGCAGCTCCCGCAGAACGCGCCGCCCCAGATTCGCCGTCTCGCCCACAGTGGCACTCTCCGCACGGGTCAACACCCCCACGCCATACGCACCCACGGCCGCCGTCGGATACGCGGCCCTGCCTGCTCCGCCGACTCCGCGACCCCTCGGGGAGGCGCACCGGAGTCGGCCGGTCCAGCGTAGGAAGGCCGCGGCCGTCCCGTAACCCGGAGCGCCGAATCCGCCCGGCCCCGTTTTGGGGGCGGGCCGGGGCAGGACACGGCGCGGCGGGGGAGGACGCGAAGTGCGTTCGGGCCGGGGTCAGTTGTGGAGTTCGTCCGCCGGGGCGGTGACGCGGCCGGTGAGGGCGGCGAGGGAGTTGCGTACGTGGGCCATGTGCGCGTGGAGCTGCTCGCGGCTCTCGTCGTGCTCGCGCACGACGCGCTCCGTCTCCCGGACCACCCGTTCCTCGCGGACCCTGGCCTCGGCGATCAGTTCGGCGGCGCGCGCCTCGGCGTCCTCCTGGCCGTGCCGGGCGGCCTCTTCGGTCTCCGCGAGGGCGCGCCGGGCCTCCGCCAGCCGGGCCTCGGCCCGCTCGGTGAGGTCGTCGTGGCGGGCCGTCTGCTCGGCCTCGGCGTCGGCGAGTTCACGTTCGGCCGTCTTCAGGCGCTCCGTGTGCTCCTGTTCCTGGTGGGCCAGGACGCTCGCGGTGCGGCTGACGGTCTCCGCCATCATGGCGCGCGCCTTCTCCCGCACCTCGGCGGCCTCCTCGCGGGCTTCGGCCACCGCCGCGTCGGCCGTCTCCCGCGCGGTGGTCAGCGTGGCCTCCGCGTACGCGACGGCCTCGGCCCGTATCGCCTCGGCGGCCTTCCCGGCCACGGCACGGACCTCGCGGCCCGCCGCCTCCGCCGCGTCCCGCAGCTCCTGCGCCCGGTCCCGGGCAGCGCTCCGTACGCTCGCCGCCTCGCCCTCCGCGAGGGCCAGGATCTGCTGGGCCCGCTCGCCCAGCGACTCGTAGGTCTGCGGAGCGAGCGTGGCGACGACCTCCGCCAGCCGGACCGACTCCGCCGACATCTCGGCCACCAGGGCGGTCAGCCGGTCCACCTCGGCCAGGGCCTCGTCCCGTTCCGCCGAGAGCGCGGACACCGCCCGGTCCACCTGCTCCGGTCGGTAGCCGCGTCCCCGTACACCGATACCGACGAAGCCGTGCGCGGACACCGGTACAGAACTCATGCGTGAAGCCTCTTTCCGACTCTGCGACCATCAGCGACACGTCAAGGATGCGGCAGATCGGACCATAAGTCGGAATCGATCATCTGCTTTACAGACAGAAGCGACAGGCATCACAGCCCCACGCACACCACAGAGCACGGCGCCCGGCCCCCTTCCGGGGACCGGGCGCCGTACGCGGATGGCTCAGAGCCCCACGAGGCCCGCAGGGCCTGCGATCAGAGCAGTCCGTCCCACATCTGTTCGAGCAGCACGGACCACCAGCTCTCCGGCGACGCCAGCGCCGCCGCGTCCAGCGCCATCAACTGGGCCTGGAAGTCGACCGTCCAGCGACCCGCCTGCTCCGGGGTGAGCCCGAACCGCAACCGCCACATCCGGCCGAGCAACGCCATCGAGCGCTGGAACTCCGGCAGCCCGGTGTTCACGAACTGCGGCGGCACCGACTGCCCGCCCGGACCCGCCTCGACGGGCACCGCGACGATGTTCGCGGTCCCGTACTGGACACAGATCGCCCGGCCGAAATCGGACCCCATCACCAGGTACGAGCCCGCGTCGGGCGCGGCCTGCACCTGACGCTGCTGGGCCAGCTCGCCCAGCGTCGGCACCACCGGCTGGCCCGGCTGCGCCCAGAAGAACGGCCCGAAATCGGCGGGCAGCCCCGCCCACACCAGCGCCCGGGCCACCGTCTCGGGCACCCCCTGACGGGACACCGCGCGCTGGTCGAAACGGAGGATGCCCTGCGGCCCGAAGCTCTGCAGCAGCTCCTCCGCGACGACCTCCGGCGGCACCACGGGCGCGGCCGGCATCTGCGGGAGCGGTGCGCGGACCGGCGCCGGGCGGGCCGGACCGTCCGCCACCTGGTGCAGCTCGCCCTGGTGGGTGAGGAGGTGCTGCATGCCCTGCTGGCGGCTGGCGTGGTCGGTGCCGTACGGGGCGACGCTGGTGATCCGCACCTGCGGCCACGTCTCACGGATCATGCGCGCGCAGTAGCCGCCGGGCAGCTCGCAGGACTCCAGCTCGGTGTGGAGCTCGATGACCTGCTGCGGCGGCACGTTCATCGCCCGCAGCTCGTGCAGCATCTGCCACTCGGGGTGCGGGGTGCCGGGCGCCGAGCGGCGGATCAGCTGCTGCTCGCTGCCGTCGGGCGCGCGGTAGCGCAGCACGGCCTGGTAGCCGGGGCCGACGGTCGGCTGGCCGGACGGGGGCTGCTGCGGGTACCCGTACGCGGGCGGCGGCGGGGTGTGCGGACCCTGCGGCGGCACATGGCCGGGGGCACCGGGCGGACCGGGCGGACCGGGCGGACCGGGGGGCTGTACGCCACCGGGGCCACCCATGCTCGGGTTGGCCAGCATCGTCGCGGCCTGATGGACCCCGCCACCGGGCGGCGGCGTCGCACCGGGCGGGCCCGGGGGCCGCACACCACCGGGGCCACCCATGCTCGGGTCCGCCAGCATCGTCGCCGCGTGGTGCACCCCGCCACCGGGCGGCGGGGGCGGCGTCGCACCGGGCGGAGGCGGCGGCGTTCCACCGGGCGGACCGGGCGGGCCCGGGGGCTGCACCCCACCGGGGCCACCCATGCTCGGGTTGGCCAGCATCGTCGCGGCATGGTGCGCCCCGCCACCGGGCGGCGGAGGCGGCACGGCACCGGGCGGGCCGGGCGGCGGCGTCGAACCGGGCGGCGGCGGCACCGAGGCACCCGGCGCACCGGGCGGACCCGGCGGCGGCACCGGCGCACCCGGCGCACCGATCTGCGGGGCGAGCTGGGTCGGCAGATACCCGCCCGCCGGGGCACCGGGCGCACCCGGCCCCGAGGGCGGCGGCACCGGCGCACCCGGAACACCGGGCGCCCCAGGGACCCCCGGCGCGCCCGGAGGCGGCGGAGGTACGGCGCCACCACGCGGACCGGGCGGAGCCACGGCGGCCTTGCCGGTGGTCGCGTCCGCGATGCCCCCGGCCCCGGGCGCACCCGGAACCCCCGGCGCACCCGGACCTCCCTGACCGCCCGGCGCACCGGGACCACCCGGCCCGCCCGGCCTCTCCGGCGACGGCAGACCCGGCACCAGCGCGGTCCGGGGAAGCTGACTGCCCCCCGACATCAGGGCGGTCGGAGCATCGGCCGGCACCACCGGCGGCGGCGTGTTCTCGTCATCGGCCCCGGAGAGCGGCGGCGCGAAGACCGTCGCGGGCAGCGGCACCTCCGCGTCGTCGGAGTCCGCACCCGTATTGGTGTCCGTACCGGCCCACGGGGTCGACCCGTCCGGCACACCCGCCGGAACCGGGGGCGGCGCCGCCGGAGCCGCTGCCGGGGCCACCGGCGGGGGCGGACCCGCCGGAACACCGTCGTTGGCGGTCGGCTCGTACGCCGGCTGCCCACCCTGCGAACCCGGCCCGCCACCCGCCGGCGCACCCTCAGCACGACGGTCCGGGATGCCCAGCTTGTCCGCCGCCCCCTGGAGCCACTCCGGGGGGCTCAACAGGAACGACGTCTGATTCAGATCGATCCGCTGCGGCGGCTCCGGAGCGGCCGCCGCCGCCTCGGCCCGCGCCCCGTACTCCTCCTCGTACCGCCGGATCACCTCGCCCACCGGCAGCCCCGGCCACAGCGTCGCCTCACCACTGTCCCGGGCGATCACCAACCGCTGGTTGCCACCGTCCGAGACGGGACCCTCCGCCCGGTCCTCGCCCCACACCACGAAGCCCAGCTCGAACTCCCGCACCCGCACCTCACGGTGCTGGTACGCCGGAACGTCCCCGTTGATCCACTCGTCCGCGCGCTCCTGCGCCTGCGCAAAAGTCACCATCGCGCTCACCCCTCCACCGGGACGGCCCGCGCGAAGCCGCCGTCCACCATCAGGTTCGCCACGGTCTCCAGCTCCGGCGGATTGCCCGCCAGCCGCTGGAGGAAGGCGTCGAAATCCGCACCGCACGGCAGCAGCAGCCGGCCCACCCGGTCCTGCACCGACCAGCCGTCCCGGTCCCGGGCGTCGTCATAGGCGCAGAACCACACCGAACCCACGCCGTCACCCCGCACCTTCACCGCGACGATGCCGCCCTGGACGAAACCGACGCCCAGGAAGTCCTTCGTGAGGTGGTCGCGCAGACACTTGTTGACGTACACCAGGTCGTTCACCCCGGCCTGCTCGCGCACCGTGAAGAACGGCTGGTCCACCAGGAGCCCCAGCTCCGCGTCGAGCGCCGCGCCCACCGGCGCCGCACCGCCCGCCGCCTTCAGGAACGAGCGGTACGCCCCCGGCAACCGGTAACCGAGGTCCTCCTCCACCCCCAGGACCTGCGACTCGCTCACCGCCACGGCGCCCTTCGGCAGCCGGAAGTGCGCGGGCCGGGTCTCCTGCAACGGGCGGGTACCCCGCTTGTCGTGGTCGACGGCCGTACCGGCCAGCCCCGCATGGTGCCGCAGCAGCGCCTTCACCTCGACCGGAACCAGCTCCATCCGCCGGCCACCGGGCACGTGGTGCCAGGTCCAGCCGTGCGGGGTGGCGACCGCCGGAATCGTGTCCCA
Organism: Streptomyces sp. NPDC001108; assembly: GCF_053598535.1. Taxonomy (NCBI): domain Bacteria; kingdom Bacillati; phylum Actinomycetota; class Actinomycetes; order Kitasatosporales; family Streptomycetaceae; genus Streptomyces; species Streptomyces sp. NPDC001108. The sequence continues at coordinate 46,442 of NZ_JBSFKL010000010.1, forward strand.
GAGCTCATGGCCGCTCGCCGCGAGCGCCGCGTTCGCCGAGACGTAGTCGGTGAGCCGCAGCTCGTCGACCCCGAAGCCCTGCGGCGGTTCGGCGACCTCGGCGGCGGCACGCGCGTACGGCGTGAAGACCGGGCTGCCGTTCCCGTCCATACGCACACCGCCGGGGTGGCGGGACGCCCGGACCGGGTCCGGGAAATGCACGAGCTGCCCGGCGTAGGCCGCGTTCGGTGGCGCGGCTTGCTGACCGAGCCGACCTGTCGTCATGGCGGTTGCCCCCTGCTGCGTCTGGCTGGTGAGGGACCGGCCCGCCCGAGAGCGGCGGTCCCGGCACAGCCTATGCGGTGACGCAAGGGCCGGTCCCGCCCATGTGACCTGTCCTACCCGCCCCTCCCCACAACCGTCACCGACCGTCACAACGGCGTGACGGACGAGCGACGCGCCCGGCACCGGCCCCCGTCCGAAACCACCCCGGCACGCGCCACGAAGCCGCTCCCCGCGCGACACGAAGGCACGTTTCACCCGCCCCAGCTTCCACACCAGCCCGGACATTTGGCAGGCTGTCACCGCAACTCGGGGGCGTGCACATCGCGCAGCTACCGCTGCCGGCACGGGAGGGAAAGCACCAATGCACACAGCACAAACAGTCACATCCGGAGATCCGCGCCTCAGCTGGAGCAGCGCCGACGGCAGCCGGACACCCCGGCTGATCCACCGCCGCGACGGCATCCTGCCCGCGGTCGCGGCAGCGCTCTCCGTACGCGGCGAAACACTGACCTGCACCGCGGGCAAGGGCGACCAGCCCCCCGTACTCCACCCGCTCGTCCAGGACTTCCTGGACACCCTCCCCAGCGGCCGGCGCGAACGGTTCACCGGCCGCTGCCCCGAAGCGATACTCCTCTCCCGGCAGCTCACCGCCGCCGAGTCCACCCGCTCCAAGCGCGCCCAGCGCAAGCCGCTGACCAACGGCGAAGCCCGGCGCGCCCTCAAGCACTCCCGGCTCACCGCGCGGCGCATCCGCGAGGACGGCGACCCCCTGCACGGCAGCTACGCGCCCCCGTGCCGCTCCTGCACGGCCATGCTCGCCCACTTCGGCGTGCGCCCCGTCGACCTGACGACGCCCACGGCCGCGACCACCGCCGAGAAGGGCTGACCGCACGCCGATGCACGACCGAACCGACCTGCCCGCACAGACGGGCCCCGCCGGACGCGACCGGAACACCACCACCCGCTTCCCCGTCGCCGTCGACGCCGCCCTGCGCGCCGCCGGCTGGGAACCGGGCCGCTGGGACATCCGCCGGGCCGAGGAATGGGCCGACACGCTCAGCTCGCACGTCTCCCCCGCCGGCCACCGGCACGCGGTCTTCCCGGCCGCCGTGGAGGCCTGGGCCGAATTCGGCGGGCTGCACATCACCGCCTCCGCCCCCGGCCGCCAGATCGCCCCCGCCCCCGTACGCATGGACCCGCTGAGCGGACTCCACCTGGCCCGGACCCTCGGCGACCTCGGCCGGGCCCTGGAGACCGAGGTCAGCCCCCTGGGCGAGGAGGGCGACGGGCAGGCCGTGCTGGCCATCGACACCGAGGGCCGCGTCTACAGCATCGACCACACCGGCGACTGGTACCTCGGCCCGGACATCGACCAGGCCCTGGCCACCCTCGTCTCGGGCATCCAGCCGGCCCGCCTCGTCTCCGGCTGACCCGGACCGGGCCCCGCGCCCACCACGGACCACCCCGCACCGGCGGCCCGCTCCCGAACCCGAGCCGGGACCGGGCCGCCGTACCCGTACCCGTGCGGGAGGGGAGCCCGGAACGGATCAGACCGCCGTCTCCCCCACCGGCAGCACCGCCGACACCCGGAAACCCCCCGCCTCCGTCGGCCCCGACACGAACACTCCGCCCAGACCCAGCACCCGCTCCCGCATACCGACCAGCCCGTTCCCCCCGCTCGGCAGCCCCGCGTCCGCCGTCGCCGCGTCCGACGGACCGTTCTCCACCTGCATCGCGACCTCCGCACCCCGATGCGCCAACCGCACCCAGGTCCGCGCCCCCGCCGCATGCTTGTGCACGTTGGTCAACGCCTCCTGCACCACCCGGTACGCCGTCTGCTCGACCTCCGGCGGATACCCCCGCGCCTCCCCGTCCACCGACAGCTCCACCGTCATCCCCGCCGCCCGGGACTCCCCCACCAGCGTCTCCACCTCACGCAACCGGGGCCCGTCCTCCGCGGCGGCGGCCGCCGCCGCGGCAACCGCCTGCCCCACCGACGCCAACGGCACCCCGGCCGGACGCGACGACACCGGCTCCCCCGCCCGCAGCACCCCGAGCATCTCGCGCAACTCCGTCAACGCCTGCCGCCCCATGTCCCCCACCAGCGCCGCATTCCGCACCGCCTTCGCGGGATCCTTCGGCGCGACCGCCTGGAGCGCCGCCGCGTGCACCACCATCAGACTCACCCGGTGGGCGACCACGTCGTGCATCTCCCGGGCGATCCGGTGCCGCTCCTCCGTACGCGCCCACTCCGCCCGCTCCTCGGCCCGGTCCGCGAGCAGCGACAGCTCCCGCTCCAACGAGTCCGCCCGCTCCCGCAGGCTCTCCATCAGCCGCCGCCGCGCCCCTATGTAGAGGCCGAGCAGCACGGGCGGCGCGGTCAGCCCGAGCGACATGAACAACGAGATCAGCGGTACGTACCAGTCACCGGGCCCGAAGTCCGCCTGCTCCGCCACGTTCTGCCGCAGCCGCACGTACGACACGATGAACGAACCCGCGAAGGACATCCCGCTCAGCACCGCCGTGATCCGGCGCGGCACCTCCGACGCGGCCAGGCTGTACAGACCCACCAGCCCCATCAGGAACGCCATCCCGGCCGGCGCCGTCGCGATCGACACCAGCACCACCGCGATCGGCCACCGCCGCCGCAGCACCAGCACCGACCCCACCAGCAGCCCGAACAGCACCCCCACCGGCACCGGCAACCCGGCGTCCCCGGCGAAATCCACGCCCTCCAGCGCACACTCCAGCGCCGAGAGAACCCCGAGCCCCACGTCCAGGGCGACACTGCGCCGCCGCTCCCACCACCAGTAGCCGCGGGTGGTCGGTCCCGCCGCCTCCTGGTCTGCCCCCGTTGCGGTCATGGCATCCACCCTACGGGCGGCCGCCGCCCGATCCCGGAGAACCCGGACAGCACAGACGGCCACCGCCGGAAGCCGAAACGGCCACTTATCGCTTGAAATGGCGAATCGATCAGCCTTTCGCACCGGACGCCCGCATTCCGGACGACGCTCACCGCATGACGAAGATCACGAGCACCTGTGCCGACTTCGAGAATCTGCGCGAACAGGCGATCACCCTGCGCCGGGAGGGCCTCAGCCTGCGCCAGATCCGCGACCGCCTGCGCATCCACAACAACGACCTCCTGAACCGCCTCGTCCGCGGCGAGCCCGCCCCGGAGTGGACGAAACGCCCGCGCGCCCGGGACGACCTCCGCGAGAAGGCCCGGGAGCTCCGCCTCCAGGGCATGACGTACGACCGGATCCAGTTGGAGCTGGGCTGCTCGAAGAGCTCGATCTCGCTGTGGGTACGGGATCTGCCGAAGCCGGAGCGCAGGCGGTCCCGGGAGGAGGCGTCGGCCATCGCCAGGCGCGGCTGGGAAACGACCCTCCGGCGACGCGAGGAGGAGCGCGGGGAGACGAAGAGGAGGGCGGCGGCCGAGATCGGCCCGCTGAGCCCGCGCGAACTCTTCCTGCTGGGGGTGGGCCTGTACTGGGCGGAGGGCTCCAAGGCCAAGCCGCACCGGCCGCAGGAGCGGGTCACCTTCACCAACAGCGACCCGGGCATGATCGAACTGTTCCTCGCCTGGCTCCGGCTGCTGGGGGTGGCCGACGCGCACCTCCGCTTCCACGTGCACATCCACGAGACCGCCGACATCGCGTCGGCGGAGCGGTTCTGGGCCGCCCTGACGGGGGCCGATGCCTCCGCGTTCGGCAAGACCTCCGTCAAGAAGCACTCGCCGAGGACCAATCGGAAGAACGTCGGGGAGAACTACCGGGGTTGCCTGGTGGTGCGCGTTTTGAAGAGCGCCGACCTGTACCGTCGCATTGAGGGCTGGTGGTACGGCATAGTAGAGGCCGGAAAGCGATCCGATCAAGGAATTCGGACATAAGGGTCGCTCTATCCCGGGTCGTCTAATGGCAGGACAAATGGTTTTGGTCCATTGAATGAGGGTTCGATTCCTTCCCCGGGAGCAGCGCGGAGCGCCGTGAGGCATCACGGAGAGCGCCGCACAGCGCCGTGACGGGCCCCGACCAGCAGGTCGGGGCCCGTACCCATGCCCGGCCAACAGCCCCCCGGTATCCTTCGGGTGTCCACCACCCGAAGCCGAAGGGCATTTCCGTGAGCTCCGAACGCCCGGCAGCCGTCGTCGTCCTCGCAGCGGGTGAGGGCACCCGCATGAAGTCGAAGACCCCCAAGGTCCTCCACGAGATTTCCGGGCGCTCGCTCGTCGGACATGTCGTCACCGCCTCCCGCGAGCTGGACCCCGAGCACCTCGTCGTGGTCGTCGGCCACGCGGGCGAGCAGGTCACCGCGCATCTCGCCACCGTCGACGAGCGGCTGCGCACCGCCCACCAGCCCGAGCAGAAGGGCACCGGCAACGCCGTGCGCGTCGGGCTCGACGCGCTGGGCGGCTCCGTCGAGGGGACCGTGATCGTCGTCTGCGGCGACACCCCGCTGCTCTCCGGCGGGACGCTCCGCGCGCTCGCCGCCACCCACGCGGCCGACGGCAACGCCGTCACCGTGCTGACCGCCGAGGTCCCCGACTCCACCGGCTACGGCCGCATCGTCCGCGACCCGGCCGACGGCGCGGTCACCGCGATCGTCGAGCACAAGGACGCCACCGACGCCCAGCGCGCGATCCGGGAGATCAACTCCGGGGTCTTCGCCTTCGACGGCCGGCTCCTGGCCGACGCCCTCGGCAGGCTCGGCACGGACAACAGCCAGGGCGAGGAGTACCTCACCGACGTCCTGTCGATCCTGCGCGAGGCCGGTCACCGGGTGGGCGCCTCCGTCACCGGGGACCACCGCGAGATCCTCGGCATCAACAACCGGGTCCAGCTCGCCGAGGCCCGGCGGCTGCTCAACCAGCGGCTGCTGGAGCGGGCCATGACGGCCGGGGTGACGGTCGTGGACCCGGCGTCCACGCTGATCGACGTCACCGTGACGTACGAGCGCGACGCGGTCGTGCACCCGGGCACGCAGCTGCTCGGCGCCACCCACCTGGGCGAGGACGCCGAGGTCGGCCCCCACTCCCGGCTGAAGGACACCGTGGTCGGCGAGGGCGCCCGGGTGGACAACACGGTGGCGGACGGGGCGGAGATCGGCGCGGGCGCGTCGGTCGGCCCGTACGCCTATCTGCGGCCGGGTTCCCGGCTCGGTGTGAAGTCGAAGGTCGGCACGTACGTGGAGCTGAAGAAGGCCACGCTCGGCGAGGGGGCCAAGGTCCCGCACCTGAGCTACGTCGGCGACGCCACGATCGGCGACCACACCAACATCGGTGCCGCGAGCGTCTTCGTGAACTACGACGGCGAGGCCAAGCACCACACCACGATCGGCTCCCACTGCCGGACCGGAGCGGACAATATGTTTGTGGCTCCTGTCACGGTCGGGGACGGCGTTTACACCGCCGCCGGATCGGTCATCACCAAGGACGTACCGCCCGGTTCGCTGGCCGTCGCACGCGGCCAGCAAAGGAATATCGAGGGTTGGGTGGCCCGCAAGCGACCGGGGAGCGGCGCCGCGCAGGCGGCCCAGGCCGCCGCTTCGGAGCGCACGAGCGAAAGCTGACCGGAAACAGGTACGTCATGCACGGCGTACCGTGATAGATGCTCACCCCATTTCGGCTGGCTCGTCGCACATCGGGACACATGCGCGGGGCCAGGAACACGTCTGAGGAGACTGTGCTGTGACCGGGATCAAGACGACCGGCGAGAAGAAACTGATGCTCTTCTCCGGCCGCGCCCACCCCGAGCTGGCCGAGGAGGTCGCGCACCAACTGGGTGTCGGTCTCGTGCCGACCAAGGCTTTCGATTTCGCCAACGGTGAGATCTACGTCCGCTTCCAGGAGTCGGCCCGCGGCGCCGACTGCTTCCTGATCCAGAGCCACACGGCTCCGATCAACAAGTGGGTCATGGAGCAGCTGATCATGCTGGACGCGCTGAAGCGCGCCTCGGCCCGCTCCATCACGGTGATCGTCCCGTTCTACGGGTACGCCCGCCAGGACAAGAAGCACCGCGGCCGTGAGCCGATCTCGGCCCGTCTGGTCGCCGACCTGATGAAGACGGCGGGTGCGGACCGCATCCTCACCGTGGACCTGCACACGGACCAGATCCAGGGCTTCTTCGACGGCCCGGTGGACCACCTGTTCGCGCTGCCGATCCTGGCCGACTACGTCGGTGCCAAGGTGGACCGCTCGAAGCTGACGATCGTCTCCCCGGACGCGGGCCGGGTGCGGGTCGCCGACCGCTGGTGCGACCGGCTGGACGCCCCGCTGGCCATCGTGCACAAGCGCCGGGACAAGGACGTCGCCAACCAGGTGACCGTCCACGAGGTCGTCGGCAATGTGAAGGGCCGGGTCTGTGTCCTGGTCGACGACATGATCGACACCGGTGGCACGATCTGCGCCGCCGCGGACGCCCTGTTCGCGCACGGTGCCGAGGACGTCATAGTGACCGCCACCCATGGTGTGCTCTCGGGTCCGGCGGCGGACCGGCTGAAGAATTCCAAGGTGAGCGAGTTCGTCTTCACGGACACGCTGCCGACCCCGGGCGAGCTGGAGCTCGACAAGATCACGGTGCTGTCGATCGCGCCGACGATCGCGCGTGCGGTGCGCGAGGTCTTCGAGGACGGCTCGGTGACCAGCCTCTTCGAGGAGCAGTAGAAGCAGTCGTTCGAAGATCGACTTTGGGGCGGCCTCCTTCGCCGGGTAGACTCAGTGAGTTGCTCGGCGAGGGAGGCCGTACTCATGGGTACGGCGGTCCGTTATCGACGCGCTCTTCGTAGCAGGCCAGTCGTGGCCGGGTGACCTTCCGTTTTCGTCATCCCACGAGGAGTGCAGTCATGGCCGAGGTCAAGCTCGACGCCCAGGTTCGTACCGAGTTCGGCAAGGGTGCCGCCCGTCGCACCCGCCGCGCCAACCTGGTTCCCGGCGTCATCTACGGCCACGGTGCCGAGCCGGTCCACATCACCCTGCCGGGCCACGCCCTGATGATGGCGCTGAAGACCGCCAACGTGCTGATCGCCCTGGACGTCGAGGGCAAGAACGCCCTGGTCATCCCGAAGGCCGTGCAGCGCAACCCGCTGAAGGGCGACATCGAGCACGTCGACCTGCTCACCGTGAAGCGCGGCGAGAAGGTCAGCGTCGAGGTCGCGGTGCAGGTCGAGGGCGACCTGGCCCCGGGCGGCAACCTGCTGGAGTACGTCCAGAACACCCTGCTGGTCGAGGCAGAGGCCACCCACATCCCCGAGTCCGTGACCGTTTCGGTCGCCGGCCTGGACGCGGGTGCGTCGATCCACGCCAAGGACATCACGCTGCCCAAGGGTGTCTCGCTCGCCGGTGACGAGGACGCCGTGGTGCTCCAGGTCCTGGCCGCGCAGGCCGAGGAGCCGGCCGCCGAGGGTGCCGAAGAGGGCGCCGAGGCCTGAGCCTCGCCTCTCCTGGTTCACTGACGGGGTGGCGGTTTCCTGTTCGGGGACCCGCCGCCCCGTTTCCCTGTCTGCGGTGCGGCGCCCGCCGCACCCCGTTCGTCGTACGCGAGGAGACCGAGCAGAGATGTCCGACGCCACCGCACCCTGGCTCATCGTGGGCCTCGGCAACCCCGGTCCCGAGTACGCGGCGAACCGGCACAACGTGGGCTTCATGGTGGCCGATCTGCTGGCCGAGCGGATCGGCGGGAAGTTCAAGCGGGCGCAGAAGGCGCAGGCGCAGGTCGTGGAGGGCCGGATGGGTCCGCCCGGTCCGCTGAGCCGGCGGGTGGTGCTGGTGAAGCCGATGTCGTACATGAACCTGTCGGGTGGGCCGGTCACGGCGTTGCGGGACTTCTACAAGGTGCCGGTGGACCGTGTCGTGGCGGTCCATGACGAGCTGGACATCGATTACGGGACGCTGCGGCTCAAGCTGGGTGGTGGCGACAACGGGCACAACGGGCTGAAGTCGATCACCAAGTCGTTGGGGGCGGAGTACCACCGGGTGCGGTTCGGGATCGGCCGTCCGCCGGGGCGGATGCAGGTCGCGGACTTCGTGCTGAAGGATTTCTCGTCCACCGAGCGCAAGGAGCTGGCGTATCTGGTGGACCGGGCGGCGGACTCGGTGGAGTGTCTGCTGGCCGAGGGGCTGGAGCGGGCGCAGAGCGCGTACAACGCGTAGGCGGGCAGGCTGCGGAGAACTGCGCAGGCGTGTGGGGCCGCGCGTACAACTCTGACATTCCTTCCGGTAACCGGCTTTTCGTGGGCGTGAGTTGACCGGTGGTGCCGGCCTGTCGAAGGATCGCTCACCATGAAGCGCAGCTCCTCCTCCCACCGCGCCCTGGTCCACGCCCGCAATGCCGTCATGGGCTGTGCGGTTCTGCTGTTGCTGGTGGCGGGTGTGCTGTCGTCCTGGGACAAGGCCCATCACATCGTTCTGGCCAAGGGCCGTGAGCACGGCACGATGGCGGTGACCGGGTGCGGTGCCGATGTGTGTACGGGGCCGTTCACGCCGTCGGACGGTGGGGTGGCGCGGTCCCGGGTGACGATCGAACGGTCGGTCGCGGCGCGGCGCGGGGACCGGTTCCCGGTGGTGGTGCGGCCCGGTACGGACGATGTGGTGCGGACCGGGGCGCCGGGGTTTCTGCATGCCTGGGTGCCGCTGGGTGGGGCGTTGGTGTTGTCGGGGCTGGTGATCGGTGGTGGTCTGCGACTGTCCCGGGTCGGCTGGTGCACCGGGATCGCGGGTGCGGCCCTGCTCGTGGCGACGTTCTTCGCGCTGTGAGCGGGCCGCACCCGGTCCGGTCGGGTTGCCTGTGGGGTCAGCCGGTGTTGCGCAGGCCGGCGGCGACGCCGTTGACGGTGAGCAGGAGGGCCCTGGCGAGCAGCGGGTCCGGTTCCTCGCCCCGGGCGGCGGCTTCCCGCTGGCGGGCCAGCAGGGAGACCTGGAGGTAGGAGATCGGGTCGAGGTAGGCGTCGCGGATGGCGAAGGTCTGCTGGAGGGCGGGGCTGGTGCCGAGGAGTTCGGTGGAGCCGGTGACCCGGAGGACCTCCTGGACGGTGAGCGCGTGCTCGGCCTCGATCGCGGCGAAGACGTGCTTCAGTTCGTCGGGGACGAGGGTGTCGACGTAGTGGCGGGCGATGCGCAGGTCGGTCTTGGCGAGGGTCATCTCGACGTTGGAGATGAAGTTCCGGAAGAAGTGCCAGTGCTCGTGCATCTCGTCCAGGACGGTGTCGAGTCCGGCTTCGCGCAGGGCCTTGAGGCCGGAGCCGACGCCGTACCAGCCGGGGACGATCTGGCGGGACTGGGTCCAGCCGAAGACCCACGGGATGGCGCGGAGTCCGTCGAGCGAGACGCCGGAGCCGGGGCGGCGGGAGGGCCGCGAGCCCAGGTGGAGGTCGGCGAGCTGGTCGACCGGGGTGGAGGCGAGGAAGTACGTCGGCAGGTCGGGGTCCTCGACGAGCTTGCGGTAGGCCGCGTGGGCCGCGTCGGAGACGGTGTCCATGGCCGCGTCCCAGCGGGCGAGGGCCTCGTCGGACTGGCGGGGTGCGGTGTGCAGGGCGGACGCCTGGAGGGTGGCGGCGACGGTCAGTTCCAGGTTCTCCCGGGCGAGGGCCGGGATGAGGTACTTGTCGGAGATGACCTCGCCCTGTTCGGTGACCTTGATCTCGCCCTCCAGGGTGCCCCAGGGCTGGGCGAGGATCGCGTCGTGGGAGGGGCCGCCGCCTCGGCCGACGGTGCCGCCGCGGCCGTGGAAGAGACGGAGGCGTACGCCGTAGCGGTGGGCGACGTCGCGCAGGCGGCGCTGGGCGCGGTGGATCTCCCACTGGGAGGTGGTGATGCCGCCGAACTTCGAGGAGTCGGAGTAGCCGAGCATGACCTCCTGGACGTCGCCGCGGAGTGAGACGAGGCGGCGGTAGGAGGGGTCGGCGAGCATCTCGTCGAGGATGACGTCGGCGGCGCGCAGTTCGTCGGTGGTCTCCAGGAGCGGCACGATGCCGATCCTGGCCCAGCCGGCGTGCAGGTCGATCAGTCCGGCCTCGCGGGCGAGGACGGCGGCGGCGAAGACGTCGTCGGCGCCCTGGCACATCGAGATGATGTAGGACTCGATGACTTCGGGGCCGAAGCGTTCGAAGGCTTCCTTGACGGTGTGGAAGACGCCGAGGGTCTTCTCGCCGGCGGCGTCGAGCGGGGCCGGGGTGGGGGCGAGGGGGCGGCGGGAGCGGAGTTCCTTGGCGAGGAGCTTCTGCCGGTAGTCGCGGGGCATGTCGGCGTAGCGCCAGGATTCCTCGCCGAGCCGGTCGAAGAGCTGGCCGAGGGCGTGGTGGTGGGCGTCGGCGTGTTCGCGTACGTCCATGGTGGCGAGCTGGAGGCCGAAGGCGGCGAGGGTGCGGATGGTGCGGTCCATGCGGCCGTCGGCGAAGAGTCCGCCGCGGTGGGCGCGCAGGGAGGTCTGGATGAGTTCGAGGTCGGTGAGGAGTTCGGCGGTGCCGAGGTAGTCGCAGCCGGGGCGGTGGGGGGTGCCGGAGGCGAGGCGGGCGCGGGTGTTGACGAGCTTCTGCCGGATGCAGGTGGCCTTGAGCCGGTAGGGCTCCTCGGCGTTCAGCCGCTTGTAGCGGGGGCTGATCTCGGGGAGGCGTTCCAGGTCGGTTTCGAGGGAGGCGAGGAGTTCGTCGGTGGCGCCGGTGTAGCGGATGGAGTTGGAGAGCAGTCCGCGGAGCTGGTCGATGAGTTCGAGGGCGTCGGTGATGCCGTGTTCGTGCTGGAGGATCAGGACGTCCCAGGTGACGGCGGGGGTGACGTTGGGGTTGCCGTCGCGGTCGCCGCCGATCCAGGTGCCGAAGGTGAGGGGGCGGGTTCCGGCGGGCAGTTCGACGCCGACCCGGTCGAGTTCGGCGGCCAGGTCCTCCAGGACGTCGCCCACGGCGTTGGCGTGGAGTTCGTCGAGGTAGTAGATGGCGTTGCGGGCCTCGTCGGCGGGCTCGGGGCGGACGACGCGCAGTTCGTCGGTCTGCCAGATGAGGTCGATGTTCTCGGCGAGGCGGAGGTCCTGGCGGCGGCGGTCGGACTCGACGACGGGGGTGTCGAGGAGGGCGGCGATGCGGCGGAGCTTGTTGAGGACGGAGCGCCGGGCGGCCTCGGTGGGGTGTGCGGTGAAGACGGGGCGGACGTTGAGGTTCTTGACCGTTTCGCGCAGGTGGTCGGGGTCGGCGTCCTTGAGCCGGTCGGCCGTTCGGGCGAGGAGGCCGCCCTCGGCGGCGCGGCGGTCGCGCATCTCGCGGGCGCGGTGCACCTGTTCGGTGACGTTGGCGAGGTGGAAGTAGGTGGAGAAGGCGCGGACGAGCCGGGCGGCGGTCTCCAGGTCCGTCTCGCCCAGGAGCTGGGCGGCGGCTTCGCCGTCGGTGCGGGTCAGGGCGCGGACCCGTTCGACGAGGTCGAGGAGTTCCTGGCCCTCCTGGCGGACGAGGGACTCGCCGAGGAGGTCGCCGAGGCGGCGGATGTCGGCGCGCAGTTCGGTGCTGGCGGCAGGTGTCTGGTCGGCACTGCTCACGGTGTGCGGCTCCTTGCAGTGGTTGAGCACGGGGGTACTCCGGGGCCGCGGCGGGCCGCGCCCCCGGGGGTTTCCGGGACGTGGCGGGCTGCGGGACTGCCGCCGTCCCGGGAAAGCGGAGTGCGGACCGCGCTGTCCGACTCCACTCAGGATAGGTGTCCACGAAGTGGACACCCGCTCGCGGCCCGATCGGGTATCCCCGCTGGCGCGGCCCGGTCGCGCTCTCGTGCGTCGGGCCCTCGCGCTGCCATACTTACGTTGCCGTAGGTTACGGAACCGTAGCCGGAGCTGTCCGTCGTCTTTCTCTTCCCCAGGGGACCCCCCATGAACACCAGTCCCGCCGCGCTCGACGATCCCCGGTCCGCCGCGGCCGACGACGGCCGGCCCCTGCCCTCCGCGACGCTCGGCGGGGACAGCAAGCGGTCGATCGAGCAGATCGCCCTGCTGCTGTTCATCGTGGTGCCGTTCGTGGCGCTGGTCGCGGCGGTGCCGCTGGCCTGGGGGTGGGGGGTGAGCTGGCTGGATCTGGGGCTGTTGGTGGCGATGTACTTCATCGGCTGTCACGGCATCACGATCGGTTTCCACCGGTATTTCACGCATGGCTCGTTCAAGGCGAAGCGTCCGTTGCGGATCGCGCTGGCGGTCGCGGGGTCGCTGGCGGTGGAGGGGCCGGTGGTGCGGTGGGTGGCGGATCACCGCAAGCATCACCGGTTCTCCGACGCGGAGGGTGATCCGCATTCGCCGTGGCGGTTCGGGGAGAGCCTGCCCGCGCTGATGAAGGGGCTCTGGTGGGCCCACATCGGGTGGATGTTCGACGAGGAGCAGACGCCGCAGCAGAAGTACGCCCCCGATCTGATCAAGGACCCGGCGGTCCGCGCGGTCTCGCGTCACTTCGCGACGTTCACGGCGGTCTCGCTGCTGCTTCCGCCGCTGGTGGGCGGAGTGGTGACGATGTCGTGGTGGGGTGCGGCGACGGCGTTCTTCTGGGGCTCGCTGGTCCGGGTGGCGCTGCTGCACCATGTGACCTGGTCGATCAACTCGATCTGTCACGCGGTGGGCAAGCGGCCGTTCAAGTCGCGCGACCGGTCGGGGAACGTGTGGTGGCTGGCGGTGCTGTCCTGCGGCGAGTCCTGGCACAACCTGCACCACGCCGATCCGACGAGCGCCCGGCACGGGGTGATGCGCGGTCAGATCGATTCGAGTGCCCGGGTGATCCGCTGGTTCGAGAAGCTGGGCTGGGCGTACGACGTGCGCTGGCCGGACGCGGCGCGGATCGCTTCCCGCCGGGTCGATGCCGGTCCGAGCGACGCCCGGCGCGACCGCGGTCGTACCGAGGCGGCATGATTGACGACGTGGCGACCGACTCCAGTACCAGCAGCGAGAACACCCGTCCCTCCTCCTCCCGGCGTGCCCGCAGGGTGCGGATGACCGGGAAGGAGCGCCGGGAGCAGTTGCTGGACATCGGTCGCACGCTCTTCGCCGACAAGGGCTTCGAGGGGACGTCGGTCGAGGAGATCGCGTCCCGGGCCGGTGTCTCCAAGCCGGTGGTGTACGAGCACTTCGGCGGCAAGGAGGGGCTGTACGCGGTGGTCGTCGACCGCGAGATGCGCCAGCTCCTCGACATGGTGACCGGTGCGCTGACCGCGGGGCACCCCCGGGAGCTGCTGGAGCAGGCGGCGTTCGCCCTGCTCGACTACATCGAGACGTACACCGACGGTTTCCGCATCCTGGTCCGCGATTCCCCGGTGGCGCAGTCGACCGGGACGTTCGCCTCCCTGATCAGCGATATCGCCACCCAGGTGGAGGACATCCTGGGTCTGGAGTTCAAGGCGCGCGGCTTCGACCCGAAGCTGGCCCCGCTGTACGCCCAGGCGCTGGTCGGCATGGTCGCGCTGACCGGCCAGTGGTGGGTGAACGCCCGCAAGCCGAAGAAGTCGGAAGTGGCCGCCCACCTGGTGAATCTGGCCTGGCACGGCCTGGAGAACCTGGAGTCGAAGCCGAGGCTGATAGGCCACCGGAAGAGCTGAGCCGGGGCTGTTCACCCGTGGGGATGACGGTGGGGGGACAACAGCCCTTAGGGTGGTTTTCAGGGCCGAGGATCCCTCGTATGGGAGGAACCATGACCGCCGAGCCGTTCGCCGGGCACAGCAGCCGCTGGCCGGTGCCGCCCCAGGGCGGATACACGGTGGACGACCTGTTCACCTTGCCCGATCTCCCGCCGCACACCGAGTTGCTCGACGGGAGCCTGGTCTTCGTGAGTCCGCAGCGCCGTTTCCACGCCAAGATGATCGACCTGCTGATGAACGGCCTGCGCGCCCGGATCCCGGCCGAGTTCAAGGCCGAGCGGGAGATGACGGTGATCCTCGACAGCCGCAACGGGCCGGAGCCGGACATCTCGGTGGTGCGTTCGGACGCGATCACCGATTACGACCAGACCCGCTTCCAGGCCGCCGACGTGCTGCTCGCCGTCGAGGTCGTCTCGCCGGACTCCGAGGCCCGGGACCGGGACACCAAGCCGCGGAAGTACGCGGAGGCCGGGATTCCGAACTTCTGGCTGGTGGACATGGCCGGTACCGACCACCACCCCGTGGTGCGGGTCTACGAGCTGGACCCGGTGTCCAAGGCGTACGCCCTGACCGGCATCCACCACGACCGGCTCAAGACGGCCGTGCCGTTCCCGGTCGATATCGACATCACCGGGGATGCCCTGGCCCGGCTGTGACGGCCGGGCCGTCGGGCGTCAGCCGTCCGGCGGAGGGTGTCAGCCGTCCACCGGTTCCAGGAACTCCAGGCGGTTGCCCACCGGGTCCTCGGCGTAGAAGCGGCGGTGGCCGGGGAGGTGGTCGTCCCAGTGGACGTCGGCGCCGTGTGCCGCGAGGCGGGCGGCGAACGCTTCGATGTCCGTGACGCGCAGGCCCGGGTGGGCCTTGCGGGCCGGGCGGAAGTCCGGCTCGATGCCGAGGTGGAGCTGGACGGGCCCGGCCCGGAACCAGCAGCCGCCGCGGGCCGCGAGCGCCGGTGGCTTGGGGATCTCCGTCATGCCGAGCACCTCCGCGTAGTAGGCGCGCAGGGCGTCCTCCGAGCCGGGCGGGGCGGCGAGCTGTACGTGGTCGAGGGCGGCGATCATCGGCTCTCCTTGTGGGCGACGGCGAAGACGCGGCGGAACGGGAAGACCGTGCCGTGCGGGCCGGCCGGGTAGGCGGTGCGCAGCAGGTCGCGGTAGTCGGCGAGGAAGGCGTCGGTGGCCTCGGGGTCGTCGGCGAGGGCGGTCAGGACGGGGCGCAGGCCGGTGCCCTTCACCCAGTCGAGCACCGGGTCCTCGCCGGGCAGCAGATGCAGGTACGTGGTCTCCCAGACGTCCGTGGTGAGGCCGGGGGCGGTCAGCGCGTCGAGGTAGGCGGCGGGGGTATCCACGGCGTCGGCGTGGCGCAGGAGGCCGGAGAGGCGGTCCCGCCAGCGCGGGGAGTCGGCGAGTTCCCGCATCAGGGCGTGGCTGGGCTGGTCGAAGTTGCCGGGGACCTGGAAGGCGAGGGTGCCGCCGGGGGTGATCGCGTCGAGCCAGGCGGGGAAGCGGGCGGTGTGGCCGGGGACCCATTGGAGCAGGGCGTTGGAGATGATCAGGGCGTGTGGTTCGGCGGGGGTCCAGGTGGCGGCGTCGGCCTCGGCGAAGTCCAGGCGGGGGCCGGTGCGGGTGCGGGCCCGTTCGAGCATCTGCGGGGAGTTGTCGTAGCCGGTGATCCGGGCGTCGGGCCAGCGGTCGGCGAGCAGGGCGGTCACGTTGCCCGCGCCGCAGCCGAGGTCGGCGATGCGGGGTGCGGGGGTGGCGGGGAGGTCGGGGACGCGGGCGAGGAGGTCGAGGAAGGGGCGGGTGCGGTGGTCGGCGTGGCGCAGGTACTGGTGCGGGTCCCAGGAGGGTGTGCCGGGTGCGGTCATGGGGCCAGGATCACGCCAGAATTATCTTGATGTCAAGACACTTGAATTCAAGAGACTTCATGTCGACAGACCAACTACACTGATCCGCATGGAGGACGAGGTCGACCGACTGGTCGCTGCATGGCGCCGCGAGCGCCCCGACCTCGACGTGGAACCACTCGAGGTGCTCAGCCGCGTCTCCCGCCTGGCCAGGCATC
Source organism: Streptomyces sp. NPDC001108 (assembly GCF_053598535.1). Taxonomy (NCBI): domain Bacteria; kingdom Bacillati; phylum Actinomycetota; class Actinomycetes; order Kitasatosporales; family Streptomycetaceae; genus Streptomyces; species Streptomyces sp. NPDC001108. The sequence continues at coordinate 62,355 of NZ_JBSFKL010000010.1, forward strand.
TGGACCGGGCCCGCCGGATCGCCTTCTCCGAGCACGATCTGGAGCCCTGGGAGTTCGACGTGCTGACGTCGCTGCGCCGGGCCGGTGCCCCGTACCAGCTCTCCCCCGGTCAGCTCCTCACCCAGACCCTGGTCACCTCCGGCACGATGACCAACCGGATCGACCGGCTCACCAAGAAGAACCTCGTCGAGCGGCTGCCCGATCCGAACGACCGCCGCGGCGTCCTCGTCCGGCTCACCGCCGAGGGCCGCGACAAGGCCGACCAGTCGCTGGCCGGACTGCTGGCCCAGGAGCGCGCCATCCTGGGCGAGCTCTCCACCCAGCAGCGGGGCGAACTGGCCGGACTGCTACGCCAGTTGACCGCCCCGTTCGACAACATCCCCTAGGGCGCCGCCCGGCGGGGCGGGGTCGGCCGGGCCAACACCCGCGCGGCGGGCCAGCGCGACCGCGGCCAGGGTGGAGTGCACGCCGAGCTTGCCCAGCACATTCTGCATATGGGTGCGGACCGTGTGCGGGGAGAGGAAGAGGCGTTCGGCCACCGCCTTGCGGCCCAGGCCCGCCACCATGCAGCGCAGCACCTCCCGCTCGCGCGGGGTCAGCGACTCGACCAGCTGCTCACTCTCGCTGCGGTGCTTGCGCGCCGCCGTCAGCTCCCGCAGTACGCCGGTGAGCAGCGCCGGGGGCAGATGCGTCTCGTCGCGCAGGACGCCCCGGACGACCGCGAGCAGGCGTTGCAGCGAGCAGTCCTTGGCGACCCAGCCGGCGGCCCCGGCCTGGAGGGCGAGCGCGGCACGCCGGGGGTCGTCCCGCTCGGCGAGCACCACCGTGCGCACCGAGGGGCGCCCGGCGCGGACACCGGCCACCAGCGAGATGCCGTCCACCGGGGCGTTCCCCCCGTCGGCCGGAACGGGGACGGGGCCCGGTGCCGGGCGGTCGCCCGCCGGAGACAGGGCGCCGAGGTCGGCGTCGACCAGCATCACGTCGTAGCCGCGCCCCTCCGCCGCGCCCCGCTCCAGGCACCGTAACGCCGCGGGGCCGCTGCCCGCCGCGGACACCTCGACGTCCGGTTCGGCCGCCAGCGCCGCCGCGAGCGACTCGGCGAAGATCCGATGGTCGTCCACCACGAGAACCCGGATACGCACCACAGGCACCCCCCTATGTGTCGGTCCCTGAGGCCACCCCGGGGACGACGAAAAGGGGCCGGTCAGTGCGGGTACGGCGACCCGGATCGGGGATTCGGACCGCAGTCCCACGGCCGCCGCCGTGTGCCGACTGCGAACCCTCCCCGGGTGCCGTACCCGACTGTCTCGTACCCCTGAATCAGCACCGGCCCCCACCGGTGCTGTGCATCAGAGTACGGGCGACGGGCCCGGGCGGAAGTGAATTCACAGAACTGGCCCATGCCGCTTGGGTGTTCGGGCCATAACCGGGTTCCGGCCGTCTCCTTCGGATCGGGCCGGACCCCGCGAACCGGGCGTGATCCGGGTGGGACGGCCTACGCGAGGCGGCGGGCGCCTGCCGAGGGGACGGCCGGGAAGATCCGCGGGGCGGTGTACCCGGCCTCGGCGAACGCCTTGCGCACGGCGTCGGAGACCTGCTCCGCGCGCTCCTCCTCGACCAGGACGATCGCCGAGCCGCCGAAGCCGCCGCCGGTCATCCGCGCGCCGAGCGCCCCGGCCGGGCCGGCCGCCGACACCACCAGGTCGAGCTCCGGGCAGGAGACCCGCAGGTCGTCGCGGAGCGAGGCGTGTCCGGCGTCCAGGACGGGGCCGACGGCCCGCGCGTCGCCCGCGTCGAGGAGCGCGATGACCCGCTCCACCCGTTCGTTGTCGCCGACCACATGGCGTACGTAGCGGATCACGGACTCGTCCACCCCGGCCCCGGCCAGGGTCTCCAGCGCCTCGTCGAGCCCGGCGTACGGGATCTCGCGCAGGGTGGCCACGCCGAGCGCCGCGGCGCCCGCCTCGCAGCCGGCCCGCCGCTCGGCGTAGGCGCCGTCGCCGAGCGCGTGCTTGACCTGGGTGTCGACCACCAGCAGCCGCAGCCCCTGGGCGGACAGGTCGAAGGGGACCTGGCGCCGGGTGAGGTCGCGGGTGTCGAGGTGCAGGGCGTGGCCCTCGGTGCAGCAGGCGGAGGCCATCTGGTCCATGATCCCGCAGGGCACGCCCACGAAGGCGTTCTCCGCGCGGCGGCCGATCACCGCCAGCTCGGGCAGGGAGAGCCCGAGGCCGAAGAGGTCGTTCAGGGCGAGGGCGGTGACGACCTCCAGCGCGGCGGAGGAGGACAGGCCCGCGCCGGTGGGGACGGTGGAGCTCAGCTGGATGTCCGCCCCGGTGACCGGGTGCCCGGCCTCGCGCAGCGCCCAGGCCACCCCGGCGGGGTACGCGGCCCAGCCGTGGCCCTCGTGCGGGGCCAGTCCGTCGAGCCGGAGCCGGACGACGCCGCCGGGCACGTCGGTGGAGTGGAGCCGCAGTTCGCCGTCGGTGCGGCGGGCGGCGGCGGCGAGCGCGGTGTGCGGCAGGGCGAGCGGCATCACGAAGCCGTCGTTGAAGTCGGTGTACTCGCCGATCAGGTTGACCCGGCCGGGGGCGGCCCAGATCCCTTCCGGCGCGTACCCGTAGAGCTCGGTGAAGGAGGCGGTCAGGGCACCGGTCTCGGTGGTCATGGGGCGGTGGGCTCCTCTCGGCGGGCGAAGTTCCAGGCGTCGGTGACGATTCCGGCCAGGTCGGCGCGGGACGGGGTCCAGCCGAGCCGCTCCCGGGCGGTGGCGGCGGAGGCGACCAGGACGGCGGGGTCGCCCGCGCGGCGGGGGGCGACGACCTCCGGGACGGGGTGGCCGGTGACCGCGCGGACGGTCTCGACGACCTCGCGGACCGAGAAGCCGTTGCCGTTGCCGAGGTTGCAGATCAGGTGCTCGCCCGGGGTCGCGGCGTCCAGGGCCAGCAGGTGGGCCTCGGCGAGGTCGGCGACGTGGATGTAGTCGCGTACGCAGGTGCCGTCGGGGGTCGGGTAGTCGTCGCCGTAGACCGAGATCGAGGCGCGGCGGCCGAGGGCGACCTGGAGGACCAGCGGGATCAGGTGGGACTCGGGGTCGTGCCGCTCCCCGCATGTGCCGTACGCCCCGGCCACGTTGAAGTACCGCAGGGAGACGGCGGCCAGTCCGTGGGCGGCCGCCTCGCCGGTGATCATATGGTCGACGGCGAGCTTGGTGGCGCCGTAGGGGTTGGTGGGCGCGGTCGGGTCGGTCTCGGTGATGGGGGTGGTGGCCGGTTCGCCGTAGGTGGCGGCGGTGGAGGAGAAGACCAGGGTGCGCACCCCGGCGTCGCGCATCGCGGCGAGCAGCGCGAGGGAGCCGCCGACGTTGTTCACCCAGTACTTCTCGGGGTCGGTGACGGACTCGCCGACCTGGGAGTACGCGGCGAAGTGGAGGACCCCGTCGTAGGAGGCGTCGAGCCACTTCCCGGCGTCCTGGACACGGCCCTCGATGAACTCGGCGCCGGCCGGGACGCCCTCGCGGAAGCCGGTCGAGAGGTCGTCGAGGACGGTGACCGCGTGGCCGGCCTCCAGCAGGTGCTGGGCGACCACGCTGCCGACGTATCCGGCACCGCCGGTGACCAGGTACTTCTTCGGGGGCTTGCTCACTGGCTCGCTACCTCTCTCAGTCGCTTCGCCGCGGCTTCCGGCGGCACGTCGTTGATGAACACGTTCATGCCGGATTCGGAACCCGCGAGGAACTTCAGCTTGCCGGAGGTGCGTCGGATGGTGAAAAGCTCCAGATGGAGCCCGAACTCCTCCCGCCCCTCGACGCCGAACGGGGCCTGGTGCCAGGCGGCGATGTACGGGGTCGGCGGCTCGTCGGGGCCGAAGATCCGGTCGAACCGACGCAAGAGTTCCAGATAGATCTGTGGGAACTCTGTGCGCGCGGCCTCGTCCAGCTCGCGCAGGTCCGGGACGCGGCGGCGCGGGTGGAGGTGGACCTCGTACGGCCAGTGCGCCGCGTACGGCACGAAGGCGATCCAGTGCTCGCCGGCGAGGACGATCCGGGAGCCGTCGGCCTCCTCGCGGGCCACCACGTCGTCGAAGAGGTTGCCGCCGGTCTCGGCGCGGTGGGCGGCCAGGGAGCGGAACATCAGCTCGGTGCGCGGGGTGACGAAGGGGTAGCCGTAGATCTGCCCGTGCGGGTGGCCGAGCGTGACGCCGATCTCGGCACCCCGGTTCTCGAAGCAGAACACCTGCTTGACCTGAGGGAGTTCGGCGAGGGCGGCGGTGCGGTCGGTCCAGGCCGCGAGGACCAGTGCGGCCTGTTCCTCGGTGAGGTCGGCGAAGGACGCCTCGTGGTCGGAGGTGAAGCAGACGACCTCGCAGCGGCCGGAGTCGCCGGCCAGCGAGGGGAAGCGGTTCTCGAAGACGGCGACGTCGTACGTGGCCTCGGGGATCTCGCTGTGCTTGCCGTCCCGCGAGGGGCAGAGCGGGCACTCGTCGGCCGGCGGGTGGTACGTACGGCCCTGGCGGTGCGAGGCGATGGCCACACTGTCACCGAGGAAGGGGTCGCGGCGGATCTCGGAGGAGGTCGACACGGCGCCGAGCGGGCGCTGGTCGACGGCCTCGCGCACGGTGTCCTCGCGGCGGTCGTAGTAGATCAGCTCCCGGCCGTCGGCGAGCGTCGTAACCGTCTTCTTCACCAGTCTCCTCCCAAACATAACCAAACACAATGAACCACAAGTCAACATTCGCGTCAATGAGTGGCGCCCGCCCGCGGGGAGCGGGCGGGCGCGGGAGGGGGTGCTGCAGGAGAGGCGTTACAGCTGGCGGAGGTGGTCGCGCAGGCGGCGGGCCACCTCGGACATCAGGGCCTCGGCCCCGGGCTGGGCGCTCGCCGGGACGGAGGACTCCGTGAGCACGGCGACGGCGAAGGTCTGGCCGTCCGCGTGCTCCACGACGCCGACCTCGTGCCGGAGGTTGAGGAGGGTGCCCGTCTTGGAGGACCAGGTGCTGGCGTCGGAGGCGAAGTCCGGGGCGAGCCGATGCCGCAGGACGTTGTCGCCCAGGAGGCCGCGGACCCGCCCGGCCACCTCCGGGTGGATCGCCGAGGGCGTCCACAGGGCCTGGAGCAGGTCGACGAAGGCGCGGGCGCTGCCGGTGTTGGCACGAGTGGTGTCGAGCTGCGGCACCCGGTGCCCGCGACCACCCGTACCGGCGTCGATGGCCAGTGCGTGGGCGAGGTGGCGCCCCGCCGCGTCGAAGCGTTCGACGGGGGTGTCGGTCAGCTCGCCCATGGTGTGCCGGACGGTGATCCCGCCCAGGCCCAGCTCGTGGAGGATCGCGGCGACCCGGGGCGGCGGGGTCAGGTCGAAGAGCGCGTCGGCGGCGGCGCTGTCGCTCAGGCAGGTGCTCAGGTAGAGCAGGTCGTCGATCGCCATCCGGGCGGGGTGGCGGAAGCGGCTCAGCCCGGTCGGGCCGGGGGTGGTGATCCGGCCGGGGAGGACGTCGATCATGGTCGCCCCGTCGAGTTCGCCCCGGTGGACGCGGACCGCGGTCGCCAGGGCCAGCGGGAGCTTGATCAGGGAGGCGGCGGGCAGCCGGGTGTCCGGGTCGATGCCCAGCTCGTCGCCCGTGCGCAGGTCCCGGACGAGCAGGCAGCCGCGCAGACCGCCGTCGTCCAGTCGGCGGCGCAGCGCGCGCAGCAGGGTCTCGCTGTTCACGTCGCGGGGCCCTTCTCGCGGCCGCCGGTGCGCGGGGCGCTTCGGGTGTGCGGGGTGCGTGCGGTACGTCCGGGGCCGGGCGGAACTTCTGGGGCGGCGGGGCGGGGCGGGGCACCGAGGCAGCGCGCCAGGGCGTCGTCCAACTGGTCCCGCAGGGGCCGGGGGTCGCCCTCGGCGGCGGCCACGAGCGCGTAGCCACGGCCGAGGGGGAGCTCCCCGACGGGGCGCCAGTGCAGGCCGAACTCGCGGGCCTGGTCCGGGGAGCACAGCAGCAGGTCCCGCGTCCGGAGGACCTCGGCCAGGGCGGTCGTCGGATCGGCCGCGACGGCGAGCTGCCCGGGACGCAGCCCCAGCGCGTCCCGCAGCCGGGTCAGCGGGTCGCGCAGGTGCGGTACGTCGTCCTCGGGCTGGAGCCACACATGACGGGCCGGGCCGGTGGAGCCGCGCCCGAGCCGCAGGGTCTCCAGGTAGACGCGGTTCACGCAGGGGTCCCCGGCCCCGGCCAGGCCGAGGGGGACGGACCAGGCCGCCTCGTCGGCCGGCACGGCCAGCAGGGCGGCGCGGACCTGCTGGAGGCGGACCAGTTCGGCGCGGCGCGCGGGTGGTGCGACGCGGAGGTCGAGGACGAGGCCGTGGTCCCGGGCCTCGGCCACCAGGTGGGCGAGGGCCACGGCGGAGCAGGTGCCGGGCACCGCGAGCCGCACCGGCCTGCTGCCGGCCGCCCGCGCCTCGTGGATCAGGTCGTCGGCGGCCTGCACGAGCTGCCGGGCCGCCGGGAGGAGGTCCCGGCCGAACGGGGTGAGGACGGCGGCCCGGCGCGAGGTCCGCTCGAAGAGCCGCTCGCCGAGGCGTGCTTCGAGCGCGGCGATGCGGCGGCTGGCGACCGGCTGCGACATCCGGGCCGCGGCGGCGCCGACGGTGAAGCCGCCCCGCTCCCCGACGCTGACGAACGCGCGACACGCTCCGACAAGGTCCACGCACGCATCCTAGAAGGGTCACATGTGGAAAGAGCATGGAACCGGCCATGCGCGTATTGGACCGTATGTCGGTGCGGGGGTCAGGGTGTTCGTACGCCCTCACACCACCGGGACGGAGCCTTCTGCCGCTCCGTCCCCCGACTGCCCTGCCCCGAGCGGGGCGACCGGAGGTACGGATCATGCGCATTGCCCGTTCCCACCGCACCAGGCTCGGAGCGCTCGCCGCCGTTCTCGCGTTGACCCCGCTGACGGCCTGCGGTGCGGAGTCCGAGGACCGGTCCGCTTCCCCGTCCTCGTCCTCGTCCGTCCCGGGCGCGGCGGGGAAGGGCGCCGTGAAGCCGTACGCGGGGCGGCTCGAGGAGTTGGAGCGCGAGTTCGGCGCCCGGCTGGGCGTGTACGCCGTCGACACCGGCACCGGGCGGGAGGTGGCGTTCCACGACGGCGAGCGGTTCGCCTTCCACTCCACGTTCAAGGCCCTGGAGGCCGGTGCCGTGCTCCGCGAGTTCTCCCTCGACGGGATGGACAAGCGGATCAGGTACACGCGGGACGACCTGATCCCCAACTCTCCCGTGACCGAGAAGCATGTGCGGACCGGGATGACGCTGGCCGAACTGTGCGACGCCGCCGTCCGCTTCAGCGACAACGCGGCGGCCAACCTGCTCTTCGACGAGATCGGCGGGCCCGCGGGACTCGACGCCGTACTGGAGGGCATCGGGGACGACGTGACCCGGATGGACCGCCGCGAGACCGCGCTGAGCCGGTGGGTGCCGGGTGAGCAGCGGGACACGACGACGCCCCGGGCCCTCGCCGGGGACCTGCGCGCCTTCGTCCTCGGTGACGTCCTCCCGAAGCCGGAGCGGGCGCAGCTCACGCGGTGGCTGCGGGACAACACCACCGGGGACGAGCTCATCAGGGCCGGGGTGCCCAAGGGGTGGGAGGTCGCCGACAAGACCGGGACCGGCACCTACTACGGCGGCCGCAACGACATCGCCGTGGTGTGGCCGCCGGGATCCGCCCCCGTCGTCATGGCCATCCTCTCCCACCGCAACACCAAGGACGCCCCCTACGACAACCGGCTGATCGCCCGGGCCGCGGCCGTGGTCAGCGCGTCCCTGTCCTGAGGGCGGAACTGCCTTCGTAACGGCATTAGGAACGGTCTTCGGGACACGCCCTACGCGGTTCCGGGGCGGGTGGCGCGGTCCAGCAGTCCGGTGCGGGCGGCGAGGGCGGCGGCCTCCAGGCGGGAGCCGACGCCCAGCTTCATCAGCACCCGCTGCACATGCGTCCGCGCGGTGCTGGGCGCGATCCCCATCCCGGCCGCGATGACCCGGGTGTCCTCGCCCTCGGCGACCCGCACCAGGACCTCGACCTCGCGCGGGGTGAGCAGCCGGAGCAGCCGCCGGCCCTCGTCGTCCGGGGCCGCGGCCGGGTTGAGGAGTTCGGCGAAGGCGCTGCGCAGCAGTTGCGGCGCGACCGCGGCCTCGCCGGCCCGCGCCTTGACCATGGCCCGCTCGACGCCCTCCATGCGCTCGTCGTGGCGGACGTATCCGGCGGCGCCGGCCGCGAAGGCCGCCGCGATGCCGCGCGGGCTGGGCACCGGTCCGAGCACCACGACGGCCACCTGCGGGCGCTCCCGCCTGATCCGTGCGACCGGGTCGAAGGTGCCGGGGGCGGCAGGGGCGGCGGTGCCGAAGAGGCAGACCTCCGGGGCCCTGCTGACGACCAGTTCGGCCGCGCCGGCCGTCGGCGCGGTCGCCGCGAGGACGCGGTGGCCGCGGAGTTTCATCGCCGAGGCGAGCGCCTCGGCGAGCAGCCTGTGATCATCGACCACCATCAGCCGCACGCCCATCGCACACACCCCCGTCGCACCGGCACGCCGGGCACCCCGGCTTTCCTGGTCCGGCAAGTTACACGCTTGTTCGACGCCGAGGGGCGCCTTACGGCCAAAAGGCGACGGGACACGCGAAGGGGGTGGTGCCCGTCCCCGGGCACCACCCCCTTCGTACTTACGCGCGTGTCAGCCCCGGCTGAAGCTGACGACCAGTCGGCGGTCGTTGTCCAGCGAACCGCTCGGCTTGCTGACCATCGTGGCGGACAGGAAGAGGCGCCCGTCGCTGTAGACGAACTCGGAGTAGTCCGGCGTGAAGCTGGTCTCCGCGTTGCGGACCGATTCGTCGCTCGGGTTCTCCATCAGCACCGTCTGCTTGAAGGTGGCACCGTCGATGGAGACGACCTGGCCGCCCTTGTCGTACGGCGGCTCGCGGTACGCGATGATGTTGCCGCCGTCCATCCGGAGCGGGAACATCGTGTAGCGGTTGCCGGCGTCGGCCCGGTCGCCGGTCTGCTTGCCGGTGGTGAGGTCGAAGGAGACGATCTCGTTGGTGTTGCCGTAGTCGCCGGTGCCCTCGTGCTCCTCGGTCGGCAGGTAGATGCGGTTGTTGCCGACCGCGAGCTGGCTGCAGCTCTCGACCTCGGTGGATGCGCAGCGCGCCGCGTACTTCTCGGCGTCGGCGGCGATCCGGGTGGTCAGCTTGCCGGTCTCGGCGTCGATCGAGAAGAAGTCCGAGATGCCGCTGCCGTCACCGGCGGTGTCGCCGACGTCGGCCGCGACCACCAGCGGCTTGGTGGAGACGATGCTCGCGTAGTCGACGCCGGGCGGCATCTTGTACGAGGAGATCGGGGCCCCGGAGGTGGGGTTCAGCGCCTGGATGACGAGCTGCGGGTCGTCGTACGTGCCGCACTTGCGGACCACGGCGAGGGCGGGGCCGCCGCCGTAGCCGAGGTCGTAGCAGCCGTCGGAGGAGGTCTTCGGCTTCCAGCGCTCGGCGCCGGTGTTCAGGTCGAAGGCGGCGCCGCCCTCCAGGCCGCCCGCGGCGACGGTGGTGCCGCTGACGGTGACCTCGGCGAACCGGACCGGGGCGTCACCGCTGGTGGCGGCGGTGATCGACTTGCTCCAGAGCAGTTTGCCGGTCTTCAGGTCGAGCGCGCCGACCTGGTTGCACGGCGGGTACTTGAGCTGCTTGGTGGGCTTGCTCTGCTGGAAGAGGATCGCGGTCCGGAAGTCGTCGGACATGTGCCGGGAGGCGGCGCAGACCTGGCCCGCGAGCGGGATGGACCAGAGCTTGGCGCCCTTCTTGGCCGGGTCGTAGGCGACGATCTCGTTCAGCCCGGTCTTGACGTACGCCTTGTCGGTCAGCCAGGAGCCGTCGACCTTGGTGACCTCGGTGACCTTGGGCATGGGGACCTGGAAGGCGACGGTGGACTTGGGGTCGGAGGGGGCCTTCTCCTTGCCCGCGCCGTCGGTGGCGCCGCCGCCCTTGTTCTCCCCGTCCGTCCCACCGCTGGTGCCGCCGGACTGGGTGGCCTCGTCCTTCTTGTCGTCGCCGCTGTTGGCGTACCAGATCCCGCCGCCCACGATGAGGACGACGGCCACGGCGGCGGCCACGATGATCTGCATCTGGGTGGTGAACTTCTTGCCGCCGCCGGTGTTCTGCGGCGGCATCGGCTGCTGCTGCATCGGCGCGGTCGGGTAGCCGTAGCCCTGCTGGGGCGGCGCGCCGGGCGGCATGCCCTGGGGAAAGCCGTAGCCCTGCTGCGGCTGGCCGGGCACGGGGGCCTGCGGGTAGCCGTAGCCGGGCTGGGCGGGCTGGGTCTGGGGGTAGCCGTAGCCCGGCTGGGTCTGCGGGTAGCCGTACCCGGCGCCCGGCTGCTGCTGTTGCTGCGGCGGCGGGGTCGGGGAGCCGTACCCGCCGGGCGGCGTCGCGGGGGACTGCGGGCCCTGAGGTGTCTGGGGCGCCTGGGGTGGCTGGGCACCGGCGGGTGGCGGGGTCGGGGCGCCGAATCCACCTGGCGGCGGGTCCTGCGGGGCACCGAACCCGCCCGGCGGCGGGTCCTGCGGGGCGCCGAATCCGCCCTGGGGCGGCTCGTTGGGCGGCTGCGTCATGGCGTACGTACCTCTGGGAGGGGACTGGAGGGACTGGAAGGAAAGAGAGTGGTGGGACGGGGGCGGCGGGGCGGGCGGTGCGATCCGGCCGCCCCGCCGGCCGTGAGCCGTGGGGCTTCGGCGGCCGGTCCCCACCGGGGTCCGGCCGTCGAGGGACTTCCTGAGCCGTCAGTCGCCGAAGGCCATCATGGTCTTCGTCTCCAGCTCTTCCTTGTCGTTTCTGGCGCTGACCCGGCCGCTGGCGAGGAAGGAGCGGCCGTCCGCGTAGACGATCTGCGGCCGGTAGAAGCTCTTCTCCAGCTGGGACGTCGACGAGGGGTGCGTCAGCACCGTCTTCACGGCGCCGCCGGTCGGGGCGAGGGTGGCGATGCCGCCGCCGCGCTGGTAGCCGGGCTCCATGTAGAGCAGCACGTTGGCGCCGTCCATGCGCAGCGGCTTCACCGTGGTCTTGGCCGGGGCCGTGGCCTTCCACTTCGGCTTGCCGGTGTTCAGGTTGAACGCCACGACCTTGTTGGTCTGTTCGAGCCCGCCGCCCGCGTCGGTCGCGATGTAGAAGGTGTTGGCGTCGGCGGCGACCCCGGTGCACCCGTCGAGGGACTTGCCGAAGACGGCGAAGGCGCTGCCGCAGTCCGGGGCGAACGAGTCGCCCTTGTCACTGGAGAGGCCGGAGCGCAGCGTGCCGTCGTGCTTCAGCGCGAGGATGCTCCACTCCTTCTCCTTCTTCAGCGAGACGACCAGCGGGTCCACCGAGTAGACCTTGTCGATCTCCCAGCCGCGCTTGGGCTGGTACGTCCACCGGGCCTTGCCGGTCGCCGGGTCGATCTCCTGGATCTGGTGCTGCGGGTTGTCGACGTCGTCGGTGCGGCAGCTGGCGGCGGCGATCAGCTTGGAGCCGCCGGCGAACGCGAAGGGCTGGCAGTTGCCCGCGGGCTTGCCGAACAGCTCCTTGCCGTCGCTGACCCGGTACGCGTTGGAGTTCCCGGTGCGGGCGACGGTGACCGTGTCACCGCTGACGGCGAGGGAGATGTCCGAGAGGAAGTCCCAGGTGCCGTTCTTCTTGACGGACTTCTTCCAGCCCGCCTTGCCGGTCTTCAGGTCGATCATCTGGAGGTCCGCGCAGTCGGCCCGGCTGGTGGTGCCGTTCTTGACCCCGATGACGATCTTGCCGTCGGCGGTGGTCTGGTTGGGGGCCGCGCACAGGTCGGCGGGCAGGTCGACCGACCACTTCTTCTTGCCGTCGGCGACGGAGTAGCCGGTGACCTGGCGGTACATGCCCTTGACGATCGTGTCGCCGACCACCCAGGGGCCGCGTACGTCGGAGCCGTTGCGCGGCAGGTCCACGTCGTTCGTCTGGAGCCAGAGAACCTTGGCCTCGCCGGCCTTGCGCCCGGCGTTGAGGTCCCCGTCGCCGCCGCGGCCCGTGCCGTCGCCGTTGCCGTCGCCCTGGTCGACGGAGGCGGAGACGCTCGGCTTGGCGCCCTCGCTCTCCTTCGCGACGGGCTTGTCGTCGGAGCCGCCGCTCGTGGCGACGTAGATGCCGGTGCCGATCACCGCGAGCGCGGCGACCGCGGCACCGATGATGATCGCGGGCTTGCGCTTGGCGGAGCCGCCGCCCGGACCGCCCGGACCGCCCGGGGCCGGGGCCGGGGCGCCCGGGTACTGCTGCTGCGGGTAGCCGTAACCCGGCTGCTGCTGCCCGTACGGACCGGGCTGCTGGCCGTAGGGTCCGGGCTGTTGGGCGTACGGGCCCGGCTGCTGCTGGGTGGGGGCTGCGGGCTGCTGCCCGTACGGGCCAGGCTGCTGGGCGTACGGGCCCGGCTGCTGCTGACCGTACGGGCCGGGCTGGGGCTGGGTCGGCGGCTGAGGCGGCTGGGGCTGCTGAGGGGCCTGCTGCGGGTAGCCGTAGCCCGGCTGGGTCGGCGGCTGGGGCGGGGCCTGGGGCGGCTGAGGAGTTCCCGGCGGCGGGTCCTGCGGCGCGCCGAAGCCTCCCTGCGGCGGTTGCTGGCTGGGCGGCTGGGTCATCAGCACGTCCCCCTTCGTGCGGTCCGGATGCCCGTTCCGATCTCCCCCGCGATTCCGTGGAACACCACGGGGCCGAAACCCCGCCGAATTCCCCGGAAAGGAGCGAATCGGGCATGGATCCCGCGGCGTTGCGTCAGTCGAGCGGGGCTTCTTTGTACCACCCGCGGATGCCCGGACAGCGGGTCGGTCCATCCCCTGTTCCCAAGGGAGAACCGCCCCGTGATGGCTCCGTTACGCCTGGGACCTTGCGTTCGTACCAAGGTTTCCACCCGTCGCGGCGTCAGTCGCCGAACATCTCCAAGGACTTCGCCCGTACCTCGTCCCCGTCCTTGATCCCGCTGATGAACGTGGTCATCACCAGGGAACGGCCGTCCCGGTAGACGACCCGGGGCTGGAACAGGGAGCGTTCGGTCGGCGATCCCGCGTCCGGGTGCTGGAGCAGCAGTTCGGGCTTGCCGCCGGTCTGCGGCAGGGCGGCGATGGCACCGCCCTTCTTCGACTCCGGTTCCACGTAGAGGATCAGCCGGCCGTTCTCCGTCCGCAGCGGCATCATGCCCTGCCCGGCGGGGGCCGGGGACCGCCAGCGGGGCTTCCCGGTGGCCAGGTCGAAGGCGACGACCTTGTTGTCGACGGCGGAGTCGGAGGCGTCGGCACCGAAGGACTTGGTCGCCAGGTAGACCGTCCGGTCGTCGGTGGCCACCCCGGCGCAGTTGTCGAGGTTCCCGTTGCCGGTGATCAGGTCGGAGTCGCACTGCACCCGGTAGTCCTCGCCCTTGCCGCCGACCAGCTGGGAGCGGTAGGTGCCGTCCGGGTTGAGCGTGATGATCGCCCAGCCCTTCTCCTCCTTCTTCTCCAGGGAGACGACCAGCGGATTGACGGAGTAGAACTGCCCGATCTGCCAGCCCTTCTTGACCTTGTACTTCCACAGGAGCTTTCCGGTGGCCGGGTCGATCCGCTCGACCAGCTGCTCCTTGTGGTCGTCCTCGGCCGTCTGGCAGCTCGCCGCCGCGATGCCCTCCGGGCCGCTGGCGAATCCGAACGGCTGGCAGTTGCCCGGGAGTTCACCGAAGAGCACCTTGCCGTCACTGATCCGGAAGGCATCCGTCCGGGTCGTGCGGCCGACGGTCACGGTGTTGCCGTTGGTCGCCATCGCGAGGTCGGAGAGCATGTCCCAGGCCCCCTGGCGCCGGTAGCTCTTGAACCAGCCGGCCTTGCCCGTCCTGAGGTCGACCATCTGGAGCCCGTTGCACATCGCCCTGTCGCCGGTGCCGACCTCGACCCCGAGGACGATCTTGCCGTCGGCGGTCGCCTGCGACGGGGCCCCGCACATCCGGCCGGGCAGCTGGAGGGTCCACTTCTCGGCGCCGTCGCCGACCGCGTAGGCGGAGACGGTGCGGTACATCGCCTTGACGACGGTGTCGCCGACGAACCAGGGACCGTACGCGTTCTGGCCGTTGCGGGGCAGGTCGATGCCGCCCTCCTGGAGCCAGAGGACCTTCGCCTCGCCCTTGCCGCGCAGCTTGTTGATGCCGTCCGCCTCGGCGCGCAGGTCGCTCGGGCCGGGGCTCTCCTCGCCCTTGCCGGTGGGCTTGGGGGCGGGGACGGTGGGACTCGCGCTCGCCTTCCCGCCGGGGGACGGGTCCTCGCTGCCGCCAGTGGCCAGCCAGACGCCGCCCCCGGCGAGCAGCGCGACCGCGATCACGCCGCCGACGATCGCCCCGCGCCTCCCCCGGAAGAAGCCGCCCCCACCGGAGGAGCCGCCCGCCGGAGGGCCGGGAGGCGTCTGGGGCGGTGCGCCGTACGGGCCGGGCTGGGTGGGCACGTTGTACGGACCGGGCTGGGTCGGAGCGTTGTACGGACCGGGCTGCTGGGGCGGCGTGCCGTACGGGCCCGGCTGCTGGGCCGGGGCGTTGTACGGGCCCGGCTGGGCGGGCGCTCCGTACGGGCCGGGCTGCTGCGGCGGCCGGCCGTACGGGTTCGGCTGCTGCCCGTACGGGTTCGGCGGGGGGTCGCAGGAGGCCGGCGGGGGGTCGTACGGAGCCCCGAAGCCCTCCTGCGGCGGCTGCTGGCCGGGCGGCTGGGTCATCAGCACGTCCCCCTTCGTGCGGATCGGCCCGGCTGCGGAACCGGGGCAAGGTTTCTTTCTATCACCCGCCCCGTGAGCCCCATCCGTCACACCTGACGCACCCGCCGAACCACCGCGTTCCCGTCAGCTTTCAGGCGCCATGCGTCGGCCGCCCAAGCGTCAGCCGTCAGGCGTCCTCGGCCAGTTCGAGCCAGCGCATCTCCAACTCGTCGCGCTCGGCGACCAGTTCACGCAGCTCCGCGTCGAGCGCGGCGACCTTCTCGAAGTCCGTGGCGTGCTCCGCGATCTGCGCGTGCAGCGCGGTCTCCCGGGTGGAGATCTTGTCGAGCTGCCGCTCGACCTTCTGGAGCTCCTTCTTCGCCGCGCGGGCGGCCTGCGGGGAGACCGTCGCCGCCGGGGCGGCCGTCTCCTTCGCCGGGGCGGGGGCGGCGGACGGGGTGGCCGCCTCCTCCATCCGCTGCCTGCGCTCCAGGTACTCGTCGATCCCGCGCGGCAGCATCCGCAGCGTGCGGTCGCCGAGCAGGGCCATCACCCGGTCCGTGGTGCGCTCGATGAAGAACCGGTCGTGGGAGATCACGACCATCGACCCGGGCCAGCCGTCGAGGAGGTCCTCCAGTTGGGTCAGGGTCTCGATGTCGAGGTCGTTGGTCGGCTCGTCGAGGAAGAGGACGTTCGGTTCGTCCATCAGCAGGCGCAGGATCTGGAGCCGGCGCCGCTCACCGCCGGAGAGGTCGCCGACCGGCGTCCACTGCTTCTCCTTCGTGAAGCCGAACCGCTCGCAGAGCTGGCCCGCGGTCATCTCCCGGCCCTTGCCGAGGTCGACCCGGTCGCGTACCTGCTGGACGGCCTCCAGGACCCGCAGCGCCGGGTCGAGCTCGCGGACCTCCTGGGAGAGGTAGGCCAGCCTGACGGTCTTGCCGACGACGACCTTCCCGGCGGCGGGCTGCACGTCGCCCTGGGTGCGGGCCGCCTCGGCGAGCGTCCGCAGCAGCGAGGTCTTGCCCGCGCCGTTGACCCCGACCAGGCCGATCCGGTCGCCGGGGCCGAGCTGCCAGGTGAGGTGCTGGAGCAGGGTCTTCGGGCCGGCCTGGACGGTCACGTCCTCCAGGTCGAAGACGGTCTTGCCGAGCCGGGCGTTGGCGAACCGCATCAGCTCGCTCGTGTCGCGCGGCGGCGGCACGTCGGCGATCAGCTCGTTGGCCGCCTCGATGCGGTAGCGCGGCTTGGACGTACGGGCGGGGGCGCCGCGGCGCAGCCAGGCCAGCTCCTTGCGGACCAGGTTCTGCCGCTTGGTCTCCTCGGTGGCGGCGATCCGCTCGCGCTCGGCGCGGGCGAAGACGTAGTCGGAGTAGCCGCCCTCGTACTCGTAGACCGAACCGCGCTGGACGTCCCACATGCGGGTGCAGACCTGGTCGAGGAACCAGCGGTCGTGGGTGACGCAGACGAGTGCGGAACGGCGGGCGCGCAGATGGCCGGCGAGCCAGGAGATGCCCTCGACGTCGAGGTGGTTGGTGGGCTCGTCGAGGACGATCAGGTCCGGCTCGCCGATCAGCAGCTTGGCCAGGGCGATCCGGCGCCGCTCGCCGCCGGAGAGCGGGGCGATGACGGTGTCCAGACCGTGCTCGAAGCCGGGCAGGGCGAGGCCACCGAAGAGGCCGGTGAGCACATCGCGGATCTTGGCGCTGCCCGCCCACTCGTGGTCGGCGAGGTCGCCGATCACCTCGTGGCGGATGGTGGCCCCGGGGTCGAGCGAATCGTGCTGGGTGAGGACGCCGAGCCGCAGCCCGCCGCTGTGCGTGACGCGGCCGCTGTCCGCCTCCTCCAGCCGGGCGAGCATCCGGATCAGCGTGGTCTTGCCGTCGCCGTTGCGGCCCACGACGCCGATCCGGTCCCCCTCGGACACACCGAGGGACACCCCGTCGAGCAGGGCACGGGTGCCGTACACCTTGCTGACCTGCTCGACATTGACCAGATTGACGGCCATTTCACTCCTGCCCGGTGGATCGATCGACTCTCCAGGGTAATCGGCCGACGGCTGCGCTAGCGTGCGGCGACCGATCAAGGGCCGCGGCCCAGGTCGGAAGGGCTTCGGCATTTCGGGAGTGGGGACATCGATGGGGAATTCCACGGCGCACGGCGCACGGCGCGACGTCATGGACGGCGCCCGGCACGGCGCCCGGCGCGACGCCGCTCGCGGACCGGTTCGCGGTGTGACCGCGGCGGTGGCGGTGCTGGCGGCGTTCGTCCTGGTGGGCTGCACGTCCCCGGCACGGGACGCGGACGCCGGGGAACCGTCGCGGAAGGCGGACGCGGAGGCGGGGGAGAAAGCGGGGGCGGCCGGGAGGACCGCCGCCGGGGCGGGTTCGGTCGGAGCCGCCGGCTCGGCCTGCCCGATGCCCCTCTCCTTCGACCTCGCGGCGTCCTGGAAGCCGAAGGCGGCCCATGTAGACAAGGACTCCGAGCTGGGCGCCGCGCTGGGGGTGCAGGGCGGGGCCACCCTGATCTGCGAGATCGACGCGAAGCCCGCGGGGAACATCGGGTTCCTGCGGGTGTGGCGGGGCGAGAAGTCCGACGCCACCCCGCGCCGGGCCCTGGAGAGATTCACGGCGGCCGAGGACGGCGCGGAGAAGTTCGTCTACACCGAGGTCAGGGCCGGTGACCTGCCCGCGGTCGAGGTGGCCTACACGGCCCACAGCGAGCTGCTGGACGAGAGCAAGAAGGAGCGGGCGTTCGCCGTCGCCACCCCGGACGGCCCGGTCGTGGTCCACCTGGGCGGGATGGACACGCGGGAGCACGAGCAGATGCTCCCGGCCTACGAGCTGGCGAAGAAGACCGTGCGGCTCGGCTGACCTGGCGGAGGGCGCGGGAGCCCGCCCTCTCCGGCCCGCTCCCCCTCGTGCGGGCCGTCTACAGGACCGTGGCCACCGGGGCGGGCGACACTGCGGTGCGGGCCTCGCGGCAGGTGCCGGAGGCCATGAGGGCGGCGGCCACCTGGCGGGCCGACTCCTCGTCCGCCGCCAGGAAGGCGGTGGTCGGGCCGGAGCCGGAGACCAGGGCGGCCAGGGCCCCTGCGGCGGTGCCCTCGGCGAGGGTGTCGGCGAGCGAGGGGCGCAGGGAGAGCGCGGCGGGCTGGAGGTCGTTGGAGACCGCCGCGGCCAGGGCCTTCGGGTCGCCGGTGCGCAGGGCGTCCAGGAGGGCGGGCGAGGCGGTGGGCGCGGGGACGTCGGTGCCCGCGGTGAGCCGGTCGAACTCGCCGTAGACGGCCGGGGTGGACAGGCCGCCGTCGGCGACCGCGAAGACCCAGTGGAAGGTGCCACCGACCTCGACCGGGGTGAGGTGCTCCCCGCGCCCGGTGCCGAGGGCGGCGCCGCCGACCAGGCTGAACGGGACGTCGCTGCCGAGCTCCGCGCAGATGGCCAGCAGCTCCTCGCGGTCCGCGCCGGTGTTCCAGAGGGCGTCGCAGGCCAGCAGGGCGGCGGCCCCGTCGGCACTGCCGCCCGCCATGCCGCCGGCGACGGGGATGTCCTTGGCGATGTGGAGGTGGACGTCGGGGGCGATGCCGTGCCGTTCGGCCAGCGCGATCGCGGCGCGGGCGGCGAGGTTCGTCGCGTCCAGCGGGACCTGGGCCGCGTCCGGCCCGGAGCAGGTGACGCGCAGCGCGTCGGCAGGGGTGGCGGTGACCTCGTCGTACAGGCCGACCGCGAGGAAGACGTTGGCCAGGTCGTGGAAGCCGTCGGGGCGCGGGCCACCCACGGCGAGCTGGACGTTGACCTTGGCCGGTACCCGGACGGTGATGCTCACGCGTCGCTCCCTGTGGGCTCGCTGGTGGTGCTGGTCGGCTTGTGCTCGGCGATGGCGGCGAACTCCTCGACGGTGAGCGCCTCGCCCCGGGCCTGCGGCGAGATCCCGGCGGCGACCAGGGCGGCCTCGGCGGCGGGGGCGGACCCCGCCCACCCGGCCAGGGCGGCCCGGAGCGTCTTGCGGCGCTGGGCAAAGGCGGCGTCCACGACCGCGAAGACCTCGGTGCGGCTCGCCGTCGTGGCGAGCGGTTCGGTGCGCCGGACCAGCGAGACCAGCCCGGAGTCGACGTTGGGCGCGGGCCAGAAGACGTTGCGGCCGATGGAGCCGGCCCGCTTGACGTCCGCGTACCAGGCGGCCTTCACGGAGGGCACGCCGTAGACCTTGTTGCCCGGCCGGGCGGCCAGCCGGTCGGCGACCTCGGCCTGGACCATGACGAGGGTGCGCTCGATGGTCGGGAACCGCTCCAGCATGGTCAGCAGGACCGGCACGGCGACGTTGTACGGAAGGTTGGCGACCAGCGCGGTGGGCGCCGGGCCGGGCAGCTCCCGGACGAGCATCGCGTCGGAGTGCACCAGGGCGAACCGGTCGGCCCGCTCCGGCAGCCGGGCGGCGACGGTGGCGGGCAGAGCGCCCGCCAGCACGTCGTCGATCTCCACGGCGACCACCCGGTCCGCCGCCTCCAGCAGGGCCAGCGTCAGCGAGCCGAGCCCCGGGCCGACCTCGACGACGACGTCGTCCGGGCGGACCTCCGCCGTCCGTACGATCCGGCGGACCGTGTTGGCGTCGATGACGAAGTTCTGGCCGCGCTGCTTGGTGGGGCGTACGCCCAGCGCGGCGGCCAGTTCGCGGATGTCTGCGGGGCCCAGGAGGGCGTCGGGCTCTGTGGTGCTCACCTGTAAAGCGTAAGGGCACCCCGCGCGGCTCCCCCGCGCCTCGGTCAGTAGTCGAAGGCCCTCGCCGTGTTCACGGCGACCGCCTCGGCCAGGACGTCCTCCTGGACGCCCTTCACCTCGGCCATCGCGCGCAGGGTGACCGGGATCAGGTACGGCGCGTTCGGCCTGCCCCGGTACGGGGCCGGGGTCAGGAACGGCGCGTCCGTCTCGACGAGCAGCAGCTCCAGCGGGGCGATCGCCAGGGCGTCCCGCAGCGGCTGGGCGTTCTTGAAGGTGACGTTCCCCGCGAAGGACATGAAGTACCCGGCGTCCGCGCAGATCCGGGCCATGTCGGCGTCGCCGGAGTAGCAGTGGAAGACGGTGCGCTCGGGGGCGCCCGCGTCGGCGAGGACGCGCAGGACGTCCTTGTGGGCGTCGCGGTCGTGGATGACCAGCGCCTTGCCGTGCCGCTTGGCGATCTCGATGTGGGCTCGGAAGGACTCCTCCTGAGCGGCCATGCCCTCGGGGCCGGTGCGGAAGTGGTCGAGCCCGGTCTCGCCGACGCCGCGTACGTGGTCGAGGGCGGCCAGGGCGTCGATCTCTGCGAGGGCCTCGTGCAGTGCGGCCCGTCCGCCGGCCGGGCGGGCGCCCTGGCGGGCGGTGCCGTCCGGGTCGCCGTGGACGATGCGCGGGGCCTCGTTGGGGTGCAGCGCCACCGCCGCGTGGACCTGGGGATGTGCGGCGGCGGTCTCGGCGGCCCAGCGCGATCCGGCCAGGTCGCAGCCCACCTGGACCACGGTGGTCACATTGACCGCGGCGGCCCTGGCCAGGGCCTCCTCGACGGTCGCGTCCTGCATGTCCAGGTGGGTGTGCGAGTCTGCGACCGGCACCCGGAGGGGTTCGGGCAGCGGCGGGGCTTCGGTACGGCTCATGCGGACGATCGTACGAGGGCGCGCCGGTGACCCCGTGCCGTTTCGGTGGAGGTGCCGCTTCCGGTGGAGGCCCCGCTCGGGTCTCCGGCGGCCCGGTGGAGGCGCTACTTCCGGTGGAAGGGGTGCAGCAGGTCGGACAGGTGCCAGTGGTGGCCGGTGGCCGCCGGTACCGGGGTCGCGCCCGCGGGCTCCGGGGCGTCGGCGCTCCCGGCGGCGGGCCTGAACCGGACCGGCGGGGAGTGGCGGAGCAGCTGCTGGACGGTGGAGACCCGGCCGGGGCGCATGATGCGGACGACCTCTCCGCCGCAGTTCGCGCAGCTGGGCCTGGAGAGCGGCGAGGGGACCTGCTCCCCGTCCGCCTTGTAGATGACGAATGCGTTGTTCGAACCGTCGACGTGGTGCTCTATCTCGTACGCCTGTTCCCAGCCGTACCCGCACCTCATGCAGGCGAAGGCGTACGCCTCGTGTGCGGTGGTCGCTGCGATGTCGCTCATGCCCGCTCCTTTGTCCGCCGGACAGGCTCCCCGGGCAGGCGGCCCGGAGAGCCGGAGAACGCGTCCCCGAACCAGTGGACGCCTTCACCAGGAAGAGCGCACCGGGCCCGGCCGACTATTGGAGTCCTTTTGGTCTTCTCGTGGCGGAAAAGGCCGGTGCGCGGCTCTTGCTTTGCTTTTTACGATAGTCCTTTTGACCTACCGGAAGCAGGTGCACGATCAAGGGCCGGCGGCGGTGTTCTCCGCTCAGCCCTTCGCTCCGCCCTTCGCTCCGGTCTTCGCCGCGTCCTTGGCCGCGTTCTTCGCCGCCACGACCGCGTCGAACACCTCCCGCTTGGGCAGTCCGGCGTCGGCGGCGACGGCGGCGATCGCCTCCTTGCGCCGCTCCCCCGCCTCCTCCCGCACCAGGACCCTGCGCACCAGCTCCTCGGCGTCCAGCTCCTCGGGCCCGGACTCGGCGGCGCCCTCGACGACGACGGTGATCTCACCGCGTACGCCTTCGGCCGCCCAGGCCGCCAGCTCGCCCAGCGGGCCGCGCTTGACCTCTTCGTACGTCTTGGTCAGCTCCCGGCAGACCGCGGCCCGGCGGTCGGCGCCCAGGACCTCGGCCATCGCGGCAAGGGTGTCGTCGAGCCGGTGCGGGGCCTCGAAGAAGACCATGGTGCGACGCTCCCCGGCCACCTCGCGGAGCCTGCCCAGCCGCTCACCGGCCTTGCGGGGCAGGAAGCCCTCGAAGCAGAAGCGGTCCACCGGCAGCGCGGACAGGGCGAGCGCGGTGAGCACGGCGGACGGGCCGGGCACGGCGGTGACCTTGACGTCCTTCTCCACGGCGGCGGCCACCAGCCGGTAGCCGGGGTCGGAGACCGACGGCATCCCCGCGTCGGTGACCAGCAGCACCCGGGCGCCACCGGTCAGCGCCTCGACGAGTTCGGGCGTACGGGCCGCCTCGTTGCCCTCGAAGTAGGAGACGACCCGGCCCGTGGTGTGGACGCCGAGCGCCTGGGTGAGGCGGCGCAGCCGCCGGGTGTCCTCGGCCGCGACGATGTCCGCCGTCTCCAGCTCGGCGGCGAGCCGGGGCGGGGCGTCCGCCACGTCGCCGATCGGGGTTCCTGCCAGTACCAGCGTTCCAGTCGTTCCAGTCACGGGAACCATCCTCCCAGCACGGGCGACAGCGTTCCCACAGACGCGTTCCCTACGATGGCGCGGTGACGAGTACAGCGCCCGAAGCCCGGCAGGGCCAAGACGCCGGGGAACCGCACGGCGAAGAATCGGCCTCCTGGCAGCGGCGGCTCCGCCGCTTCGGCCATGTGCCCAGGCCCGAGATCGGGCTGCGCGAGCGCCTGGTCCCGCCGTACACGCGGCCCGGCGCCCAGCTGTGGGCGGTGCTCGGGGTCTCCCCGCGCCTGGCCGACCGGCTGGTGCGGTGGTCGGCGTGGGGCGGTCCGCTGCTGGTGGCACTGGTCGCCGGAGTACTGCGGTTCTGGAACCTGGGCAGCCCGCACGCCCTGATATTCGACGAGACGTACTACGCCAAGGACTCCTGGGCGCTGATCCACCAGGGGTACGAGGGCAACTGGCCCAAGGACGTCGACAAGCTGATCCTCGCCGACCCCTCGAAGGTCGACATCCCGGTCGATCCGGGGTACGTGGTGCATCCGCCGGTCGGCAAATGGGTGATCGGCCTCGGTGAGCAGCTCTTCGGTTTCACGCCGTTCGGCTGGCGGTTCATGGTGGCACTGCTCGGCACGGTGTCGGTGCTGATGCTCTGCCGGATCGGGCGGCGGCTGTTCCGTTCGACGTTCCTGGGCTGCCTGGCGGGGACGCTGCTGGCGGTGGACGGCCTGCACTTCGTGATGAGCCGGACCGCGCTGCTCGACCTGGTGCTGATGTTCTTCGTGGTGGCGGCGTTCGGTGCGCTGCTGATCGACCGGGACTGGGCGCGGCGCCGGCTCGCCGCCGCCCTGCCGGTCGACGAGGAGGGGGTGCTGCGGCCGGACGCGTGGACCGCCGACCGCCTGCGGCTGGGCTGGCGGCCGTGGCGGATCGTCGCGGGCCTGATGCTGGGGCTGGCGTTCGGCACGAAGTGGAACGGCCTGTACATCCTGGCCGCCTTCGGCCTGATGACCGTCCTCTGGGACGTCGGCGCGCGCCGCACCGCGGGCGCCGCACTGCCGTACCTCACCGTGCTGAAGCGGGATCTGCTGCCGGCCTTCGTGTCGACGGTGCCGGTCGCGATCGGCACGTACCTGGCCTCCTGGACCGGCTGGATCGTCACCGGCAAGGGCTACTACCGGAACTGGGCGGCGACCGACGGGCAGGGCGGCCACTGGACGTGGCTGCCGGACTGGCTGCGCAGCCTGTGGCACTACGAGTACCAGGTGTTCGAGTTCCACGTGAACCTGACGTCCGGCCACACGTACCAGTCCAACCCCTGGAGCTGGATCGTGCTGGGCCGCCCCGTCTCGTACTTCTGGGAGGAGGAGCCCGGCTGCGCGGCGTCGGAGACCGGCAAGTGCGCCCGCGAGGTGCTGGCCATCGGGACGCCGCTGCTGTGGTGGGCGGCGTGCTTCGCCCTGGTGTACGTGGTGTGGCGGTGGATCTTCCGACGCGACTGGCGCGCGGGCGCGATCGCCTGCGGGGTGGCCGCGGGTTGGCTGCCCTGGTTCATGTACCAGGAGCGGACGATCTTCCTCTTCTACGCGGTCGTCTTCGTGCCGTTCCTCTGTCTGGCGGTGACGATGATGATCGGCGGCCTACTGGGCCCCGCGGCCGGAACCGGCCCCCGCCCACCGGGGCTCACGACGACGGGCGACGACCCGACCGGCGAGCGGCGCCGGACCCTGGGCGCGGTGGCGGCGGGTGTCCTGGTCCTGCTGATCATCTGGAACTTCATCTACTTCTGGCCGATCTACACGGGCGCCTCCATCCCGGACGGCTCGTGGCGCGACCGGATGTGGCTGGACACCTGGATCTGAGCACGGGCAACCGCGTACGCGACGGACCTGGCCTGGCCTGGCCTGGCCTGGCCAGGAACATGTGGTCCCCGCAGGCGCGGGGGTGGTCCAGGGCTCAACCTACTCACGTGAGTAGGTTGAGCCGTTGTCCCCGCAGGCGCGGGGACGGTCCCAGGACAGGGCCGCCCATCTCGCTGCCGGCATTGCCGCCCCCTGGCACCCGCGTTCGAGGGTGTCGCCCTCTCGGGCGGTCATCGCCCCTTTCACGCCGCTGTGCCGGTAAAGGACCTTCTCGGGCCATGGCGGCGAAATTACCCTTCAGCACATTGGGACGGTTCTCGGCGAAAGGGTAAAAAATGCGTTTCTCCATGCGGGCCCTGGTAGTTGGCGGCATGTCGGCGGCCGCACTCTCGTGTGCGGCCGCCTTCCCCGTGAACGCCACCGAGGCACCGGCCGCCGCGCCCGTCACCGTGGCCACCGGCTGTTACATCCACAACGTGTCGGGCAGCACCCTCAACATCCGCAGCGGGCCCGGAACCCGGTACACGGGGATCGGGACGATGGCGGCGGGCAGTCGGCTGCCCTGCGGCGTCGACAAGGAGAGCGTGACGAAGGGCCAGAGCTACACCTCCTGCGGCGGCGGGAACGGCTGGATGACCGTGAAGATCGACGGCCGGGACGGCTGGGTCGCCGAGGAGTGCGTGGCCGTGGGCGCCAACTGACGCGCCATCGATGGGACGGGACGCCTCGGAGGCTGGGTCTCCGGGGCGTCCCGTCGCGTCGGACGAAGTCGGACGAGTTCAAACGAGGTCGGACGGGCCCGCGTCGGCGCCGCACAGGGCGACGCGAATCTTCTGCCCGGCGGCCGACCGGTAGCCGTGGCCCGCGGTGTCGCCGTACGGGCGCCGGTGGCCCGTCGCCGCTCCTGCCGAGAGATGGTGGTGGCCGGGCTACGAGCCGGTCCGCGCCACCCCGTATCGCGTTCCGGTAACAACCGTCACGGCTTCAACCATCCTCCCGTAAGGTGCCCAGAAGTATGCCGTTGAACATGTTCAACGGAAACTTCCGGGGAGGGGGACTGCGGATATGCGCAGTGGAGTGAAGATAGGAATGGTCAGTGGAGTCCTCGCCGTCGTGGTCGGCGGGGCGGGATACGGGGCGTACAACGTCTGGTCCGCGCTGAACGAGGGGAACGGCGGGGGTACGGACACGGCGTCCGCCTCCACCGAGGTGAAGACGGGGCCCGTCACCAAGGAGGAGATCGCGGACGCCTCCAAGAAGTTCCTGCTGGCCTGGGCGAACGACGAGTCGGACGCCGCGTCCCAGCTCACCAACAACCCCGTCGAGGCCGAGCCGCTCCTCGCCGGGTACCGCGGGGACGCGCATGTCACCAAGGCGGTGATCACGCCCGGGGCACCGACCGGCGCGAAGGTCCCGTACACGGTGAAGGCGACCGTCTCCTACGGGGGCAAGTCCGCGTCGTGGTCGTACGCCTCGGAGCTGACCGTGGTGCGCGGGGTGACCACCGGCCGCCCGTTGGTGGACTGGTCCCCCTCCGTGGTCCACCCGGACCTCACCGACGGCGCGAAGCTTCGGACGGGCGGGCCGAGCACCCCGGCGATCAAGGCCCTCGACCACACCGGCCGGGAGCTCACCAAGGAGAAGTACCCCTCCCTGGGCCCGATCCTCGACACCCTGCGCGAGAAGTACGGGCAGAAGGCCGGCGGCACCGCGGGCATCGAGACCTGGATCGAGTCCGGCGAGGCGAAGGGCCCGGACAAGACGCTGCTCACCCTGTCCAAGGGCCGCCCCGGCGAGCTGCACACCACCCTGGACGCCCGGGTGCAGGCGGCGGCCGAGGAGTCGGTCAAGAAGTTCAGCCAGGCGTCGGTGGTGGCGATCCAGCCGTCCACCGGGTCGATCCGGGCGGTCGCCAACAATCCGGCGACCGGGTTCAACGCGGCGATGCTGGGCAAGCAGGCCCCCGGTTCGACGATGAAGATCGTGACCTCGGCACTGCTCATCGAGAAGAACCTCGCGGCGTCCGGCCGGCCGATCGAGTGCCCGGAGACCGCGATGTACCAGGGCCGCACCTTCAAGAACCTGGACGGGTTCTCGATCCCCAACGGCACCCTCACCACCAGCTTCGCCCGGTCCTGCAACACCGCCTTCATCAAGCTGATCGACGACACGAAGGACGACGCCGCTCTGGCGAAGGAGGCCCGTGACGTCTTCGGCATCGGCCTGGACTGGCAGACCGGCGTCGCCTCCTTCGACGGCAGCGTCCCCGAGGAGACCGGCGGCGAGGCGGCAGCCCAGTACATCGGCCAGGGCACGGTCCAGATGAACGCCCTCAACATGGCGTCGATCACCGCCACCGCCCGCAACGGCACCTTCCGCCAGCCGGTCCTCGTCTCCCCCGAGCTGGACAACCGCCCCATCGCGCGGGCCGCCCGCCCGCTGCCCGCCTTCGTGTCCGGGCAGCTCACCGAGATGATGCGGCAGACGGCGAGCTGGGGCACCGGCAAGCAGGCGATGGCCACGGTCGGCGGCGACAAGGGCGCCAAGACGGGATCGGCGGAGGTGGACGGCCAGTCCACGTCGAACAGCTGGTTCACCGGGTTCAGCAACGACCTGGCCGCCGCGGCGGTCGTCCAGTCCGGCGGCCATGGCGGCGACGCGGCCGGTCCGGTGGTGGCGGCGGTCCTGCGCGCGGGCCCGTGACCGAGGAACGGAACGTCCGTGAGGGCGAGTTGCCCGGCCCGTAGAGTGCGGCCATGACCACTCCTGACACCACCGCCGCCGAAGCCCACCCCCGATTCGCCGAGGCCCTGCGGGAGCTGGGCCTCGGCGTCGAGGTCCGCCGCTTCCCGGAGGCCACCCGTACCGCCGCCGAGGCCGCGGCCGCGATCGGCTGCGAGCTCAGCGCGATCGTCAAGTCGCTGATCTTCGAGGCCGACGGCGTGCCGGTGCTGGTCCTGATGGACGGCTCCTCGCGCGTCGACGTGGAGCGGGTACGGGTGGAGCTGGGCGCCGCGAAGGTCAAGCGGGCCGGGGCCGATCTGGTCCGCGAGACCACCGGGTACGCCATCGGCGGCGTACCGCCCTTCGGTCATCGGACCCGGACGCGGGTGCTGGCCGACCGCGGCCTCCTCGACCACGACGTGGTGTGGGCGGCGGCGGGCACCCCGCACACGGTCTTCCCGCTCGACCCCACGTCCCTGATCGGGCACGCCGGAGGCACCCTGGTGGACGTGCGCGAGCAGACGAAGTGACCCCGCTGGTCGCCCTGGCGGTCCTGGTCGCGGCGGTCACCCACGCGAGCTGGAACGCCATCGCGCACGCCATCCGCGACCAGTTGGTCTCCTTCACGCTGATCTCCGGGGGCGGGCTGCTGATCGGTGCGGCCCTCGCCTGCTTCACCCCGCTCCCGGCGGCCGGGGCCTGGCCGTATCTGCTGGTCTCGGCGGCGCTCCATGTGGCGTACATGCTGCTGCTGATGCGTTCGTTCACCCTGGGCGACTTCGGGCAGATGTACCCGATCGCCCGGGGTACGGCCCCGCTGGTGGTGACGGTGCTGGCCGCCGTGTTCGTCGGTGAGCGGCCCGGCGGCTGGACCACCGCGGGGGTGGCGGTGGCCTCGGCGGGGCTCGTCGGGCTGGCGCTCTGGGGCATCCGGGGCTCGGGCCGCCGCCCGGACTGGCCCGCCCTGCTGGCCGCCGGGGCGACCGGCCTCGCCATCGCCGGGTACACCACCGTGGACGGGGTCGGCGTACGCGCCTCCGGTACCCCGCTCGGCTACATCGCGTGGCTGATGGTCCTGGAGGGCCTGGCCATCCCCGCCTACGCCCTGTACCGCCGCCGCGCCGAACTGCTGCCCGCCCTCCGCCCGTTCGTGGCGCGCGGCCTGCTGGGCGCGGCCCTGTCGGTGACCGCGTACGGCCTGGTCCTGTGGGCCCAGACCCGGGCCGCGCTGGCCCCGGTCGCCGCTCTGCGCGAGTCGTCGATCATCGTCGGCGCGGCCATCGGCACGGTCCTGTTCAAGGAACGCTTCGGCGCCCCGCGCATCGCCGCGGCCGGTCTGATGGTCATCGGCATCGGCCTGATGCTCCACCCGGGCTGAGCGCGTCGTACCGCACCGCCCTTGCCCGGCACCGCCGTTCAGGCGGGCCGGCGGCGGATGTGCAGGTGCCCCTCGCCGGGGAAGGCGGGCGGCGCCGGGGGCAGGACGCGGTCGAAGTCGTACCGGCTCTTGCGCGCGACGCGGCACGACGCCGGGTTGTCCACCTGGTGCAGGAGTTCCAGCCGCTCCAGGACGTCCGGCCCCCAGGTGGCGAAGGCCCAGTCGGTGACGGCTTCCAGGGCGCGCGGGGCGACGCCGCGACCGCGGGCGTGCGCCGCGGTCCAGTAGCCGACCTGGGCGGATACTCCCTTCTCCGCCTTCCGGAGGGCGACTTGCCCGGCCAACCGCTCATGCGGTTCGCCGGACCGACACTCGATGACGGCAAACCCGAACCGAACTCCCGCGATCCAGTCCTCTTCCTGAGACCGCACCCACCGCTCCGCATCGGCCGAACCGTCCGGGACCTGGATGACCCAACGACGCAGCACGGGGTCCCGGAACGCGTCGACGAGAGCCGGTACGTCGGCCGGCCGCCAGGGGCGGAGCAGCAGGGCGGGAGCGGACGGGGTCGCGTCCGCGCGCAGGGTGGTGGCAATGGGCATCGACCGATCGTACGGATCGGCGCCCCGCATCACCAAGGGGCGCGGACACGGCGGTAGTTACGGTCCGTGCCGCGCCCCCGGCCCCCGGTGGGGGTCGCGAAAAGATGTGACAGGTCGGGGGGCGAGTGTCACACCTTCTGCCTCGGGGGCGGGGAGACGGCGCGGGTTCGGCCCCGATGTCCGGGGCTGCGGAGGCGGCGTTCCTCGCCCGCCGTCTCCGCCGATTTCGTCGCGGGCGTCAAGTACACGTGTTTCGGCGGGCAGTTCGGTACCCCTCACGGTTGACCCGGGACTCTTCTGACATGCGGTGATTCACAGGTATGCCGCCGCGGATAGACCCAGTGGAGTGAATGATCGGCAGCCCGCTGGACTGGCGCGAAACGTAGCTGTTTGGGTGCGATACGTAATCGTTTTGTTTTGCCCCAGGAGGCTTTCCGTGTTCCACCGCAAGACGTCCCCCGCCGCCGGTTCCGGGCACGGCAGGGGATTCGTCCGCAAGGTCGCTCTGGGGGCGGTGGCCACACTGACGCTCGTGGCCACCGCGCAGGCCGGCGCCTCGGCGGCTCCGGCATCCGATCCGGCCACGGCCCCGGGCCCCGCTCCGGCTCCGGAGGCCGAGCCCGCGCAGTGGGTGGTGCTCGGTGACTCGTACACGAGCGGGGAGTTCGTCGGCGACCCGAGTCCGGCACTGGGCAATCCCGGCCGGGACGGGTGCGACCGGACGACGGGCGCGTATCCGAGCCTCGTCGCACGCAAGCTGGCCGCCGACCCGCCGGGCGGCCGGGCCGTGAAACTGACCGACGTCAGCTGCGGCGGCGCCACC
This sequence comes from Streptomyces sp. NPDC001108, assembly GCF_053598535.1. Taxonomy (NCBI): domain Bacteria; kingdom Bacillati; phylum Actinomycetota; class Actinomycetes; order Kitasatosporales; family Streptomycetaceae; genus Streptomyces; species Streptomyces sp. NPDC001108. Next base: position 91,686 of record NZ_JBSFKL010000010.1, read on the forward strand.
ATCAAGGAGATCACCACCGACCGGCAGACCCCCGTCAGCCTGGTGGAGCCGCCCGAGGGCGGCTGGCCCAGTGTGTCCTCCCAGATCGGTCGGGCCGGGATGAATGCCGGCACCGACGTGGTCACGATCAGCGCCGGCGGCAACAGCCTGCCGTTCACCAAGATGTTCGTGTCCTGCCTGATCGGCGGGATCGGGCAGTCGGACGGGGCCGCCCCCTGCCGGGACGCCTACGAGGCGAACGGCCCGGTCTTCGACCCCGAGTCGATCCAGACCAAATACGACCGGGTCACCCGGGAGTACGCCGCCATGCTGCGCGCCGTCCACCAGAAGGCACCCAAGGCCAAGGTCATCACGGTCGGCTACCCCACGATCGTGCCGTCCGACCCCGCCACCTGCGACCGGCAGGACTCCAGCGAACTGGCCGCCGACGTCCAGGGCCTCGGCCGCATCTCCGTCACCCATGGGGACATCGCCTGGCTGAACGGGGTCAACACCCACCTCAACGCGATCATCAAGGCCCTCACGAAGCTGAGCGGCGACACCTACATCGACATCGCGGCCCCCAGCGTCGGCCACGACGCCTGCCAGCCCCGGGCCAGGAAGTGGGTGGAGGGGATCTGCGGCGAGGGCGGCCCGTACTGGCCGCAGGAGACCGCCCTCGGCCTGGTCACCCTGTCGTGCCCCGATGACCAGCGGGCCACCCTCATGCACCCCAACGCCACCGGTCAGGCCGATACCGCCACCCGGGTCGAGGCCGCCGTCCGCAACGCCCTGAAGTAGCCCGGGGCGCCACCCGGCGGGCCCCGCACCCTCTCCGCCCCCGGTCGACTCCGGTCGGCCGGGGGACAACCTCGGGGCCGGTCGGGGTTGGCCGGAACGTGCCGCCCTGTCCCTCCGTCACGCCGGAGGCGCACTGGAACGGCTCAGGGAGAGGTCTCCGCCACCGGCGCGGGCGCCGGAGCGGTTCCGGGCCCGGTACCCCCGGGGCCGAGCCCGCCGGACGCGTCGCCGTCCCGAGCCGGCGGAGCCGTCGCCCCGGCGGACGTAACCGCCGCGCCCGACCCGGCCGGGCGCAGGAGCAGGGCGCAGGCGAGGGCGGCCAGGAGGGCGAGGGAGCCCGCCACGGTCATGCAGAGCCGCATGCCGTCCAGGAACGACTCGCTCAGCGCGCCCAGGGCCTGCCCGGTGGCCGCGTCCAGGTCGAGCCCGGCCACGGCGCCGAGCCCCTGCTCGCGGGCGGTGTCGACGACGAGGGCGGCGGTCCGGTCCGGGACACCCGCGTCGGCGAGGCGGCCGGGCAGCGCGTCCACGGCGCGGGTGGTCAGCAGGGCGCCGAGCACGGCGGGGCCGAGGGCACCGCCGACCTGGCGGAAGGCGTTGTTCCCGGCCGCGGCCATCCCGGCGAGCCGGAACGGTACGGAGGAGACCGCGGAGGCCGTCATCGGGGTCATCACGGCGCCCATGCCCAGCCCGAGCAGGACCAGCCGCCAGGCCATCGCACCGTAGGAGGTGCCGGCGTCGACGGTGTTCAGCGAGAACATCGCGGCCGCCGCGACGACCAGGCCCGAGGTGATCAGGACCCGGGCCGGGACCCGGTGCATCAGGCGCCCGACGGGCACCGCGACCAGCAGCGACGTACCGGACATCAGGACCATCCGCAGCGCCGCGTCGATCGTGCTCAGGTGCTGCACCATGCCGAAGTACAGGCTCAGCACGAAGAAGAAGCCGATCAGCCCGAGGAAGCTGATCATGGCGACCAGGGTGGTGGCGGTGAAGGCCGGGCTGCGGAACAGCGCCAGGTCCAGCATCGGGCTCGTGCTGCGCCGCTCCACGAGGACGAAGACGACCGAGGCGACGGCACCGAGCGCCAGGGTCGCCACCACGACGGGCTCACCGAACCCGTCCGCGCCGCCCTCGATGACGCCGTAGACGACGGCGGAGACCGCGACGGCCGCGCTGATCTGGCCCGGCCAGTCGAGACGGCGGCCGTGCGGGGCGCGCGAGTCGGGCAGCAGGAACGCGGCGACGACCAGCACGATCAGCGAGACCGGTATGGGCAGCAGGAAGATCCAGCGCCACCCGACGTGCTCCAGCAGCGTCCCGGCGATCAGCGAGCCCACGGCGAGCGAACCCATCAGGGACATCGCCCACAGGCCGATGAACCTGCCGCGCTCCCGGTGGTCGGGGACGGCGTGGCTGATCAGGGCCAGCGTCGTGGGCAGCAGCGCCGCCGCACCGAGGCCGGAGGCCGCCTGACCGGCCCACACGCCCTGCACCGAGTCCGAGAACAGCGAGATCGCCGCGCCCAGGGCACAGAGGGCCATGCCCGTCTGGAACACCCGCTTGCGGCCGTGGACGTCACCCCACACACCGGTCGTCAGGATCAGCGCGGCCATCGGCAGCACGAACGCGTCCGACACCCAGGACAGCTGGGAGGTGGAGGCGCCCAGGGCGCGCTGGATGGCCGGGAGGCTCACCGAGACGGTGGTCACGGGGAGGTAGGCGACGAAGACGCCCAGGCAGGCCATCAGGAGCGTGACGCCGCGCCCCGATGCTGCGGCGGCCGGCTTCCCGGCGGAGTGCTCGGCCCGGCGGTCCGGGACGGCCTGGGTCGTTGGGGGGTTCACTGGTGGTTCCTCCGGCGCTTCGCGCGGGTGTGCGCGCTTGGGTGGGTGAGCGCCGCCGCCAGGCGTGCGCCCGCTCGCGGGTCCGGCGCACCGGCGCACCACCACGGTCCGCGCGGGCCGCCGGTCGCCCGCGGAGCCGCCGACCAGCTTCGCCCCGGACCGCGCCGAACTCCCAAAAGATCCCGCCGGGTGTCATGAAACCCCCGCCCAGGGCGCCGAACGTGTGAGGATTCCTCCATGACCGACGATCTGGACCGCACAATCATCCACGGACTGAGCTGCTCGCCCCGGGTCTCCTTCCGCCGCCTCGGCGAGGTCGTCGGGGTGTCCGAGCAGACCGTGGCCCGCCGCTACAACGCGCTGAAGCGCGGCGGGGTCGTCCGGGTCGTGGGGCTGAGCAACCCCGTCGCCCGCGGCCGGTCCGAGTGGATCGCGCGACTGCGCTGCCGCCCGGACGCGGTGGGGCCGCTCGCGGACTCGCTGGCCCGCAGGCCGGAGGTCACGTACACCAGCATCGCCTCGGGGGGCTCGGAGATCATCTGCATCATCCGCTCCCCCGCCGGGACGGCCGGCGACAACGTGCTGCTGCGGCGGCTGCCCCGGTCGGCGTCGGTCCTCGACATGAGCGTCGACCTGCTGATCCATCCCTTCGGCTCCCCGGAGACGACCGGCTGGTCGGGCGGGGAGGGCTCGCTCACCGACGAGCAGGTGCGGCGGCTGACGGCGGACCGGCCGGTGGTGACCGGGCCCCCGCGCCCCGCCACCGACGAGGACCGTCCGCTCCTCGAAGCGCTGGCGGAGGACGGCCGGGCCTCCCACACCCGCCTCGCGGAGGTCACCGGCTGGTCCGCGCCGCGTGTGGCCCGGCGGCTGGAGGCCCTCGAAACGTCGGGCGCGCTCGTCTACGACGTGGACGCCGTGCCCGAACGCCTCGGCTACGAGCTCAACGCCACCCTCTGGCTCCAGGTCGACCTCCCCCGGCTCCAGGAGGTCGGCGAGGAGCTGAGCGGGCACGACGAGTGCGCGTTCGCCGCGGCGGTCAGCGGCAGGCACAACATCATGGCCGTCGTCATCTGCGAGGACGCACAGCACTTCTACCGCTACCTCAGCGGCCGTCTCGCCCGGACCGAGGGGGTCAGGGGGTACGAGATCAGCGTGCGGGTGCGCCGCCTCAAGCTGGCCGCCTCCCTGATCCTGAACGGGCGGCTGATCCACCCCGCGCTCGCCTGAGGGGCGGGCGGCTCAGGAAGGGGTGCACGCCTCGGCGATCGACACGCTGTTCTCGTAGAGGTGGAACCGGACGATCCGGCCCTCCTCGACGGTGACGCGCAGCGCGTAGGGGCCCTCGAAGGACTTCCCCGTCGCGCGCACGGTGCCCGCGAGGTGTCCCATCAGGACGGCGTCGGTGCCGTCGACGAGGAACGTGTCGACGGAGGCCCGCGCGTCCTCGGGCACGGTGTGCGCGGCCAGTTCCCCGAACTGGGCGGCGCATTCGGCCGCGGTGGAGCGCGGCCGGATCCACGGGACGGCGGGGTTCTCGGCGAGCTGCCAGTCGACCTCGTCCGCGAAGAGGGCGACGAGCCGCTCCGTGTCCTCGGCGGCCCGCGCGGTGAAGAACTCCTGGACGACCCGGCGCGTGGCCTCGGCGGCGGAACTCGCGTTCTTCACGGTCGGATTGACGGTCATGACCGCTCCTCTGTCCTCGGTGCCGGAACCCCTGTCGGGTGTCGTTGACGTGCCCCACCCTGCCCCGGCGGGGACACGTCGTCGATGACGTCCGGGGTAATGACCGGGTGACCACCGGGACGGCAGGTGGATCACCGGGCGGGTCAGGCGTCCGAAACAGCGTGGTGGAAGCCGTAGTTGGAGGAGGTCAGGCCGCCGTCCACCCGGAGGGTGGTGCCGGTGATCCAGGAGGCGTCGCGGGAGGCGAGGAAGGCGACGGCGGACGCGATGTCCTCCGCCTCGCCGACCCGGCCGAGCGGGTAGAGGGCGGCCGCGCGTGCCAGTTGGGCGTCCTTGCCCGCCCAGGCGTCGGTGCGGATGGTGCCGGGGGCGATCAGGTTGACGCGGACGCCGCGCGGTCCGGCGTGGCCGGCGAGGGTGCGGGTGAGGCTGGCGAGCCCCGCCTTCGCGGCGCTGTAGCCATGGTTGCCGAAATCCTGCTCGCCGTTGACCGAGCCGATGTTGACGATCGCGCCCCGGCCCGAGGCCACCAGGTGCGGGAGGGCGGCGCGGGCGCAGCGGTAGGGGCCGGTGAGGCTGACGTCCAGGTCGCGCTGCCAGGACTCGTCGGGCTCGTCCTCGAAGAGCGGGACGTCGGTGGAGCAGGCGTACGCGTTGTTGACCAGCACGTCGAGGGTGGGGAAGGCGGCGACGGCGCGGGCGACCGCCGCTTCGACGGCGTCCTGGTCGGCGACGTCGCAGGCGAGCGCCTCGGCGGTGCCGCCCGCCGCGCGGACCGGCGCGGATTCCCGGATCGCCTCGGCGGTGCGGGCGGCGCGGGCGCCGTCCAGGTCGGTGACCAGGACGTGGGCGCCCTCCGAGGCGAGCCGGTGTGCGGTGGCGGCGCCGATGCCCCGGCCCGCTCCGGTGATCAGTACGCCGTAGCCGTCGAACCTCGGTGTCGTTCCAGGGGGTTGAGTGGGTGTCATAGCGCCGACCGTACTGCCCTGACCAGTGCCTGGGCACGGGGGTCGGCGGTGACTCCCTTCTGCAGGCCGTTGGTGACGTAGCCGAGCGCGATGCCCGATTCGGGGTCGGCGAAGCCGAGCGAGCCGCCCCGGCCGGGGTGGCCGAAGGAGCCGGGGGCGAGCAGCGGTGCCGCCGGGCCGTGCAGCATGTAGCCGAGGCCGAAGCGGGTGCTGACGACCAGGACCCGGTCCGGGCCGGCCGATTCCTCGGTGCGGGCCAGGGTGAGGGTGGCGGGGGCGAAGAGGCGGTGGCCGTCGACCGGGCCGATCATCGCGGCGTAGGCGCGGGCCAGTGCGCGGGCGGTGGAGATGCCGTTGGAGGCGGGGAGTTCGGCGGCCCGGTAGCCGGGGTCGTTCTCGTCGGGCAGCGGGTCGATGGCGCCGAAGGCGCGGCGGGTGAGGGACTCCGGGTCGCGGTAGGCCTCGGTGACGGAGCGTTTGGGGCGCATCCGCAGGACACCGCCGTCCGATGTGCCGGTGGCGGCGGGCGGTTCGACGGGGCCGATCCGGCCGACCCGGTGGGTCTCGTCGGCGGGGAGGCCGAACCAGAAGTCCAGGCCGAGCGGGCGGGCGATCTCCTCGGCGATCCACCGGCCGACGGTGCGTCCGGTGACCCTGCGGACCAGTTCGCCGACGAGCCAGCTGTAGGTCTGGGCGTGGTAGCCGTGGTCGGTGCCGGGCTCCCACTGGGGGCGCTGGGCGGCGACGGCCTGCGGGCCGGAGATCCCGTCGGCGGCCTCGGAGGGGGTCAGCGGGCAGTCGAGGGCGGGGAGTCCGGCCCGGTGGGCGAGGAGGTGGCGGACGAGGGTGCGTTCCTTGCCGACGGCCTTGAACTCGGGCCAGTACGTGCTGACCGGGGCGTCCAGGTCGAGTTGGCCGCGCTGGTGGAGGAGGAGCGGCACGGCGGCGGCGATGCCCTTGCCGGCCGAGCGGACGACCTGAACGGTGTCCAGGGCCCAGGGTTCGGTGCCGTCAACGTCCCGGGTCCCGGCCCAGAGGTCGACGACCTTGTGGCCGTCCCGGTAGACGGCGACGGCCGCGCCGCGTTCGCCGCGCTGCTCGAAGTTACGGACGAAGGCGTCCCGGACCGGTTCGAATCCGGCCGCCACCGTGCCGCGTACGTCCACGCCCGCACCGGCGCCTGCTTCTGCGCTCCCGCTCATCCCCCCATGGTGCACGCCGGAGCGCGTGGGGCGGGGACCGGGTCACCCGTGGCGGACGGTCACCGAGCGCGGGTCGAAGCCGAAGGGCAGCTCCAGCCGGTGGGCGCGCATCAGTTCGTCGTCGCAGAGGAGGTCCTGGGTGCGGTCGTCGGCGGTGATGACGCCGTCGCTGAGGATCACCGAGCGCGGGCAGAGCTCCAGGGCGTACGGCAGGTCGTGGGTGACCATGAGCACGGTGACGTCCAGGGACCGCAGGATGTCGGCGAGTTCGCGCCGCGAGGCCGGGTCCAGGTTGGAGGACGGCTCGTCCAGGACCAGGATCTCCGGCCGCATGGCGAGGACGGTGGCGACGGCGACGCGGCGGCGCTGGCCGAAGGAGAGGTGGTGCGGCGGCCGGTCGGCGTACTCCGCCATCCCGACCCGGGTCAGCGCCTCGGTGACCCGTTCCTCCAGTGCGGCGCCGCGCAGCCCGGAGGCGGCCGGGCCGAAGGCGACGTCCTCGCGGACGGTGGGCATGAAGAGCTGGTCGTCGGGGTCCTGGAAGACGATGCCGACGCGGCGGCGGATCTCGGCCAGGTTCTTCTTCTCGACGGGGAGTCCGGCGACCCGGACGGTGCCCGCGCCGGCGTCGAGGATGCCGTTGAGGTGGAGGACGAGGGTGGTCTTCCCGGCGCCGTTGGGGCCGAGCAGGGCGACGCGTTCGCCCCGGCCGACCGTGAGGTCCACGCCGAAGAGGGCCTGGTGGCCGTCGGGGTAGGCGAAGGCGAGGCCGCTGACCTCCAGCGACGGCGCTCCGTCCGGGGACGGGGCGGCTTGGGGGGACGGGGTGGGTCGGCTCATAGGGTCCATCCCAGCAGACAGACGGCGAGGGCGAGCAGGGGGAGCACCGCGGCGTGCGCCCACTGGGCCCGGGAGGCGGTCACCTCGTCGATGACCGGCATGGTGCCGGTGTAGCCGCGGCTGACCATGGCGAGGTGGACGCGTTCGCCGCGTTCGTAGGACCGGATGAACAGGGCGCCCGCCGTCTTGGCGAGCACCCCCCAGTGGCGTACGCCGCGCGCCTCGAAGCCCCGGGAGCGGCGGGCGATGGACATCCGGCGCAGTTCGTCGGTGACGACGTCGCCGTAGCGGATCATGAAGGAGGCGATCTGGACGAGGAGCGGCGGGAGCTTGAGTCGCTGGAGGCCGAGGAGCAGTTCGCGCAGTTCGGTGGTGGAGGCGAGGAGCACGGAGGCGGCGACGCCGAGGGTGCCCTTGGCCAGGACGTTCCAGGCGCCCCAGAGACCGGGGACGCTGACGGAGAGGCCGAGTACGTGGGTCTGCTCGCCGGGCACGACGAACGGCATGAGCACGGCGAAGGCGACGAACGGCACCTCGATGAGCAGCCGTTTGAGCAGGAGGCCCGCGGGGATGCGGGCCAGTGCGGTGACCGCGCCGAGCAGCGCCGCGTACAGCCCGAAGGCCCAGACCGACTCGCGCGGGGTCAGGACGACGACCACGACGAAGCAGAAGGCCGCGGCGATCTTGCAGTGCGGCGGCAGTGCGTGGACGGGCGAGTGGCCGTGCCGGTAGAGCTTGTGCGCGTGCCCGGCGCCCATGTCAGACGGTTTCCTTGTCGTGGGCGGGGGCCTCGGGGGTGTCCTGGGCGCGGCGGCGGCGGAGCACGTAGAAGACTCCGCTGCCGACGACGACGGTGGCGCCGACGCCGATGACCCCGGCGAGGCCGCCGGAGAGCCGGGCGTCGGCGACGTCCTTGACGCCGTAGTCGGCGAGCGGGGAGTCCTTCGCCGCGTGCTCCTCGGTCTTCTTGTCGATGCCCTGGTCGGCGGCGACCTTCTCCAGGCCGTCGGGGCTGGAGGAGGCGTAGTACGAGACGAAGCCGGCCAGGACGAGCGCCGTGACCAGGCCGGTGGCCCACAGGCCGCGGTGGGAGCGGGCGGCGGCCGGGGCGGGGGCGGGGGCGGGGGCGTCGACGAGTTCGCCGTCGACCCGGAGCTTGAGGGTGGTGGCCAGGCCCCGGGCGCCGTGCACCAGGTCGGGGCGGACGGCGATGACGGCGCCGACGGTCAGCGCGGTGATCAGCGCCTCGCCGATGCCGATCAGGACGTGGACGCCGACCATCGCGGTGAAGACCTTGCCGATCGGGATGTCGGTGGTGCCGCCGACCCAGTAGATCAGCGTGAAGGCGACGGCCGCGGCGGGCACGGAGACCAGCGCGGAGACGAACGAGGCGACGGTCACCGAGCGGCGCGTACGCGGCAGCACCGTGAGCAGCCCGCGGAAGAGGGCGTACGCGACGACGACGGTGACGACGCCCATGTCGAGCACGTTGACGCCGAGCGCGGTGAGGCCGCCGTCGGCGAAGAGGATGCCCTGCATCAGCAGGACGACGGTGACGCAGAGGACCCCGGTGTACGGCCCCACCAGGATCGCCGCCAGCGCCCCGCCCAGTAGATGGCCGCTGGTGCCGGCCGCGACCGGGAAGTTCAGCATCTGCACGGCGAAGATGAACGCGGCGACGAGGCCGGCGAGCGGCGCGGTCCGTTCGTCCAGCTCGCGCCGGGCCCCGCGCAGGCCGACCGCGACCGCGCCCGCGGCGACCACGCCGGTGACGGCGGAGACGGGCGCGTCGATGAATCCGTCGGGTACATGCATGGAGGACTCCGCTCCCTGAGGTCCGGGGCCGCCACGGACGGCGCGACCAGGAATGTCGTGAACCGCTCAATAGTAGGGCCTTATTGCGAAGACTTCGCAAGAGCGTACGTACGACGACTGCCCGCCATGCCGCCCGGCAAATCATTGGTGAAGATAGGGGACACTAGGTGACGAAGTAGTACAAACACGAGGAGTCGTTCCATGTCCCCCGTGATCCGTGAGCAGGCCGACGCCTGGCTCGTCAACGACACCCCCGACCTCCCGGCGGTCCCGGTCGACCTGCTGTACGACGCCGAGAAGGATCCGCGCACCGTCCATGTCTCGTTCCCGGGCGGCGCCGACTGGGCCTTCGCCCGCGATCTGCTGGAGGGCGGGCTGACCGCCCCCACCGAGCGCGGCGGCGTCCGGGTCTGGCCCTGCGGGCGTACGCAGCTGGTGGTGGAGGTGCACTCGGCGGAGGGCGTGGAGGTGGTGCAGTTCGACAGCGCCCCGCTGATCCGCTTCCTGCACCGCACGCACGCCTGACCCGCGGACGGGCCGCACGCACCCGTACCCGTGCGGTGCCTGACACGCGGACGGCCCGCACCCGCGCCGGGGAGGCGGGGTGCGGGCCGTCGGCGTACCAGTGGCAGGGTCAGACGCGGGCCAGCTCTCGCCCGTCCCCGCCCCCGGCACCGTCACCGGGGCCGTCGCCGGGCGTTTCGTCGAGCTGCTTGCGCAGTCCCTCGCCCTCCACGTCCACGTTGGGCAGGATCCGGTCCAGCCAGCGCGGCAGCCACCAGGCGCGGTGGCCGAGCAGGGCGAGGACGGCGGGCACGATCGCCATCCGGACCACGAAGGCGTCGAAGAGGACGGCGATGGCGAGCGAGAAGCCGATCATCTTGACCATCTGCTCGCTGGAGCCGATGAAGCCCGCGAAGACCGCCATCATGATCACGGCCGCGGCCGTGACGACCCGGGCGCCGTGCCGGAAGCCGGTGACGACGGCCTGGCCGGGCTTCTCGCCGTGGACGTACGCCTCGCGCATCCGGGTGACGAGGAAGACCTCGTAGTCCATCGCGAGGCCGAAGACGACGCCCACCATGAAGATCGGCATCATCGACATGATCGGACCGGTCTGCTCCACCCCGAAGAGCGAGCCGAGCCAGCCCCACTGGTAAACCGCGACGACCGCGCCCAGGGCGGCGACCACCGAGAGCAGGAAGCCCAGGGCCGCCTTCAGCGGCACCAGCACCGAGCGGAAGACCACCATCAGCAGGAGGAAGGCGAGACCGACGACGAGTGCCAGGTAGGGCAGCAGGGCGTCGTTCATCTTCTGCGAGAAGTCGATGTTCATCGCGGTGGAGCCGGTGACCAGCAGTTCGGCGCCGGTATCGGACGTGATGTCCTGACCCGCGTCCCGGATCGCGTGGACGACGTTCTCCGTCTCGACGGAGCTCGGCCGGTCCTTCGGGACCACGGTGATCATCGCGGCGTCGCCGGCCTTGTTGAACTGGGCCGGGGTGACGGCGACGACGCCCTTCATGCCGGAGATCTCGTCGGTGACCCGCTTGGCGGCGACCTTGCCGTCGGAGCTGTTCGCGGTGTCGACGACGACCATCAGCGGCCCGTTGAAGCCGGGGCCGAACCCTTCGGAGAGCAGGTCGTAGGCGCGGCGCTGGGTGGTGCTGGTGGGCTGGGAGCCCTCGTCCGGCAGCCCCATCTCCAGGGACGCGGCCGGTACGGCGACGGCCCCGAGGCCCAGGACGCCGACGAGCAGCACCCACACCGGGCGGCGCAGCACGAACCGGGCCCAGCGGGTGCCCATGTTCGGCTTGGCGTCGGCGGCCTTCCCGGCCGCCTCCGCCTTGCGCGCCTTGCGGCCCATGACCCGCTTCCCGGCGAAGCCCATCACCGCCGGGACCAGGGTGAGCGCGATGAGGACGGCGATCACGACCGTGCCGGCCGCGGCGAAGCCCATCTTGGTGAGCATCGGGATGTTGACGACGGCGAGGCCGGCCAGCGCGATGACGACGGTGAGCCCGGCGAAGACCACCGCGGACCCGGCCGTGCCCACGGCCCGCCCGGCCGCCTCCTCGCGCTCCCGGCCCTCGGCCAGCTCGGCCCGGTAGCGGGAGACGATGAACAGCGCGTAGTCGATGCCGACCGCGAGGCCGATCATCATCGCCAGGATGGAGGTGGTGGAGCCCAGGTCGAGCACGTTCGCCAGCGCGGTGATCGTCGAGACGCCGACGCCGACGCCGATCAGCGCGGTGAGCAGCGGCAGCCCGGCGGCGACCAGCGAGCCGAAGGTGATGACCAGCACCACCGCCGCGATCGCGACGCCGATGATCTCGGTGGCACCGGTCTCCGGCATCACCTGGAGCGCGTCACCGCCGATCTCCACGGTCATCCCGCTCTTCTGCGCCGCGTGGCCCGCGTCCTCCAGGGCGTCCCGGGTCGCGTCGGTCAGCTCCATCGAGTTGACCTTGTACGAGACCGAGACGTAGGCCGTGGAGCCGTTCTTGCTGACGGCGTTCGCGGTGTACGGGTCGCTGACCGAGGCGACCTGGTCCGAGCCCGACTTCAGCTCGGCGACCGCCTTGCCCACCGCGGCCTTGTTGGCCGGGTCGGCCATCTTCTCGCCCTCGGGGGCCTTGAAGACGACCCGGGCGGTCGCGCCGTCGGCGCTGGCCCCGGGGAAACGCTGTTCCAGCAGGTCGAAGGCGCGCTGCGCCTCCGTGCCCGGTATCGAGAACGAGCTGGAGGTGGGGGTGGACGCGGTGGCGGCGCCGAATCCGGCGAGCGCCAGCAGCGCCACCCAGATCAGGGCGACGTACCGGCGGCGCCGGAAGGCGAGCCGTCCGATGCGGTAGAGGAATGTGGCCACGGAGGAGGTCTCCCGGGTCGGGTCGTGGTGGAAAAAAGGGCGTGCGGTGCCGACCCGACGACGAGAGCGGCGTGTCAGGTGGACCTGGGGAGGGGTCGTGAGGTCGTACGGGGACCGGACCGCGCTCGGGGCACGTCCGGGGGGACCGGACCGCTCGGGACGGCCCGGGAGGACCGGGGACCGGGCCGCGCCGGGGCGCGTCCGGGGTCAGACTCCGAGGGCGGGGAGAACCACGGAGTCGACGTAATCGATCAGGAACGCCTGGTCGACGGAGCGGTCCTCGACCAGCTGCCGGGCGGCGAAAGCGCCGATCAGCATGTGCGACACATATTTCAGCGCCGGGTTGTCCGGACGCACCTCGCCCCGGTCCACGGCTCGGCGCAGCAGCAGTTCGAGACCGGTCATCTCCGGCTCGATCAGCAGGTCGCGCAGGGCCTGGTGCAGATCGGGATTCTCGTGGACGGCATGGCTCAGGCCCCGCATCAGCGCGGAGTCCTTCTCCATCTGGCAGTCGTCGGTGCGGCTCAGCACGGCGTGGAAGTCGCCGCGCAGCGAGCCGGTGTCGATCTCCACGAGGGACACCGGTTTGTTGTGCCGCAGTGCCTTGACGACCAGCTCGGGCTTGCTCCCCCACTGGCGGTAGAGGGTGGCCTTGCTGGAACGGGTGCGAGCGGCGACGGCGTCCATGGTCAGGGCGTCGTAGCCGACCTCGCGCAGGAGGTCGAGCACGGCGGCGTAGAGCTCGCTCTCGCGCTCGGGCGTGAGCCGGGTACGTGCCATGTCGGCCTCCTTTCTCGTACGCGTACGGCGGCCTCGTACGGCGGCGGGTCTCGCACACCAGTCAATCGAACGAAACCGTTTCGTACACATCGACGGTACCCCGCCCGCCGAGCGAAACGAAATCGTTTCGCTTGTGTTCCGCACCACAAGCGACGCGCACCGCGGGGCCGCCGCCGCGTTCCCGCCGCGGTCCGGCCCACCGCGCTACGACACACCACGCACCAGGAGTTGCCGGGGCCGTTGAGCGCGGAAAGCATGGGAGGGTGAGTGACGACGTCGCGTATCTCCGTTTCCCGCACCTCCACGACGATCTGCTGTGCTTCGCGGCCGAGGACGACCTCTGGGTCGCCCCTCTCGCGCCCGAGGGACAGCGGCCCGGCCGCGCCTGGCGGCTCACCGTCGACCGGACCAGGGTCGGCCACCCGCGCTTCTCCCCGGACGGCAGCCGGATCGCGTACACGAGCTGGCGCAGCCTCGACCCGGAGATCCATCTCGTGCCGGTCGACGGCGGACCGGCCCGCCGGCTCACCTACTGGGGTTCGACCGACACCCGGGTCTGCGGCTGGACCCCCGACGCCGGGGACGCCGCCCAGCTCCTGGCCGTGTCCTCGCACAGCCAGCCGTTCTCGTACGTCTCCTGGGCCTACAGCGTCCCCACCGACGGCAGCCCCGGCGGCAAGCTGCCCTGGGGCCCGGTCTCCGACATCGCGGTCAGCGACGTGGACGGCGAACGGCGCACCCTGCTGCTCACCGGCACCCCGCCGCACGAACCGGCCGCCTGGAAGCGGTACCGGGGCGGCGCGACCGGCCGGCTCTGGCTGCACGGCAAGCGGCTGCTGCCGGACATCGGCGGCCACCTCGCCTCCCCGATGTTCGTCGGCGGCCGGATCGCCTTCCTCTCCGACCACGAGGGCGTCGGCAACCTGTACTCCTGCCGCCACGACGGCACCGACCTGCGCCGCCACACCGACCACGACGCCTTCTACGCCCGCCACGCCTCCAGCGACGGCCACCGGGTCGTCTACCAGTGCGCGGGCGAGCTGTGGCTGGTGGACGACCTGGCCTCGCCGGACGCGGTCCCCCGGAAGCTGGAGGTCCGGCTCGGCGGTCCGCGCACCGGGCGGCGCCCCTACCAGGTGCCCGCCGCCAGCCACGTCGACTCGCTCTCCGTGGACGAGACGGGCCGGGCCAGCGCCGTCACCGTGCGCGGCAGCCTCTACTGGCTCACCCACCGCGACGGCCCCGCCCGCACCATCGCCGACACCCCGGGCGTCCGCGTCCGGCTGCCGGAGATGCTCGGCAGCAGCGGCCGGGTCGCGTACGTGACGGACGCCGAGGGCGAGGACGCCGTCGAGATCGCGTACCTGCCGCGCGCCAGCGGCGACCGCGCGCCGCACAGGCTGGCCTCCGGGCGGATCGGCCGGGTGCACGAGATGGTCGCCGACCCGGAGGGCGAACGGCTGGCCATCGCCACCAACGACGGCCGCCTGCTGCTCCTGGAGACGGACGAGGAGGCCATGGCGGCGGAGGGCGCGGGGGACGCGGCCGCCCCGGAATCTCCAGGCACCGCCGGAGCCCCGGCCGCCGCCCCCGGCGAACCCACCGAGCTGATCCGCTCCATCAACGGCCCCGTCCGCGACCTGGCGTTCTCCCCGGACGGCGCCTGGCTCACCTGGTCGCACCCCGGCATCGGCCGCTCCCTGCGCCAGATCAAGCTGGCCCGCATCCTGGGCACCGGCGCCCCGGTGATCGTCGACGTCACCAACGGCCGGTTCGAGGACGAGAACCCGGTCTTCACCGGCGACGGCCGCTATCTCGCCTTCCTCTCCTGGCGCGGCTTCGACCCGGTGTACGACGTCCACACCGGCGACCTCTCCTTCCCGCTGGGCTGCCGCCCCTACCTCGTGCCGCTCTCCTCCGCCACGCCCTCCCCCTTCGCCCTCTCCCCGGAGGGGCGCCCGGCGGCGGGCGGGCTCGACCCGGCCGACGACCTCCCGGAGACGGGCGGGGGCACGGTGCCGGTCACCGTCGAGTTCGAGGGGCTGGAGAACCGGGTGACGCCCTTCCCGGTCTCCGCGTCGAAGTACTCGGCCCTGTACCCGGTGAGCGGCGGCGGACTGGTCTGGCTGCGCTGGCCGATCTCCGGCGCGCTCGGCGAGACCTTCGCCAACCCGTCGGACATGTCGGGCCGCCCCACCCTCGAACACTTCAACATCTCCAAGGCCAGGAAGACCGAACTCGTCGCCCACCTCGACTGGTTCGCGGTCAGCGGCGACGCGACCCGGCTGGTCGTCATGGACGAGGGCGAGCTGCGCGCGGTCCCCGCCACCGAGCCCGGCGACGGCGACTCGACCGTCTACCTGGACCTGCGCCGCATCCTCCACGAGGTCGACCCGGCCGCGGAGTGGCGCCAGGCGTACGCCGAGGCCGGCCGCATCATCCGCGCGTACTTCTGGGAACCGGACATGTGCGGCATCGACTGGGACGCCGTGCTCGACCAGTACCGCCCGCTGCTCGACCGGGTCGCCTCCCCCGACGACTTCGCCGACCTGCTCCGCGAGGTCCTGGGCGAGCTGGGCACCTCGCACGCGTACGTGTCCCCGGCCCGCCGCAACGAGGGCCCGCCGCACTACCAGCGGGCGATCGGCCTGCTCGGCGCCAACCTGGTCTGCCGGGACGGCGCGTGGACGGTCCGCCGCATCCTGCCCGGCGACTCCTCCGACTCCAAGGCCCGCTCCCCGCTGGCCGGTACGGGAATCCGGGAGGGCGCCGTCCTCACCCATGTGGACGGCCGCCCCGTCGACCCGGTCGCCGGCCCGTACCCGCTGCTCACGGCGGCGGGCGGCACCACCGTCGAGCTGACCTTCCGCCCGGCGGAGGGCGGCGGGCGGCCCCGCCGGGTCGCGATCGTCCCACTGGTCGACGAACGCCCGCTGCGCTACCAGGACTGGGTGGCCAAACGCCGCGAGGTCGTAAGGGAGTTGAGCGGCGGCAAGTGCGGCTACCTGCACATCCCGGACATGGGCGGATCGGGCTGGGCACAGTTCAACCGGGACCTGCGCATGGAGGTGTCGCGCCCCGCGCTGATCGTCGACGTACGGGGCAACGCGGGCGGACACATCAGCGAGTTGGTGGTGGAGAAGCTGACCCGCACCATCCTCGGCTGGGACCTGACCCGCAACGCCCAGCCGGTCAGCTACGCCTCCAACGCGCCCCGGGGCCCGGTGGTCGCCCTGGCCGACGAGGCGACCTCCTCGGACGGCGACATGATCACCGCCGCGTTCCGCCTGCTGAAGCTCGGCCCGGTGGTCGGCCAGCGGACCTGGGGCGGGGTGGTCGGCATGACCGGCCGGACCCGGCTGGGCGACGGCACGGTGATCACCGTGCCGATGAACGCGGCCTGGTTCGACACGTACGGGTGGTCCGTCGAGAACCACGGCGTCGAACCGGATCTGGAGGCCCTGCGCACCCCGCTCGACTGGGCCGAGGGCCGTTACGCGGTGCTCGACGACGCGGTCCGCGTCGCCCTGGACCTGCTGGCCGCGCAACCGGCGGCCGCCCCGCCCACGTACGAGGACGTCCCGGACCGCCGCCGCCCGCCCCTGCCCCCGAGATAGCCCGAGGTGACCGGGGGTGCCGGGGGGGGTGCCGGGGGCGTTCCGCGACGGCCCGGGGCGGCCGCGCGACGGCCCGGTACAGCCCGCGGCGGTCTGCGGCGGTCTGCGGCCGGCCCGACCGGGGGCCCCCTTCCGAACCGGCCTGGTTCCGGCCCCACCCGGCCCCGTTCGATCCCATCCGATCCGTTTCGGACAGAAGGCCCCGACCCAGCGGAATCCGATGCTCCGCTCCGGGCCGGGGCCTTCCGCGTCCTGTCCACATCGCCCCGGAACGGGTGACATGATCGGGTTGGGTGATTCGCCACGAGCGGAGAGCCACACGATCAGGACCGGGGAGGACCGTGATGCGCGATCAACTCCTGGGAAACCGCTACCGCCTGGTGCGTCAGCTCGGCGAGGGCGGCATGGGGGAGGTCTGGGAGGCACAGGACGAGACCCTGGACCGCCGGGTCGCGGTCAAGGTGATCTCCCTGCTCGCCGGGGGCGGCAGCCGTGGCAGCGAGGCGCGGGCCCGCTTCCTGCGCGAGGCCCGGATCACCGCCGGCCTCCAGCACCCGAACGTGGTGACCGTCCACGACCTCGGCGAGAGCGGTACGGAGAACGGCGACGCCCCCTTCCTGGTGATGGAGTTGCTCCAGGGCGAGACCCTGGAGACCAAGCTGGGCCGGGGCCCCGTCCCGCTGGTCGCGGCGGCCCGCTGGGGTGCCCAGGTGTGCGACGCGCTGGCCGAGGCGCACGCGGCGGGCGTCATGCACAGGGACATCAAGCCGTCCAACATCGTCATCACCGACGCCGGGACGGTGAAGGTCCTCGATTTCGGGGTGGCCCGCGCCGCCGACCCGTACGCGACCTCCGACCGGCTCACCCGCACGGGTGTCATCGTGGGCACGCCCCCGTACATGGCGCCCGAGCAGGCCCGGGGCCGCCCGGTGCCGGGCAGCGACCTGTACGCGCTGGGCTGTCTGCTCTTCGAACTCATCACGGGGCGGCTGCCGTTCGACGCCCCGGACGCGATGGGGTTCCTCACCGCCCACCTCAGCCAGGACCCGCCCGCCCCCAGCTCGGTGGCCCCGGGCATCCCGGCGCCCTGGGACGACCTCGTCCTCACCCTCCTCCACAAGGACCCGGACGAGCGGTACGCGTCCGCCGCCGAGGTGGCCCTCGCGCTGCGCCGTCTGGACCGTGTGCCCGGACCGGCGGCCGCCCCGACCTCCGACTCCCTCGCCCCGTCGCTGCCGACGCTGAGATATCCGCCGTCCCGGCCCACTCCGTCGCCCGCCCGGCCCAGGAACCCGATCCCGGCAGGCACCTGGCGCGCGGCCGGGGTCTGGCTCCTGGTGGTGATGGTGAGCACCCCGCTGGCGGTGGGCAACACGAACGGGGTCGGGGACGCCCGGGACATCTCCTCCGCCGTCGGCATGATCACCCTGGCCACCGCCGTGTTCATCAGCTACGTGGTGCTCGCGGTGCCCGGCGGGGCGGGGGTGCAGCTCCTCGACTGGCGGGCCAAGGCGGCGGCGCTCTTCCGCTTCCTCCCGCCGACCCTTCTGTTCGGCGCCTACGTCACGGCGGCCGCGCCGAACGCCGAGTTCCACCCGTACATCACCAGCGCCGGTTCCTCGGCCGCCCTGGCGGGACTGCTGGTGCTGGCCGCCGCCCTCACCCCTCGCTCGGGGCGCGGGACGCGCGGGGTGGGCTACGTGTTCCTGGGGCTCAACGCGGCCGCCGTGTTCAACACGGAGATCCTGGTGCTGATGGACGTACGGTTCCCGTATCTCGCGCTGGTCCCGCCGCTGACGGTCAGCCTGGGTGTGACGGTCCTGGCCATCGCCCTGTTCCGCGTACGCGAGACCGCCACCCGCCGCATGAGCCACCAGCCGGACACCGCGTAGCCGGGCTCCGACCCCAGGCCGAGTGAGGGTACAACTCACGTGTTGGCCGCCGCCGTTGCGGTGGTGCCGTCAGCGTGACGTCAGCCCGGCGTGAGCGAAGGGCACGCGGCACGTCGGCGGCGGCGTGCAGGGTGAGGCCCGCCGCCCGGGCCGTCGCCGCGCTGCGGGAGGGAAACGCCTGACCGCCCTCGGCCCCGCCAACCGTTGACCGCTGCCCCGGTCAGCCGGTGGCCTTCCGGCCGAGCAGCGCCTGTAGGCGTTCGGCCTGGAAGAGGGCGAACTCCGACGCCTCTCGGACCTGGTTCGGCCCGCCGGCCTCCACGAAGACCTCGGCGAGGACCGTTCCGACGCGGAAGACGACGACGTTGTCCGTGCCGCCGCTCGCGGTGCGCGTGAAGTACTGCGACTCGTTCCCGGCCGCCGCGCCCTCGGACTTCACCTCGCCCTCGCCACCGGCCGCCGCGGCCGCGAACCGGGCGCGCGCGTGCTCGATGCTGTCGTACGACTCCAGGCCCGAGTGGGTGACCACCCCGGCGGCGTCCTTGTACTCCCCCGTGGCGGTGAACAGCGCACCGGAGCAGGGAATCGGGTCGATCAGGCAGTCGTCCTCGGCGTCGTCCACCGGGTCGGCCCGGAGCGCGTCGGCACCGCCCGACGTCGACCAGCCCTCGATGAGCTCGCCGCGCGCGGGAAGCATCTGCTTCAACTCGTCCGCGCCCCGCAGCACGACGTCCGGATCGGCCATGGGCGTCGAGGACTCCGCGGGCCGCGACGGCGACGGCTTGGCGGCAGGCGGCGGTGCGGGGTCGGCCCCCGTGTCCGAGCCATGGCCACACGCCGTCAGCCCCATCAGCGCCGCCGCCGTCACCATCGCCACGCGCACGTACCCGGCCTTCATGCAATCCCCCGTCCGTGTATGAACCATCAACGGCAACTACGTTCCCACGAACGCCCGTTACGGCGGAACTTCGCTTCCCCGCCCCTGCACGTCCCGGCCTTCGGTGCGGCGGCCCCGCCCCCTCACTCAAGGGGCCCCGCCATACACCCTTTCGTTGCCACCCGTGACGAACACGTCACACACTGCCGCGCAGGCCTCTACCGTTGAGGCATTTCTTGCCCCTTGCCCCTTGCCCCTTCTCCCTCGTCCCTTGTCCACGGAGCACAGCACGTGTGAAGGCGGACCGGTCGAGGAATCCCGAACCCGCAACACCCCGGAGAGTCGATGAACGAGCTGGAACAGATCAACGTCGCATGGGACCGGATCGAGGCGTGGCTGGGGCGGCATGCGCCCCGGACGCTGTACTCGCTGGACGACCCGGTCGACGAGGGGGTTCTGCGCGAGGCGCAGCGGATGCTCGGCCTACGGTTCACGCCCGCCATCGTGGCGTCCTTACGGCGACACGACGGGGCCTCGGCGTTTCTGCCCATGGAGCCGCCGACCTCGGACGAGGCCGTGTTCTTCCTGCCCACCGGATGCCGTCCGCTCTCCGTGGTGGAGATGATGATCGGCACGTACAAGCTGCGCTCCCTGGAGGCCGAGGACGGGGAGGGCGCCGCGATGTGGGAGCACGGCTTCGCCCCGATCGCCATGGACACCACCACAAACCGCTGCCACTTCATCGACTGCCGGTCCACCTACGAAACCCACGGCCGCCTCGGCACGTTCACCCCCGAGTCCGGTGTGGAGTTCACCGAGCCGGGCAGCATCGGCGCGCTCTTCCTCGCTGCCGCCGAGGCACTTGAGGCGGGGAAGGGGAGGCTGATCGACCGGCACGGCCGGGAGGTCGACGAGGAGGATCCGGGCACCGTGTCGTTCAGGGAGCGCGCGCTGATCTGGGGAGAGCCCAGGCCGCCCATCCCCGACGTGATCGAGGAACTCGACGGTCCCGGCGGGTACGGCGGGACCGGCGTGCCGGGCGAAGCCGCCTGAGGCCCGTCACCCGATCCGGTTCCTCCGTCGGGTGTGTCCTGGCGGGCGGCTGGTGACCGCCCTGTTCACCGATTGGCCCGAAGCCGCGTCAGCTCTGTGTATGCCTGTGGCACGTGCGGGTGGTTTCGGGCCTTCGTTGTGTTGAGCCTCGGGATCGGCGAACACGATGACCTAGGTGGTTCACACCTGAATCACCAACGCCCACTGCCGAACCGAGGAACACGATGAAGCTCTCCCGCACTCTGTCGATGATGGCCTCAGCCACCGTTCTCGGCACGCTCGCTCTGGCCGGTCAGGCGTCATCGGCCTCCGCCGCCTCCTTCGTGGTCAGCGAGGCCCAGTTCAACCAGATGTTCCCGTCGCGGAACGCCTTCTACACGTACAGCGGTCTCACCGATGCTCTGGGCGCGTATCCGCAGTTCGCCAACTCGGGCAGCGACACCATCCGCAAGCGTGAGGCGGCGGCGTTCCTCGCCAACGTCAGCCACGAGACGGGTGGGCTGAAGTACGTCGTCGAGCAGAACACCGCCAACTACCCGCACTACTGCGACACGTCCCAGCCCTACGGCTGCCCGGCCGGTCAGGCCGCCTACTACGGGCGCGGCCCGATCCAGCTGAGCTGGAACTTCAACTACAAGGCCGCCGGGGACGCGCTCGGCATCGACCTGTTGAACGACCCGTCCAAGGTGGAGAAGGATCCGGCGGTCGCCTGGAAGACCGGCCTCTGGTTCTGGAACACGCAGTCCGGCGCCGGAACGATGACCGCGCACGACGCCATCGTCAACGACAAGGGCTTCGGCGAGACCATCCGCACCATCAACGGCGCCCTGGAGTGCAACGGCAACAACCCGGACCAGCGCGACGACCGGATCAACCTGTACAAGCAGTTCGCCTCCGTGCTGGGCACCGACCCGGGCGGCAACCTCTCCTGCTGAGAAGCTGCGGGTAGTCCGACGGATTCTCCGGCAGTACGGGCCGGTGCCTCACGGCGCCGGTCCGTTCCGATGTTCCCCGTCGCTTCCCACGCGCGGGACGTGGCGGTGCGGGAGGCGGTGCGCGGCACCGGCATCTACACGGCAAGCGAACGTCTCTGGCTCGTGGGGTCGCCACAGGTCGCGCCAACGGCCTGGTTGGCTTTGACCACGACAACCGGCTCTGGCTCAGTTTTCGTTCAGTGGCCATGATGATGAAGGGATAAGCAGTGCCTCTCAGAGACCGCAGGGCAGCGAAAGGCATCGGCGACTTCCTGATCGACACAGTGGGAGAGGCCGTCGCCGAGGTGATCCTCAACCTGCTCGCCTGCGCGCTGCTGGGCGGTCTAGCTCTCATCGCCTACCTGAGCTGGACCTTCAGTCCACGCTTGACCATCGCGGGGGCCGGCCTGCTCAGCCTCGTCCTCGCCCACGGTGCCTGGCGGACCTTCCGTACTCCCACGAAGGGCCGCCGTCGAGGCCTCGCCGCCGTGACCGCTTTCGGCTTCACCGCGACCGCTGCAACGGCCCTGTTCCTGCTGCTCTACGCCACGGACTGCGACTGTCTGTGAGACCGCCTGGCTCCTTGTACTCAGTCGTCCGTGAGCGAAGTCATGGCGTTGATTCAGGGGGTGGGGTCGGGTTCGCGGCAGGGGCGGCAGAGTCCGTCGCGGAAGGCTTCGGGCCTTCCCGGTACGCCGCACTCGGTGCACTCCGGCATCACCCGGCGCACCGGGGCCTCCGCCGGTACGGGCGGAGTGGGTGTCACGGGCAGGTGGGGCGGAAGCTTGTCCTGGAGACGGCGGCGCACCAGCCCGAAGGGAGACCCGACCGCATCGGGAAGCCCGGCCGTCAGGGCCCGGGTCAGGTAGTCGGCATCCACACCCCGCGCGAACCACTCGGCCACCAGCCCCTCCAACCCCGCACAGTCCGCCGCCGACAACGCCAGCCGGGAATCCACCCGCCCCAGCCGCGCCAACGCCGCGAACGCGGGCGAGGGAACGCCACCCTGCGGCTGCGGCTGCGGCTGAACCGGGGGCACCGGCTCCACGGCGCGCGGCTGCGGGACCTCTGCGGCAGGTACGGGTACGGAAGCGGGGGCGGGGGCGGGCGTCGAAGGGGCGGGGGCTTGGGGATTGGACTGTTGGGTGGCTCGGTGGTTCTCGGCGGCAAGGAAGGCGGTCCACCACTCGTTGTCGTGGGCGACCCGCGACCAGAACGTACGCGTGACCCACCGGACCTGACCGTCCTCGATACTCACGCAACGCCCCCGGCGAAGATGCCCGGCCACACTCAGCGCCCGTAACGCACTGCCCACCGCCGCCTGCCCGTACAACGGCAGAGACTTCGCAAGCGACTTGATGTCCATCGCCGCACCCTCCGCCAGGGCCGTCACGTATCCGGCGATGTGCCGCTCACGCACCGGCAGCAACGCGAAGTCGGCCTCACACGGCGGTCGTTCCTCCGGGACGGAACGCTTCCCGTAACCCGGCCTCGCCTTCGGCGGGGCAACGCGCGGAGCTGCGGGCGCACAAGGGTCGGAGATAAGCTCGGAAACAGCCACGGGATCGTCTTTCTACTGGGTTGCGATCTTGGGGTCAGGCCCCGGGCAGTGCTGAGAACACTGTGCCGGGGTCGTTTCGTTCGCACCGTAAGCGGGCACGACTCTGCGCCGCAACTCGATCACAATTAGTCATACTTGCTGGCCGTGACGGGTCCGGGAGGGCGGGTGGGGTTTCCCAACCCACCCAAGAAACCAACCACTTGGAACACACCGCTCGAATCCCGAAGCCCGGATCCCGACCCCCGAATCCCGAAGCTCAAGCCCCGGACCAAGGACCCACCCCGCGCCCACGAAAGAGTGAACCGGCCCCCTCCCGAAGCTCGGAACCCGGAGCCCGAAGCTCAAGCCCCGGGCCGCCACGAGAGCGCGCGCCAACGCATCGCCCCGGATACCGCCGCTTGCCCGGCGACGTGCCCCACGACGTCGACGCACTGCGCGAAAGCGGGCCGAGGCCGCCGCCGAGTCGGTGACCTACGCACGTCCCTGGCGTCGTGAGGCGCGCGCGGGCATCTATGCCGAACACCGGGTGAGCGACCCGCGCAGCGAAAACCGGACAGCGGCCTTCTAGCCAGGGCACTCCCCCGGGTGGACGGCCCCGGCGGCCGGTGCGAAGCAGACCCCCGTCCTTCTTCGCACCGGCCGCCGGTGGCGGCCTGCGGTCCTGGTCCGGAACGGGTCCGGACCAGGGCCGACAGCGACTCTGACGCACCGGATCCTCCGCCGCCAAGCCCGCTCGTGGATCAGGTGCGATGTGGGACGATACCCCTCCTGAACTGCGGGGATGCCCTGTCTCAGGGTGCGATCGTGGGACGGCCCCCGCCGGCCGACACGCCACGGCTTCGTCCATGTGGCAGCGATGCCGCACTATTTACGGGCAACGGCCGGAATGCATCGGGGGGATCTGAATGCCGCGTTGGAAAGAGCTGCCTGCCGAACTGACTACCAGCGAGCATCAGCTTCTGGTCCAGCTGCGCAGGTTGAAGGACCACAGCGACCTCAGCCTCGCGGCCCTCGCCGGTCGCACCAGCTACAGCCGCTCCTCGTGGGAGCGGTACCTGAACGGGAAGAAGCCCGTACCGCGCAAGGCCGTCGAGGAGCTGGCCCAGGTCTGCGGTACGGACCCAACGCGACTCGTCGTGCTGTACGACGTCGCCGAGCGGTCCCGCGCCAAGGAGGCGGGGCGGGCGGACGAGGTCCAGGAGCCGGAGGGTCCCGAGGGCGGGGACGCGGAGCGGGAAAAGGTCAGGTCTCCGGAGCCGGTCACGGAATCGGTCATAGAGCCGGTCGCGGAACCGGTCGTGGAGCCGTTGCGGGCGGGAGGTCCGCGTCGGGAGGGCCGTACGGTACCGCTGGGCCGGGCGATCGGCGTGGCGGTCGTGGCCGTCGCGGTGGCGTTCGGGGCCGGAATGCTGGCGGGCGGCGCCCGGAACGGAACCGAAGCACGGGAGGCCCGCCCCGGCAGCACGGTGGCGGCCGATGCGGGATACCTGCGCGGCCAGACGTACCCGTGCGAGGTCCGGCGCAAGCACGGCGAGCTGCGGGCGGGGCACAGCGGCACCCGCGAGATGCTGCTCGACATCAACAGCACCGGCTTCGACGTGGTGGAAGCGCAGTGCCTGCTGCGCGAGAAGGGCTTCGACCCCGGCGCCACCGACGGGCTGTACGACGAACGGGCCAAGGGCGCGGCCAAGAAGTTCCAGCAGGCCCACCACCTGGTCGTCGACGGGATCATCGGCCCGGACACCTGGAGAGAGCTGCGCCGATGACCGCTTCCACGGCGAGCGGGCAGTTGGCGGAGGAACTCCGTGCGATCAGGGCGCGGGCCGGGCTGAGCCTGGCCGCGCTGGCGGCCCGTACCCCGTACAGCAAATCGTCCTGGGAGCGGTACCTCAACGGGAAGAAGCCCGCGCCCCGGCAGGCGGTCGAGGCGCTGTGCGCACTCACCCGGACACCGACCGGCAGGATGCTGGCGCTCTGGGAGCTGGCCGACGCGGAGTGGAGCGGCCGGGCCCGTCCGGTCGCCGTGCCGAGGAACGCCCCAGCACCCGCGAGCAGCCCGGAGGACCGGCCGGAGAAGCCGGAAGACCGGCCGGAGGAGAAACCCGAGGAGAAAGAGGGGCAGAAAGAGGAGGCGGGGGCCGGAGCCCGGATCAGACCGGAGGACCGGCCCCAGGAACCGGAGGACCGGCCGGAGGAGGCGCCTGCCGCCCGGCCGGGTGTGCTGTGGTGGGCGGTCGCGGTGGCGGTCGTCGGAGTCGTGGCGGTGGGCGCGGCGGCGGGGGCCCTCGCCGGTGGGTCCGCCGAGGAGCCGGACCGGTCCGGGCGCACGGTGGCCGCGACGGAACAGGCCGTCCGCAACCCGGGCTGCCGTGGCGGGAGTTGCGAGGGCAGGAACCCGGTCGCGATGGGCTGCGGCGGGGCCGGGATGGTCACCACCCTGGCCAGCCACACCGCAGACGGCGGCCGCCGTCTGGAACTCCGTCACGCCGCTCTCTGCCGTGCCGTATGGGTACGTACCACCGGGCTGCGGCCGGGCGACAAGGTCGAACTGTCGCTGTCGGCCGGCCGCTCCCAGCAGGTCACCGCCGTGGGCACGCGCGACGCCGGGCAGTACCTGTCGACCCCGATGGCCGCCGGGGACAGCGGGGCCAGCACCCGGATCTGCCTCACCGTGCCGGGCGGCCGCCCCGAGTGCTTCACCGGCTGAGCGGACCCCCGCCGGTACGCCGGGCCCGAAGCCCCGACGTACCGGCGGACCGGCGTACGGACGTATCAACGTGCCGACGTGCCGATGTGCCTTCCGTCGGTCACCGCTCCCGGACGCCGGGAGCGGTGACCCGCTCAGCTACTCAGGTGGACATGAGGTAGATGGCGAACCGGGCGAACGCGGCCTGGGTGCCGGAACCGGCGATCCCGTCGATGGCGCCCGTGTACCCCCAGTAGCTCTTCAGCCAGTTCTGCATCGCCCGGATGGTGTTGGGGCCCGGGTCGCCGTCGATCGCGTCCGAGTAGCCGTAGTTCGCCTTGAGGAAGCGCTGCATCGCCTGCCAGCTTCCGTTGCCGAGCTGGCCGTCGATGGCGCCCGTGTAGCCCCAGTAGTTCCGCAGCCACATCTGGACCGCAGAGGCTGCCGAGCTGTTGAGGCCCATGTTGTTCACCGCGAGCGTGGAGACGGTCGTGGTGCTCACCGTCGCCTGCGCCTGGTGCCCGGTCGCCGCGTAGCTGGTCCCCGCTGCGGCCACGCCGCCCCCGGCGATCGCGACCGCCGTGGTCATGGTGACGAACATCCGCGTCATCCTGCGCATGTCTTGTTCCCTCCCCTTGATACGGAACCGGCCCCCCGGCCGGCTCGGGAACAAGATTGCGGGGCGAGGCGGGCGGGCCGCCATGATCGCCGGGAGACTGACGCGATCATGGGACGTCCCACCGTCCGACCTGCGGGGACGGGGGATGCGGTGAGGGGGCGGTGGGACGGCGGGGCCGGCCGGGACATGCGGAAGGGGCGCGCCCGGTCACCCCGGGCGCGCCCCTCACCGACAGACCCGCCGGACCCGTCTCAGCGGTCGCCGCGGCGGTCGCGGAGGTCGTCCATCGCGTCGGTCGCCCGGTCGCGGCCCCGCCGCATGGTGTCCGAAGCCTGGTCGGACGGGTTCTTCATCCGCTCCTGGGCCTCGTCGCTCGTCCGGTCCTGGCCCTTGTCGTTGCCCTGACCGCTCTGCCCGGCCCGCTTCTTCGCCTCATCGGCGAGCTGCTGCGCCTTGTCCTTGAACTGGTCTGCGATACCCATGCGGGGTCACTCCTCGTGGTGCGTGGGGGACGGTCCATGAGGACCGCGTTCAGCGTCGCAGCCCCCGCCGGGCACCGCATGTCGATCACTTACGCTGCGTGTCCGCCGCCCGCGCGTCCTGGTCGGCGGCGCCTCCGGCGCCCACCAGCCCCTTGCCGATGCTGTCCAGCCGGGGGGCGAACTTCCGTACCTCCCGCTGGCCGACGACCCCTATCAGCGTGGGCAGGTAGCCGCGTACCGACTGCATCCCGCGCAGCCACCACTGCGCGTACACGTGCGGGGCGCGGCGCTCGATGCCCGCCACGATCCGGTCGACGGCGGGCCCCAGCGGGTACGTGCGGTTAGCCGGGAAGGGCAGCCGCTGGCGCAACTCCCGCATCACGTCGTCCTGGTCGGCGCCGCGCACCATGTCCGTGTCGGTCCAGGACAGGTAGCCGACCCCCACCTTCACGCCCCGGTAGCCGACCTCGGCGCGCAGGCAGTGCGCGAACGCCTCCACGCCCGACTTCGACGCGCAGTACGCCGTCATCATCGGGGCCGGGGTCATCGCGGCCAGCGAGGCGATCTGGAGGAAGTAGCCCCGGCTCTCCATGAGCACCGGCAGGAAAGCCCGCCCGGTCACCGCGCCACCGATCAGGTTGACCTCGATGACCCGCCGCCAGGCGTCCGGGTCCGAGTCGACGAACGGTCCGCCCGCCGCGACCCCGGCGTTGGCGACGACGACGTCGATCTTTCCGAACCGCTCCTTGACCTCCTGGGCGACGCGTGCCATCGCCTCGTGGTCGGTGACGTCCGCGAACCAGTGGTCGCTCTCCGTGTGGAGCCGCTCGGAGACCTTCTTCAGCTCGTCCGGCTCCAGGCCGACCAGGGCGACCTTGGCGCCGCGCGCCGAGAGCTTGCGGGCCAGCAGCTCCCCCACGCCCCGTGCCGCGCCGGTGACGACGACGACCTGTCCTTCGAGACTCCGCCTGCCGCTCATGCGACCTCCTCCTTCTCGTCCGTGCCGTCCGTACCGTCCGCGCTCTTCGTAGCGCCCGTGCCGCTCGTGCCGCTCGTGTTCTTGCCCGTGTCCGTGCCGGGGATGCCTGCCGGGAGGTACGCGGCGGCCAGTTCCCGGATCTTCTCGGTGACCGCTTCCGGCGCCTCCACGGGGGTCATGTGGCCCAGGCCCGTCAGTTCGGTGAGGCCCAGGCCGTCGGGGAGCGCCGCCGCGATGGCGTGGGCATGCCCGATGGGCGTCAGCCGGTCCGCGGTGCCCGCGACCACGGCCGTGGGCACCCTCAGCTCCCGTACGCCCGCGTCGAGATCGAGGTCGGCGAGGACCTTGCCCCAGGCTGACCTGGCCGCCCTCGGGCAGGCGTGCACGATCCGGGCGCAGAGGGCGACGCGCTCCGGGGGCGCCCCCGCTCCCATCGTGGCGTACTTGAGCACCCGGCGGGTAATCGGAGTGACCGGGCCGAGCGGGGCGGCGGCCGCGAGGATCGCCCGGGTGCCGGCGGTCCGGGCCTTGCCGGCCGGGAGCGGGAGCACGGTCGACGCGTCGGGGAGCCGTGAGCTGCCGGTGCTGCACAGGAGTACGGCGGCGGCGTGTTCGCGCAGCCCGTCCCGGCGGGCGGCGGCCATGACCGTCATGCCGCCCATGGAGTGCCCGGCGATCACCGCCTTGCGCCCCGGTCCGAGGGTGGCGGCGAGCACGGCTTCGAGGTCGTCGGCGAGGGCGTCGGTGCTGTACCCGCCGGGGGCGGCGGCCGGGGAGCCGCCGTGGCCGCGCTGGTCGTAGGCGACGACCCGGTGGTCCGGCGAGAGGGCCCTGATCTGCGCGTCCCAGAAGCGGGTGCTGCACGTCCAGCCGTGTGCGAGGACCACGGTGGGGGCGTCCTGCGGCCCGTGCACCTCGACGTGGATGCGGGCGCCGTCGGCCGAGCGCACGGTCAGCTCGCGCTCCGGTACGGGCGGGGCGTCGACGCGTCGCAGCAGGCGGCTCATCCCACGACCTCCTCGGTGCGCGGGGTCCCCTCCGCACCGGCGGCGGGCTCCTGCTTCGGGGGGCGCACGACCTGGTACTCCGCGAGGTCGACCGTGCGGGTGGCGCGGCGGAAGTCGGCGGTGGTGCCGGGCCAGACGGTGGTGTTGCGGCCGTTGGCGTCCAGGTACCAGCTGTCGCAGCCGCCGGTGTTCCAGACGGTGCGCCGCATCCGGTCCTGCACCCGGCGGTTCCAGGCGCCGAGCGCGGAGGGGCGGGCGTCGAGGGCGACCCGGCCGCCGAGCACGTCCAACTGGCGTACGTAGTCGGCGAGATAGTTCAGCTGGGACTCGATCATCAGGATCATCGAGGAGTTCCCGAGGCCGGTGTTCGGGCCGATGATCGAGAGCCAGTTGGGGAAGCCGGAGACGGTGGCGCCGCGCAGCGACTGCACCCCGTCCTTCCAGTGCTCGGCGAGGGTGATGCCCTCGGCGCCCACCACGCGCTCGGCGATCGGCATGTCCGTGACGTGGAAGCCGGTGCCGAAGATGATGACGTCGGCCTCGGTCTCCGTACCGTCGGAGGCGACGAGGGTGGAGCCGCGCACCTCGGTGAGACCGGCGGCCACCACGTCCGTGTTGGGCTGCGCGAGCGCCGGATAGTACGTGTTGGAGAGCAGGATGCGCTTGCAGCCGATGCGGTACGAGGGGGTGAGCTTGGCCCGCAGCGCCGGGTCCTTGATCGCCCGCGCCATGTTGCCCTTGGCTATCTTCTCGACCAGGCCCAGTTCGTTCGGGTGCTTGGTGAAGGCGCCGACCTGCAACTCCCGGATGCCCCAGAGCAGTCCGCGGCGGGCGGTGCCGGTGACGGGCAGGGTGCGGTGCAGCCAGCGCTCGACGCCGCTGATCTTCCGGTCCATCCGCGGCATGACCCAGGGCGGGGTGCGCTGGAAGAGGGTGAGGCGGCCGACCTTCGGCTGGATCGCCGGGACGATCTGGATGGCGGAGGCGCCGGTGCCGACGACGGCGACGCGCTTGCCGGTCAGGTCGGTGTCGTGGTCCCAGCGGGCCGAGTGGAAGACCTTGCCGGGAAAGTCGGCGAGGCCGGGTATGTCCGGCATCTTCGGGTCGGAGAGCGGTCCGCAGGCGGAGACCACGAGGTCGGCGGTGAGGATGGCCCCGTTGGCCGTCTCGATGACCCAGCGCAGCTCCGTACCGTCCCAGCGCATGACGGTGACCTCGTGGCCGAGCCGGATGTGCGGGCGCAGCCCGAAGGTGTCCGCGACGTGCTCCAGGTACGCGCGGATGTGCCGCTGTCCGGAGAAGGTGCGCGGCCAGTCGGGGTTGGGCGCGAAGGAGAACGAGTAGAGGTGGGAAGGGACGTCGCAGGCACAGCCCGGATAGCTGTTGTCGCGCCAGGTGCCGCCGACCGAGTCGGCGCGTTCCAGGACGACGAAGTCCGTGATGCCTTCGCGGCGCAGCCGGACCGCGGCCCCCAGGCCCCCGAATCCGGATCCGATCACCGCCACCCGTACGTGCTCGTGCTGGGCCATGCTGCCGCCTCCTGCGGTACGTCACACGACTCTGCCAGCAATCACTGGCAATATCGGGAGCGTAGAGCAGCTCCGTACCGATGGGTAGGGGTACGACGGGGGAAAGTTACCGGCGGTACAACATAGGGTGCGGGTGTGGCCGAAGGACGCGAGAGGCGCGACAAGCAGCGTGAGTACCGCATGGCGGAGCTGGCCGAGAAGGCCGGGATCCCCGTGCGGACCGTGCGCTTCTACCGGGAGCGCGGGCTGATCTCGCCGCCCCGCCGCGAGGGGCGCATCGCCTGGTACGACGACCGGCACCTGGCCCGGCTCCGCACGATCACGGGCCTCCTGGAGCGCGGCCACACCCTCACCGGGATCGCCGATCTGGCCCGTACGTTCGAGAGCGGCCGGGACGTCGCCGAGGTGCTGGGGCTGGGCGAGCCCACCGAGGAGACCCCGGTGCACCTCACGCCCGAGCAGCTCGCGGACTACTTCGAGGGCGAGACCACCACCGAGAACCTGGCCACCGCGCTCGACCTGGGCTACCTCGCCATCGACGGCGAGGAGATCGTCCACATCAGCCGCCGCCTGCTGGACGTGTCGTCCGAGCTGGTACGGGAGGGCGTCCCGCTGGCCACGGTGCTGGCGGCCGGGAGCCGGGTCCGCGCACACGCGGACGCGCTCGCGGAACTCTTCGTGCACGTCCTGCGGGAGCACACCGACGACCCCGAACCACCCCAACTCCGCCCGCTGGCCCGCGCGGTGGTGGACGCCGAACTGTCCATGGCCCTCGACCGCCGCCTGCGCACGGAGCCGCCACAGAAGCCGGCCGAACCACCCAGGGGCGGTGCCGCCGAGGGCTCCGGGGAGCCCGGGGAGCCCGCCTGACGGTCGGCGGCACATGGCCCGGGCCGAGGTCTTCCGCGATCGCACGCCGGAATGCTGCCCGCCCCGAACGGCCCGGCACGCCCTCCCGTTCGCACGAATCCCCGTTCGACCGCCCCACCGTACGAGGCGGCGGGGAGCGGCGGATCAGAGCGTTTCGGCTTCTCCGGCGGTTTCGGCAGGTTCGGACAGGCGGTCGGACAGGCGGCGGGAGCGGGTCTGCTGGAGCCAGATCAGGTTGTCGAGGATGTCGCCTTCCCAGACGCGGAAGCCCCGCGCGTCCTCGGCGACCGGTTCGTCCTGCATGTCCTGGGAGTTGCGCACGGATCGCTCCTTCTCTGCTGCGGGAGGGGCTGGGCACGGGCCACCGTGCGACGGAAGGCCGGTGCGGGCCGACGCGGTCACCGCTCCTCCACCGGTCGAAGACCGCGCTGCTGACGGCACGGCGCGCACGCGTACCGCGGAGCGTCCGCGTCCGGCCCCTCCCCGGCTGCGTCGACCGGGACCGCGGTGCCGGACGGTCCCTTGTGCCAGTCGCACCAGCCGGTCGTGCCGGTGCACCGATCGCACCGGCAGGGTGGATACGCCTGGCTGACCGGGACGGTGTCGGCCGGAGTGACCTCGGTTTTGGGCCTCACCACCCGCTTCGTGAAACCGCTCCGGTCGACCTCGTACACCTTGATCGTCATGCCCGCCATCACGCCACCACAGAGGTGGGGAAGCGGGTCGTGCCCCAGTTGCTGGTACTGGGGGTGCGGGGTGGCATGGTGGCGGCTCCTCTGGGCACCGTGCTGGGCAGTACGTCAAGACTGGCCCGCTCACTGCGGCGCTTCGAGGACTCACAGAGGTCTTTTCACGACACAGAAGAGGACTTTTGTGTCGTCATACGGGTGATGAGTAGCGCCACGGAGGACCTTCCCGCCACACTGACGGAAGACCCTTCTCGGGAGGCCCGCATGCCGCAGTCAGCCAGCAATATCCGTCTTCGGTCAGCCCGTCATGCTGCGGGCTACCGGTCCCAGCAGGAGTTGGCCACTGCGCTCGGCGTGGGTGTTCGGCAGGTGCGGCGCTGGGAGTCCGAGAACCCCCCGTGGCCGCACCCTGATCTCCAGCAGGCTCTGACCGAATTGCTCGGGCAGGACATGGAGTCACTCGGATTCACCCCTCCGGCCGGTCGCGACCGGGTCGACCCTGTGCGGCGGTCGCTGATCGGGGCATCCGCGGCCGCCGTGGGACTGGCCGCAGTGCCGATGCAGTCGGCTGCGGCGCTGCAACCCGCCTCCGTCGCCGGGGACTTCGAAGCGGTTACGCGGTCGCATCGACGCCTTTACTGGTCCGTCGCTCCGGCCACTCTGCACCCGGCGGCCGTCGCACATGCCGCCCTCGGCTGCACGCTGCTGACCGAGACCGCCGGGCAGACCCGCCGAACCGTCGCTGCGGCTCTCGCCGAGACCTACCTGCTTGCCGGGCGCATCGAGTTCTTCGACCTCCGCGACGCAGACCGGGCAGGGAAGAGCCTGCTCCTCGCGCTCCAAGCCGCCGGGCAGGCGGACGACCCGCTCCTCGGCAGCGCGATCCTCGCCCACTCTGCCTTCGTGCCCGGCTGGGCGGGCGACCGGGACGCCGCTGTGGAGCGCATGGTGGCGGCCCGTACATACGCACGTCGCGGACCCGTCTCTGCTCTCCACCTCGCGTGGCTCGACGCCGTCGAGGCCGAGTGCGAGACCCGGTGCGGCAACGTCCGCACCGCCCTCCATCTGATTGGGCACGCCGAGGACGTCCTGGCGACGGGCGTCGAACACGGGGTTCCGGAGTGGCTCGACTGGTTCAGTCGGGTCAGGCTGGCAGCTTTCAAGGGGAACACCCAACTGAAGGCAGGGCACCTACCGCAGGCGCGCACCACCCTCCTCGGGGTCCTCGACGATCTGACAGCCACGGAGGACAAGCAGCGCAGCGTGGTCTACGGCGATCTCGCTGCGGTGGAAGCTGCTGCGGGGAACCTGGAGGAAGCGTGCGCGTATGCGTGCCGAGCCCTCGACCAACTTGAGGTCACCTGGTACGCGACGGGCATGGACCGGGTCAGGGACGTACGCCGGACCTTGGCCCCGCACCAGCACGACCAGTGCGTGCGGGACCTGGACGAGCGGCTGTACGGATGGTCGACGACAGTCAGCGCTCTCGCGCGTTGAACTCGGCGATCTCCGTGGGGAGGTCGGCCAGCGACGTCACGCGGAACGTGGGCAGGTCCCGGGCCTCCGCGGTGTTCCACTGGATGGTGCCCCACGGTCCACGCCTGATCAGCGCGGTCTGCATCCCGGCCGCGACGGCGGGACGCAGGTCGTTGTCGACGCGGTCGCCGACGTACAGGATCTCGCCCGGGGTGTGCGGGACAGCCTCGGCCACCCGGTCGAAGAACGCCCGATCCGGCTTGCTGGCGCCCCAGTCGTCCGAGGTGCCGATCAGATCGACGGAGTCCGTGAAGAGGCTTCGCAGGATACGGCCGGCGCGAACGGTCTGGTTGCCCGCGATGCCGAGCCACAACCCGTCGGCCCGAAGCTCGGCGAGCGCCGGGCGCACGTCCGGGTACAGGTCACTTTCGCCGAAGGTCTCGGGCTGTCCGACGGCGGCGCGGGCTTCCCGCTGTTCGTAGAGGTCGAACCCGGGCCGGAGCTCCTGGAACGTCTCACGGTAGTCCCGGCCCTGAGCGATCACGGCGCCGAACACGGCGGCGAATGTATGCCTCGGCACACCGAGCCAGTCGGCCCAGGTGCCGTACTCGCGGGTCTCGTCCACCAGGCACTCGCCAACGTCGAACACCACTGCGCGAATCATGACCGCATCCTATGGCGGCGCCCAATGCCTCGAATCACTGATCGCAGCAGTACGGCCGGCCCCGGAAGAGGTCGTCGGCCGACAGTCCACGGTCGGCCTCGTCGCCGACGTGGTCGGAGCGACTCCGGCCCCGGGCGGAGACTTGCGCCGCCTGGCCGCGCGATGTGGACTCCCCGCATGATCCTTTACCTCGTCGCCTGCGCGGCCGACCCCACCCAGTACGTCGACGAGGGCGTCAGGCAGGCACAGGCGCGGGGGTGGGACACCTGTCTCGTCCTGACCCCGTCCGCCGCCCGGTGGTGGGAACCGCGCCTCGCGGAGCTGGAGGGGCTGACCGGGCACCGGGTCCGCTCGCAGTACAAGCTGCCCGGAGAACGCGACGCGCTGCCGAAGGCGGACGCCATGCTCGTGGCGCCGCTCTCCTGCACGAGCCTGAACAAGTGGGCAACGGGGTGGCCGACACCCTCGCGCTGGGCCTGGTGTCCGAAGGCGTCCACCTCGGGGTGCCCGTGGCGGCCATGCCGTACTTCAACCGTGCTCAGGCCGCACAACCCGCCGTGGCCCGCAGCATCGCGGACCTACGGGCCCAGGGGGTGCTCTATCTCGATGGTCCGGACGGGTACGTGTCGCACCCGCCGAAGCAGGGATCCCCGGGGGACTACCCGTGGCACGCCGCGGTGGACGCGGTCACGAAGCTCGCCGAAGCCGTGCGACGCCCTGGGGGCCGGACCGGGGAGCCCGGGCCGGGGGCGTCCGGTCAGTGCTCGTAGACCGCCGTCACCGGCGCGTGGTCGCTCCAGCGCTCGGCGTGGGTCGCGGCGCGCTCGACGTACGCCTTGACGCACCGCCCGGCCAGGCCCGGTGTCGCCACCTGGTAGTCGATGCGCCAGCCGGTGTCGTTGTCGAAGGCCCGGCCCCGGTAGGACCACCAGGAGTACGGGCCCTCCTGGTCGGGGTGGAGGGCGCGTACGACGTCGACGTAGGCGGCCTCGTCGAAGACGCGGGTCAGCCAGGCGCGCTCCTCGGGGAGGAAGCCGGAGTTCTTCTTGTTGCCGCGCCAGTTCTTCAGGTCGGCCTCCTGGTGGGCGATGTTCCAGTCACCGCAGACCAGCACCTCGCGGCCACCGGCCGCCGCCCGCTCCTTCAGGCCCACCAGGTACGGGAGGAACGCGGCCATGAACCGCTCCTTCTCCTCCTGCTTCTCCGTGCCCACCTCGCCGGACGGCAGATACAGGCTGGCGACCGTGACGCCCGGGAGGTCGATCTCGACGTAGCGCCCGCTGGTGTCGAACTCGTCACATCCGGCGATCCCGAAGCCGCCGAACCCGATCTGCACCCGCTCCGGCGCGCGCCGCGTGTAGAGGGAGACCCCGGCGCGGCCCTTGGCGGCGGCCGGTGCGTGGACGGTGTGCCAGCCCTCCGGGTCCCGTACCTCCTCGGGCAGCTGGTGCGGCTCGGCCCGTACCTCCTGGAGGCAGATCACATCGGCCTCGGTCCGGGCCAGCCACTCGACGAAGCCCTTCTTGGCGGCGGCGCGGAGCCCGTTCACATTGACGGTGGTGACAGTGAGCATCCACCCGACGATACCGATCTCGGACCTCGGACGCGTAACGCCAGAAGGCCCGCACCGGCGCGGGCGGGGTCGGGTCGGTCAGCGGACCCGGCCCACGCCCACGTAGAAGCCGCTGCGCTCCTGGACCGGCGCGGGCTCCTCGCGGTACCACTCCGTGGCGAAGACCAGGCCTGGCTCGACCAGATCCAGCCCGTCGAAGAACGGCTCGACCTCGCTCCGGGTCCGCATCCGGAGCGAGATCTCCCCCTTCCGGTACGCCTCCTCGGTGGCCGCCTTCAGCTCCGGGTGCTGGTCCGCCGTGCCGTGCGAGAGCACCAGGTAACTGCCCGGGG
This sequence comes from Streptomyces sp. NPDC001108, assembly GCF_053598535.1. NCBI lineage: Bacteria > Bacillati > Actinomycetota > Actinomycetes > Kitasatosporales > Streptomycetaceae > Streptomyces > Streptomyces sp. NPDC001108. The sequence continues at coordinate 127,353 of NZ_JBSFKL010000010.1, forward strand.
CCAGGGCGTCGACGAGGGTGCGGGTGAGGCCGTAGGGGTCCTGGTCGTCCGGCAGGAAGTGCATCAGCGCGATGAGCGAGAGGGCGATGGGCCGGTCGAAGTCGAGCAGCGCGCGGGCGTGTTCGAGGATCGTCTCCGGCCGGCGCACATCGGCGTGGATGTAGTCGGTGACGCCCTCCGGCGTGCTGATCAGCAGCGCCTCCGCGTGGCGCAGCACGATCGGGTCGTTGTCCGCGTAGACGATCCGGGCGGTGGGCGTGATCCCCTGGACGACCTGGTGGAGGTTGGGCTCGGTGGGGATGCCGGTGCCGATGTCGAGGAACTGGGCGACGCCGTTGCGGGCCAGCCAGGCGGAGGCCCGGTGCATGAAGGCGCGGTTGCGCGCCGCGTTGCCGCGCGCCTCCTCGGGCAGCTTCTCGGCCACCTCCTGGTCGACGGGGTAGTTGTCCTTGCCGCCCAGCAGCCAGTCGTAGACGCGGGCGGGGTGCGGCTTGCTGGTGTCGATCCGGGACTCGGGCATGTCGACGGGCACGGGGCGCCTCCTTCGGGCTTGCTCACTCGTGCGAACGCGCACAGCGTAGGTGACACGATTCCACCGCAATACGGCAGGGTTCGTAAGATCATCGGTTCGGTAGCTGGCCTTCAGGGCGCGGCTTCCGGACCGTTGGGGAGGCGGCGATGGAATTCCGGTTGCTCGGCAGGGTGGGCGTCATCAGCGGGGCGGGAGAGCTCCAGCCGGGGCCCGCCAAACGGCGCGGCGTGCTCGCCGTACTGCTCCTCAAGGCCAACTCCCCGGTGTCCGTGGACCGGTTGATCGGCGCCCTCTGGGACACGGCGCCGCCCGTCCACGCCCGTACGGTCGTCCAAGGCCATGTCTCGCGGCTGCGGGCCCTGTTGGACTCGGCCGGGGCCGCGGAGCACGGGGTGCGCCTGCTGACCCGGGGCGCGTCGTACGTGTTCGAGGTGCCGGAGGCGCTGCTCGACACGTACCGCTTCGAACGGCTGGTCCGGCGCGGCAGGTCCCGGCTGCGGCCCGCCGACACGGTGGCCGACCTCACCAAGGCGCTGGCCCTGTGGCACGGTCCGGCGCTCGACGGCACCGCCCCGAGCGGCACGCTGCGGGCCGCCGCGCAGGCCCTGGAGGAGGACCGGCTGGCGGCCGTGGAGGCCCTGGCGGCCGGCTACGGCCGGCTCGGGGACGCGGCGGGCGCGGTGGCGGTGCTCCAGGCGGAGACGGAGGCGCACCCGCTGCGCGAATCGCTGGCCGAGGCGCTGGTCGGGGCGCTGCACCGGGCGGGGCGCCCATCGGACGCGCTCGACCACTACCACCGCACCCGCCGTCTGCTCGCCGACGAGTTGGGCGTCGACCCGGGGACGGGGCTGCGCCGGGCGTACGAAGCGGTCCTGCGCGCGTCGGGGAAGGCGGTCGAAGGGCGGCGGCGTTCCGGAGCGGCGGGTGCGGTGGCAGTGGCCGGGGCAGGTGGCGCGGTGCCCCGGCTGCTGCCGCGCGGGGTACGGGGGTTCCTCGGCCGGGACGCGGAGCTGGCCGAGCTGGACCGGGCCACCGCGTCCGGGGTCCCCGCACTGGTCACGGGCGCCCCCGGGGTCGGCAAGACCGCGCTCGCGCTCCACTGGGCGCACCACGCGCAGTCCCGCTACCCGGGCGGCACCCTCTTCGCCGATCTCCGCGGCTTCGGCGGAGTACCGGCCGAACCGGCCGAGGTCGTACGGGAGTTCCTGCTCGCACTGGGGGTGCCGGCGCGTGAACTGCCCGAGTCCGCCGCCGGTGCCGCCGCCCTGTACCGGGAGCTGACCGGGCGGCGCGCGCTCCTGGTCGTACTGGACGACGCGCGCGGCTCCGACCAGGTCCGCCCGCTGCTGCCCGCCGGGACCGGCTCGGCCGTCCTGGTCACCTCGCGCCTCCGGCTCGGCGGTCTGGCCGTCGAGGAGCTGGCCCGGCCGGTGCGGGTCGACGCCCTCGCCCCGGCAGCCGCCGCCGAACTGCTCGCGGCGGCGGTCGGCGAGGACCGGGTGGCGGCCGAGCCCGGGGCGGCGGACCGGCTCGCCCGGCTCTGCGACGGGCTGCCGCTCGCGCTGCGCATCGCGGCGGCCCAGCTCGCGGCCAGACCGCACTGGCGGCTCGCCGATCTGGCCGCCGAACTCGCTGACGAGCAGCGTCGGTTGGCCCTCCTCTCGCTGGACGACGCGGAGGAGTCGGGGGTCGCGGCGGCGCTCCGGAGCACGGTGCGGGGGCTGGCGCCCGAGGCGGTGCGGCTCTTCGCCCTGCTCGGGGTGGTGCCCGGCCCCGATCTGGACCGGTACGCCGCCGCCGCGCTGCTCGGCCGGCCGCCCGCTGTGGCCGCCGAGGCGCTGGACCGGCTCGCGGGGGCCCATCTGGTGACCGAGCACGCCCCCGGCCGCTACGCCCCGCCCGATCTGGTCCGGCTGTACGCGCGCGGCCTGCCCACCGACGACGGGGCGCTGCTGCGGCTGCTGGACGGCTACGCGGCCACCGCGCTCGCCGCCTCCCTCGCCGCCGAGCCGGGCGACAAGCCGTGCTGCGCCCTGCCCGCGACGGCCGCGCCGGACCTCCCGGTACGGAGGTTCGCGGACCGGGACGCCGCCCTGCGCTGGTACGCGACGGAGTGCGACAACCTGGCCGCCGCGGTCGCCGCCGCACGGGCGGCGGGCCACGACGACCGGGCCTGGCGGCTGGCCGTGCTCCAGTGGCCGTACGTGGTGTGGAGCGTCCGGGACGACTGGGTGCCGCTGCTCGAACAGGCCCTGGCGGCGAGCAGCCGGGTCGGCGACCCGGACGCGGAGTCCCGGGTGCGGGCGCTGCTGGGGTGGGTGCTGACCCGGGCGGGGCGGCTCTCCGAGGCGCTGACCCACCTGGAGACGGCACCCGCCCTCGCGGCCCGCGCGCACGATCCGTCGAGCGAGGCGATCGCCCTGATCAACCTGGCGGTCGCCCTGGACACGGACGGGATCACCGACACCTCCCTGCGCCATGTCACCCGGGCGGTCCGCCTCGCCCGCGAGGCCGACGACGTACTCACCGAACTCCTGGCACTCCAGCACCGCACGAACCAGCTCCTGACCCGGGGGGACGTCGCGGCGGCGGAGAGCTGCACGGCGTACGCGCTGGCGCTCGACGACCAGGGGGTGACGACCGGGCTGGGCGTGATGCGCCGGGCCACCTTGCGGCTGAGCCGGGGCGAGGCGCTGCTGGCGCTCGGCGAGCGGGAGGCGGCGGAGCGGTGCGTGCGCCAGGCGCTCGCGGAGGCCACCCGGCAAGGGTTCCAGGAGGGGGTGAACCGGGCCAGGTACCAACTCGCTTCCCTGAAGGGGGCGGTGGTCCCGCAGACGCGGCCCGGCGGGGACGACCGGTCCGTTCTGTCTCCCTGACCGACCCGCGCGTCCCCTCGCGGTCCGTGTCCGGTACCGCCGGGCCGCGTGGTGGACGGGATTGTCGCAGCGGCCGCCAACGCTTCACGGAGCACCGGCTAACGCCCCCTCGCTCCGGCGTTAGGGGTGTCTGGACGACGGTCAGGACACGTCGGCCCCGCCCGCCGCCTCCGGCGCGGCAGGCGCCGTGAGTCCCGCGCGTTCGGCGAGGGCGCCGCCCTGGAAGCGGCTCGTGGCCCCCAGCTCCTCCAGCAACTCCGCGATGTGCCGGCGGCAGGTGCGCAGTGACATGCCCATCCGCCGGGCGATCACCTCGTCCTTGGCACCTTCGGCCAGCAGCCCCACCAGGGCGCGCCGCAGGCTGTCGCCGACCTCCTTGTACGCGGCCCCGCTGGTGCCCCGGAAGGGCGTCGCCCCGGACCAGTGCTGCTCGAAGGAGCGGCAGAGGTAGGCCACCACGTCGGGGTCCCGCACCAGCACCGCGCCCTCGCCCGAGCCCCCGTTCGACCGCATCGGCAGAAAGGCCACGGCCCGGTCGAACACCACCGCCCGGTCCGGCAGTTCGGCGGCCGTGCGGTACTCGGCTCCGGCGGCGGTGAGCCGTTCCACGTACCCCTGGGTGGCCAGGCTGGTGCGGGCCGAGTGCTGGTAGAGGGTGCGCATCCGCACGCCCCGGTCGAGCATCGCCAGGTCCCGGTCGAGGGCGCTCCCGAGGTGGCGTGGCGAACGGCCGCCACCGGGCTGGACGGTGAACACCTCGTCCCAGCAACGTGCTGACTCTTCCGTGAGCATCGCCGAGGCGGCGGCCAGATCGGGCAGTACGGTGACGCCCTCCTCGCCGCGCCGGGCCCGCCGGGCGGCCCGGTACTGGGGCATCAGGGACCGCAGTTCGTCGCGTACCGCCTGGACGTGCGCGGCCGCCCGCGCCAGCTCCGCCTCCCGGGGACCGACCACCTCGGCGGCCGCGGTGTCCGGGCTGACCGGGATGAGCTGGTCGGGGTTGCCCGGGGCCGGTCTGAGCAGGCGCAGGGCCAGCAGGGAACGGCAGGCCCGCTCGACCTCCTCCGGGGCCAGACCGAGCCCCGGCGGCACATCGGGGCGCCGCCGCTCGACACCGCCCAGCGACAGCGCGTGCTCGAAGACCGCGACGGTCGCCGGGTCGAGGCGCGGCAGTTCGCCGAAATTTGTCCCTTGAGTCATGTTCTTCCCCGCAATGCGGCCCTGCTACTTCCGTGCCATGCAGGGTATTGCCAGCCGGGATCGCTGGACCGGGAGGGCGTCGGAGGATGAACTTCTGACGTCCGGCCGAAACCCCCTTCAGCTGCGACGACCGGCGGCGGACCCCGTCCCACGCGGTGCTCGCCGCCACCACACTCCCGATCCAGGAGCCGCACCCATGACCTCAGCCGTCCGCAGCCTTCTCGTCCTCACGGCGGTGCTCGCCGCCGGCGTCGCCGCCGTGGTGGCCGGTCCCGCGGACCACGGGCACGGCGCGGACCCGGCCGGCATGGTCGCGGCGTCCCTCGCCGACACCAGCTGGGGCGACGACTACGCCCCGCCCCGGCAGTAGACCCCGCGCCCTTTCGTCCGTCCGTCCACGACTTGCGAGGTCGATCCGCGTGTCAGCATCGCCCGAGGCCGCCGGACCGCCGGACGGGGAAGGTTCCCACCGGGAAGGTCCCCACCAGGAAGGTGCCCGTCCCGAACGCCCGGAGGACCTCGCGCTCCTCCCCGGTCTGGTACGCGCCGCCATCGCCCGGCACGCGCCGGGGGCGGAGCACGAATGGCGCCTCGACCAGGCGGCGTTCTGGTGCCACGCGGTCCCCGAGGGCCCGGCCCCGCGCGAGCAGGGCTGGAAGCTGCACGTCTCGGCCACCCCGCTCGCCGCGCCGCTGACGCTGGCCAGGGCCGCCGAGGTGCTGGTCGCCCACCGGTGCCGGTTCAAGTTCGCGGGAAGCCCGGCCCGGGTCACCGAGCTGGTCTCGGGGCGCTTCGCGCGCGGCGGGTCCGGCAAGTTCATCACCGTCTACCCGGCGGACGACGAGCAGTTCCGGTTGCTGGCCGAGGAGTTGCACCGGGCCACCGTCGGCCTGCCCGGCCCCGCCGTCCTCTCCGACCGGCGCTACCGCCCCGACAGCCAGGTCTTCTACCGGTACGGGGTGTTCTCCGCCCCCCGCCGGCTCGCCCCCGACGGCACGTACGTCCCGCTCCTCACCGACCCCGAGGGGCGGCCGGTGGCCGACGAGCGCAACGCCTGGTACAGCCCGCCGGCCTGGGCGGGCGACCCGTTCCCGGACCGTCCGGCCGCCCCGGTCCGCACCACCGCCACGGCGAAGCCCGTGCTGTTGAACGGGCGCTATCTCGTACGGGGCGCGATCCAGCACTCCAACAAGGGCGGGGTGTTCCGGGCCGAGGACACCCGGACCGGGGAGCGGGTCGTCGTCAAGCAGGCCCGCGCCCATGTGGGCGCGGGGGTGGAGGGGCTCGACGTACGGGACCTGCTGCGCCGGGAAGCGGCACTGCTGGAACGTTTTTCCGCAGCCGCCCGGACGCCGGACCAGGCCCCTGCCCCGGACCCCGTTTCGACCCCTGCCCCGGAGCTCCCCCTGGCGCCCCGCGTCGTCGAGGTGTTCGAGCAGCAGGGCAGTGTCCTGATGGCCGTGGAGTCGGTGCCCGGAGCCACGCTGCGCCGCACCGTCGCCCAACGGCTCGTCGCGGGCGGCGTGGCCTGCCCGGACATGGGGACGGCCGCGTCGCTGGTCGGTCAGCTCGTCGGGCTGGTCGCCGCCGCCCACGGACTGGGCGTCACCCTGCACGACTTCAACCCCAACAACATCATGGTCACCCCCGAGGGGCGGCTGCTCCTGATCGACCTGGAGATGGCGGCGCCGGAGGGCGAGCGCTGGATCCTCGGCTCGACCCCGGGCTACGCCGCCCCGGAGCTGCGCGCCGCCGGGCAGGTGGCGCCCACGCTGGGGCCGTCCGTCGATCTGTTCGCCCTGGGCGCGACCGTGCTGCACGCGCTGAGCGGCGCCGATCCGCTGTTCGCCCCGGACCTGCCCCGGGCGGCGGCCCGTCCCGGCGAGGAGCGCATGGCCCGGCTCGTGGAACTCCTCGGCCGCGACCGGCCGGTGGTGCGCGCGTACGCCCCGCTGGTCCTCGGGCTGACCCGGGACGATCCCGCCGGCCGCTGGACGCTGGAGCGGGCCCGCGCCTTCCGCCCGGCCCCGCCGGAGAGCGCCCCCACCGGCGCTCCGGACCGTACGGACCGGCCCGAGGACGTCCGCGAACGCCTTCTGCGCGACGGCCTCGCCCACCTCCTGGCCACCATGCGCCCCGACGACCCCGAACGGCTCTGGCCCTCGGACCGCTTCGGCGAGACCTGCGACCCGGTCGCCCTCCAGCACGGCTCGGCGGGCGGGGTCGCGGTCCTCGCACGGGCGCTGCGGCACGGCGCCGGGCCCGACCCGGCGGCGCTGCGCGAGGGGCTGCGCACTGCCGCGCACTGGACCGCGGACCGGCAGGACGCGCTCCCCGGCGACCTGCCCGGCCTGCACTTCGGCCGGTCCGGAACCGCCTGGGCGCTGCTCGACGCCGCCCGGGCGCTGAACGACACCGACCTCGCCGAACGCGCCGTGAAGACGGCCCTGGAGCTGCCCGTACGGTGGCCGAGCCCCGATGTGACGCACGGGGCGGCCGGTGCGGGCCTGGCCCAGCTCCACTTCTGGGACGCCACCGGCGACGAGCGCTTCCTCGACCGGGCCGCCCGGATCGCGGACGGGCTGCTCGACGCGGCGCGGCGCACCCCCGAGGGCGTCTTCTGGCCGGTGCCCGAGGACTACGGCACGGCGCTGGCGGGCTCCTGGCACTACGGATTCGCGCACGGCGTGGCCGGGGTCGGCACCTTCCTGCTCCGGGCGGCCGGGGCCACCGGCGAGGAGCGTTTCCGCGCCGTGGCCGCGGAGGCCGGCCGGACCCTGGCGACGGCCGCCCGCGGCGGTCCGGCCGGGACGCTCTGGCCCGTCGACCGCGCCCGGCACCTCTCCGACTCGCCGGACCTCGCCCGGCACTGGTGCAGCGGTTCGTCCGGCGCGGGAACCTTCCTGGTCCGGCTCTGGGCGGCCGGGGACGGCCGGGACGCCACCCTGCGTTCCCTGGCCGAGGGCGCGGCCGAGGCGGTCCTGGCGGGCCGGGTGACGGACTCCCCCGCCACCTGCCACGGGCTGACCGGCAACGCCGAACTCCTCCTGGACATGGCCGGGCTGACCGGCGAGGAGCGGTACCGCGCCGACGCCGAACTGCTCGTCGAGCACCTGGCCGCCCAGGCCGTCCTGCGCGACGGCCGCCTCCTGGTGCCCGACGAGAACCGCCGCACCGTCCTCGCCGAGTACGCCACCGGCCTCGCCGGAAGCCTCTCGCTGCTGCTGCGCCTGCGGTACGGCGGGCCCCGCGCCTGGCTCCCCGAGGGAGACCGCGCCACCCCCTGAGTCGTCCGGCGGCCACCCGGCCGCCGGCACCGGGTCCCCGCGGACCCGGCCCCACCGATCGAAGGAGACCGACATGATGGAGCACGACATCGACGCCCTGCAGCTCCTCCCCGAGGACCTGCGCGCCGAGGACAGCCGGGGCGAGGAGCACGCCGCCGCGCTGATCACCGCCTGCAACATCCACACCAGCGGCTGCTGACGGGACGTCACGGCACACCTCGGGGTACCGGCGTCCCAGGCCGGTACCCCGAGGTCGCGCCCGGCGGATAGCCGCCCGGCCGTCCGTCACCCGGAACTCCCCGGGCCGGGTGACGGACACCGCGCGGGCCCGGGGCGTCCCCGTCGCCCACACGGGAGGTCGCGTACGCGGTCGCTCGCCTACGCGGTCGCGTTCTGAAGCGCGCTCACACCGCGGGCCGGGTCGAGCTCGGTGCGGGCGATGACGGTGGGGACCGCGATCCCCGGCAGCAGGAGGCGCCACATGCGGACCACGCGGTCGACCAGGTCCGCGCGCCCCTCGCTCGCGACGGCCGAGTAGGTCTGCATCCCCGTACAGGACTCCACCACGAACTCGGCCAGCTCCGCCGGCTCGATGCCCGACAGGAGCTCCCCCTTCTCCACCGCCACCCGCAGGCAGTCGGCCATGATCCGGCTCCAGTCCTCGTACGGCGTGCTGTCGCGCAGGCCGAACGCGCCCTGCTCGCCGGTGAGCCGGACACCGGCCCGCAGAAGGACGTCCGTCTGGAGCCGGTGGGCCCAGACGAGAGTGATGTCGACCAGGCGCTGAAGACCCTCGGACGAGAGCTGCGGAACTATGGACTCCGGCTGCGCGTTCATGACGGCGCGCGCGAGGTCTTCCTTCGACTTGAAGTGGAAGTACAGCGCACCGGCCGTGAGATCGGCCTCCGCGAGGATGCGGTTGATGCTCGCACCGGCGAAACCCGACGTGTCGAAGACGACCGCCGCGGCCCGAAGGATCTCCTTGCGGGTCTGGATCGCCCTCTCCTGCTTCGGTCGCTGCGCCATGGTACGTACCTCCTAGAACAAACAGAACATTTCTTATGGTACGCGGGGGTAAGCAGCGCTGCCAAGCCAGCGGAAGGCGGCGGATTCCGATCGGAACCATCGGGCGACATTTCGGGAAACTGACCCCTAAACCACGGACATTTGACTTACCCATGACTTACACTTTGCCTTTTCTTTGCTCAAAACAAAACGAGCATTCTTTATTTTCGTTGGTGGAACAGCTCGGCCATACGCACCAGCTCCATTCCATGCATCTCGGGGGGATTCCAGATGTCCGTCACCACCACCGACACGAGTCCAGGCGATCTGCGCGAACTGCTCGCCACGTCCGTACCGAAGGAGTTCGTCCACAAGACGGTCCAGTCCGAAGTGCTGCTCACGGGCTGGTTCCCCGTGGCGCCCGACCGCTTCCGGGTCACCGCCCGCTGGCCCGTCGACCACGCCTTCTACGGCCCGGTGAACGCGCACCACGATCCGCTGCTCGTCGCCGAATCCGTGCGCCAGACCGTTCCGCTGCTCAGCCACGCCGCCTACGACGTCCCCTTCGGACACCGCCAGACGTGGAGCACCTTCCGCTACGAGATCGACCCCGCCGCCCTCGCGGTCACCGACGGGCCGGCCGAGGTCGAGATGGACATCCGCTGCTCCGACGTCGTCCGCCGCGCCGGACGGCTCTCCTCCGTGCGGATGCACGTCGAGATGTACGTCGACGGCAGGCCGCTCGGGTGGGCGGAGACCGCCTTCGCCAACCTCACGCCCACCGTCTACCCCCGTCTGCGCGGCCCCTACGCCGACATCGACGAGGCGGTCCGCCGGTCCGTGCCGCAGGCCCCGCCGATGGCTCCCGGCCAGGTCGGCCGCTCCCGGTTCGCCGATGTGGTGCTCTCCCCCACCGACGTGCCGCTCCGCGCCGGGCTGCGCGTCGACCACGCGCACCCGTTCCTCTTCGACCACCCGGTCGACCACGCCCCCGGCATGCTGCTCCTCGAAGCGGCCCGGCAGGCCACCCACTCCGCCACCGGGGCGCGGCCGGTGATCGCCACCGCCATGGACGCCACCTTCTCGCAGTACGTGGAGTTCGACGCCCACTGCTGGATCCAGGCGTCTCCCGGCGAGCGGACCGACGGCCGCGAGCGGGTGCGCGTCGAGGCCGAGCAGAACGGCACCCTCGCCTTCACCGCGCTCGTCACCGCCACCCCGCTCCGGCCGGTGCGGCTGCTCTCCAGGATTCCCGCCCAGCGCCGCGGGCACGGACGTTGATCCGCCCCGCCACCGGTCCGGACGACTCAGCACACCAGGGGGACACCACCATGATCCGACCGCTCACCCGGCTGCGCCTGGCCGCCGTCAACATCGACGGAGTGATGCTGGAGGACACCTTCAGCCCGGTCATCCACCACTTCCTCACCAGCCGCGGCTGCGCGTACACCGCGGAGACCGAGCGCAGCATCTTCTCCCAGCCCCGGGCGGTCGCCGGCCGGCTGCTCGCCGAGGCCGTCGACGAACCGATGACCGGGGACCAGGCTCTGGACGCGTACTTCGCGGAGCGGGCGCGGTACGTCGCCGAGCATCCGGTCCGGATGAGCGAGGGAGCGGTGGAACTGCTCGTCCGGCTGCGGGCGGCGGGGCTCGCGACGGTCTGTTACGGGGGCCTCGCCAAGGGCCACTTCGACAGGTTCCTCGGCGACCACGCGGAGCTCTTCGACGAGCCGGGCTACATCTGCACCGACTCCTTCCGGCCCGGTCTGCGGGAGATCGCCACGGACCACTTCGGGCTCGCCCACGACCAGGTGCTCGTCATCGACGACGTGGCCAGGGTGGGAGAGGAGGCCGCGCGGCTCGGCATGCCGTTCATCGGGCACCCCAGCTCCTTCGAGCACAGCTATCAGAGGCATCTGATGCGGGAAGCCGGCATCCGGCACGTGGTGGACTCGCTGCACGCGATCGACGGGGAGCTGCTCAGGGCCCTGGACGAGGAGGCGGCCGGGCCGCGCGACGGCCGGGCCTCCCTCTCCGCCGCCGGGAGCGCGGTGCACGACGGAGCACTCGCCCGGTAGGAGGTCAAGGGGTTGCGCATCGGGGGTGGTCGGCATCTAGCGGCCACCCCCGAAGTGCATCCGGGCCCGGCCCACAGTCGTCTTTCTTTCATCGAAGCCGTTCCAGGGCCACAAATAATACAGAACGCTTGCTATTTTTTGACGGACAGGAAACGGGGGGTATCGAAGCAAGGAAGGAAGACGCGTTGATGGTGATCCAGGGAAGGGCCGCTCGCACGCGCGGCATACTCGTCCGGGCGGCCGCGACGGAGTTCTGCGAGGTCGGCTACCAAGGCGCCAGACTGTCGCGCATCAGCCAGCTGGCCGCCGTCTCCATGGGGGCGCTGACCTTTCACTTCCCTGCGAAGGCCGCCCTGGCCGACGCCGTCGAGGAGGAAGGTCTCGCGATCACGAGAGACCTGGTGGAGCGGCTCTCGAAGGAGCGGGACCCCGGCCTGGAGGCGGTCGTCGGGCTGACCGTGGGGATCGCGACGCTCCTGGAGGAGGACGACGTCGTGCGCTCCGCCGTCCGGCTCGCCCGGGAACGACCCGGCGGGGCGGGCCGGTGGGTGGAGGTGTGGCTGCCGGCGGTGCGCGAACAGCTCCACCGCGCGTACGAGGACGGCCACCCGTCCCGGGCCGAAGAGCTCCGGCAGACCCTGGCGGACATGGCCGTATACCTGCTCGCCGGTGCGGAGTTGCAGGTCAGGGCCGACAGGGAGGCCACCGACCCGGTCGTACGGAGCCCGGCCGCGCGGCTGGAGCGGATCTGGCGACTGGCCCTCACCGGGACCCCGGCCGAGCGGATCTGACGCACGGAAACCCCGTCTCCTCCGGTCGATGCCAGGAAACCCCTAGCAAAACAAAGCGAACGTTCTGTATTGTTCTCGGTGCAGGAGGTGATCCGGCCTCCGGGGCGCGCGCCCATCGGGCGCCGCCCGCCGCATCGCAGAGAAACGGGGAAGTCCGTGAAAGTAGCGGTGGTTGGAGCCGGCGGCATCGGCGGCTACTTCGGTGGCCGTCTCGCCGCGGCCGGGCACGACGTCCGGTTCATCGCGCGGGGGCGCCACCTGGAGGCCCTCCGGCGCGACGGACTCACCGTCGAGGGCCCGGCGGGCGGCGCGGCCGCGGGCTCCCCCGGCGGCTTCTCCGTTCCGGCCGACGCACTGCAAGCGACCGGTGACCCGGCCGAGGCCGGGCCGGCCGACTTCATCCTCCTCGGCGTGAAGACCTGGCAACTCCCGGACGCGCTACCCCTGTTGAAGCCCCTGATGAAGGACGGCACGGCGGTCCTCACCACGCAGAACGGGGTGGAGGCGCCGGCCGAGGTCGCCGAGGCCGTCGGCAGGGACGCGGTGCTGCCGGGCAGCGCGAAGATCATCACGTATCTGGAGGGGCCCGGCCGGATCCGCCACGTGGGCGGGCTCGGTTCCCTGACCTTCGGCGAGTGGGACAACCGCCCCTCGGAGCGGGTCGGGGCGCTGCGAGAGGCACTCGACGGGGCCGGGGCGACGGCGGTGGTTCCGCAGGACATCTGGGCCGAACTCTGGGCCAAGTTCCTGTTCGTGGCCCCGTTCGGCGGCCTCGGAGCGGTGACCGACGCACCGATCGGCGCGCTCCGGTCCCGGCCGGGCACCCGCCGCCTGCTCGCGGACGCGATGACCGAGATCCAGGAGGTCGCCCGGGCCACCGGCACCGTCCTGCCCGAGGACATCGTCGCCACCACCCTCGACTTCGTCGACCAGCAGCCCGCCGAGGGCACCTCGTCGCTGCAACGCGACATCGCGGCGGGCCTCCCCTCCGAGCTGGAGGCGTGGACGGGCGCGGTGGTCCGCCTCGGCGCCCGCCACTCCGTCCCGACCCCGGTCAACGGCTTCCTCCACCAGGTCCTCGGGCTGCGCGAGGCGCGCGCGGCCGAGCGGCGCGCGGAAGCGGGTGCGGCATGACCTCCCCGGCCGGACCCACCGGATCCCACAACTCCGTCCGAACCAACGGTCCCACCGAGACCACCGCGGACGTCGCGATCGTCGGCGCCGGCCCCGCCGGTCTCTACGCCGCCTACTACGCCGGGTTCCGCGGCCTGTCGACCGTCGTCATCGACGCGCTGGACGAGCCGGGCGGCCAGGTCGCGGCGATGTACCCGGAGAAGCTGCTGTACGACGTCGCCGGGCACCCCGGCATCAGGGGCCGGGAGCTGGTCGACAACCTGCTCGCGCAGGCCGCGCCCTTCGAGTCCACCCATCTCCTCGGCCGCACGGCCGTCACCCTGACCCCCCGGAACACCGATACCGGCACCGGCACCGGCACCGGCACCGGCACCGGCTGGACGCTCGGCGCCGACGACGGCACCCGGGTGCACGCGGGCGCGGTGGTGGTCGCCGCCGGGCTCGGCAGGTTCGTCCCCCGCAAACTGCCCTGCTCGGTCCCCTACGAGGGCCGGGGCGTCGCCTACCACGTACCGCGGCTCGACGCGCACGCCGGGAACGACGTCGTGGTCGTCGGCGGCGGTGACAGCGCCGTGGACTGGGCGCTGGCCCTGGCGCCGATCGCCCGGAGCGTGACCCTGGTGCACCGCCGGGCCGCCTTCCGCGCCCACGAGCACAGCGTCCGCCAGCTGTACGCGTCCTCCGTGCGCGTCCTCACAGACGCCCAAGTCGTCGCCTGCCACGGGCCGGACCGGCTCGAACGGGTCGAGGTCCGCACCGGGACGGGGATCCTGGAGCTGCCCGCCCACTCCCTGGTGGCGGCACTGGGCTTCTCGTCCGGGCTCGGACCGGTCGCGGACTGGGGCCTGGAGCTCGAACACCGCCGCATCCGCGTCGACCGGTCCATGCGGACCAACCTGCCGGGGGTGTACGCGGTCGGCGACGGCTGCACCTACCCCGGCCGGGTCCCGCTGATCTCCGTCGGCTTCGGCGAGGCCGGGACCGCCGTCAACCACGCCGCGGTGGCCCTGCGGCCGGGCCAGCGGCTCGCCCCCGAGCACTCGTCCGACACCCTCCCCGGGGGCATGCCGCCCGCACCGGCCCCGCCGACCGCACCGGTCGCCGTGCCCGTCTGAGCCACGCCCCCGCCACTTCGACCCCGCCCAAGAGGGGACTTGGAAGCGATGAAGCTCAACACACTCACCCTCATGCCCGACGGCGTCGCGATAGCCCTACCGCAGGGCTCGCCGCTGACGGACATCGAATACGAGACCTCCGAGCCGCTGATCCCGTTCGGCTGCCGCTCCGGAGCCTGCGGCGCCTGCGTCGTCGAGGTCATCGACGGCACCGACGCCCTCGGGGAGAGCGACCCCGAGGAGACCGACTTCCTGGAGGACCTGGGCTGGGCGGACGGCAACCACCGTCTCGCCTGCCAGTGCCGCCTCCTGGATTCCGCGACCATCCGCGTCGTGGCGAACTGACGACCCGGCTCGAAGAGCGCCCGCCGGTTCCCGCGGGCTTCCGGTAACGCGCGCGCCACCCCCTCCGGGGCGCCCGGAGCACGCGTCCGTACGGCAGTCCGGCCGATGTCCGCCGGAGCCGGCGAAGAACTCCGACCCGAGTCACCCCCGCATGTCCTCCCCGGATCACGACCAGGGGCCGGGATCCCTCCTGCCCAGGGACCGGGGGACATGTCACAGCCCATCCGTAAACGCACCACCATGTCCTTTGACGAGGAGAGTCATGAACAACCGTGTGTCCAACGTGGGTTACGGCAACCGCAAGCCCTTCCTCGGCGCCGCCGCCGCGGTCGAGCTGCGGGCCGAGATGGACCGGCTGATCGACGCCCAGGTCGTCGAGTGGTACGCCAACGTGCCGGCCGCGGCCCACCTGGAGAGCAAGAACGTCGACTCCGCTTACTACAAGCGCAACCTCATAGAGACCGCCTGGCGCATCCGCCTGCTGCGCGTCGCCGAGGCGAAGGCGCTCACCGAGATCGCCAAGCAGAGCCCCGAGGCCGCCCAGATCTGGGCCAACTACGAACAGGAGGAGATGCTCCACGACGAGCTCTTCATCCAGGACCTCGCCAAGGTGGGCGTCTCGCGCGAGGAGTTCCTCGCCACCGAGCCGTACCTCTCCACCAAGCTGCTCGCGGGCTACTTCTCGTACCTGCTGGACCACGAGGGTCCGCTCGGCGTGGTGGCGTACTCCTACCTGGTCGAGTACGTGAACGTGAAGCTGGAGCCGCGCAAGCTCGTCGCGCTCAAGGAGTCGATCGGCGAGAAGAACATCGGCGGCCAGATCAGCCACTCCCACACGGACATCAACGACGACCACCCGGGCGAGGTCTGGGCGGCCGTGCGCTTCCTGATCCGTGACGAGCAGGACATCGAGTCCTTCAAGAAGTACCTCCAGGAGCACCAGACGGTCCTGGCCCTGTACTTCAAGGAGCTCGCCGACAACACCATCGCCGCGGCCGAGAAGACCGCCGCCTGATCCTGGCCGGTCCGCAACGGCGTGGACGCCGCCGACCCCACCGGCGGCGTCCGCGCCCGGCCTCTCCGTAAAGGAGCAAGGAGCATCGTGCACAAGCAGCACACGGGCGGGGGGATCCTCCTTCTCAGCCATGTCGGCTTCTCCTTCGTGGAGGACCTCGTCGAGGCCCTCCGCGCGAGGGGACTGAAGAGCTTCGTACTCAGCTCGCGGCCCGAACCGGCCCACCCGGGCCGCCTGGACGAACTGCGGCGGATCGGCGACCACGTCACGGCCACCACGGAACACGCCCTGACCCGCCAGGACGTGGAGTCCTGCCTCGACGGACTCCGCCGCGACGGCGAGACCGTCCTCGCCTGCCTCACGGTCTGGGAGGGCTACCGCCATCTGATGGCCCTGGCCAACGAGTCGCTCGGCGTGAGCGACCTCGGTGAGAAGCAGGTCCTCGGCATCCGCGACAAACTGACCCTGCGCAACCGGCTCTTCGACGCGGGGCTCACCCGCGTCCGGGCCGCCGGACTCACCCCCGCCTCACTCGCGGCCCACCAGGCGGCCGAGGGACGCCACTTCGTCAAGCCGGTGAGCGGCATCGCCTCGTACGGGGCCTTCCCGCTCACCCCGCGGACCACCTGGGCGGATGTCGAGCGGATCGCCGCCGAGTCGCGCGACGACGCGGTCTACGTCTCGGCCTTCGGCGACGACGGACCGGCCTTCCTCGTGGAGGACTACCTGCCCGGGCAGGAGTTCAGCTTCGAGGTCGTCGCGGTCGACGGAACGGCGCACGTCGTCGCCCTGCACGAGAAGTGCGAGGTGACCGAGACGGCCGGCACCGTCCTGGAGAACGCGTGCACCAGCCCGCCGGTGAGCATCGGTGCCGCCGAGCGCGCGGCGGGAATCGGCTGGGTGCGCCGGATCCTCACGGAACTCGGCCTGGAACAGGGCTGCTTCCACATCGAGGCCCGGTACGACGCCTCCCGTCCCGACGGGGAACGCTGGGACCTCATCGAGATCAACCCCCGGGTCGGCGGCAGCCTGATCTCCCACAGCACCAGGGAGCTGACCGGCGGCGTGAGCCTCCTCGACCTCTGGATCGGCTCGCTCCTGCCCGACGCCGGCGACGGGTTCCCGGAGCGCCTCGCCGCCCTCTCCTACACCGCCGACGGCGAGACGCCGACGGAGAACGCCACCTTCTTCCGGGTCTTCTTCGCCGAGAAGGGGCGCATCGCCTCGGTGCGGGTGAACGAGGAGCTGGCACTCGCCCCCGTGGTCACACACCTCCTGCTCAAGGCCGGTGACACGGTCGACGCCACCGCGCGCGAGGTGTTCCTCGGGCAGCTGCTGTGGCGCTTCCCGCGCGGGGAGACCGACCAGGTCCTCCCCGGGCTGACACGCGCGTCCACGCACGCCATCGACATCGAGTACGAGACCCAGGACGAGAGGGGTGCGCGGTGAGCCGATCGACCGGCCGGTTCCTGATCATCGACTACAACCTGTCCCGCATCGACGACGTACGGCACATGAGCGCGTACGCCCGAACGCACCACGGCACGGAGGTCACGCTGATCCGGGCCGACCCGTCCGCCTCCGACGCCGAGATCTGCGACGAGGTGATCGACCTCGACCCGCTGAGCCCGGACTTCGTCGAGCGGGCCGAACGGCTCCTTTGGCCCCGGCGCGAGGAGTTCAGGGCGGGCGTGGTCTTCTCCGACAACGCGGTCCAGAGCGGGGCGGTGCTCCTCGACCGCCTCGGGCTGCGGATCGACTCGCCGGAGCTGGCCGGCGGGGCCTTCTGCAAGCACGAGTACCGGCTCAGCGAGGCGGCCCACCGCAAGCTGCTCGCGGCGCAGCGGCTGCTCGTGCCCGACTTCGCCACGGTCGACTCGCGCGAGGACTTCGCGGACTTCGCCCGCAGCCACCCCCACGGCTTCGTGGTGAAGCCGACCAAGGAGGGCAACAACCGGGGCGTGGCCGTGGTCGGTCCAGGCGACTCCCTGGACACGGCCTTCGCCGAGGTCGGTCCGTACCTGGAGAACGGGGTGATCTGCGAGGAGCTGCTGCCCTACCGGCGGGAGTACTCCTTCGACGGACTGGGCCGGGTCTCCTTCATCACCGAGAAGGTCAGCGCCACCGGGCGCTACCCCGTCGAGGTGGCCCAGATCCTCCCCGCCCGGCTGAACCACGCCGAGCGGACCGCGGTGGAGCGGGCCGGGTGGCAGGTCAACTGGCTGGTCGGGCAGTGCGACGGTCCCTTCCACAACGAGATCAGGCTGAGCGACGACGCGGCCGGCACGGCGGTCGTCGAGCCCAACCGGCGGCCGGCCGGGATGAAGATCTGGTCGCTGGCCCGCTGGGTCTACGGCATCGACTTCTACCACCGCTGGGTCGACGCGGCCTTCGGGCTGACGGCGGGGACCGCGCTGCCGGAGCCCCGTTGCTCGGCCGCGACGGTGATGCTGGGCGTGCGGACCGACCGGTCCTTCGCCCCGGTGGACGTCGCCCCCGGCGCGCGTCCCTTCGAGGACGCCGTCGCGGCGACCGCCGCCGCCCACGGCCTGCTCCCGCACGAGCTCGCCGTCAAGGAGTTCGCCTGGCTCTCCCCGGAGCGGCGGGAGCTGCACGCCACCGCCCGGGACAACGCCGACTTCGCCGCCCAGGGGTGCGTGGTGCTGACCGCCGCGGGCGCCGACATGGGCGAGGTCGTCCGCACCCTGCGCGCGCTCTGGCTGGAGGCGCTGGACGGGGCGACCGGCCGGACGTCCGGGGCCGGTGCGTTCGGGCCGGTGCCCGCCGCCGTTGCCCCGGCGACCCCCGATCCGACCACGATGATGGAGGCGGCCCGATGAGGATCCTGGTCCTGCACCGTGTGCCCTACCCGAAGATCGCCTACCACCGGGGCATCGACCACGCGCTGCACGACGTCACCTACTTCGGCCGGCGCGCGGCGCTCGACACCCTCCCGGACGGGCTGCGCTGCGAGCGGGTCGAGCGGCCCGGCCTGCGCACCCCCTACGACGAGGCGCGGGCGTGGCTCGACGCGGAGCCCCGGGGCTTCGACCGGGTGATCTCGATGTCCGAGTACGAACTCCTCGACGCGGCCCGGCTCCGCGCCGACCTCGGCGTCCAGGGCGCCACCGTCGAGCAGGTCGAACTGGCCCGGGACAAGGTCCTGATGAAGCGGGCGGTCGCGGCGGCCGGGCTGCGCGTGCCGCGATTCCTGCCCGTGGAGGAGTTCCTCGCCTCCGGCGGCGCGTCCCCCTGGACGGGCCGGACGGTCCTCAAGCCGCACCGGGGCGCCTCCAGCGTCGACGTCGTCGTGTTCGACAGCGCGGCCGAGGCCCACGCCGCACTCACCGGACGGCGCACCGGGGTCGCGTCGATCGACGAGGACGGCCGGGGCCTGCCGGACCACGAGGTCGAGGAGTTCGTCGAGGGACCGATCCTGCACTTCGACGGGCTGGTCGAGCGCGGATCCGTCCTGACCCTGGGCGCCGCCGAGTACGTGGGCACCTGCCTGGCGTACGCGCAGGGCGCCCCGATGGGCTCCTTCCAGCGCGAGGTCACGGACACGCTCGCCGACTGGGTCGCCGCCGCGCTCGCGGCCGTGCGCATCGAGAACGGCAGCTTCCACCTGGAGGCCATCCTCGACGAGTTCGGCCCGGTCTTCCTGGAGGTCGGCAACCGGGTCGGCGGCGCGGACGTCGTCGACACCTTCGAGCTGGCGACCGGCGTCCACCTGCCCTCCTTCGAACTGCGCGTCCTGGTCGGCGGATCCGTCGCGGGCACGCTGCCGCCGCCGCCCGCCGAGCGCGGCTGGTACGGCTGGTTCGTCCACCCCGGGCACCACCTCGGAGCGGGCGTCTTCGAGGGGTTCGACGGGGCCGGGGCCTTCCGCTCCGACCCCCGGACCGTCACCTGGCACGAGCTGCCGGCCGGCGCCCCGCTGCCCGACCACATCACGTACGGAGCCCACGAGACCGCGCTCGCCGGGATCGTCGGCACGGACTCCCCGGGGGAGACCCGCGACTGGCTGACGCGCCTGTTCGCGTCGCTGTCCCTGCGGACCTCCGCGCCGCACGCCCGCGTGCCCGATCCGGTCGCGTAGCCCTCCGCCCGGCACGCGACCACCACCCGAGACCGAGGAAGAAGAAGGAACATGGCCGAACTCAGGTTCCACTGGGGATCGTCACTCGACAGTGGCCAGAAGAAGTCGACACAGAAGTACCGGTCCGACCTGCTCGACCTGGACGGCGCGATCGAGTTCGCCCAGGACGCGGACGCGCTCGGGGTCGAGTCCCTGCTCATGGCGCAGAGCTACACCCTGCCGGACCCGCTGCCCATCATCGGGGCGCTGGCCCGGGAGACCGAGCGGGTCAAGTTCATCCTGGCGTACCGGCCGGGCCTGCTCTCGCCCACGCTCTTCGCCCAGATCGTCAACACGGTGTCGTGGATCTCCGAGCGCCGGATCGCGCTCAACATCGTCGCCGGCACCTCCCCCGCCGAACAGGGCTACTACGGCGACTTCCTCGCCCACGACGAGCGCTACGCCCGGGAGGGCGAGTTCCTCGACATCCTGCACCGCCTGTGGGGCGAGGGACGTCCGGTCACCTTCACCGGTGACCACTACCGTGTCGTCGACGCGCAGCTCGGCCTCGGCCACCGGGGCGGCGGCCGACCCGAGATCTATATCAGCGGGAACTCGGCCGTGGCGCAGCGGACCGCGATCCGCTACGGCGACTGCTGGTTCCGTTACGGGGACACCCCCGAGGAGATCGCCAAGGCGGCGGCCCCCCTGGTGGCCGAGGGCACGGACGTGGGCCTGCGCCTCCAGGTGCTCGCCCGCGAGACCCGTGAGGAGGCGCTCACCGAGCTCGCCGAGATCATGAGCGAGACCGACGAGAACCACCGCGCGTACGTGAAGGCGTTCGTCGAGGCGGGCGACTCCGAGGCGGTCAAGAACTCGATGCGCCTGGCCGAGCAGGCCGGGCACGGCTGGCTCTCGCCGGTCCTGTACTCCGGCGCCGTCGCCTACCGGGGCGGCCCGGCCCTCTGCCTGGTCGGCAGCTATCAGGAGGTCGCCGCCTACCTGATGGAGTACAAGGCGGCCGGGGTCGGGCAGTTCATCTTCTCCGGCTGGCCGGCCCGCGACGAGATGCGGACCTTCTTCACCCACGTCCTGCCGGTCGTCCGCGCGTACGAGAAGGACCACGACGGCGCCCTGGCGGGAACACGGTGAGCAGCGAGCGTACGCGCCGGAGCCTGTTCGGCTCCGGCGTGCTGCTCGGCCTCATGGCCGAGCAGGTCGTGATGTTCAGCGTCCCGCTGCTCATCTTCCAGCAGACCCGCCAGGTCTCCTCGCTCGGCATCGCCTATGCCGTCGAGTGGCTGCCCTGCCTGCTCGCGTACCCGTTCGCGGGGCTCGTCGCCGACCGCGACGGCGGTGCCAGGCTGTTCTCGCGGGCCAACGCCACCCGTGCGGCCGTCATCGTCTGCGCCGTGCTGCTCATCGTGGCGCGGCCGTCCTGGACGGTGCCGACCCTGATGGTGACCGGTGCCGTGCTGGCCACGCTGGTCGCGCCGATCCGGATGGCGATCGAGAAGGTCGTACCGCAGCTCGCGCAGGGCTCGGACCTGGCCAGGACCCAGTCCCTGGTGCAGAACATGGAGCTCCTGGCCATGGCGCTCGGGCCCGGGATCGCCATGGTGGCGGTGCTGTTCCTGGGGAAGGTCTGGCTGCTGGCCCTGGCGGGCGCGCTTTTCGCGACGGCCGCCTGCTGCTGGCTGGTGCTGCCGCGCACGGCCGCCGCACCGGCTCCGGCCGGGGCCCGGGGCGCGCGGGCGGTCCTCTCCGAGCTGGGCCTGGGCTGGAAGCTCCTGGTGGGGAACCGGCCGGTCATCCTGCTCGCCGGTCTGAACTTCTCCATCAACCTGGTCTTCTCGACGGTCCTCGCCGCCAACGCGGCCGTGGTCACCGGCGTACTGAAGGCCCCCGAGTCGCAGTACGCGATGCTCAACATGTTCGTCGGCATCGTCGGGCTGCTCAACCTGCTGCTGACCCCGCTGCTGCTGCGGAAGTTCGACGTGAACTTCCTCGGTTCGCTCGGCTACACGGTCCTCACCGGCTGCCTGCTGCTGCTCGGCACCGCCTCGTCCTTCTGGCTGTACGCGGCGGCGTTCGTGGTCGCCATGTCCGGGGTCGCGTACTTCAACATCTTCAACCGCACCCAGCGGGTGAAGGTCATCCCCCGGGAGCACCTGGGCAAGGTCATGGGCCCCTTCTTCCTGATCGGGCTGCTCTCCTACCCGGTGGGCGGACTGCTCATCAGCACCGTCGGGGCGAGCATCGGCCCGCAGCGGCTCGTCGCCTGCCTGGCCGTCCTCCTCGGGGTGTACGGCGCGGTCTTCGTACCGCTGACCATCCGCAGCTTCCGCGACTTCCACGAGAAGAAGGAGGTGTCCCGTGTCGGCACTGGAACTGAGCCCGCCCTGTCCGGTGGACAGTGACACGTTCCGCGAGGCGATGGCGCACCTCGCGGCCCCGCTGACCGTCGTCACCACCCGCGACGCGGACGGACGCCGGTGGGGCTTCACCGCCAGCGCGGTGACCTCGGTGTCGATGGATCCGCCGCTGCTCCTGGTGGGTCTGGGCAACGGATCGAGCTGCCGGGAGGCGCTGAGCTCCTCGCCCGAGTTCGTGGTCAACGTGCTCGGCGAGGAGCACACCGAGGTCGCCGGCCGGTTCGCCCGGCACGGGGTGGACCGGTTCGCCCAGGGCGGCTTCACCACCTGGCCCGGGAGCGGGCTGCCGTGTCTGGCCGACGCCGCCGCGGTGTTCCGCTGCACGGCCGTCGACCGGATACCGATGGGCGACCACCAGCTGCTCATCGGCGAACTCACCGGTCTGCGCATCCCCAAGGAGACCAGTCCGCTCCTGTGGTACCGGCGGGGCTTCCGCGCCGCCGTCCCGACCCTCACCGGAGAGCCCCGATGACGATGACGACGACGCGGACGCCGAGCACGACGATCCCCGGGGTCGTGGACGGGACGGTCACGCCCTCGGTGGACGGGGAGGGCAACCTCTCCCTCCACATCGAGGTGCGCAACGGTCCCGGCCGCGCGGACGGCGGCGACTACATCGAGATCGTCCTCACCGGCAAGGACGCCCGCGCGCTGCTCTCGACCCCGGTGCGGACCACCTTCCCCTGCTCGGTCGGGGTCCGCCTCCAGACCGATGCCCCACTCGTTCCCACCCGCCAGGAGACGTCATGTCCGTGATCAACCCGGAAGCCCCCGCCGCGCTCCGCCGCCCGGACCCCGTCGACCAGCGCCGCCCGGCCCCCGTCGAACCGCGGCAGAGCATGGCCGGGCTGCCCGGATTCCTCCAGTACCCGCTGACCGTCTTCACCGGCAAGCCGCTGCCCGGACAGCGCTCCTCGGGCTGGACGCCCACCTTCCACCTGGTGACCGCGACGGCCTCGCTGCTCGCCGGGGTCGCGGTCGGCGTCACCGCGTACGCCCTCGGCGGCCTCGCGCTGCTGTTGCTGCTGCCCGGCTGGGCGGTGACCCTGCACGGGATGCGCAACCTCCGGATGATGATCTACCACCAGTGCTCGCACCGGAACATGTACCGGAAGCGAAAGCCCGACAAGGCCATCGGCCACGCCGTGTCGAGCCTGCTGATCATCCAGAACTTCGCCCGCTACAGCCGCGAGCACGTCGCCGACCACCACGCCACCGGCCACATGACGCTCCAGGACCCCACGGTGCAGGCGTTCCTGGTCAGCCTGGACATGCATCCGGGCATGACCCGCCGGCAGATGTGGCGCCGCCTCCTGCTCAAGCTGGTCTCGCCGCGCTTCCACTTCGCGTTCGCGGTCTCCCGGGTGCTGTCCTTCTCCAAGGAGTCCGCCCGCAGCGAGAAGGCCACCGCGCTCGCGCTGTACGGCACGGCCGTCACCGCCACCGTCCTCACCGGCACCTGGCCGGCGCTGCTCGTCGTCTGGTTCGTGCCGCTCCTGCCGCTCTTCCAGATCAGCAACACCCTGCGGCTCTGCGTGAAGCACACCTTCCCGCCGGCGGGGCTGGAGGACCGGCGCAGCCGGGCGTACTTCACCTCCCTCACCAACGCCATCTTCATCGGCGACCGCGCCCCCTCGCCCGGACTGCCGGCCGCCCGGCGCGCCCTCGCCTGGGCCCGGTGGACGCTGCGCGCGCTCTTCGTCCACGCCCCGTCCCGCTACCTGGTGCTGACCGGTGACACCGTCGTCCACGACTACCACCACCGCCAC
Source organism: Streptomyces sp. NPDC001108 (assembly GCF_053598535.1). Lineage (NCBI taxonomy): Bacteria > Bacillati > Actinomycetota > Actinomycetes > Kitasatosporales > Streptomycetaceae > Streptomyces > Streptomyces sp. NPDC001108. The sequence continues at coordinate 151,013 of NZ_JBSFKL010000010.1, forward strand.
CCGCGCAGCGCCGACTGGTCCAACTACCTCTTCGCCCGCCAGCGGGACGCCGAGGAGGCCGCGGCCGCGGGCGACCCCAACCGGCCGCCGTACCACGAGGTGTGGGGCCTGGTGCCCGCGATCAGCCACGTCTTCGACTCGCTGGCCGTCGCCGACCCGGACGAGTTCGACGTGAACCACCTGAGGTCCGTCAGCAAGCGTGAACTCTTCGCCGCCTTCGACGACTGAGCCCCCTCCCCGTGCCCGCCCCCACTCCGTCCTCTCCTCATGATTCGGGAACCAACGATGCGGACCAGCTCCCACCAGGCACCAGCGGCTCGTACGGTCATCCTCGGCGTCGCCGCCAGCGACAGCCACGCCGTGGCCAACCACCTCATCGCCTACTCACTGCGCGGCCTCGGCTACGACGTGGTCAACCTCGGCACCTGCACCCCGGTCGACGAGTTCGCCGCGGCGTGCGCCCGCCACCCCGAGGCGGAGGCCGTCGTCATCGGCAGCCTCAACGGGCACGTCCACGAGGACCTGCGCGGCCTCGACCGGGTCAAGCGGTCCGGCCGGATCCGGTGCCCCGTGATCGTCGGCGGCAATCTGTCGGTCGGCAGCCACAAGGACGGTTCCTCGCACGACCGGCTCTACGCCGCCGGGGTCGACCACATCCTCACCGACCCGTCCGAACTGCCGCTGCTGCTCGACGAGTTGCGCGCCCGGAACGAGCGCACCGCCGTGGTGTCCGGACGGGCGGCGTCATGACGCTGACCTCGCTCCCCCCGCTCGGCACGGCACCGGCCCCCGGCACCGGCCCGGACGGGCTCCCGACACCGGCCGAGTCGGCCGCGTACATCCACGCGCTCGGCAAGCCCACGGCGGCCGAGGTCCTCGACCGCTGCCGGGCCCGGGGCCGGGTGGCCATCCAGCCCCGCTGCGGGGTCGGCGGGCACGAGGAGATGAAGGCCCTCCTCGCCACCCTCGAAGCCGAGGCCGCGCCCGACATCCTGACCCTCACCATCGACTCGCACACCCGGCTCAAGCGGTTCGAGGAGGCGCTGCGCACCCTCAACCTGCGCCCCGCCGACCTGAACGGCTACCCGATGGTGGCGCACGGCTGGCGGCGCGGCCGCGAACTCAACGAACTGGTCGCGGCCCCCCTGGAGATCCGGCACGGCTCGCCGGACGCCCGCCTCCTCTTCGACGTGTCCGTGGCCTCCGGCATCACCTCCTTCGAGGGCGGCGGGATCTCGTACAACCTGCCCTACTCGAAGGCCGTGCCGCTCGCCGAGTCCCTCGGGGCCTGGCAGGACGTGGACCGGCGCTGCGGCGAACTCGCCGAGCACGGCGTGGTCGTCGACCGGGAGCTGTTCGGCACGCTCACCGCCGTACTCGTGCCACCGTCCATCAGCCTCGCCATCAGCGTCCTGGAGGCGGTGCTCGCCGCCCGCGCGGGCGTGCGCTGCATCTCCGTCGCGTATCCGCAGGGCGGCCATCTCGCCCAGGACGTCGCGGCGCTGCGGAGCATCCCGCTCCTCGCCGAGCGCTACCTCCCGGCCGGGGTCACGGTCCACGCGGTGCTCCACGAGTTCATGGGGGTCTTCCCGCGCGACCGGGGCAACGCCGAGGACCTGATCCTCTACGGCGCCCTGGTCGCCCGGCTCGGCGGCGCCTCCAAGCTGATCACCAAGACCCACCAGGAGGCGTACGGGATCCCGGACACCACCGCGAACGTGGAGGGGCTCCGGCTCGCCGACCGCGCCAACTCGCCCCTCCTCGGCTTCATCGGCGCCGACGAGGACCAGGTGGGCCAGGAGCTGGAGTGGATCCTCGCCGAGGTCGCCGACCTCGTCGAACCGCTCCTCGCCCGGCCCGACCTGATCGGGGCGGTCGTCGAGGCGTTCGCGGAGGGCCGGCTCGACATCCCGTTCAGCGCCAGCCGGTACGCCCGCTCCGACCTGATCCCGCGCCGCGACCGCACGGGCGCCATCCGCTACCTGTCGACCGGCGCGCTGCCGTTCTCGCCCGCCCATGTGCACCGCAACACCGAACTCCTGCACGCGGTGGACGGACCGGAACCCGCCCTGGACACGCTGATGAGCGGCCTGACCGGCGACATCAACCACTTCCGCCACGTGTTCCAGGAGGAGCAGCGCCCCGCCGGGCCCTCCTCCGCCCCCTCCCCCTCCCCCGTCCCCACCGAACCGAGGAACTGATCAGATGCGAGCCGTCCACGTCACCGAGGCCGGTACCGCCTCGGCCCTCACCCCCACCGAGCTGCCCGAACCGGTCGCCGCCCCCGGCCAGGCCGTCGTCCGCAACGCCGCGATCGGCCTCAACTTCATCGACGTCTATTACCGCAACGGCACCTACCCGGCCCCGTACCCCCTCGTCCCCGGCCAGGAGGCCGCCGGCATCGTCACCGCCGTCGGCGAGGGCGTCGACGAGGTCCGCCCGGGCGACCGGGTCGCCTACGCGACCCAGCTCGGCGCCTACGCCGAGTTCACGGCGGTACCGGTGGGCAAGCTGGTCCCCGTCCCCGAGACCGTGCCCCTGGACGACGCGGCCGCCGTGCTGCTCCAGGGCCTCGCCGCGCACTACCTCAGCCACACCACCCACCCGGTGGCCCCCGGCGAGACGGTCGTCGTCCTCGCCGCCGCCGGCGGCCTGGGCCAGCTCCTCGTCCAACTGGCCGCGGACCGGGGCGCGACCGTCGTCGCCGTGGCCTCCACCGAGGAGAAGCGGAAGACCGCCCTCGCGGCCGGCGCCCACCACGCCCTGCCCTACGAGGGGTTCGCCGACGCCGTGCGCGAACTCACCGGCGGCGAGGGCGCGCACGCGGTCTACGACTCGGTCGGCGCGGCCACCTTCGCGACCAGCGTCCGGGCGCTGCGCCGCCGCGGCACCCTCGCCGTGTGCGGGCTGTCCAGCGGCCCGGTCCCCCCGGTCGACGTGGAGCTGCTGCGCACCGCCGGCTCGCTGTACCTCACCCGCCCCACCCTCGCCGACCACGTGCCGGACACGGCCTCCCTGCGCTCGGCCGCCGCCCAGCTCTTCCGCCACGTCGCCCGGGGCGTCGTCCGCCCGGACGTGCGGGCGCGGCTCCCGCTGGCCGAGGCGGCGCGGGCGCACGAGTTGCTCGAAGGCCGGGGCACCACCGGCAAGGTGCTGCTGACGCCATGAGTGTCGACATCCGAACGGGCGCGCCGGCACGCCCGGCCACGGGCACCACGACGGCCGCCGCCACGGGCCGGAAGGGCATCGGCGTGGTCCCGGCCCCGGCGCTGATGCTCGTCGGCATGGTCAGCACCCAGCTGGGCGCGGCCTTCGCCAAGCAGCTCTTCGGCACCGTCGGCCCGGCGACGATCACCCTGATGCGGCTCGGCTTCGCGGCGCTCGTGCTGCTGCTGTGGTGGCGCCCCTCGGTCCGCCTGGACCGGCGTACGGCGGGTGCCGTGGCGGCGCTCGGCGTGGCCATCGCGGGGATGAACATCTGCTTCTACCTGGCCATGGCCCGGATGCCGGTCGGTGTGGCGCTGACCGTCGGCATGGCGGGCCCGCTCGCGGTCGCCGGGCTGTCCTCGCGCCGGGCGGCGGACCGGCTGTGGATCGTGCTCGCGGCCCTCGGCATCGCGCTCCTCGGCTGGCAGGGCGGTGCGGCGGGCCTGACCGGTCTGCTGATCGCGCTGGCCTGCGCCGTCTTCTGGGGCTCGTACGTACCGCTGTCGGCCCGGGTCGGGGCGGTGCTGCCGGGCGGCGGCGGGCTCGCGCTCGCCATGGCCTTCGGCACGCTGTGCTCCCTGCCGGCCGGTCTGGCCGAGGGCGCCGGCGCGCTCGCCCGGCCCGAGGTCCTGGCCTTCGGCTTCGGCGTGGCGATGCTGTCCTCGCTCGTCCCGTACACCTGCGAGATGGAGACCCTGCGCCGGGTCTCCGCCACCGTCTTCGGGGTGCTGCTCAGCCTCGAACCGGCGATCGGCGCCCTGGTCGCGCTCGCCGTGCTGCGGGAGACCCTCTCCCCGGCCCAGGCGGCGGGTCTGGTCGCGGTCGTCGCGGCCTCGATCGGCGTCATCCGGGGCACCCGCAGATCCTCCGCCGCCCGGCAGACCCCGCCCGCTCCTCCCACCCCCACCGAAGGAAGCCACACGTCATGATCTCCACCGGCAGCAACGCGGCCCTCGCGGGCCGTCCCGAGGGCCTGGAGCAGCTCAGGAGCCTTCTCGACACGGCACTCGGCGCCCTCGGCGACGCCGCCCTCAAGCGCGGCGGCCCGGTCGCGCCCGGGGGCCCCGAGGCGGCGGTGGCCGCGGTGTCCGAGGCGCTGGACGGCGGGAGCTTCCTCGCCGAGGAGCCCGGTGCCGAGCGGGTGACGGCGCTCTTCGAGGCGTACGCGCGCTGGTCCGTCGATCTCACCCACCCGTCGGCCGTGGCCCGTATGCAGTGCGCGCCGACGGCCGCCTCCGCCGCCGCCGAACTGCTCGCCGCCACGCTCAACCAGTCGCTGCACGCCTGGGAGAGCGGCCCCTTCGCGCTCGAACTGGAGCGGCGGCTGATCGCGGAGATGGCCTCCTGGGTCGGCTTCGGCCCGGAGGCGGGCGGCACCCTCACCCCCGGCGGCTCCATCTCCAACCTGATGGGGCTGCTGTTCGGCCGGGAACGGGCTCTGGGTTCCGCCGGCGCGGTGTCGGAGACGGGGCTCGCGGGCCGCCCGGTGCGGCCGCGGATCCTGTGCTCCGCGGCCGCCCACTTCTCGGTGGCGCGGGCCGCCGGATTCCTGGGGCTCGGCCGCTCCGCCGTGGTGAAGGTGCCGGTGGACGACCGGGGCCGGATGCTGGCCGACGAGGCCCGCCGGATCGTCGAGGGCCTCTACGCCGACGAGGTCCCCGTCGCCATCGTCGCCACGGCCGGCACCACCGATCACGGCTCCTTCGACCCGCTGCCCGAACTGGCCGACCTGGCCGCCGAGTACGGGATCTGGCTGCACGTGGACGCCGCGTACGGCATCGGCGCCCTCTTCTCGCAGCACCTGGCCCCGCTCCTCGACGGACTCGACCGGGCCGACTCGGTCGCCTTCGACCTGCACAAGTTCGGCTGGGTCCCGGCCTCTTCGAGCGTGATCGTGGTGCGGGACCGGCAGCACATGGAGTGCCTCGACGAGCAGGCCGTCTACCTCAACCCGTCCGACGACGAGGCCCACGGCTTCAGCGCCCTGCTCGGCACGTCCCTCCAGACCACCCGCCGCTCCGACGCCCTCAAGATGGCCGCCACCCTCCTCACCGTCGGCCGCGCGGGCATGGGCGAGTGGGTGGACGCCTGCCACGCCCGGGCCCGCTACGCCGCGAGCCGGATCGCCGCCACCGAGGGCCTGGAGCTGGTCGCGGACCCGCTGCTCAGCACGGTGGTCTTCCGCTGCGTAGCCGCCGGCGGGACCCCGGTGGCCGACGAGAACGCCTGGAACGCGGCGATCCGCCGCACCCTCATGACGGACGGCCGCGCCCTGCTCGCCCGCACGAAGATCCCCGGCCCGGACGGCACTCCCCAGGTCCACCTCAAGCTGGTCTTCCTCAACCCGACGACGACCGACGACGACATCGACACCCTGCTCACCGACATCACGACCACCGCCCACACCCTCACAAAAGCCCCCGCACCATCGCGGTAGCCCCTGTCCCGGCGCGCCGCAGGCCCCTCTTGATCCCTGCGGCGCGCCGCACCACGCCCGGGAAACACGAAATCCCGCCCGATCTTCCGATCGGACGGGATCCGTATGTGCGGTGGACCTGTGGGGATTTGAACCCCAGACCCCCTCGATGCGAACGAGGTGCGCTACCAGACTGCGCCACAGGCCCTTGCAACGAGTGAAACTCTAGCACCCCCTGCGCGATGTACAAAAATCCGGTCCGCGCTGGTCAGCCGAGGCGACTCACTCGTTGGCGGCCCGTGGGCGTTCGCCGTCCTCGTACTGGTCGAAGAGCGGGGTCCGGCCCCGGTCGCGGGTGCGGCGGGACTGGGCCGGGCGGCGGCGGGGGGCCTGGTCGGCGGGGGGCTCCACGGGGTGCGAGGTGCCCGTCTGGCTCGGCTCGGCGGAGCTGGAACGGGCGGCGCTCCAGGTCTCCGGGTCGCCGACCTCGACGCCGCCGGTGGCACGCGGGGCGACCGGGGCGGTGACGTACGTCGGCAGCGGGACCGGGACCGGCTCCCAGCTGTCGCCCTGGACCGGGCCGCGCTCGCGCTGCTGGTCGACCCACTCCGCGTGGTCCGTCTGCTCGACCAGGGCGCGGCGGCCGGCCTCCTGCGGGGAGACTTCGGGCGCGGGCTCCGGCTCGGGGTGGCGCGCCTCGGGCTCCTCCTCGGGCTCGACGGCGGACGGACCGGGCGGCTGGTGCCTGCGGGTGCGGTTCTCGCGCAGGTGCTGCGCGGCCACCTCGGCCCGGCGCCGGTCCATGGTGAAGGCGAACCGGTGCCGCTCCTGGGCCCGCAGATGCACGATGTACGAGCTCAGCAGCACCGCCGGGACCGCGGGGGCCCACAGGAAGTGGATGCCGCCGACCGCGGCGACGACCGCGCCGAGGGTGAAGGCCAGGAAGAGGACGACGGTGGTGCGCCGACGCCGCGCGAGGACCTGGAGGCGCTGGGCGCGGCGGGCGCGCTCGGCTTCCGTGCCGCCGCCGCCCGGGCGGGGACGGGCGCGTCTCGCGGGGGCCTGCGCCCGGGGCTGGGCCCCCGCCTGGCCCGGCGCCTGGGACGGGGCCGACGCCTGGGCCGGGACCGGTGCCGGTGCCTGGGCCGGGTCGTGCGCCCGGTTGCCGGTGCGCGTCTCGGGCGCGGCGAAGGCCCGGACGTCCACGGAATCCAGTCGGTCCGTGGCGACGTCCGGGTCTGCTTCGTCGGGCCCGGGCTCCTCGGCCGTGCGTCCCCGCAGGTCCTTGGCGTACCGGCGCTCCATCGCCGCCCGTCCGGACAGCAGCCGGATGGCCGTGCTGAAGCGTTCCGTCGGACGGGCTTCGTTGAGCTCGTCCTGCCTGCGGAGCCACATCGGCACCAAGTAGGCGGCCCAGGCCCCGACGATGACTGCGTAGATGAGGCCGCTGCTGCTCACGTCTCACACCGTAGAGGGGTTTGCGCGGGGGGATCCGCCAATTGGGCCGGTGTGTCGCACGATCCGGGTGATATCACAAACGTTTTTTGTGTTTGTTCGGATCGTTCCTGGACGTTTGCCCCTGCGGTGTCGCTCGAACGAAGGAGAAATATCGAACACCTATTTGATTTCACGCGGTGTTTGCGGAACCGCAGGTCGGGTCCGGTGCCAGCGCCGGAGCATCCCGTCCGGCACCTCCTCCGCGGTGAGCGCGTAGATCAGGTGGTCGCGCCAGTCGCCGTCGATGTGGAGATAGCGCGGGCGCAGCCCCTCCGAGCGGAATCCCAGTTTCTCCACGACTCTTCTGCTCGGCCCGTTCTCCGGCCGGATGCACACCTCGACGCGGTGCAGTCCGACCGTGCGGAAGCAGTGGTCGACGGCGAGGGCGACGGCGGTCGGCATCACCCCTCGGCCGGCCACGTCCTGGTCGACCCAGTAGCCGACGTGGCCCGAGCACATCGAGCCCCAGGTGATCCCGGCAACCGTCAGCTGGCCGACGAGCCGGCCCCGGTACTCGATGGCGAAGGGCAGCATCCGGCCCGCGTTGGCCTCGCTCCGCAGATGGCGGACCATCTGACGGTACGTGGGCCGCTGGATCAGCGGGCCGCCCGGGGCGGGCGGCGGCACGGTCGCCTCCCAGGGGCGCAGCCAGTCGCGGTTGCGCCGGTTGACCTCGCGCCAGACGCGCTGGTCACGCAGTTTGATCGGCCGGAGCACGATGTCTCCGTCGCTGAGGACGACCGGCCAGGTCGAGACGTTCAGATCGAGCTCCCCGGTCGGGGGTGGTCGCCACCGCGCAGTTGGTCGACGGCGTGCACCAGGAGACGGGTGAGGACGGCGAGACCGTCGCGCACCCCGCCGGTGGAGCCCGGCAGGTTCACGATGAGGGTGCGGTCCGCGGTGCCGGCGAGGCCCCGGGAGAGCGCGGCGGTGGGGACCTTGTCGCGGCCCTCGGCGCGGATCGCCTCGGGGATGCCGGGGATCTCGCGGTCCAGGACGCGGCGGGTGGCCTCGGGGGTGCGGTCGGTGGGCGAGATGCCCGTGCCGCCGGTGGTGACGATGACGTCGTACCCGGCGGCGACGCCCTCGCGCAGGGCCCGCTCGACGGGGTCGCCGTCGGGGACGACCCGGGGGCCGTCGACGGCGAGGCCGAGCGCGGTGAGCGCCTCGGCGATCAGCGGGCCGCCCCGGTCCTCGTAGACCCCGGCGGCGGCGCGGTTGGAGGCGGTGACGACCAGGGCGGTGTACGGGGTGGCGGGGCCTCCGCCGTCCCCGGTCACGCGTCCGTCCCGGAAGTCCCAGAAGTCCTGGCGGCCCCAGCAGTCCCGGCAACCCCGGCGGTCCCGTCCGTCCCGTCCGCCCCGGGGCGGTGGTAGTCGCCGGACTTGCCGCCCGACTTCGACTCGACCCGTACGTCGGTGATCACCGCGGCCTTGTCGACCGCCTTGACCATGTCGATCACCGTGAGCGCGGCGACCGAGACCGCCGTCAGGGCCTCCATCTCGACGCCGGTGCGGTCGGTGGTCTTCACGGTGGCCGTGATCTCCACCGCGTCGTCGGCCACGGAGAGGTCGACGGTGACCCCGGAGACGGCCAGCGGGTGGCAGAGCGGGATCAGGTCGGGGGTGCGCTTGGCACCCATGATCCCGGCGATCCGGGCGGTGGCGAGCGCGTCGCCCTTGGGGACGCCCTCGCCGCGGAGCAGCTCGACGACGCGCGGCGAGACGAGGACCCGTCCGCTCGCGCGGGCGACCCGCGCCGTGACGGCCTTCGCCGACACGTCGACCATCCGGGCCGCGCCCGCGTCGTCGATGTGCGTCAGGCTGTTCTGCGTACTCAACTCACTCCGCCTCGCGGTAGGGCGCCGGTTCCCGCGCGGCCCGCGCCGGGGCGCGGGTCTGCGGGGCCCGGGGGTGTCCCCGGGACGGCACAGCGGCAGACACCGTACCGCCACCGCCCGGGAATCAGCGGAGCAGGACCACCTCGACGTCCGTTCCGGGCTCGGCCGAGGTGGTGTCCTCGGGGAGCACGATCAGCGCGTCGGCGTGGGCGAGCGCGGCGACCAGATGCGATCCGGAGCCGCCGACGGGGGTGACCGTGCCGGCCTCCGCGTCGTACGTCCCGCGCAGGAACTGGCGTCTGCCGGACGGCGAGGTGAGCGCCTTCTCGCTCGTCAGGGCGGCCCGGACGGTGGGGCGGTGGACGTCGGGCAAGCCCATCAGCGTACGGATCACGGGCCGGACGAACAGTTCGAACGAGATGTACGCGGAGACCGGGTTGCCGGGCAGCGCGAGCAGCGGGGTGTGCTCCGGGCCGATCGAGCCGAAGCCCTGCGGCTTGCCGGGCTGCATGGCGAGGGTGCGGAAGTCGATGCCGCTGCCCTCCTCGTCCTCGTCGCCGACCGAGGCGAGGGCCTCCTTGACGACGTCGTAGGCGCCGACGCTGACGCCGCCGGTGGTGACGACGACGTCGGCGCGGATCAGCTGGTCCTCGATGGTGGCGCGGAGCGTCTCGGCGTCGTCGGTGACGGCTCCGACCCGGTACGCGAGCGCCCCGGCGTCCTTGGCGGCGGCCGTGAGCGCGAAGCTGTTCGAATCGTAGATCCGGCCGCCGGTCAGCTCCTCGCCGGGCTGCGCCAGCTCGCTGCCGGTGGAGACGACGACGACCCTGGGCCGGGGCAGCACCTTCACCGTCGAGCGGCCGATCGCGGCGAGCAGGCCGATCTGCGGCGGACCGAGCACCGACCCCTCGGCCAGCGCCGGATCGCCCGGCTTCACGTCGCTGCCCCGGCGGCGGATGTGGGCTCCGGCCTCGGCCGGCCGGTGCACCCGCACCTCGCCGCCCGCCGCCCCCGGGTCCACGCTGTGGGCCCGCATCGTGGTGGCGGGGCCCTCGCCCGTCCCCCCGTCGGTCCACTCGACCGGGACCACCGCGTCGGCACCGGCCGGGAGCGGGGCGCCGGTCATGATCCGGGCGGCCTCCCCCGGGCCGACCTCGCGGCCGTCGGCCAGTCCCTCGCTGCCCGCCGCGACGTCCCCGACGACGGTGAGCACCGCGGGGAACTCCTCGTCGGCGCCCGCGACGTCGGCGGCGCGGACCGCGTACCCGTCCATCGAGCTGTTGTCGAAGGGCGGCAGGGCGATCTCCACCATGACGTCCTCGACGAGGACGCAGCCCTGGGCGTCGTGCAGTTGCAGCTCGATGGGTTCGAGCGGGCGCACCGCTTCGAGAATGTCCTTCAGGTGCTCTTCCACCGACCACATCGTGCTGCTCAAGGTGCTACATCTCCTCGGTGACGTAACTGCGGAGCCAGGTCCGGAAGTCCGGACCCAGATCTTCACGTTCGCACGCGAGTCTGACAATGGCACGGAGGTAATCGCTACGGTCGCCGGTGTCATAGCGGCGGCCCTTGAAGACGACGCCGTGCACGGGGCCGCCGGCCGACTCGTCCTCGGCCAGGAGCTGGAGCGCGTCGGTCAGCTGGATCTCGCCGCCGCGGCCCGGTCCGGTCCGGCGCAGTATGCCGAAGACGGCCGGGTCCAGGACGTAGCGGCCGATGATGGCGAGGTTGCTGGGCGCCTCGGCGGGCTCGGGCTTCTCGACCAGTCCGGTGATCCGCACCACGTCGCCCTCGGCGGTGGGTTCGACCGCCGCACAGCCGTACTGGTGGATCTGGGTCGGCGCGACCTCCATCAGGGCGATGACGCTGCCGCCCTCGCGCTCCTGGATCTCGACCATGCGGGAGAGCAGCGGGTCGCGCGGGTCGATCAGGTCGTCGCCGAGGAGGACCGCGAACGGCTGGTCGCCCACGTGCGGCTCGGCGCAGAGGACGGCGTGGCCGAGACCGCGCGGGTCACCCTGACGGACGTAGTGCATGGTGGCCAGGTCGCTCGACTCCTGGACCTTCTTGAGCCGTTCGGCGTCTCCCTTCCGGGTGAGCGCGGACTCCAGCTCGTAGTTGCGGTCGAAGTGGTCCTCCAGCGGACGCTTGTTCCGTCCGGTGATCATCAGCACGTCGGAGAGGCCGGCGGTCACGGCCTCCTCGACGACGTACTGGATCGCGGGCTTGTCGACCACAGGCAGCATCTCCTTGGGAGTGGCCTTGGTGGCGGGCAGGAAGCGGGTCCCGAGCCCGGCGGCCGGGATGACCGCCTTGCTGATCCTGGGGTGCGACTGAGTCATGCGCAGAACGATAACCGGTACGTATGTGAGGAAGATGAGGTTTCGGTTAACTTTGTACGCCTATATGCACATGGGGAGATCAGGGGTGCCGGTTGAACACCGAGATGGACCGAAAAGCCCGGCTGCGGCGTGAACTGCTGGCCGCGCGACGCCTTCTGACCGGGGAAGACGTGGAGAACGCCGCGGCGGTTCTGTCCCGGCGGGCACGGGCGCTGCCGGAGCTGTCCGGGGCCCGCACCGTCGCCGCGTACGTCTCGGTGGGCACCGAGCCGGGCACCCGGGTGCTGCTGGACGCGCTGCGCGAGCACGGCGTCCGGGTGCTGCTGCCGGTCCTCCTCCCCGACAACGACCTGGACTGGGCCCCGTACGAGGGGGCCGGCCGGCTCGTCCGGGCGGGCCGGGGACTGCTGGAGCCGGACGGCCCCCGCCTCGGCCCCGGGGCGGTGCTGGAGGCCGACGCGGTGCTGCTGCCCGGACTGGCCGCCGACGCGCGCGGCATGCGGCTGGGCCGGGGCGGCGGCAGCTACGACCGGGTGCTGGCCCGCCTCGCGGCGGCCGGGGCGCACCCCGCCCTGATCGTCCTGCTGTACGAGAACGAGGTGGTCGCGCGGGTCCCGGAGGAACCGCACGACCACCCCGTCGACGTGGTGGTGACACCGGCCGCGGCCCGTCGGACGGGCCGCTGACCTCAGCGGGTCATGGCTTGAGGGTCAGGGTGTCGGTCGTCGACCGGGCGACGGCGTTGGTGCCGAAGGACCAGTCGAGCAGTTCGCCGTTGACCCACTTGTCGGTCTGATCGGTGTAGTGCGCGTTGAACGCGTGCCCGGAGGCGCCGGTCAGGTTGATCCAGCGGGACTTGTCCCAGTCGCCCACGTTGACCACCATCCGCATCGACGGCACCCAGACGACCTCGTAGCCGCCCGCCGCGTTCCAGCCGGTGGCGTTCACCGCGGCCTCGCCGCCGCCCAGGTTCCACGGGCCGCGGTTGAGGGCCCGCTGGAGCAGGTCGGGGCCGGCGGTGCCGAGGGTCTGGTTCTTCAGCGTCAGCTGGTGCAGCCGACCCCAGTTCCAGGTGGTGATGTCCTTGCCGAGCTTGGCCGTCAGCTCCCAGCGGGCGTCCTTCATGGCGCGCGCGAAGAGCTGGTCGCGGTTCTCGGTCGGCTCGTCGCGGCGGTTGCCCGCCGTCTTCCACCAGTCGTTGTCCTGGTCGTCCATCAGCTCGGTGACCACCTGGTACCAGCGGTCGCCGCCGTCGGGCTGGGCCGAGTCCGCGTCGCGCATGCCGCACTCGCGCACCAGCTTGTTCTGCTCGTCGACCGGACCGGAGGCGTCGGCCCGGCGCACGTTGAGGCACTCGCCCTTGACCCGCAGCTCCTTGGGCAGCTTGTTGCCGAAGGCCAGCTTGAGGACGTTGCGCCAGACCGCGTTGAAGTACGCGGCCGCCGCCGAGTCGGGCTCCTGGGTGTAGTCCCAGCCCTCCAGGAGCTTCTGCGCCTCGCGGACGCTCTTGTCCGAGATGTTGATCTTCAGCAGCTCGGGCACCAGCAGCGCGGCGATCGCGCTGTTGTTGTCCATCTGCATCTTCTGCATGTCCTCGGTGGAGATCTTCCCGCCGTCCTTGATCTTCGACTCGATCAGGTCGTTGATCCGCTGGCTGCGGGTGCCGTAGCCCCAGTCCTTGGTCAGCAGGGGGGAGTAGTTCTTCTCGTCGACGACGGCCTGGTTGGCCGTGACGATGTAGCCGCGCTCCGGGTTGTACTCGTAGGGCAGCTGGTCGAACGGGATCGGATCCTTCTCCCAGCCGTACTCCGAGGTCCAGCCGGGGCTGGGCATCGTGCCGTCGCCCTTGAGGCGCACCGGGATCGTGCCGGGCGCCTGGTAGCCGATGTTGCCCTTGGTGTCGGCGTAGATCAGGTTCTGCGAGGGGACCTCGAAGTGCGCGGCCGCCTTGCGGAAGGTGGTGAAGTCCTTGGCCCGGTTGAGCTCGAAGACGGCGTCCATGGAGTGGCCGGGCTGGAGCGCGGTCCACTTCAGGGCGATCGCGTAGCCCTCGGCGCGGTCCGGGGCCCCGTCGGTGACGGGGGCCTTCTGGCCGACCGTCTCCAGCTCGCCGCTGCGGTCGGAGACCAGCGGGCCGTTGTTGGTCTCGCGGACGGTGATCGTCCGGTCCTTGCCGCCCGCGACCTTGATGGTCTCCTCACGGGTGGTGAAGGGCTTGGTCCTGCCGTCGTAGAGGTAGCCCTTGCCGGAGACCTTCTCCAGGAAGAGGTCGGTGACGTCGGCGCCCAGGTTGGTGAAGCCCCAGGCGATGTCCTGGTTGTGGCCGATGATCACGCCGGGCATGCCGGAGAAGGTGTAGCCGGCGGTGTCGTACTGGCACTTCGCCGAGATCTCGCGGCAGTGCAGGCCCATCTGGTACCAGAGCGAGGGCAGTTGCGGCGCCAGGTGCGGGTCGTTGGCCAGCAGCGGCTTGTCGGTGGTCGTGTACTTGCCGGAGACCACCCAGGAGTTGGAGCCGATGCCGTTGCCGTTCGGGCCGAGCAGCGCCGGGACCTGGTCGAGGGTGTCGGAGAGCGAGGCGAGCTGGGTGTTGAGCCCCTCGGTGGCGCCCTGGACGGTGCCGGTACCGGTGCCGAGGGCGTCGGACGGCTTCGCCTCCGGGTCGTACTTCCCGGTGACCGGGGAGACGGCGCCCTGCTCGACGATCGGCCGGTGCTCCTTGTACGGGTACTCCGGGTACAGGGACTTGATCTGCTTCGCGTCGAGCCTGCTGGTCATCAGCGAGCGGTCGATCTCGTCCTGCATGTTGCCGCGCAGGTCCCAGGCCATGGCCTTGAGCCAGGCGACCGAGTCGACCGGGGTCCACTCGGAGGGCTTGTAGTCGTTGGTGAAGCCGAGGGCCGCGTACTCGACGGAGATGTCCTTGCCGTCACGCCCCTTGAGGTAGGCGTTCACGCCCTCCGCGTACGCCTGGAGGTTCTTCTTGGTGTCCTCGGACAGGACCTTGTCGTACTCCTCCTGCGCGACCTTGCGCCACCCCAGCGTGCGCAGGAAGGCGTCGGTCTCGACCTGGTCGGAGCCGAACATCTCGGAGAGCCGTCCGGCCGTCATGTGGCGGCGGACGTCCATCTCCCAGAAGCGGTCCTGCGCCTGGACGTAGCCCTGGGCGCGGAAGAGGTCGGCGTCGGTGTCCGCGTACAGCTGCGGGATGCCGTAACTGTCGCGCTTGACGTCGACGTTCGCGTCGAGGCCGTCGAGCTTGACCGAGCCGGTCGTCTGCGGGTACGAGGCCCGCACGGTCGATACGGACCAGAACGCCCCGTATCCGATACCCGCGACAAGCGCCAGCACCAGAACGATGACGATCAGGCGGGCACGTCGCCCCTTCTTCCGGCCGGTCTTCGCACCGGCAGCGCCGGGGGCGTCGGAAGAGGCGGTGGTATTGGCGGGCATCGCTGTCCTTCGAGGGGCAGGTGGTCCTGGGAGTGCAGGAGCAACCATAGGCGCAGCGCCGGGGAGGCTCCGACGCGGTATGCGGATGACTCGTACGACGGAGCGATCGTACGGATGCCTGAACCCGTCAAGAAAGCGTTAAAGATTAGGTAAGGTAACGAAGTACCGGCCGCAGATGGCCGATGCCGAAGATCGATACCGGGGGATCGACCGACTCGGCAGGCGCACGCGGGGAAAGGAACGGCCACTGTCTGTCCACACGCTCAACGAACTCCTGCTCGTCTGCTCGCTCGTCCTGCTCGTCGCGGTGGCGGCGGTACGCGTCTCGTCCCGCAGCGGGCTCCCCAGCCTGCTGCTCTACCTGGGCATCGGGATCGCGCTGGGGCAGGACGGCTTCTTCGACGTCTCGTTCAACAACGCGGAGCTGACCCAGGTCATCGGCTACGCCGCCCTGGTCGTGATCCTCGCCGAGGGCGGCCTGGGCACGAAGTGGAAGGAGATCCGCCCGGCGCTGCCCGCCGCGGCGATGCTCTCCCTGGTCGGCGTCGCGATCAGCGTCGGCGTCACGGCGGCCGCGGCCCACTACCTGGTCGGCCTGGAGTGGCGGCAGGCCCTGATCATCGGCGCGGTCGTCTCGTCGACGGACGCGGCGGCGGTCTTCTCCGTGCTCCGCAAGGTGCCGCTGCCCGCCCGGGTCACCGGCGTCCTGGAGGCGGAGTCCGGCTTCAACGACGCCCCCGTCGTCATCCTGGTCGTCGCCTTCTCCACCCGGGGCCCGGTGGACAGCTGGTACGTCCTGATCGGCGAGATAGCCCTGGAGCTCGCCATCGGCGCGGCCGTGGGCATCGCCGTCGGCTGGCTCGGCTCGTACGGGCTGCGCCATGTGGCGCTCCCCGCCTCCGGTCTCTACCCGATCGCCGTGATGGCCATCGCCATCTCCGCGTACGCGGCGGGCGCGATGGTCCACGGCAGCGGCTTCCTCGCCGTCTACCTGGCCTCGATGATCCTCGGCAACGCCAAGCTGCCGCACTGGCCGGCCACCCGCGGCTTCGCGGACGGGCTCGGCTGGCTGGCCCAGATCGGGATGTTCGTCCTGCTCGGCCTCCTGGTCACCCCGCACGACCTGCTCGACGACTTCTGGCCCGCGGTCATCGTGGGCCTGGTGCTGACCGTGGTCGCGCGCCCGCTGGAGGTCTTCGTCTCGCTGGCACCGTTCAAGCTGCCCTGGCAGGAGAAGGCGCTGATGTCCTGGGCCGGGCTGCGCGGCGCCGTGCCGATCATCCTGGCGACCATCCCGATGGTCTCCGGCGTCGAGGGCTCCACCCGGATCTTCAACATCGTCTTCGTCCTCGTCATCGTCTACACCCTCATCCAGGGGCCGACCCTGCCCTGGCTGGCGAAGGCCCTGAGGATCGCCGACGATCCGGGCGAGACCGCCGACCTGGGCATCGAGTCGGCGCCGCTGGAGCGGCTGCGCGGCCATCTGCTCTCCGTGGCGATCCCCGGCCGGTCGAAGATGCACGGCGTGGAGGTCGGCGAGCTGCGACTGCCGTCCGGGGCCGCCGTCACCCTCGTGGTGCGGGACGGGAAGAGCTTCGTGCCCGCCCCGTCCACGGTCCTGCGCCACGGCGACGAGCTGCTGGTGGTCGCCACCGATCCGGTGCGCGACGCGGCGGAGGAACGACTGCGCGCGGTCGGCGAGGGCGGCAAGCTCGCGGGCTGGCTGGGAACCGGCGGGCCGCCGAAGGTACAGCACCGGGGCGTCTGAGTCCTCGGTCCAGGCAGGGGCCCACACGCACATTCACAGGTTCACAAGGGCCCCTGCCTGTACCATCAAGGAAGCTGTCCGTCCCCGGTACGGGGTCGGCCGGCCCGATCGACCAACCCGAACGACCAACTCTGCCTGACGCAGAGCTGGCGCGACCGTATGGCGGTCGTGGCGTCCTCCGCCTCTGCTGAGCGCCCGGCATCTACCGCAGTTCCGCGCGAAGAGGACAGCTCTCGGCAGCACCCGTACGAGCCCGTCGGCGCCCCGTGCCGACGACCGGCGGATGCCCGGCCACCAGGCGGCAGAAAGGCATGGACCGTGGCGTCCACGGTCACCGACCGCCCCGGATACGGGCAGTTGCTGCGCACCCCCGGTGCGTGGACCTTCCTTCTCCCCGGCTTCGCCGCACGGCAGCCCTTCGCGATGCTGACCATCGGCATCGTGCTCCTGGTCCAGCACACCACCGGCTCGTACGGCAGCGCGGGCGCCGTCGCCGCCGTCACGGGTGTCTCCATGGCGCTGTTCGCGCCGCAGACCGGCAAGCTCGCCGACCGGTTCGGGCAGCGCGCCGTGCTGCTGCCCGGCGTCGTGGCGCACGCGGCGTCGGTCTCGGCGCTGACCGCGCTGGCGCTGGCGGGTGCGCCGCTGTGGGCCCTGTTCCTGGCGGCCGTGCCCACGGGCGCGTCCGTTCCGCAGGTCGGCCCCATGGTGCGGGCCCGCTGGGCGGCGCTGCTGGGGGCGGCTCCGGGGCGCGCGGCCTCACCGCTGCTGCCCACCGCCGCGGCCTTCGAGTCCGTGACGGACGAGTTCACCTTCGTCATCGGCCCGGTGCTGGCCACCGCGCTGTGCACCGGGGTGCACCCGGCGGCCGGGCTGATCACCGAGGCCGCGCTGACCCTGCTGGGCGGGCTGCTCTTCGCCGCGCAGCACCGCACCCAGCCGGCGGTGCGCGCCACCACCGGCGGCCCCGCCGAGCGGCACGCCTCCGCCCTGTCCGTACCGGGCGTACGGGTGCTCGCGGTGGCCTTCCTCGGCATCGGCGCGGTCTTCGGCGGGATGCAGGTCTCGCTGACCGCCTTCGCCGAGGAGATCGGCCGTCCCGGGGCCAACGGACTGCTGTACGGGGTCTTCGCGGCGGGCAACATGCTCGCCGGGATCGCCTGCGGCGCCATCGCCTGGAAGAGCGGCCCGCGCCGCCGGCTGATCGCCGGGTACACGGCACTGGCCCTGACCGCGTCCGGGCTGTGGGCGGTGCACTCGGTGCCGCTGCTGGCCGGTCTCGGTCTGCTGGTGGGGCTCTCCATCGCCCCGGCCCTGATCAGCGGGTACACGCTGGTCGAGTCGCTGGTGCCGGGGTCCGCCCGGACCGAGGCGTTCACCTGGCTCACGGGCTCGGTGGCGCTCGGCCAGGCGGCCGCGGTGACGGTGGCCGGGCGGCTCGCGGACGCCCACGGGGCGAGCACCGGATTCCTGGTGCCGCTGGTCGGTACGGTCCTGGCGCTGTTCACCCTGGTGGGGCTGCGTTCCCGGCTGATTCCGGCCGGGAAGGAGCGGACCGTGGCACGTGGCGTCGGTCACCGGGAACCGGTCACGGTGGACTGATGCAGCGGAATACGTCAGTATGGAGCGTCGTTAGCACTCATTGAGTCAGAGTGCCAGGAGGAGCAAGTGCCGACCTATCAGTACCAGTGCACCGAATGTGGCGAGGGCCTCGAGGCGGTGCAGAAGTTCACCGATGACGCCCTTACCGTGTGCCCGAACTGCGACGGACGCCTGAAGAAGGTGTTCTCGGCGGTCGGCATCGTCTTCAAGGGTTCCGGTTTCTACCGGAACGACAGCCGCGGCTCCTCGTCGAGCAGCACGCCGGCCTCGTCGTCGACGAAGACGTCCGGTTCCGGTTCGACGTCGTCCGACTCCGGTTCGTCGTCCTCCTCTTCCGCCTCGTCCTCTTCCTCGGCGTCGACGTCCACCGCGTCCTCGTCGTCCTCGACGAGCGGTACGTCGGCCGCCTGAGCAGCGCGCTCCACACTCTTTCCCGGGAAGCCCCGCCGGTTCGTCCGGCCGGGGCTTCCCGCGTTTCCGGCGCCGTTAGTGTGATCGCATGGCGAACGCAGAGATCGGTGTCATTGGCGGTTCGGGCCTGTACTCCTTCCTGGAGGACGTGACGGAGGTCCAGGTGGACACCCCGTACGGGCGACCGAGCGACTCCCTCTTCCTCGGCGAGGTCGGCGGCCGCCGGGTCGCCTTCCTCCCCCGTCACGGCCGCGGCCACCATCTCCCGCCGCACCGGATCAACTACCGGGCCAACCTGTGGGCCCTGCGCTCCGTGGGGGTGCGCCAGGTGCTCGGCCCGTGCGCGGTGGGCGGCCTGCGCCCGGAGTACGGACCGGGCACGCTGCTCGTCCCGGACCAGATGGTGGACCGCACCAAGAGCCGGACGCAGACCTTCTACGACGGGGAGCCCCGCGCCGACGGCGTGCGGCCGAACGTGCTGCACCTGGGCTTCGCCGACCCGTACTGCCCCGAGGGGCGGCGGGCCGCGCTGGCGGCGGCGCGGGCGAAGGGCTGGGAGCCGGTGGACGGCGGGACGCTGGTGGTCGTCGAGGGCCCGCGCTTCTCGACCCGGGCGGAGTCGCGCTGGCATGCGGCGATGGGTTGGTCGGTGGTCGGGATGACCGGTCACCCGGAGGCCGTCCTCGCCCGTGAGCTGGGGCTCTGCTACACGACGACGACCCTGGTGACGGACCTGGACGCGGGCGCGGAGGCCGGTGAGGGCGTTTCGCACGCGGAGGTGCTGGAGGTGTTCGCGGCCAATGTGGACCGGCTGCGTTCGGTGCTCTTCGACGTGGTCGCCGCGCTGCCCGCGGAGGCGGACCGGGACTGCCCGTGCTCGCACGCGCTGGACGGCATGGAGCCGGGGTTCGAGCTGCCGTGATCCGGGGGTCCAGATGATCCGGGTGACCCAGGTGGGCCGAGTGGTCCGGGATGGGCTGGGTGGGCCGAGTGGTCCGGGTGGCTGTCGGGGCGTGCGTGGGTGACGGAGTTGTCCACAATCCCGGGAGCGTCCACAGCCTCCGGCGGGGATCGCGCGGACGGTGGATCGTGAGGGGAGTCCGCCCGGATCTCCTCACGACAGGTGGTGCCCACCGTGTTTCCTTCCGCCCCTCCCCCTGCCCCGCTGCCGCCGACCGCCCCTCCTTCCGCCTCGCCGTCGACCGCCCCGGCCGCGACTCCGGCCGCTTTCTCCTTCGCGCGACCCGCTCCTTCCTCGGTACCGCCCACGCGTGAGGTGCCCGCCTTCGAGCCGTTACGGGTGCGCGGAGGCGGAGGGCGCCGGTTGCGGCAGGCCCTGTGGCGGCAGCGTCGGGCGCTGGCCGCCGGGCTGGCCCTGACGGCCGCCGTGCTCGGCGTCACGGTGCCGGGCGGGGGCGGTACGGCGCCGGGCGGCGCGGCCGCGTACGGGGCGGGGAGCGGAGCCGGGGAGGTGCCGGAGCGGGGCCGGCCACCGGGGCGGCGGGTCTCCGCGCCGGTCCGGATCGCGGACGCGGGGGCGGTGCGCCTCCTGCGCCCCGGCGACCGGGTCGACGTGGTCTCGGCGGGGCGGGGCGGGCCCGGGAGCGACGCCGGGGACGGCGACGGGGTGCGGGTGCTGGCGAAGGGGGCGCTGGTCGCCGAGGTGCCGCCGCCCCCGGTCGAGGACGCCGGCCGGGACGGCGCGCTGATCGTGCTGTCCGTCCCCCGGTCCACGGCCACCGCACTGGCGGGCGCGGCCATCTCGTCCCCGCTGGCGGTGACCCTGTGCTGAGCTTCATTCGTACTGGCGACCGATCACCTCGCCTTGCCGCGCACCGGAATGGGGCGTTTTCTCCGCTTACTGCCGTACATTTCACCCGAGTCTGCTCGGTCCACGGCACATGCGAAGGAAGGCTCATCCGTGAAGGAGAAGAAGGTCGGTCTGCTGGAAGGGTTCAAAGCCTTCCTGACCCGCGGCAATGTCGTCGATCTCGCGGTCGCGGTCGTCATCGGCGCCGCGTTCACCCAGATCGTGAACGCGTTCGTCAAGGGCGTCATCAATCCGCTGGTCGGTGCGTTCGGCACCAAGGACCTGGAGAGCTACAGCTCCTGCCTCAAGGGTCCGTGCGTCACGGACCCGAAGACGGGCGAGGCGACCGAGGGCATCCGCATCCTGTGGGGTTCGGTGCTCAGTGCCGCGATCGGCTTCGTGATCACGGCCGCGGTCGTCTACTTCCTGCTGATCCTGCCGATGTCGAAGTACCTCGCCAGGCGGGCGGCGATGCAGGCGGCGAAGGACGGCGTCCAGGAGACGCTGGAGGTGAGCGAGCTGGAGGTGCTGAAGGAGATCCGCGACACCCTGGTCGCCCAGCGCGGCGGCCCGACGGGGTGACCCCGGCGCCGTGGGAGCGGGTGGCGGCGCCACCCGACCACCACGGCGCGGAACGTCAGATGTGGTGGGGCGGCTTCTCGTCGAGGAAGCGCGCCAGATCGGCGGCGCTGCCACCGGCCGGGGCCCGCTCGCCCCATCCCTGGTCCGTATCGTCCGAGGACTGCTGGTCCAGCGGATCGTCGAAGACCAGCGCCGGTCTCGGTTTCGGAGCCGGCTGCTGCTCCGGATCACGCGGGCCGGGGGCGGGGGCGGTACTCATACGTCAAGGGTACGGCGGCGGTCAGCGGTCCTTCGGGTCGATCAGCCACAGCGCGAGGACGACGAGGAACGACAGGCAGAGGAAGCCCGCGCCCCACCAGGCGGTTCCGGTGCGGCCCTCCATCCAGGAGTCGATGACGACGGTCAGCCCCCAGAGCTGGCCGATGACCACCGTCATGGCGAGGGTCAGCCGGGCCGTCAGCTTCGAGGACCGCTCGGGCTCCTGGTCGGTGCCGGCCCCCGGGCCGGGCCCGGTGTGGCGGACCCGGGGGTCGCCGTAGCCGCTGGTGGCCCGGATCTGCGGGTAGCGCTCGTGGACGGGCCGGTTCAGCTCGGGGCGGGCGCTGCCCGGGTGGTACTCCGGGTACCGCTGGTCCCCCGCATTCGGGCCCATGGGCCGGTCGCCGCCGGGCTGCGGGGAGCCGGTCATGACGGCCTGCCCGGGTGACCGGCGGCGGTGCCGGCGTCGGGGGCCTCCGCGCCGCCGTCCCTGACGTTCGGGCAGCCGATCCGGGAGGCGAGGTCCGGACGGTTCTCGCCGAGCTGACGGCACAGGCCGTGCTGGACGCTCTCGCCGGAGCGCGTCGTGCCGACCGCCCAGATGCTGCCGTCGGGCTGTTCGGCGAGCACCACCTTGGGCAGTGGGCGGGGCGGCGGACCGGCGGTGACCTCGCCGGTCCGGGCGTCGAAGACCCCCTCGTGGCAGGGGCAGTACAGCTCGCCCTCGGTCCCCCGGTCCTTGCGCCACAGCACGGCGCAGGCGAGGTGGGTGCAGATCGCGGAGTAGCCGACGAGGGTGCCGTCGTCCAGCCGTACGGCGACCGCCCGGTCCTCCTCCTGCGGGTAGCGGAAGGCGAGGGACTCACCGGGCAGGAGCTGGGCGGCGATCCGCTTCGGCGCGGGCGCCTTGGCGTCCTCCAGTTCGCCGTGGCGCGGCAGGATTCCGGCGGCCACGCCGAGGCCGCCGACGGCGAGCCCGCCGGAGACGGTCGTCACGATCCGGAGGTAGTCGCGCCGGGTGGTGAGGGAGTCCGCGGCGATCCGGTCGTGCAGGGCTTCGCGCGGGTCCCCGGCCGGCGGCTGGTCGGTGACGCTCATCGGCGGACGTCCTTCCCATTGATCTCGACGACGGGGAGGCCGCCGGGCACCGGCCACTGGACCCGGTCGGCGGGCACGACCATGGCCACGCCGGTGCGCACCTCGCTCCGGCCGAAGGTGAAGGTGTCGGCGACCTGGACGCCGGGGCGCTCGGCCTGGAGTTCCTCGACGGTCCCGTAGAACAGGGCGCCGGTCGGGCAGACCGTCGCGCACATGGGGGCGAGGCCGTAGGCGGTGCGGTCGTAGCAGAGGTTGCACTTCATCTGGAGCTTCGCCCGCAGGTCAATCTTCGGTACGCCGAAGGGGCAGGCGTTGACGCAGTTGGCGCAGCCGATGCAGCGGGTGGTGTCGGCCTGTTGGACCACGCCGTCGGCGGTCACCAGGATCGCGTCGGCGGGGCAGACCTCGGCGCAGGGGGCGACGGGGTCCTCGCAGTGCATGCAGACCGTGGGAAGGGAGGCCACCGAATGGCCCTCGTCGGTGTAGTCGAGGTGGATCATCGATTTGCCGCGGTGCGAGTCGCACTCCCGGCAGGCGGAGACGCATGCCTGGCAGCCGATGCAGCGCCCCGGGTCGATGAAGATCGTTCGGCCCATCATGGGCGTTCAGCTCCTCTCCGAGGTGCCGCGCCCCTGCGGGGAGGTGGGCGGCAGCGGGTCGGTGCGGGAGACCTGGGTCTCCGGATAGGCGACGTGGCCGGGTGCTACGGGGGGTGCGGGGACCTCGTCGATCGTCTCGGCGTGCTCGATGCGGCAGGCGCACACCTTGTACTCGGGGATCTTGGAGCGGGGGTCGAGGGCGTCGATGGTGAGCGCGTTGGCCGCGGTGGGGACGGGCCAGTGGTACGGGACGAAGACGGTGTCGGGGCGGATCGCCTCGGTGACCAGCGCCGGGAACACCTCGCTGCCGCGCCGGGTGATGACCCGGACCGGTTCGCCGTTGCGGAAGCCGTGGGAGGGGTGGAGCTCGGCCCAGGGGCGCGGGGTCTGTTCGACGAGGGCGCCCAGGCGCCGGGTCTGGTTGCCGGAGAGGAAGTGCGCGACGGTCCGCCCGGTGGTGAGGCTCATGGGGTACTCGTCGTCGTACGGGTCCATCGGGGCGTGCCACTCGACGACCTGGAGATGGATCCTGCCGTCGGGGTGGTAGGTCTTCCCGTCCTCGAAGAGCCGGGGGGTGCCGGGGTGGTCGGTGGTGGGGCAGGGCCAGGCGATTCCGCCGGTCTCCTCCAGGCGTTCGTAGGTGATGCCGTAGTAGTCGTTGACGGTGCCGGCGGAGGCGATCCGCAGTTCGTCGAAGACCTCGCGGGAGTTGGCGAAGGCGAACTTGTCGCCCGCGCCGAGCCGCCTGGCGAGTTCGCACATCACCCAGGTGTCGGTGCGTACGCCGGGCGGCGGGTCCTGGGCCTTGTTGTGCTTGACGACCCGGGCCTCGGCGTTGGCCATCACCCCTTCGTCCTCGGCCCAGGTGGTGACGGGGAAGACGACGTGGGCGTTGGCGGCGGTCTCGGAGAGGAAGAAGTCGAACTGGGCGTGGAACTCGATGGTGTCGTACCCGTCCTTGACCACCCGGTAGTTGGGGAGGGAGACGAAGGGGTTGTTGCAGATGCCGATCAGTCCGCGGATCTCGCCGCGCTGCATCTGCCAGACCATCTCCATCATCGAGGTGCCGGCGGGCGGGAGTTCGGACTCCTCGATGCCCCAGATCTCGCAGATCTGCCGCCGGTGTTCCTCGTTCATGATCGAGCGGCCGCCGGGGAGGAGGTCGGCCTTCTGCCCGTGCTCCCGGCCGCCCTGGCCGTTGCCCTGGCCGGTGAGGGTGCCGTACCCGGCGCCGGGCCTGCCGATCTGGCCGGTGGCGGCGCAGAGGTTGATCACGGTGAGGCAGTTCTCGACGCCCTGCGAGTGGTGCTCGATGCCCCGGGCGTGCCAGGCCATCGCCCTGGGCGCGCGGGCGAAGGTGCGGGCGACCTGGACGATCTGTTCGGCGGGGATGCCGCAGATCCCGGCGGCGCGGGCCGGCGGGTACTCGGCGACCTTGGCCTTCACCTCCGCCCAGCCGGTGGTGTGGGCGGCGAGGTACGCCTCGTCGGTGAGGCCCTCCTCGACGACGACGTGGAGCACGGAGTTGAAGAACGCCGAGTCGGTGCCGGGCCTGAGCGCGACGTGGATGTCGGCGGTGCGGGCGATCGCGGTCTCCCGGGGGTCGATCACGATCAGGCTCGCGCCGCGGTCCCGGGCTCCCCACACGTACTGGGTCATCACGGGGAAGCACTCGCCGACGTTGGAGCCGGCGATCAGCAGGCAGTCGGTGAGCAGGATGTCGGAGAAGGGGTTCCCGGCCCGGTCGATGCCGAAGGCCAGCTTGTTGGCACCGGCGGCGCTGACCATGCAGAGCCGCCCGTTGTAGTCGACGTGCCGGGACTTGAGGGCGACCCGGGCGAACTTGCCGACCAGGTAGGTCTTCTCGGAGAAGAGGCTGGCGCCGCCGAGGAGCCCGAAGGCGTCGTTCCCGTAGCTGTGCTGGATGCGCTTGATCTCGGAGACGGTGAAGTCCAGCGCCTCGTCCCAGGAGACCTCGCGGAACGGTTCGTCGCGGGAGCGGCGCAGCAGCGGGGCGGTGAGCCGGTCGGGGTGGTTGACCTGCTGGTACGCGTTGATGCCCTTGGGACAGAGCCGCATCCGGTTGATGTCGTGGTTGCGGGGTTCGACGCCGAAGACCTTGCCGCCGTGGTCGACGCGGAGATACATCCCGCACTGCACCCCGCAGAAGCAGCAGTGGGTGGGGACGAGCGTCTCGCCCTCCTGGTCGGCGCGCCACTGGTCGGCGGGGATGCCTCCGGCGTCGCGGAAGGCCCGGGTGCCGGGCGGGGCGAGCGCCGGGTCGAGCGGTACGGCCGTACGGAAGCCGGAGCCGGTACGGGGGACGGTGGCGCCGGGGTCGGCCGGGCGCGGGTCCGCGGTCACTTGAAGCCCTTCTTCACCTGGGAGAGATAGGCGCTGCCGCGCAGTACCCGCTTGCAGCGCGGGCAGTACTCGGCCCACTCGTCGAAGCCGAGGTCGAGGTCGCGCATGGTGCCGCGCAGGTTCTCGACGTACGGCCCGGTGTCGATGGGCTCCTCGCAGCGGCGGCAGCCCCGGACCTCCTCGTCCCGCCGGGAGGTGTACTTGAACAGCTGCATGCCGACCGCGGCCGGGCGCTGGACGATGTGGAAGAACTTCCCGAACGGGATGTAGATGAGGGTGAACACCACCGCCACCATGTGGAGGACGGCCAGGAACTGGTAACCGCCGCCGTGCAGGAAGATCGAGGAGAAGGTGAGCAGCAGACCGGTCACCGAGATGACGATGAGCGCGATCAGCGGTACCAGGTCGTAGCCGAAGCGCTGCCCGGTGATGGCACCGCGGTCCTTCATCCGGCGCCACAGGAAGTACGCGGCGCCGGGGATGACGAGCACGGCGGCGATGTCCAGGCCGTGGAACATCAGCCAGCCCGGGACGGAGAGGGAGTCGAAGCCGAGGATCTTGAACCCCCAGATCCGCATCTCGTAGCCGGGGCCCGAGCCGCTGCCGGAGGTGAAGGTGAACCAGCCCCAGGTCAGCGGGAAGGTGATCAGCGCGGCCAGGACACAGCCCCAGAAGATCAGCTGGTGGGCGGCCCAGCGGGCGTGCGAGCGGGCGCCGAGGAACTTCTGGAAGCCGAGGTAGGTGGCGATCATCCGGGGCAGCGCGGTGGGCGCCCTGCGGAAGTTGGCCGCCGAGAAGAAGCTCCGCCAGCCCTGCTTGAACAGCCGCCGGGCGCCGGGGGCGGAGACCCAGACCGTGTAGCGGTAGGCGACGCCGAAGGCGAGGAAGACGGTGGCGACGGCGTACGGGAGGAGGGCGGAGTCGAAGTTCTCCAGCAGCCGGCTGCCGAACACGATGGCCAGGATCAGCAGGACGGAGACGGCGGCCCCGGCCGCGGTCGCGCGGCCGGCGACGGAGCGGGAACCGGCGCCGGTCCGCGGTCCGGCGGTGCGTGGTCCGCCGGTGCGCGTGCCGCCGGTGCCCGGGGCGTCGGCCCGGCGCCCGTCGGCCTGTGCGGGGGCGGGTTCGGGGGCGGCGGAGGCGTCTGACGGCTCGGTCACCCCGTCAACATAGGTCTGTATATGGGGGTTACCCCCGTTTTGCGGATCGGGTGGGTGAATCGTTGCTCCGTCCGGGGGTGTCCCCCCTCCGGCCGAGTGGCGCGCGTCTGGTGTGCTGGCTGCCATGCCTGTCATGACGGCTCGCAGCCGTACCGAGAAGCACCGCGTGTCGACGCCGCTGGAACTCTTCTTCGACCTCTGTTTCGTGGTCGCGGTGTCCCAGGCGGGCGCGCGGCTGGTCCACGCCGTCGCCGGGGGCCACGCCCTGGCCGGGATCGGCGGCTACGCGGCCGTCTTCTTCGCGATCTGGTGGGCGTGGGTCAACTTCAGCTGGTTCGCCTCGGCGTACGACACCGACGACACGCTGTACCGCGTCGTCACGCTGGTCCAGATCACCGGGGTGCTCGTCCTCGCCGCCGGGGTGCCGCGCGCCTTCGACGCGGGCGACTGGGCGGTCGTCGTCGCCGGGTACGTGGTGATGCGGCTCGCGCTGACCAGTCAGTGGCTGCGCGCCGCGCACTGCACCCGGGGCGCCGAGCGGCGGGTCGCGCTGCGGTACGCCGCCGGGATCACGCTGGTACAGCTCGGCTGGATCGCCATGCTGTTCCTGCCCGGCAACGCCTCCGTCGGGGTCCGGGCCGCCGTGTTCGTCGTGCTCGTGCTCGCGGAGATCACCGTTCCGGCGGTCGCCGAGCGCGACCGGCCGACGAGCTGGCATCCGCATCACATCGGGGAGCGGTACGGGCTGTTCACGATCATCGTGCTGGGCGAATCGATCGCGTCGGCCACGATCGCGGTGCAGGAGGCGCTGGACGAGCACGACGCGCTCGGCGAGCTGCTGCCGATCGCCGCGGGCGGGCTGCTGATCGTCTTCTCCGCCTGGTGGATCTATTTCGCCGTGCCGATCCATGACTACCTGCGCGGAAGCAGGGAAGCGTTCCTCTGGGGGTACGGGCACTATCTGATCCTCGGTTCCGCGGCGGCCATCGGCGCGGGCATCGAGGTCTCGGTGGAGGAGGCCGTGGGCAAGGCCCATGTCCCGACCACGGTGGCCGCCGCCGCGGTGACCCTCCCCTCCGCGCTCTTCCTGCTGACGGTATGGGCGCTGCACGCCCGCCACTTCAAGCGCGACCTCGCGGAGCAGTTGCCGCTCCCCGTGGCCGCAGCGGCCATCCTGGCCTGCACGTTCGTCGGCGGGTGGGCGGTGCTCGCGGCCGGTCTGGTGGCCTCGGCGGCGGTGGCCGCCGGGGTGCTGCTGTCCCGGCGGTCCGTGTCGGCGGCGGACTGAGCGCGGTGTGCGGGCAGGGCGGCGTGATGAGGAGCTGCGGATGACGGAAGCACCCCGGGGACCGGCGGAGCGCACCGGACCGCCCACTACCGGACCACTGGACTCCGGACCGCCCGCTGCCGGACCGCTCGACTCCGGACCGCCCGCTGCCGGGCCGCTGGACGCGCTGACCGATGTGGCGGGGCTGTGCGTCGGTCATGCCCAGGTGCCCGGCGCGGGCGCGCTGAGCGGGACGACCGTGGTCCTGGCACCCGAGGGCGGGGTCGTCGCGGCCGTCGACGTACGCGGTGGCGGCCCCGGCACGCGGGAGACGGACGCGCTCGATCCGCGCAACCTGGTGCAGCGGATCGACGCCGTGGTCCTGACCGGCGGCAGCGCGTACGGGCTGGACGCGGCGTCCGGCGTGATGGCCTGGCTGGAGGAGCGGGGGCGCGGGGTGCGGGTCGGCCCCGATCCCGCACAGGTGGTGCCGGTGGTCCCCGCCGCCTGCCTCTTCGACCTGGGGCGGGGCGGTGACTGGCGGGCCCGCCCGGATGCCGGAACGGGCCGCGCAGCGGTGGAGGACGCGGCGGGTACGGGGCCGGGGGCGCCGGTACCCGAGGGATGCGTGGGGGCCGGCACGGGGGCGGTGGCCGGTTCGCTCAAGGGCGGCGTGGGCACCGCGAGCCTCCGGCTGCCCTCCGGGATCACGGTGGCGGCGCTCGCGGCGGTGAACGCGGCGGGTTCGGTCGTCGATCCGCGCACCGGCGTGCTGTACGGGGAGTACGGCGCCGCCGGAGCGCCGGCGCACCACCCGGCGCCCGACACCGTGCGCGCGGCGGCGGATCGCCTGGCCGAGCTGCGGGAGGCCAACGCCCGGCCGCCGCTCAACACCACACTGGCCGTGGTCGCCACGGACGCCGACCTCACCCGGGCGCAGGCGCAGAAGCTCGCGGGCACGGCGCACGACGGGCTCGCGCGCGCCGTGCGCCCGGTGCATCTGCTCACCGACGGGGACACCGTCTTCGCGCTGGCCACGGGTGCCCTGCCGCTCGCCCCGGGCGGCCCCGCACCGTTCAACGAGCTGCTGGCGGCCGGGGCGGAGGTGCTGGCGCGGGCCATCGTGAAGGCGGTCCGCGCGGCCCACGGCGTCGACGCCCGCCCCGACGGCGGCTGTTACCCCTCGTACAGCGACCTGTACGGCATACGGGCACGCCCCTCGCCCGCGCCGGGGGACGGGCCGCCGGCTCCCGACTTGCCCGCCGGATAGGGCAGTTCGGACATTCGGACGAACCATCAGGAACCATCCTCGTGCGCCATACGTTTTCCCGAACCCCGGCCACGATGTCGGCCCCAGGGACTACGTTAAGCACGCAGCAAGTAACACGCGGCGACGGCCTGGAGACAGCACCTTGAGCGATCCGTACGAGACAACCGAGCAGCACCTCGACCGACTCCTGCGACGGGCACTCAACTCTTTCGACCTGCCCGACAGCACGGTCGAAAGACTCGGTACCGCGCTCGCCCACAGCAGTTCCCTGCACTCCTCGCACCACAGTTCCGTGCTCCACCGCGAGACCTACCGGCACACGTACCTCCTGTCGGACGGTTCGACGCTCAGCCTGTGGGAGCTGGTCCACGGCGGGCCGCGGAGCACGGCCGGCCCGCAGGCACGTACGGAGCCCGCCCTCACGCACCACGAGCTGTACGACGACGAGGGCGACGCCCAGGTGGCCGCGGCCCGGCTGGCGGGCAGCCTCGGCGACGTCCCGGTCTTCGCGGACGACGCGGTCCAGACCGACCTGGAGACGCTCTCGTTCCTGATGGCGGCTCCCCCGGCCCCGCTCCCCCGGGAGTACGCGCCGGACAACTCCGCCGACCACGCCCGCCGCGTCCTGCGCCGCGCCGAGAACAGCGACGGTCCCGGCGAGGAGACCGCCCGGCTGCTGCGCGCCGCCTTCGCCCACCACATCACCCAGGTCTGCGGCCGCCACTGCCAGGTGGAGGGGCGGGACGCCGGATTCACCCTGTACGAGCACGCCTTCCTGCTGCTCGACGGCAGCGAGACGAGCCTGTGGGAGGTCGAGCACACGGCCACCCCGGACGGCCGCCACATGTGCGAGGTGTACGGGGACGAGGACACCGCGCGCGGCGTGATGGAGAACCGCACCCACATCTGCTGACCGGGGCCGCGCCCCGCGATCCGGACCACGTGGACATGACGGTGCCCGCGCCCCGGAGCGGGGCGCGGGCACCGTGTGCGGCGCGGAGGCCGGTCGTCAGAGAGGCGGAGGCCGGTCGTCAGGGAGTCAGCGCGGGCTTCCTGGCGTCCTCGACGCCGTCCGTCGCCGCCCCGGCGTCCTCGGAGGCGTTGTCGGCGGCGCCCGCGTCGGGCTCGTCGCCGCCCTCCAGGTGCTGGCGCGGCCGCGCGGGCAGCGCGAACATCACCAGGAAGATCACCGCGAGCACCCCGGCCACCCACCACAGCGAGTGGCGGAACGCCTCGGCGAACGCCGGGCCCACCTCCTGCGGCATCAGCCGGTCGCCGATCGCGCCGAGGAAGACGACCGAGACCAGTCCGAGCCCGAGCGCGTTGCCCATCTGCTGGACGGTGTTGATCAGCCCGGAGGCCGAGCCGGCGTGCTCCTTCGGCACCTCGGACAGGACCGCGTCGGTCAGCGGCGCCACGATCAGACCCATGCCGAGCCCCATGACGGTCAGCGGCAGGATCATCTGCCAGGACGTGATCGCCATGCCGTAGTGGTCGGACTCCCAGATGTAGATCAACAGTCCCGTGACCATCAGCAGCGCACCGGCCTGGAGGACCTTGCGGCCGAACCGGGGCACCAGCTTCTGCACGGAGATCCCGGCGGCGACCGAGACGGCGACCGAGAACGGCACCCCGGTCAGACCGGCCCGCAGCGCGCTCCAGCCGAGCCCCATCTGCATGTACAGCGTCCAGACCAGGAAGAAGATGCCGAGCCCGACGCCGAAGGTCAGCTGGACGGCGATGCCCGCGGCGAAGCTCTTGACGCGGAACAGGTCCAGTTCGATCAGCGGCGATCCGCTCCGCCGCTTCTTGGCCCGCTCGAACAGCACCAGCGCGAGGAAGACCAGCAGGCTGCCGGCCATCGAGAGGTGGCCCCAGAGCGGCCAGCCCAGCTCGTGGCCACGGGTCAGCGGGTAGATCAGCATCAGCATGCCGAGGGTGACCAGGAAGACGCCGACCAGGTCGAGCCGGAGCGCCTTCGGGGCCTTGGACTCGGTGATGAACTTCCGGCCGAGGAGCAGACCGGCGATGCCGACGGGCAGGTTGATCAGGAAGATCGGCCGCCATTCGAGCCCGGCGATGTTCCACTCGGTGAGCAGCGCGCCCAGCAGCGGTCCGGAGACCGCTCCGAGGCCGACGATCGCGCCGAAGAGGCCGAAGACCTTGCCGCGCTCGTGCGCCGGGAAGGTGGCGTGCACGATCGACAGCACCTGCGGCACCATCAGCGCGGCGGTGCCGCCCTGGAGGATGCGGGAGGCCACCAGCATCTCCGGGTTGACGGCGAAGCCGCAGAGCGCGGAGGCCAGGGTGAAGCCGCCGATGCCGATGAGGAACAGCCGCTTGCGGCCGTAGATGTCGCCCAGGCGGCCACCGGTGATCAGGCCGGCGGCGAAGGCCAGGGCGTATCCGGCGGTGATCCACTGGATCGAGGTGAACGAGGCTCCGGTGTCCTCCCGGATGCTCGGTATCGCGATGTTGACGATCGTGACGTCGACCAGGTCCATGAAGGCCGCGGTCATCACGATGGCGAGCGCGAACCAGCGCCGCCGGTCCGACGGGTCCGGGGACGCCGCGGGTCCGGATGGAGCGGACGACAGAGATGAGGAGGAAGTCATGGGGACAACCTAGACAGCCATTAGGTCAGGTAATGACCCAATGGGCCATCATCCTGAGGGGACGCCCGACACACCGGGCGGCCACTCCGGACGGCTGCTGGCAGGGCGGCCGCTGTCCGGGCGGCTGGACGACGGGCGACCGTCGCTTGGACGCCCGACACTCCGGACGACACCGGACACCCCGTCCCTGGATGCCCGAACACCGGCGGAAGGCCAGCCATGACCGACACTCCGGCACGACTGCTGAACCTGTTGTCGCTCCTCCAGACGCCCCGGGAGTGGCCGGGCAGCGAGCTGGCCGAGCGGCTCGACGTCAGCCCGCGCACCATCCGCCGCGACATCGACCGGCTGCGCGAGCTGGGCTATCCGGTCGAGGCCACCCGGGGCTCGGTCGGCGGCTACCGGCTCGTCGCGGGCGCCGCGATGCCGCCGCTGGTCCTCGACGACGAGGAGGCGGTGGCCATCGCGGTGGGGCTGCGGGCGGGGGCGGGGCACGCCATCGAAGGGG
This sequence comes from Streptomyces sp. NPDC001108, assembly GCF_053598535.1. Lineage (NCBI taxonomy): Bacteria > Bacillati > Actinomycetota > Actinomycetes > Kitasatosporales > Streptomycetaceae > Streptomyces > Streptomyces sp. NPDC001108. Next base: position 183,080 of record NZ_JBSFKL010000010.1, read on the forward strand.
TGGACGAGGCATCCGTACGGGCGCTGGCCAAGCTGGAGCAGGTGCTGCCGTCCCGGCTGCGGCACCGGGTCTCGGTCCTGCAGAACGCGACGATGCCGCTGGCCAGGGGTGACGGCTCGGCCGTCGATCCGCGGACGCTGACGGTGATGGCGGCGGCGGTCACCGGGAAGGAGCGGCTGCGGTTCTCCTACCGGGCGGGCGACGGTACGGGGACGAAGCGGGAGGCCGAGCCGTACCGGCTGGTGAGCACGGGGTGGCGGTGGTACCTCGTCGCGTACGACCTCGGGCGCGAGGACTGGCGCACGTTCCGGGTCGACCGGGTCAGCGAGCCGTTCGCGACCGGGGCCCGCTTCACACCGCGCGAGCTGCCCACCGGGGACGCGGCGGAGTTCCTCGCCGGGTCCATCGCCCGGCGGCAGCCGGAGCTGGCGGTGGACGTGAGTTTCGCGGCTCCGGCCGAGTTCGTCGCAGCGCGGCTGCCGGGGTCGATGAGGCCGCTGGAGCGGACCGGGGAAAACGGCTGCCGGCTGCGGGCGGTGCTCGCGGACTCGCTGGAGTGGGTGGCGCTCCGGCTGGCATTGGTGGACTGCGAGTTCACCGTGCACGAGCCGCCGCAGCTGGTGGACCACCTGGCCCGGCTGGGCGCCCGCCTGACCCGCGCGGCGAACCACTGAAGGGGCCTCCGCGACGCGCGACGCTCCGACCCTCTGCACCCATGCGGCCCGGCCCCCCTGCGACCCGGGGGCCCGGCGGCCTGCGGAGGAAGGGGCCCGGGCCAAAGAAATGAGCCCCGGCGCCAGGGGGGGTGGGCGCCGGGACTCAGCTCGGGGCGGGTCACTCGAGGCGACCCATTTCATATGTTACTGGATGAATCGGTCAGGCCGCAGCGTCGAAGCCCGTGTCGTGCGCCATGCGCTTCAGCTCCAGCAACGCGTGCTTCTCGATCTGGCGGATCCGCTCACGGGTGAGGCCGTGCTGCTTGCCGACCTCGGTGAGCGTCCGCTCGCGGCCGTCCTCGATGCCGTACCGCATGCGGATGATCGACGCCGTGCGGTGGTCGAGCTTGCCGATCAGGTCCTCCAGCTCCTCGCTGCGCAGCAGCGTCAGCACGGACTGCTCGGGCGAGACAGCGGAGGTGTCCTCCAGCAGGTCGCCGAACTGCGTCTCACCCTCGTCGTCCACGGACATGTTGAGGCTGACCGGGTCACGGGCCCAGTCCAGCACGTCGCCCACGCGCTCCGGCGTGGAGTCCAGCTCGGCCGCGATCTCCGCGTGCTCCGGCTCGCGGCCGTGCTCACGGTTGAACTCGCGCTGCACCCGGCGTATCCGGCCGAGCTCCTCCACCAGGTGGACGGGGAGCCGGATCGTGCGGGACTGGTCGGCTATGGAACGGGTGATCGCCTGACGGATCCACCAGGTGGCGTACGTGGAGAACTTGAAGCCCTTGGCGTAGTCGAACTTCTCGACCGCGCGGACCAGGCCCGCGTTGCCCTCCTGGATCAGGTCGAGCAGGGGCAGCCCGGCCCGCGGGTATCGGCGGGCCACGGCGACGACGAGCCTCAGGTTGGAGCGGATGAATACGTCCTTGGCGCGCTCGCCGTCGGCGACCAGCGCCTCCAGCTCCTCACGCGTGGCCCCGCCCGCCTCGCTGTCCACCGCGCCGTCGAGTATCCGCTGGGCGTAGACGCCCGCCTCGACGGCCTGTGACAGCTCGACTTCCTTCGCTGCGTCGAGCAGGGGCGTTCGCGCGATCTCGTCCAAGTACATGCCGACCAGGTCGCGATCGGCGATCTCTCCGCCCGAGGCGCGAACACTGCTCGCCCGGCTGGTCCCAGAGGTGGCGGACGAACGACGGGCGACGGCACGGGTTGCCATGCGTGCTCCCTTGCTGAGTAGGTCGCGACACCCTCCCGGGTGCCCTGCATCCGATGGAAACAACGACTGGAATCCGGACAGAATTCCCACGCCTGGCATTCTTTTTCTCGATCATGCAGTATCCTGCGCCGTCACATGACGGCACGCATGCGGAAATGCCCTGCGGAACCGCAGGTCAGGCGGGGCTTCGCGAGCGTTCCGACAGTCCCCCGGAACGTTCGCCGCGCCCGTCACATGAGACCGCGCTCACACATACAGGCCCCCTCGCCTCCTGAACGGCGGAAGCCCCACTCGCGTTCCCGCCAGGAGAGACGGCCCGGCCGACTCCCGGGTTGCTCGTACACCCCCGGGACCCCGGGTCGCGGGACCCCGGGTTGCTCGTACACCCCCGGGCCACAGCCCTAAGCCCTAAGCCCTGAGCACGGGGCGACCCGGGACCGTGGCCCGTTACGCAGCGTCCGGCCCGTGCCTAGCGTGTTCCGGCATGGGGAACACACCGAGCGACCACACATCGAGCGACGACACCGGCACACTGGACGAGGCGCTGGAACGGCTGCACGCCTCCGGGCCCGAACACGGCGGCTGGCTGAGCAACCATGCCCCGATGGCCGTCGAGGCCCTGGTCAGGCACGGTCAGGCACCGGCCGTCCACCACTGGCTCGACGGCTACCGGCACAAGCTGGAGGACATGCCGGAGACCTCGACCCGGGTGACCGCCGACAACTGGCGCGAGGCGCTCGGCGACCACCGCCGGGTCGCCGACTGGACGGAGTACTTCCTGCGGGAGACCGGGGAACGCCCCTGGCGGGAGGTGCTGGCCGAGTGGTGGCCCCGGCTGCTGCCCGGCATCGCGGCGGGCGCCACCCACCCGGTGATCCGGGTCGGCCACTCCGTACGCACCCTGCTCGCCGGGGAGGAGACCGCACCCCGGGTCGCGGAACTGGCGCACGGGCTGGGCTACTGGGCCGCCCGCCATCAGCCGCTGCCCGCGCTGACCCCGTTGGCGCCCGCCCGGTCCGCGGCGGCGGCGCTGGACGCGGTGCCTCCCGTTCCGGACCAGAGCGGCGGCATCCGGGACCGGCTGGCGCAGCTCGGCGCGTTCCCGGTCTGGCCCGGGGAGGTCACCGGCGACCCGGACCAGGCGCGGGCCCGGCTGACGGAGCTGGTCACGGCCGCCACGCACCGGTACGCCACGCACGGCCACGGGGAGCCGGTCATGCTGGTGCACGCGGCGACCGCGCCCAACGCGGTGCTGCGCACCCTGCCCGCGCTCCCCCGCACGCTGTGGGCACCGAGCACGGCGGCGGCCTGGGCCGCGAGCGCCGCGGTCACCGCCGCGTACGGCCCGGCCGAGGCCGCCCCGTACCGGCCGGCGGGCGCCTCCGCCGAGGAGCTGTTCGCCCGGGCGGCGGCGCACGGCGACGACCACACCATCAAGTTCACCGACACCGCGCTGGACGTCGGCGACGCGACGGCCCTCGCCGCCGCCCTCCGCTCGATCGAACTGAACCCGCCGGTCGGATAGCGCGGGAAGGGCGGACAGCGCGGGAAGGGCGGGCAGTACGGGGGAGACGCGTAGTGCGGGAGGGAGCCGCCGGTCGGGGAGCACCGGCGGGGCGGCTCAGCCGAACTGCACCGAGCGCTTCGCGAGCCCCATCCAGAAGCCGTCGATGACGCTGCGCCCCTGGTCCAGCTCGCCCTCCGAGGCACCGAGCGTCACGAAGAGCGGCGCGAAGTGCTCGGTGCGCGGGTGGGCCAGGCGGCCGGCCGGGGACTTGTGCTCGAAGTCCAGCAGCGCGTCGACGTCCTGCGCCTGGAGCGCCCGGTTCCCCCAGTCGTCGAACTCCGCCGACCAGCCGGGAACACCCCCGCCGGTGTGGCGCAGGGCGGCCAGGTTGTGGGTGAAGAAGCCGCTGCCGACGATCAGTACGCCCTCGTCGCGCAGCGGCGCGAGCTTCCGCCCGATCTCCATGAGCCGCTGCGGGTCCAGCGTCGGCAGGGAGATCTGGAGGACGGGGACGTCGGCGTCCGGGAACATCTCGACGAGCGGGACGTACGCGCCGTGGTCGAGCCCGCGGTCCGGGATGTCCTGGACCGGCGTACCCGCGCCCCGGAGCAGTTTGCGGACGCTCTCCGCCAGCTCCGGTGCACCAGGGGCGGCGTACTGGACGCGGTAGTAGTGCTCGGGGAAACCCCAGAAGTCGTAGATGAGCGGGGCCCGCTCCGTGGCACCGAGCGCCAGCGGGGCCTCCTCCCAGTGCGCGGAGACCATCAGGATCGCGCGCGGCCGGGGCAGCTCGGCCGACCAGGCGGCCAGCTCGCCGGGCCAGACCGGGTCGTCGGCCAGCGGCGGGGCGCCGTGCGAGAGGTAGAGGGCGGGCATGCGCTCCGCGGTGACTGTCATGGCACTCCCCATCCGTCGCCGATCCAGGTAAGTCTTCTACTGGCGGGTCTTTGAGAAGGAAGCATTCTTTAATCTTCAAGCTTCCTCTCACCGGAGACCTTAGCCCTATCTAGTTCAACTTTCAAGAAAAGGCGTAGAGTGGAGCACATGACCACGGCATCCACCGACGAGCCCCGCTGGCTCTCCGACGACGAGCAGCACGTCTGGCGCGCCTACCTCCATGCCACCACGCTCATGGAGGATCACCTGGACCGCCAGTTGCAGCGCGATGCCGGTATGCCGCACATCTACTACGGCCTGCTCGTCCAGCTCTCCCAGGCCCCCCGCCGCCAGAAGCGGATGACGGAGCTGGCCAAGGACGCCAAGATCACCCGTTCGCGGCTCTCGCACGCCGTCGCCCGGCTGGAGAAGAACGGATGGGTGCGCCGCGAGGAGTGCCCGTCCGACAAGCGCGGCCAGAACGCGGTCCTCACCGACGACGGTTTCGCGATGCTGCGCCGCTCGGCCCCGGGCCACGTGGACGCCGTCCGCCAGGCGATCTTCGACCGGCTCACCCCCGAGCAGGCGGACGCGCTGGGCGAGATCATGCGGGTCATCGCCGCCGGGCTGGAGCCGGAGGGCACGGACGCGGACCTGCCCTGGCTCCGCTGACCGCCGCGCACGAACGTGCCCGGCCCGCGTAGGAACGCGCGCCCGGGCCCACGTACGACCACTCCCGACCCGGCTCGCGTACGACCGCTCCCCGACTCGGCCCGCGTACGGCCGCGACCCGAACCTCCGCGTCCGTTCCGTCCGTACGACCGCACCTTCGTGCGTGCGACCGCGCCCCGGCCCCCGTGTGTACGGGGACCGGGGCGCGGCGCGCGTTCACCTGGCGGGTCAGTGGGCGACGACCGGCATCCGCACCTCGTCCTCGGCGCCGTCGGCGCCCGCCCCCGGGCCTCCGGACGCCGGGCCGGATCCGGGACGGCCCGCGTCGATGAAGGCCACCGCGATGACGGAGGCGGCCACCAGGATGCCCACCGCCCACCAGATGGCGCCGGTGAAGCCGTGCACCATCGCCTGGAGCTTCAGCAGCTCCGGGTCCCGGGCGCCGAGCGCGGCGTGCGAGGTGGCGTACGCGGTCGCGGCCGAGGCGGCGATGGTGTTCAGCAGCGCCGTACCGATCGCGCCGCCCACCTGCTGCGAGGTGTTGACCATCGCGGAGGCCACCCCGGAGTCCCGGGGCTCGACACCGTGCGTGGCCAGGGACATGGCCGGCATGAACGCCGTGCCCATGCCGAGGCCCATCAGCAGCTGTCCGGGCAGGACGACCGCGGCGTACGAGGAGTCGATGTCCAGCCGGGTCAGCAGCAGCATGCCGACGGCGGCGACCAGGAAGCCGGGGCCCATCAGCTTGCGGGCCGGGACCCGGGTCATCAGCCGGGCGCCGATCTGCGTCGAGCCGGTGATCATGCCCGCGATCATCGGGAGGAAGGCGAAGCCGGTCCTGATCGGCGAGTAGCCCCGCACGACCTGGAGGTAGTACGTCAGGAAGAGGAACAGCCCGAACATCGCGATGACGGCGAGCCCCAGCGAGAGGTAGACACCGCCCCGGTTGCGGTCCAGCAGCACGCGCAGCGGCAGCAGCGGCGACGCGACCTTGGACTCGGTCAGCACGAAGGCGAGCAGCAGCACGGCGGCGGCGACGAACATGCCGATGGTCAGCCCGTCCGACCAGCCCGCGGACTCGGCGCGGGTGAACCCGTACACCAGCGAGACCAGGCCCAGCGCGGAGAGCAGGACGCCCGGGATGTCGAGGGCGGAGCGGTTGCGGCTGCCGGACGGCTCACGGATCACGAAGTAGGCGCCCGCCGCCGCGACGACGGCGAACGGGATGTTGACGAAGAACGTCCAGCGCCAGTTCAGCGCCTGGGTCAGGAAGCCGCCGAGGATCAGTCCGACGGCGCCGCCGCCCCCGGCGATCGCACCGTAGATACCGAACGCCTTGGCGCGTTCCCGGGCGTCGGTGAACATCACGGCCAGGAGCGAGAGCGCGGCCGGGGCGAGCAGCGCCCCGAACACGCCCTGGAGTGCGCGGGAGCCGAAGAGCATGGCCTGGTTCTGCGCGGCGCCGCCCAGCGCGGAGGCCAGCGCGAAGCCGACCAGACCGACGACGAAGGCCCGCTTGCGGCCCCAGAGGTCGGCGATCCGGCCGCCGAAGAGCAACAGCCCGCCGAAGGCGAGGGCGTACGCCGTGATGACCCACTGCTTGTTGGCGTCGGAGATGTCCAGGGCGGTCTGCGCGTGCGGCAGCGCGATGTTCACGATCGTGGCGTCGAGCACCACCATCAGCTGTGCCAGGGCTATGAACGCCAGGGCCTTCCAGCGGCTGGGGTCCGGGAGTCGGAGGTCGGCTGTTTTCGACATGGGGATATCCACCTAGGAACGCGCGTGTACGTCGCGTACGTCGTGTACGTGAGTCGGGTTACGTAAGTCGTGTACGTGGGGTTATGGGTGCGAGGAGTCGTCATGGACCGGCGGCACCGGTGAAGTCGGCGGCCGGTAAAGGGAGTCGTGAGTACGGGCTAGGGGCGCGGGCGGGCGTGGGAGGCCGACCCCGGGGCGCCTCGGCGGCCGGGGGTGGAGGTCGGGTCGGGGATCAGGACCGGAGCCGCAGATCCTCCAAGGTCGCAGCCGTGCCCGGGAGTTCGGACCGGGCCGGGGCCTGGAGTCCGTCCAGGAAAAGCTGCAGATGACGGTGGGTGAAGCGGTCGATGTCCGGGCAACCGATGCCGGGCAGCGGCCGGGTGAGCTGGGAGAGGGCGACGATCACGTCCCCGACGGCGATGTCGGTGCGCAGCCGGCCCTCGTCCATGGCGCGCGACACGAGCCCGTCGACGGCCTCGTCGAGGTGCCGGCGCTCGGCGAGCAGGTCGGGGTGGTCCTTGTCGAAGCCGCCGGAGAGCATCGGGCACAGGGCCCCGATCCGCTCGTCGGCCGCCGCGTGCACGAAGCGGCTGAGCGCGGCGAAGGCGTCGGGCTCCTCGGCCGCCGCCTCCCGCGCCCGTTCGGTGGTACGGGAGGTGACCGAGAGCACGACCTCGTGCACCAGGGCGGCCCGGTCGGGGAAGTTCCGGTAGAGCGTGGCGTTGCCGACGCCCGCGCGCCGGGCGACGTCGTCGAGCGGGACCTCGGGGCCGAACTCGACGAACATCTCGCGCGCGGCCATCACGATCCGCTCGCGGTTGCGCACGGCGTCGGCCCTCGGGCGGGCCGGGCGGGAGGGGGCCCGCCGGGGAGGGGCCTGCCGGGAGGGGCCCGACTGGGCGGAGTCCGACTGGGCGGAGCCCGACTGGGCGGAGCCCGACTGGGCGGAGCCCGAGTAGGACGGGGCCGACTGAGAGAGGTCCGACTGGGAGTGATCCCACTGGGACGGGTCGGCTCCGGCCGTGGTGCTGCTCGCGGTGTCCATGACGACCGTCCCCTTCCCTGCTCTGTCGGACCGCCCGGGGGCGGCCTCGTTCTCCCTCATGCTCCCCGGTGCAACCGGGGACCACTTCCCCGTTTCGCGGGGACACGGGTGCAAACGGGGAAGCAGTCCCCGGTTATTTCCCACCCTTCTCGTGACCCGCGTCACACCTTCGCGGCGGAGAACCAGCCGAACGGCGCACCCAGCGAGCGCCCGCGCACCACCCGCAACAGGCTGAACCGCAGAGCGCAGTCAGGGTCGGCCGACTGCCGCGGACCCCGAGGCGACTGCATGGAGAATCCCCGCCGCCGGATACGCGACCACCGCCGCCCGATCGTGCTCGCCTCCACGACAGCCCTGGTCATAGCATCTCTGGCCACGGCCAGCAGCGTTCTCCCGGACCCCGACCAGGCCTCGGCGGGACCGGACTCCACCATCAGCGCCGCGGGCATAACGCCGTGCCGAATACCGGCGACCATGGGCGTACAGATGTCGGAGGGGATGCCGACACCAACGGGATACGCCCGCTCGACGGGCCGGATACGCGCCCTCAACCTCATGATCGACTTCCCGGACGCGCCGGGCTCCGGTCCCGCGATGGACCGGTACGCGGAGTTCTTCCCGCAGACCACCAAGTGGTTCCGGACCGCCTCGTACGGACAGCTCGACTACCGGCCCGACGCCCCGCTGAAGACCTGGCTGCGAATGCCCCGGCCGTTCTCCGCGTACGGGATAGACCGGGGGTCACCGTACGAGCCGGGCTACCGCAAGCTCGTCAAGGACCTCGTCTCCGTCGCCGACCCGAAGGTCGACTTCGCCAAGTACGACCTGGTCAACGTGTTGGTCACCCCGAACGCCGGTCCGTCCGCACTGGACACCGTGCTGTCCGTGACCTTCTCCGGCAACAACGAGGCCCCCCGCGCGGACGGCGTCCCGCTCGCCAACACCTCGTTCATCTACAGCCGCCAGGACGACGGCTCCGGCTCGTTCGCCCGGGACGGCTACCGCGTACTGCCGCACGAGAACGGCCACGTCTTCGGCCTCCCCGACCTGTACACCCCCACCGGCGGCGGCGCGGTCGGGCACTGGGACATCATGTCCGAGGACTGGGGGGCCAACAACGATCTGCTGGGCTGGCACAAGTGGAAGCTCGGCTGGCTCGACAACAAACAGATCAGCTGCGCCGCCCGCCCCGGCACCACCGACCACCTGCTCGGCCCGCTGTCCGCCAGGGGCGGCACCAAGCTGGCGTTCGTCCCGCTGAGCGACACGACCGGCTACGCGGTGGAGGTGCGCGCCCCGGGCGGCAACGACCGGGCGATCTGCCGCCCGGGGGTGCTGATCTACAAGGTGAGCTCGGACGTCGACACCGGGCAGGGGCCGGTCTCCGTCATGGACAGCACCAAGGGCAGCGCCGGATGCACCCGGCTGCCCAATGTGCACACCGAGCTCTCCGACGCCGCCTTCCTGCCGGGCCAGACCTTCACCGACAAGAAGCACGGCATCCGGATAGCCGTGGTCGACAAGGACGACGGGAAGTACCGGGTCCGGGTATCCCGCCCGTGAGCCCTCCGGCGACGGGGCCGGGGCGCCGGCGGGCGGCCGTCAGCGGGCACACCAAGGCGGGCGGACATCAGTTGGCCGACACAGCGGGCGGGCATCGGTTGCCCGGGACAGCAGCCGGGCATCAGCGGGCGGTGGCGACCAGGCGCTCCAGGCGGCTCTCGGTGACGGGCTCGGAGGCCGTCGCGGCGATCCGCCCGCGCGGATCCACGATCAGGGTGACGGGCACCCCGTGGGTGGCCAGCACCCCCTTGGGCAGGTTGAGAAGGCGCTTGCCGCTCGGATCGAGGACGTTCGGGTACGGCATGTCGTGCTTCTCGGTGAAGACCCGGGCCATCTCGGAGGAGCTGTCCCGGCTCAGCCCCACGACGGCGGCGTCGCCCCGCTCCGCCGCCTTCCGCTGGAACCGGGCCATGACCTCGGCCTGCCCGCGGCAGGCGTCGCACGAGGAGGCCCAGGCGGTGATCACGACGACCTTCCCGTCGAAGTCGGACAGCCGCACAGGGCGGCCGTCGAGCCCGATGCCGGTGTAGTCCGGCGCGCCGGGCCGGTACGCGCTCTCGATCGTCAGCGTGCCGTTCTCGCCGCGGTGGTAGCCCTTGGGCGTTCCGGGGCTCCCGCCGGCCGTGATCGCCGCGATCAGGGCTCCGACGCAGGCGAGGGCGGCGAGTAGGGGGACTATGGGGAGTTTCAGGAGTTTCATGGGGGTCCTTCGGGGCGGCGTCGGTCAGGCGCCACCCGACGTCCGGGCCGGGGGTTCCCCGTGCGTACTGAAGAAACGGACGGATCAGGACAGCCCGTTCCGAACCCCCCGTACCGAACGTTTCCGTTGGGCACTCAGAACCGTACGCCCACCCCAACTTCCGCCCACTACCGCCCCCTTGCCCGACCGGCCGCCGGGCCCGCCCGCCGCCATCCGGCGGAGGGCGCCCGGGTACGGTGAACACGGCCTGCGATCCGGGCCGTTCCCGTACCGCGCGCCGCCGGGCAGGACCACCGACGGCGGCGCGTCCGATCCGTCCCTGGAGGATGAACATGCGTCTCGCCGATGCCCGCGTGGAGTGCGTGACCGACATCGCCGCCCCGCCGAAGCGGGTGTGGGAGCTGGTCTCGGACATCACCACCTCCACCCGGTACAGCCCGGAGCTCCAGGAGGTGGAGTGGCTCGACGGCGCCGAGGGCCCGGCGATCGGCGCCTGTTTCACCGGCCGCAACCACAACGAGATGCTGGGCGACTGGCGCACCGTCAGCCGCATCACGGAACTCTCCGAGCCGCACGCCTTCGCGTGGGCGGTCGTCTACGGGGACACCCCCGGCGGCGACCCGCTCTCCATCTGGACGTACACCCTGGAGCCCCTCGCCGACGGCACCGCCACCCGCCTGCGCCACGGCATGACCCTCGGCCCGGCCCGGGGCCCGCTGAACGCGTACGTGGAGAAGTACCCGGAGAAGGAGGAGGAGATCGTCGGGGGCCGCATCGGCCTGCTCCGCACCGGCATCGAGACCACCCTGGCCGGCATCAAGGCCGAGGCCGAGACCACCCCCGGCCACTGACCCGGGTCAGCGCCCTCGGACCCCGCCACCACCCCGGGCCACCCCGACGCGAAAGCCGCCATCGCGCACCGACACCGCTTCCACCCAACCGCTACACTGTCGGCGGTGGCCCGGGCCTTGATCGGCCCACCCGCCACCACCTTGTCGGCAGCCGACCCGAAACCCCTTGCTCTCAGCACAGGCTTTCGGAAACACTTCCGGCGCATCCCCGCCTCCGTAGCTCAGGGGATAGAGCACCGCTCTCCTAAAGCGGGTGTCGCAGGTTCGAATCCTGCCGGGGGCACACAGGTCAAAGGCCGATCACTTCCGGATTTTCGGAGGTGATCGGCCTTTGACATCCACTTCTGACATCAACGAGGGCGGTCACTGACGACCGGGGCGCCTCTTCCTGAGCAGCCGGTCCATGTGGCTCATGGCCTCGCGCTGCGTGTCCTGCACGACGTGCGTGTACACGTCCATGGTGATGCTGATCTGGGAGTGCCCAAGGATCTCCATCACGACGCGGGGCGCGACCCCAGCCGCCGTGAGGAGCGTGGCCGTGCCGTGCCGAGCGTCGTGCAACCGGATCACGCGGAGGCCGGCGGACTGGGCGACGCGGGTGAAGGAGCGGTAGACGTTCCGAGGCTCGACCTGGCGGCCGGTGCGGGTGGTGAAGACGTAGCCGGACTCCTCCCACCGCTCCCCCGCCTTGGCACGAGCAGCTGCCTGCCGCATCCGGTGCCAGCGCAGGGGCGCAATGCAGAGGGCCGGCAGCGGGACGACCCGGCGACGGCGGCTCTTGGGATCGTCGTCGTAGAGGACGCCCCGACGGCGCTGGGTCTGCTGGCGGACGTGGAGGACGCGGTTGTCCAGGTCGAGGTCCGACCAGCGGAGGCCGACGATCTCGCCCCGGCGGAGCCCCAGGGCGATGGCGAGCACGAAGGCCGCGTACAGCGGGTCCTTACGGGAGGCCGCGAGGAAGTCCAACGTTTCGTCGAGAGTCCAGGGCTTCAGTTCGCGGTTGTCGGTTCGGGGCGGCTCGACGAGCTTGGCGACGTTGCGCGTGATCAGTTCCTCGCGGCAGGCGGAGGAGAGCGCCGATCGCAGGACACGATGGGATTCCTTAGCGGTCGCCGCAGTCGTCTCCTTCTCCAGACGGACGAGGAAACGGCGTACGTCGGCGACGCCGAGCGATTCAAGCCGCTTGGCGCCGATCAACGGCACCAGGTACAGCCGGACATGTGCCTCGTACTTGTCGTACGTACTGAGCTTCCGTCGAGGCTTGATGACGTTGTCCAGCCAGTACGGCAGCCACTCGGAGAGCTTGGCCGAACGGGTGGGCACGGGCACGCCCTGGTCGACCTTGTCGAGCAGTTCCCGGCGCTTGGCGTCGCACTCGGCCCAGGTCTTGCCGTACGCGAACTTGCGGGCGCGGGTGCCGTCCGGCTGAAGGACGTAGACCGCGCACTGGTAACGGCCGTCCTTGCGCTTGGTGATGGTGCCGGCGCCGTTGGGATTGCGCTTGCGCTGACCGGCCATCAGGCAGCCTCCTCGATCTGGCCGAGGACGAAGTCACGAACGGCGACATCGGGGATACGACGAGCCCCATCGATCTTGATCGAGACGAGACGGCGCGAGCGGATCAGGTCGTAGACCTTCGAGCGTCCGACCTTGAGGCGCGCCATGACTTCCGGCACGGTCAGCAGTTCGGCGGTGACGGCGATGTTCATGCTGCGGCCCCTTCCAGGGTGAGTTGGTCTTGCAGTGCTTCGCGCGCCGTCTCCCGGTTGAGCTGGAGATCCCTGGCGATTGAGGCGGTAAGGGCGGATTCACCGGGGGTGTGGCCGTGGCCGGAGTACTGCCAGTCGGTGAGGACGAGGACGGTGTCCGGTTCGCGGTCCTCCAGCCCCAGGGCGGCGGCTTCCTGGGCGGCTCGGTAGTCGGCGCGGGCCTGGCGGAGAGCGCCGAGGGTGGTGGAGTAGCGGCGGGACTTGGAGGAGAAGTGGCCGCGGAAGCCGAGCATGTGCGCCCAGGCCCAGAGGCGCCGGTCCGGGTAGAGGCTGTCCAGGTCGCGGCATGCGGTGATCAGGCGGCGGGTGTGATCCGGGACCTGATGGCGGTCGAGTTCGGCGAGTTCCCCGATGCGGCGGTCAAGGGTGCCGGTGTTCTCGGCCGCCTTGGTGGAGTACTTGGCGACGTAGGAGGCAACGGCCTGTTCGGTGATGTCGGAGCCGTCACCGAAGGCCTTCACCGGGCGGACGTCGAGCTGTGTTCCCCAGCGGAAGGACCGGGCCGGTTGGTCCCCGGCGGACGGGACGGAGACGGACGTGTAGGAGTGCGCCGCAGCTGCGTGGATCGAGTCGGCGAGCAGATCGACCGTTGCCCAGGCGGGTGGCGGCGTTCCAGGCCCCTCTGGGCCGTCGAGCCGGATCACTGCGTGGAAGTGCAGGGCGCCACGCTTCTGGAATTCGGCGACCTTGCCGTAGGAGACGCGGAGGCGGTCGGCGAGTTCTCGGCGGGTAAGGCCAGCGCGGGCGGCGAGTTCGCGACGCAGGCGGGTGGTGAAGCGCTGCCAGAGGTATCCGGCGTGGTTGTTGAACAGGACGGCGCCCGCGTAGTCGTACGTGGCGGGGTCGAGGGCAGTGCCCAGTTCCGATGCGTCCGGGGTGTGCTGGACGCCGCAGCGGCAGACGCCGCGGTCGGGCCGGTTGTGGACCGGGCCGAAGGAAGGGGCGGTGAGGGTGGCGAAGACGCGGGGGTGGTCCCTGACGGTGGTGGGGACGTCCCGGCAGTCGTCACCGGCCAAGCCCGCGCGGATGAGGTGGTAGGTGTCGCCCGCGTAGGTCCAGGCGCAGGAGGGGCAGCGGGAGGCACGGCGGTTGCCGCAGGCGAGGCGGAGACGTCCGCCGGGCTCGTTGGCGGTGGTGTAGTGGTGCAGGGTCTCGCCGGTGGTCTTGTCCTTGTGGAGGGTCCAGCCGGTCAGGTGGATGGGGTCGGAGCAGCCGCCGGTACGGCGGATCTGGTCCTCCCAGCGCGTGTAGTCAGGGGCCGAGGCCACCCGTAGGAGGTCGCCGAGGGTGGTCGGGTCGAGCAGCGGGGCAGGCATGGGCGAGGCGTGATGCGCCATGCTGGGTTCTTCCTTCCGGTTGTGAGATCGGACAGGGGACGGCGCCCGGGCGGCGGATGCTTGGCGGTATCGAGGCCGCCCGGGGGCCGGTCAGCGTCGCTTGGCGTCGGTGTTGACAAGGAAGCGGATCACCAGGGCGCAGAGGGCTACCGAGGCGCCGGTGATGGCGACCGCGAGAAGCATGGAGACCAGGACGGCGCCGACGACCAGGACCACGGCCGCCCCGCTGCCGACGAGGGCGAGGGCGGTGCCCGGGGTGAGCTGCACCGTGGGCTGGGACTGCATCGGAGCGACCGGAGCAGGCGGTAGAACCTGCGCACTCGGCACGACTGTGGTCGGCTCCACCAGCACGGGTGGCATGACGTGACCGGTGGGTGTGGGGTTGGTCGGGATCTTCGGGCGGAGCATCGGTGTTCTCCCTTCGGGTCGTGTTACTTGACGAAGCCGTTGACGACGGGGGCAAGCACGCTGTCGGCGAGGAGGAAGCCGCCGAGGAGAAGCACGGCGATGAGCCACCAGGGCGGGCGGATGAGCTTGACGCCGAGGTAGCCGACGGTGAGCAGCGCGAGCCAGAGCGGAACGTCCATCGGGGTCGGCCTCCTAGCTGACGCGGCAGCGGTGGGTGCGGGCGGCGAGCTGTGCGGCGGACTGGCTGGAGTAGTCGGCGGACCAGCCGCACCCGTCGTTGGTACACACGGCGGCGTGCTTGGTCCGGCCGCGGCGGTCGCGGTGGGTGCCGATCTGCACGGGGCCGATCCGCATCACGGAGTGGAAGAAGTCGCGGGCAGGCATGTCAGTCGGTTTCCTCTCGGGTGGTGGTCGGGTCGGGGAAGGTGGCGCGGTTGCCGACGGCAGTGGGCGGGTCGGTGGTGCGCTGGGCGGCTTCCTCGGCGAGCAGGTGGGCGAGGTAGGGCCGGTTGGCGGCGGTCATCTCGCGGGCACCGTCGAGGTAGTCGGCCGCGGTCAGATCGGCCGGGTCACGGGTCATGGCTTGTCTCCCTTCTGGATCAGGCGAGTTGGGCGGCGATGGCGTCGGCGAGATGGGGCGGGACGCCGAGGCGGGCGCGGAGGGTTTCGGTGTCGATCCGAGCGCCGGTGCGGGCGTGGTGGTCGTCGGCGACCTTGCGGGCGTGGGCGACCAGCGCGGCCGGGACCGGCACGGCTGTGGGCAGGGCCGCGGTTTCCTCGGGATCCGGGGCGGCGACGGGTTCGGGTACCCGGCTCGACTCAGCGGCGACGGCGTCGTGATCCGTCTCGGGCTCGTGGTCCGAAGCCGGGGCGGAAGGTGCCGGCGGAGCCGGGGAGCGGTCCGCGGGTGAGTGGGCGAGGAGGGTGCCGCCCATGAAGGCCAGGGCGGGCCAGGCGGCGACGAGGATGCGCAGCCAGGCCGGGACGTCGTTCAGGTCGAGCAGTCCGGCGGTGGCGACGTTGGCGCCGAGGGAGGCGACCAGGGCGATGAGGAACCAGCACCAGGCCAGCCGGGACGGCCCATCGGCACGCAGCCGACGCCAGGCGGCGACCAGGAGCAGGTCTACCGAGACCGGATAGGCCCAGGCCTTCCAGCCGGTCTGTCCGGCAGCGGCGGCAAGGTCGTGCAGGTGGGCGAAGGACAGTGCCCCGGCGATAACGGCCTGAACGAGTACGGCGTCGATGCGGAGAGCGGGGCGGGCCATCACGGCTCCTTCCTGTGATCAGGCATGGCGGGGGTAGGGAACCGGCGCGAAGGGCGGTCGCGCCGACCGTGGGAGGGGTGGGTCAGGCGGTGGCGGGGGCTGTCTTGGACAGCGGCACGCGGGCCGAGTGCAGCGGGGCGACCGCGGGCCGGAAGGGCGCGAGGGCGGGCAGCTCGGGCGTGCGGTCGGCGTACTTGTTGCAGACGCTCACGGCTTGGCGCAGCGAGGTGTGCGGGGCGCGGATGCGGTGCCAGCCGCCGGTGGAGTCCGCGGCGATGGCAATGCCGCGTGTCTCGGCAGGAATCTGGATGGCGGCGAGTACGGCATCCGGCGCAATGTCGCCGAAGGCCATGTTCGCGGACGTCTCGTCGTTGACGCGGTGCGCGGTGCGGCCGGTGAGCTGGGCGCGGAGCATCGTGATGCCCTTGCCGAGTTCGGAGCCGAAGCGCTGCCCGCAGATTTCCAGGTAGACGCCGGCCGCGCGGCCGAGTTGGGCGAGACGGACCAGGGCGGTGATGATCCGG
The DNA here is from genome assembly GCF_053598535.1 of Streptomyces sp. NPDC001108. NCBI lineage: Bacteria > Bacillati > Actinomycetota > Actinomycetes > Kitasatosporales > Streptomycetaceae > Streptomyces > Streptomyces sp. NPDC001108. Next base: position 199,230 of record NZ_JBSFKL010000010.1, read on the forward strand.
TCGCGCCGCTTCTCTTCCTCCTTGTTGGCGAAGAGGGCGAGTTCGGCGACCTCGTCGACCAGGACGACGACCGGAACCGGCCGTAGATCCTCGGGCAGGTCCCAGATGTCGGCGGCGATCTCCGCGTCCGGCACGGCGACGCTGACCCGCTGCTCGGCGCGAATGAGTTGATACACGTCCTGCATGTGGGACACCAGCGCCTCCAGCAACTCCAATGCGGTGTCGGGGTTGTCGGCGAGCGCGGAGAACCGGTGTGCCAGCGGGAACAGCTCGACCCCTTGCTTGCAGTCGATGCCGACCAACGCGACGTGGTGTGGGGCGAGCCCGGCGACGAGGTTGCGCTGGTAGACGGACTTGCCGGACTCCGTGGCGCCGAGGGTCAGACCGTGCGGGACGGCGCGGTAGTCGCGGTAGTGAACCGAGCCGTCCTCCCGCAGCGCGACCGGGATGCGCATCGGTCGGGTGTCGGTCTTGGCCGGCATCTGCACCCGTTTGAGTACGTCGTAGCCGGTCATCCGGATCTCGACCACACCGGAGCGCAGCTCTCGGGAGGTCACGCCGTACATCCCGAAGGAGTGGCGCAGCCGGTCCGAGGCGGCGGCGACGTCGAAGGCGTCCTGTCCCGGGCGGAGTTTGAGCCTGAGGACCAGGCCGGTGTGGGTGGGTCGCAGCCGCAGGATGCGCGGCGCGCGGGATTCCGGCGCCGGTCGGTTCGCTATCCGGGCCAGCATCAGCCGCCAGCGCGAGGGCGGGACCGTCAGCCCACAGGCCTCCATGACGGAGGCGTAGCGGACCAGGACGCGCACGACAGCGAGGGTGACCCCGAAGGTCAGCCAGTACCAGGCGGGACGCCGCCACCGCAGGAGACCCGCAGCGGCGACGACCACCAGAAGTAAGACCGTCGGCCACGTCATGGCTCAGGCCGCCTTCGAGGCCGTGCCCATGATGGCCAGCGAGGTGACGGCAACCGCGCGGAAGGCGATGCCGTGCCGCTTCTGGCCGTTGAACTCGTTCTCCCACGGCCGGGCGATCAGCCCCGTGAGCGCGGCCGGGGTGCCCATGGTCAGGTCGCCGGAGATGCCGGTCTCCGGGACGGTGACGGACAGGATCTCGACCTCGTCGTTGGCCGCAAACATCACGTCCACGGTCATCAGCTGTGCGCCGGTCTCGGCGTCGGTGGCGATCTCGCCGGTACGGCGGTCCTTCACCTTCGGCTGCGGGGTCTTGGCAACCATCACGGTCGCGGCGGAGGTGTCGACGGGGATCTGACGCACAGCGGATCACTCCTCTATAGATGCTGAACTCCGCCACTCATGTATATGAGTGGCATGAAGAAGAGTGCATCACTCCTGTACATGAGTCAACCCGCCGCGACATCGAAGTCACGACGGGTTGCAGGAAGTTGATCGAGCGTCAGTCGCCGGCCGGGATCCGATACTCGAAAACGAACTGGTCAGCAGCCATGAGCGTGTCGCAGACCTCAACCACGAGGCCGGTCGTCGTACGGGCCTCCCGGATGAGGTGAACCACCGGCGCACCCGGGCTGAGCGCCAGCTCGGTGGCTTCCGCCTTGGAGGCCGGCCGGGCTTGCAGCGTCTCTACGAACTCAGCGAACTCATGCCCGTGGTCTTCGAGTCGGGCATAGATGCCACCGCCGCCGGGGTTCTCGGCGAACAGCTCCGGGATCTCCTTCACCACGTCCCACGGGAGATACGAGGAGGCGGTCTCGACCGGGGTCCCGTTGCGGAAGTAGAGGCGCCGCCGGGCGAGCACCTGAGTACCGACGGGGACGCCGAGTCGCTGGGCCGCATCCGCGGGGGCCTCCATGGGCCCGATGTAGAGGACGCTCACCTTGGCAGTGGCGCCGGACTGCGCGGACTCCGCGAGGTACGCGGCCTTGCCGCCCTGGCGGAGTGAGCGCCGGAAGCGGTCGGAGGAACGGTGCCGTACCGGCGGCCGGTCCTTCACGATCGAGCCCTTGCCGTGCCGGGTCTCGACGAGCCCGCTCGCCCGCACTTCGACCATGGCCTTGCGGATCGTCCCACCGGACACGCCATAGCGGTCCACCAACTCAGACTCACTCGGCACCATGTCGCCAGGCTTGAGCACACCAGCCCTGATCTGCTGCACGATCTCGTCCGCGATCTGTACGTACCGAGGCCCGGACCTGCCCCCCTCTACCGCAGTTCCCATAGTCCTTCCCCGCCTCCTATGCTCCTGTACATGAGTCAATCACAGGAAGCAACGTCGCCGCCCCTGCACTCCGTATCCGTAGCCGGAGTCGTGGTGCGCGAAGACGGGCGCCTCCTGGCGATCCGCCGAGCCGACAACGGCACCTGGGAACTCCCCGGCGGCGTACTCGAACTGAACGAGACCCCGGAGGCCGGCGTAGCCCGCGAGGTCTGGGAAGAGACAGGCATTCACGTCGAGGTCGACGAACTCACCGGCGTCTACAAGAACACCACCCGAGGCATCGTCGCCCTGGTCTTCCGCTGCAAGCCCTCCGGCGGAACCGAGCGCACATCAAGCGAGTCGACAGCCGTCTCCTGGCTCACACCCGAAGAGGTCAGCGAGCGCATGTCCGAGGTCTACGCGATCAGGCTTCTGGACGCCTTGGACGGCAACGGCCCCCACGTACGAAGCCACGACGGCAAGCACCTCATCACAGCGGGGTAAGACTTTCCCTACTTCATCAAGGCGCCTCGCTCCGCTCGCCGCGCGCTCCCCGGCTCACCGCCGGGGCCTGACGCTCCTGCCTCCGGCCCGCTCTGGCCCCAGCTACGCCGGTCGCGCGGCTAGAGCGAGCACCACGGTGGGGGAGAAACCCGCTGTGGCTGGGGCGGTCGGCTCCACGGCTTTAGCCACCTCCCCGGTTCGGGTCCCGCGTCGAGCAAGACCAGGGGGCCACTCGTTCAAATTCCGGGCAGGATCACAGCCTGCCCGAGTTGCCGGCCAGCGTACGGCCCCCTGATCATGCTCGACCCCAAACCGGGCAGGACACCGGCCAAACCCGCTCCGCCGACCTCACATCAATACCCGACGCTCTCATAATGCCGAACCCTCAGACTCGTCGCGCGTAACCGTGGCCGCTTGCTGAGGGAATAGATGTGGAACCATAGGCCGAGCCTGTAAAGCGAGCTTCCTGTAACTCGTCAAGGTGATGTTGCGCCAAGCTACATAGAAGCCCAAAACAAGAAGGACACCAATTACGGTAGTGGCGGAAATCATCAGAATGCGCCCCTCTAGCGGGAATCGCATAATCGCAAAATCGATCGCAATGAACAAAAGCAAGCTATTGAATACCCAACCCCGACAAATGCGCATTCGGGAGCGTGCATAGTCTGCGCGTGCCACTAGGTCAGGGTTTGACGAAATTGCTCGCTGCGCCTCGGCGTAGGTGGCGCTCGACGCAAAATAGCGCGCACGAAACTGGCGCCGCTTTGACGTTAAAACTGAATCCGCACCTCGATCCACAAGGATCCCCAAGGCATACGCAAAAGCAAGGGCAAGCCCGGCAATCACTGTTGATTCAGCTAGGGGCGCCAGATGAGAAGCGTTCTTCACTCCGGCTAAGGAGACAAGGAACACAACCAACGCGGCCAGAGATCCAATTCCTACCACAAGGACTTCAACGAACATCGCCGTAGCTGCAACTGCCGCTGAAACCTCCGGCTGCGCCGGCCTGGTCAAAGGGACACCCCCCACGCATTAGCCATGTCACTCAGCATGGACTCAGGTAACTCGTCAGACCAAAGACCCTGTAAAAGCAGTTTCGCCGTCGAGAGCCGCTCAAAAATGATCAGGCTTTCTGGTTGACTAGCCAGTATGTAGCGACCGTGCTGCAGGAATTGTTCACTCGCGGGACCGTAGTCCTTGTAGGCCCTCTCTAGATCGGGCCGTCGCTCGGCGGCAAACCTCTCCAACTGATCAACGTAGTTTGAGTCCTTTGGAATAGTTTGCACCAGGACATCTACGATCTCTTCGGAAAGGTCACGCCTGTAGTCGTGATCGGTGAAGGTGCGGAAGATGTGCTCAGCCTCGTGGAGCAAGTTGTTACTAAGCGCAACATCAGGGTGATCTGCCAAGGCTTCAACCCCCCGTTGGACCTCGAGATCGTATAGTTCGACCAGCGCAATCAAACGGTACAGCGAGCGTCTGACATCCGAGGGTACGGGCGTAGAGGCAGGTTTGTACATGAGCTTGTGCGACATGCGCGCCCACAGGTCTGTGGCCTCGGTGCGGATCTGGATCTCGCACTCATAGGGCCGGCCATCCTCGCTGACCTGATCGCCCCAGGCCACAGCTTGCACGTGAAGGCGCGGGTACTGAAGCCGATCTTCCGCCCCGAGGGTGTTCCGGTTGTCCTCAGGCTCACCCACGAGAGTGAGCGTTTCTCTGACCAGGTCAAGCGCCGGATCCAGCAAGCCTTGGTGCTGTACGACAATCCGCACGCCAGCCTTATCCGTTATCTGCACCCATGGATCTTGATAGTCCTTGTGCTGCGCTTTCAGGATGAAGCTGCGCACTTCCTTGGCACGGAAGGACACTTCGCAGCTGATGCGTGCACGTGCTGCGCGTCTACGAATGTGGGCCGCGGTAAGACGTGCCGCACACTCGATTTGAGGGCGCTCTCGACGATAGCGCTCTTGGGCCGCTTCAGAAGTGCTCATGGCCGTCACGCAGGGAGCGAGTCATCGTCGCCCTTCTGAGATGAAGGCTCCTCAGCCGTCTTGTCGACCACGCGTTTACGCCCTCCGGGCGGGGCATACGCTGCCGCATTCGTGACTGTGCCAGTAATTATGACGCTAGTACGGCCGTCACCTTGATCTTCCAGCTGCACGATCTCATCATCGTGCATGGCATCAACCGGCGCTACGATAAAGACTCCATTGGCAAAGGCTACGCGCATATTCTTCAAACGTGATTCCAGTGCTTCAATGTCTTTATCGAAGGCTCTGGCAGGAACATCAGCCGTGTGCAGATACGCCGTAAAATCATCGCGATGAGTGATATCTAGATGCTGTTGCGCAAATGCGGTCGGATCGAGCACTGGCACCGGGCTCTGCAACTCTGACAACGTGGCCATAATATAGTTGATGCGAATATCAGGATCAGTGACGTACTTATTAATCCATTCCGTCGTCGCGTCATGGAATCGCCGAGTCACCTCCCGGGGTTCGTTCTTCTGCCGACATCCCAGAAATCTCTCGAGGAAGAAGCGCGCCATTTTTCCGGTCATTTGCCGGTCGGCAGCCCAACCTTCGATACCCTCCTCCGAGATTCCCTCTTCGGAGAACAATGCAATCTTGTAGACCTTGGACTTTTCAGTGAAAAGAAGATCAGCAAAGTACTGCATGTCGAAAGTCCGCAAGCCGTTAGAGTAAGTCTCTTTTGCCTGCATTCCGGTCTCCTGCTCCAACTTAACAAGGAGCAGCGCACGCATTCCGGACAACCTGGCATCAGCTACCAATAGCAGGCCGGCAGGACTCACTCCCGTTTGGCTATTACGGAGGAGATGGACCATGTCCGCCGACACTTCGACAAGGTCGGACTCGCCAGTCAGGAAGGCGTGGACATACTCCGGAAGCGATGACTTCGATTCCGGATCCTCTTCGATCTCTCTTCCCGTCGCTGCCAGTACACCGCGAAGCTTGGCCTGCAGCGCTGTACGGACGGCATCGTTGAGGTTGCAAACCGTCTCGCTGAGGGGGATTTCCTCCGTAGGGTCGGAGCGTCGGCGCTGCGGAACGACGTGCACGATCGCCTGCTCAATAACGAGATCGCCAAAATTGGTCCGCAACTTACCTACCCGTAACTGCTCTCAGACGTGGAAACCCACATCGGCCTCTGAATCCACCAGGTAGCGACCCTCCAGCAGGTGAGTCGCTCGGGGCCGCACCAGCACGCCGCCAAGCCCACCAGTCGACCGCCCCCTCGTGCCCGCATGGTGACACACCGCGACATTCCTGGGGAGTGACTCGCGTCGTCTGTCTCAATATGAGCTGTTCAACGGCCTGGAGCTGTCCTCCACCTCAGCAGTGTGGTGCCGTAGCAGTGCATCCCAGGTGTCTCAGCGGCCCCTTCCACAGCCGTGCCACACACGTGCCAGAAGGAAGGGGCAGCGACGGACACCAAGGTGCGCTGTCAACATCTAAGACTCACCTGGCGGTCTCTGCCAGCACTGGTCAGACGCCTGATCCCTGAAGAGCGTGCGGTGATTCCCAAGCTGAGAGCTCGAGTCCAATGCTCGTCTCCCGCTCCACTACGAACGTCCAGATTCAAAGCCAGGCCCCCTTCTACTGCCTACGGCCATCGGTCGTCACGTGTCAGACTCCCCTCGTGAGTGAACTCGTGACCGCGATCGTCAGCGGAGCGGCTGGTCTCGCCGTGGGGGGAGCGGCTTCGGCAGTTCAGGTGTGGAAAGTGAGGAAAAACGCGACTGAGGCCAACAGGGCGCGTAAGGCGCGGGACGCCCAATTGGTTGGCGAGATTCGGGCCACGGGGCAGGCGTGGATCGAGTACCTCCTGCGCACGTGTGTACGGCTAGCTGACGGCCAGCGCGTTGACGAGCCAGCGTTCACGGCCCGCGCAGATGAGCTGCGGGAATCCGCCTACCAGGCCATGACAAAGATCCCGCCTACAAATAACGATGACTTCTTCTATGGGTCCTTTGGTGACCTGATGAGGCGGTTGCAGCAACAGGTTGAGGACGCCGTCCGGCGTGACGACCGCGACCTTGCGAGGTGGTTGCTCGCCCCTGGCTCAGCCCTTCAGGTTTCCCGCCATGACGTCTTTACGCATGCGCAATTTCAGCGGCGCATGTCGACGAAGCATTTGTATCGCTTGATCCAAAATGGCGACTTGAATCTCGGTTCTGGTGGTTCTGCGCCAGGAGATGAAAACTGATTGGCCTCCGCGCCCACCTGCCAGCGCCGAGCTGAGCCCGGGTCCTCGCTGTACAGCAGCGAAGTACAGCAACCCCAGCGTTCCCTCACGGTCGACGGCGCGCGTCCCGGGCCCCTGCGTGACCGCTACGGCCGTTGTTGGCCCACCCGCATAGAGCTACGGACCAGAACGCGCTTCTTCTCTGCGCCTGTACGACCCAGAGGAGCAGGACCCGCGGGTGGCGAAATCACGCCCTCTACAGGGCGGGCGTGCAGCTGTACCGTGCGATCCGCGTACAAAGAACCAACCTCAGGGCACTGGAGCCAGACCTGTGATAGCCATTCAACTTGCGTCTGAGGGAACGAACACGGCCTCCATCGCCGCCATAGCTGGCGTGGCCGGCGCCCTGGTGGGAGGGGTGGCCACCGTTGCCGCCGCCCGTTTCTCCAGCCGGGGAACCGTGGGTGCTGCCGCGAAATCGGGAGCCGACGCCTACGGCATGTCCGTTCGGCAGACACGGATGGACTCCTACCAGGAGTTCGCCAAGGCGGCGCGCCTGGCACTAAGTCAGATCCAAGACGCCGTCAACTCAGTCGGGGCATACAGCCAAAGCGCCGGAGAAGGCGAACGCCGTGGTGCAATCCCATCCCTGCAAGACCTACTCACCCAACTAGACCCGATGGGCGATGCCGCGATCCGCGTAAGGCTCGCTGGCCCAAAGGTCGTCGCCGAAGAAGCGTATGTAGTGCTTGAGAAGTGCGGGGACGCGTTGGGTGACCTGGAGAGCTACGTCGGACTGGTCCAAAGCAGCCCCTTCATGTCAGTAGACAGCGATGATCTCACGATCATTACGGAAGGCCCCCTGATCCGATACCGCGAGGTAGCAGCCTCCATCGGAGCTGCGTCGAATGCGATCGCAGGGTTCCTTGACGTGGCCCGTGATCATCTCGACGACTGGAATGGAAAACCCGCTTAGCGGTGTACCGAGAGCTGTCCCGGCCGCACACAGGTCTGCGCCCGATGATTGCCTCACTGTGTGACGACCGTGACAGACAGTCGCGAACAACCGTGGACGTCAGCGGACCATCAGCGCAGGTGACAAGCGCATCGCCCCAAGGACAGTCAGCATCCCAAGTTGCTTCGGGACGAAGTGGTCCTCGTGCTGTCCAAGGTCAGCCGAAGTCGGCAGACAACGCCAGAAGCCCACGGCGTCTGAGCTGGTCAGAGCCGTGGACTTCTCTTGCTGCGCAGATCAGCGGAAGCGTAGCTCAGAAGGCGGGCTCACGCGGTTCGCTCGTCGCCAGAAGGTGGCCGCGGCTAGTTGCGACGCGGAGGATGTCCCGCAGAGCCCCGGTCAGCTCTTTGATCAGGCATCGCATCTCGTCAAGGACTGCGTCCTGGTCGTCGAGGGTGTCGGAGGCTTGCTCCAGCAGCTGGGCAGCCGAGCCTAGTTGGACCGCTTCGATGTTGTCCGCCAGGCGGGACACGTAACCACCCCGATCGTCGGTGCTCAGGTAGCACGGTTTGCCGTCCGGGCCCGTCCACGGGAGGAGTCGCAGTTCGTTCCGTGCAGTCATTCTTGGGTCTGCCTCTCGTCGGTCACGTGGTGGGTAGTGAAGACGGCGTCTACGCGATCTCCCGGGAACGCCAGGAGCGCAGCTTCAATGACTCGGCCGGTGGGGTCGGTGGCGATGCGGGTGATGGAGAGGACGACCGATGCCGGGCCGAGGCGAAGGGTTGATGCTTCGTCCGGTGTCGGGGGACGAGCGCACACGGCCTCTCGGAGAGCGGCCGGAGGCGGGGTGAGTACGGCGAATCTTGTGGCTGCGTCTCGGCACGTGGAGTCGTCTTCGAACATTCCGGCCGGGGCCAGGTCGCGAGGCATATAGATGCGAGCCAGACCGCGCGGAGACTCCCCTTCATGGCTGATGCAGGTGATCTCCACGATGGGACTGCCCAATGGCACCTTCAGCAGGGTCGTGAGGTGCGCTTGGGCCTGAACGATGTTGCTGCGGACGGTGACGCGCGATGCCGGCTCGGCGGCAGTCCGGGGGTCCAGGGTGCCCCAGCCGCCGACATACAAGATCTTGCGGTGAGGGCGACGGGCGAAGTTGCCTTTGCCGTGGATCTTCTCCACGAGGCCTTCACCCTGGAGTACGGCGAGGGCTCTCCGGAGGGTCACCGTGCTGACCTTGTACTGGTCGGCAAGGTCGGCTTCGGACGGCAGACGTTCGCTGGGCTGAATACAGCCAGCGGTGATCTGCTGACGAAGATCGTCGGCAATGTCGGAGTGGCGTGAGCGCATGGAGCCGGTCACCGCCTTCTCAGAATGCGCATGGCGACAAACCGGGTACGCGCGTGCATGGTCAGCAGCTCGCCCGACTCGAAGAGCAATTGTTTCGCTCCCTGGGGAAGCTGAATAAGATCTCCCACCCGGCAGGCCTGGCCGCCGAGTTGGATGACGTCGCCGCGCCGAACAGTGGCCGCAGTGATCTCGATGCTGGAGACCAGCACACCGCCAGGGGCCCACGCGCTCACCGTGTCACCTCCGTGGGCATGCACGGGACGGGAGACGAGTGGCACGGGCAGTCACACGCTTCGCAGATCACCGGGAGGTCGTCCGATACCAAGGCCGGGGAGGATTCCGTGCAGCAGGCGTGTGTGCCGATCCTGCAATCGGTTGAGCGATAGGAGACGACTGAGATACCTGAGACGTGTGGTTGTCGACGAGGTGGCATCAGTGGCCTCCAGCGAGGAACGCCCGGCCATCCAGCGTCAGGTGAGAAGCAGCGATCATCGAGCCTGCCCGAACATGCCTTTCTGAGGCCAGCACGTACGGGCGGACGAGCGCAACGTCTTCCCCTCTGAGCAGGGTTCGGTGGGGCGCCACGTCGGCAGTTGCCCGGCCCAGGAAAGGAGTCGGCACGCCAACGGTTTCATGGGAGGCGAGCGGGGACGCCGGAGGGCAGGACGGCGTTAACGCACGGCGGTGCCTGCCTTTTGAGCAGTAGCGCGCCCTGGCGAGGGCAAAGGCGCGGCGGATACGGTTGAGCACGCTGTTCAGCTCCTATCGCTGATAGCTCGGTCCCCCGACATCGCCCGTCGCGGGGACCGCTTTGCGTACGACCGCCCATAAGGTGCGGCCGTTCATGCTGGTGGCGAGAAGTCCGAACCGATCAGCCTCAGCCACCACGTCCAGGACCTCCCGCCATGACTCGACGGAGAGCGCATCGGGCACCTGCGCTTCCACCGACGTATGCCGGGTTCGTTCCTCCGTTCGCGCGGGCAGCCCGAGGGCGGACAGCCGGGCGGCGATGGCCGCCGCGCTAACTCCCGAAGCGGGCACAGGTCGGCCTCCGTCACCAACGATCACCTTCAGTGAAGCTAGTTAACTAGGTTAGAGCTAGTGGACTAGATTTTCCATATGCCTGAGCAGCCGCCCTATCTCCGCATCGCCGACGAACTCCGGCGGCGGATCGTTGAGCACGTGTGGGAGCCGGGAGACCGCCTGCCTTCCCGGTCTCAGATCGGCCAGGAGTGCGGCGTGGGCGAGAACGTGGTCCGCCGGGCACAGGAGCTGCTGATCTCCCAAGGAGTGCTGGAGGGTCGCGCCGGTTCCGGTACCTATGTCGCCGAGCCCCGACAGCGGGTGCGGGTGGTGCGGTCGTCGGCGCGCGAGCAGACGACCGGGTCACCCTTCCGGACCGACATGAAGGCCGTGGGCAGACAAGGGGATTGGGAGAGCCGGACAGACGCCAAAGTGCCGGCCCCCGCAGACATCGCGACGCGACTCGGCATCACCGAGGGCGAGTTGTGCGTGCGCACTGCGTACGAGTTCCTGGCGGACGGCAGGCCGGTGCAGCTGTCGACGAGCTGGGAGCCGTACGACCTCACCGCCGGCACTCTCATCGTCCTGCCCGAAGGAGGGCCCCATGCGGGGCAGGGCGTCGTGAACCGTATGGCCACAATCGGGATCACCGTCAGCCATTCAGTGGAGCAGCCCGAGCCGAGGCAGGCAACCGCCGAGGAAGCGTCGCTACTCGGCATCCAGAAGGCCGCACTCGTCACGCACATCCGACGCACGTACTACAGCGACGAAGGGCGTCCCGTGGAGACGGCCGACATTGTGGTGCCCTCCGCCTTGTGCGAGGTCGTCTACGAGATTCCCATCAATCGATAGCCGAACAAGGCGGGCAGCACATGCGCAATGAGCGGCACGAGGAACGGTTGTCCGACGAGGAACTGGAGCTGTTCCTTCAGTACCTGCATCGGTTCGCGAACCATGACCTGGATCTGTTCGCCCTCATGGAGGTCGGCGATCCCGAGCACCCCACTTACGTGACCTTCAGCAGGACGCCTGAGCATGGCGTCGACGCGTCTGCCTATCGTCGGCCCTAGAGAAGACAGACCAGGCGAAGGAACCTGACATCCACCGCTGACATCAACGAGCCCGAACAGCGGCATACGACAGCGCCCCCGGGCGACCGTCGGACCAGCCGTCGACGGCCCCGGGGGCGGGCGTAGATCGAACTCCTAAAGCGGGTGTCGCAGGTTCGAATCCTGCCGGGGGCACCAGTTCAGAAGGGGTCCACCTCCGGATTCTCGGCGATGGCCCCTTCTGGTGTTCAGACCTGACTCAACAGCGCCGGTCGCTGTCGAGCGAGGCGCCTCCTCAGTAGACGTCCATGGTGATGCTGATCTGCGAGTGGACCAGGATCTCCATCACCAGCCCGGGCGCCACTCCGGTCATCGTGAGTAGCGGGGGCGTGCCATGGGGGCGTCGTGAACCGTCGGCCTGCCGGTCGGGCCTTTTATGATCTTGTGGGTCGGCTGAGGGGAGAGGCAGATGAGTCGTCGCAAGGTGACCCGCAAGGTCACTGCGGGCGTGACCGCGACGGTGCGGGAGTGGCGCGACGAGGAGGGGTGGGGTGTGCTGGACTCGTCCGAGACGCCGGGAGGGTGCTTCGGCCACTACGCCGACATTCAGGCACCTGGATTCCGCACGCTGACACCGGGGCAACAGGTGGATCTCGTCTGGGAAGCCCCCGGGTTCAAGCAGGACGGGTACGACTACCGCGCGGTCAGCATCACCCCCAAGTCCGTCTGACATCCGCACCTGGCGTCAACGGCCGCGAACGTCGGCCGCCTGTCGAAGCAACCGGGGCCGGATCAAACGACCCGCCGTTCAACGCCGGTCCGGCACCCTGCACCGCTCGGTGGCGGCCCGCCCTGACGACGGTCGGCGGTGAGGCACTCGCCCCGGCTGGGCTTCTCAGTCCAGGCGCCTTCGCCTTCGCTGTTCTCTGTCAGGAATACGGCGTCGGCGCGGACCGACGCGGGTGCCACTGACGATACGGGTGCGCCCCGGGTGGCGGCGTCAGCGCAGTTCCTCCGGGCAGGGGGTGCCGGGGGAGATCTGGTACGGGGCGCCCAGGCGGTAGATGCCGGCGCGGGGGGCGAGGAGTTCCGTCCACTCGTCGCCGTCCGCGTCCTCCTCGACCTTGAGGAGGCAGCCGTTGGTGTTGACGAAGGTGCGCGGGGTGCCGTCGTCCGTGCGCCGCTTGGACTCCTCGGTCTCCTGCGGCCGCTCCACGCTCCGGCCCTCGGCGTCGATGAGGGCGAGCCAGCGCGAGTACGGGACGCGGATCAGGACCCGACCCGGCTTCTTCACGTGGATGGTCAGTTCGCCCGCGCCCGCGCGGTCCACCGTCGCCGGCGGGTCGGCCAGCGGCACCGGGCTCTCCACCGCGTAGAGCCGCCAGTTGCTGTCGGACCACACCGGCTTCAGGTACGGCAGTCCCCCGTCGACGAGCTCCGCCTCCCGCACCGCGCCGCTGGAGTCGGGCCTGCCCTTGGGCAGCACCACGTAGTGCACGGCCCAGCGGTCGAGCCACTGGCGGTAGTTCGCGGTGTTCAGGGTGTCGTCGTAGAAGAGCGGGTTGCGCTCCATGTCGGCCTGCCGGTTCCAGCCGCGGGCCAGGTTGACGTACGGGGCGAGCGCGGACGCCTCGCGGTGGCTGCTGGCGGGGACGACCTCGACCCGGCCCTTCTCCGCGCCGACCTGTTGCAGCTGGTGGACGAGGGGGGCCAGCTCGCGCGCCCAGGAGGCGGTGGGGGCGGTGCGGACGATGTCGTCGACGCTCTTGAAGCCGATCCAGAAGTTCAGTCCGGCGAACGCGATGACCAGCGCGTACCAGCGCCGGGAGCGCGGCGCGGCGTAGGGCAGCGCGGCCAGCAGCACCACTCCGGCGTACAGCATCGCCATCCGCGTGATGTTCGACCCGATCTGCGAGTCGATGACGTACGTGAGCAGCGTCCCGATCCCGTACACGGCGGCGGCGGTGCGCACCGTCCGCCAGTCGCGCGGCACCAGGACGAAGACGAGCGCCGAGAAGAGGAACGGCAGCGAGAGCGTCGCGATCGACATCGGCTGCGTACCGGAGAACGGGAACAGCAGCGCCGACAGCGCCACCACCGCGACCGGGGCCAGCCCGATGGCGTACGCGCCGGGGCGCCGCTTGTGCAGGAAGAGCGCGGCGGCGACCACGCCCAGGAAGAGTCCGGCCACGGGACTGCTCGCGGTCGCCAGCCCGGCGAGCGGCGCGGCGACGGCCGCCTTGGCCCACCGCTTGTACCGCCAGCGGTGCGGCCAGCAGAACACCGCGGCCGTGGCGCCGACCGCGAACATCATGCCGAGCCCGAAGGTGACCCGCCCGGAGAGCGCGTTGCAGAGGTACGCGAAGACCCCGGCGAACGAGCAGGCCAGCGGGTTGCGGACGGCCCGGACCCGGACCAGGATCAGCGCGGTCAGCGCCGCCGACACCGTCCCGGCGATCATCATCGTGGTCCGCACGCCGAGCACGGACATCACGTACGGCGAGACCACGCTGTACGACACGGGGTGCATGCCCCCGTACCAGGCGAGGTTGTACGCGGTGCCGGGGTGCCGCCCGACGAATTCGGCCCAGGCGTCCTGGGCCGCGAGGTCGCCGCCGCTGTTGGCGCCGAGGAAGAACCAGAGCACGTGCGCGACGGCCGCGACGATCGTCGTCAGCAGGACCGGGTGGCTGCGGCACCAGTGCGTGAATCCGGTGGAGGGGGACGGCGGAGTGCGGTCGCCGGTGCGCTTCGTGTTCTCCGCGGCGGGTGGTGTGCTCTCCACGGTGCTCTTCGCCTCCGCGGCGGGCTCCGCCCGTCTCGGCTCAGCAGTGGTCACTGCGCATCTCCCCGTCCTTGTCCGGACCATGATCGGAGCCGACGGCGTACCGCGCGGGCCTTGTCTGCCGGAAGACGCGCCCCAGCATCCACACGTTGTCTCCGGGACGCTAGCACGCACCGTTTTAATGGCCGAAAACAGCCGTCTGGAATTAGCTTGCCCGGAAATGACCGGGTGGGCCTCGCACCCGTGCCCCGCAGCGCGTCGGGCGCTGCGGGGCACGGGTGGTACGGGACACAGGTGGTACGGGCCCGAGGGCCCGGCCCATCCGGATCAGCCGATGCGGATCAGCCGGCCCGGGTCAGCCGGTCCGTATCAGCTGATGCGGGTCAGCTGATGCGGGTCAGCTTCTGGCTGACGCCGGGGGACTTCAGGTCGCTCTGGAGGGCCACCGGTGCGCTGACCATGCCGGGCCCGGTCCCGACCGTGACCACGCCCACCTCGGTGCCCGCGGCCGCCTCGTGCGGGATCTCCTTGCCGTTGTTCGAGACCGACAGCTCGACCTTGAGCCCCGGCCAGCCCTTGGCCTTCAGATCGCGGGTCGCGACCAGCGGGGTGTGGCCGCCGAGCCCGTCGTCCACGTACCCGACGACGTCGCCCTTCTTCACGACCCGGGCGGAGGTGACGGCCTTCTGCGCGTCCTTGATCAGCTCAAGGCTGTTGTCCAGGGACATCTTCAGGCTGTCGTACGGCTGGCCGGTGCCCGCCTGCTGGCCCATGACGGCGCCGTAGATCCACAGCTTCTTACCGTCGACCACGGTGTTCGCGGACCAGAGCAGGTTGCCGCCCGCCGGGGTGGACGAGCCGGTCTTGATGCCGCTCACCCCGGGCTCCAGCAGGATCGTGTTGTTGTTGTAGATCGTCTGGTCGATCCCCGGGATGTTGATCTGCGGGGTGTCGACGATGCCCCGGAACACGTCGTTCTGCATGACCGCCCGCGCCAGCTTGAGCTGGTCCTCGGCGGTGGAGACGGTGCCCTTGTCCAGACCGCTGGGGTCGGTGTACGTCGTGTTCGTCATGCCGAGGTCCTTGGCCGCGGCGTTCATCTTCGCCACGAACTCCTTCTCGGACGGGGCGTCCCAGCGGGCGAAGAGCCGTGCCGCGTTGTTGCCGGAGGGAATCATCAGCAGCTGGAGGAGCTGCTTCTGCGTGAACTGCTGCCCCTTCTTGATCGGCGCCGTCGACTCGTCGTCACGGTTGGACTCGTCCTCGGCCTGCTGGTCGACGGTGATCTTCTCGCCCTCCTCCTTGCCCTTGAGGGGGTGGCCCTGGAGGATCACGTACGCCGTCATGACCTTGGCGACACTGGCGATGGGCGCGGGCTTCTGCGCGCCCGCGCTGCCCATCGTGCCGACGCCGTCCACGGTCACCGCGGACTGGCCCTGCTCGGGCCAGGTGAGGTTCAGCCGGCCGCCGCTGAAGGTGTAGGCCGGATCGACCGACAGCTTCGGTTCGGGCGTCGGCAGCGGGCGCACCATCTGCACGATCGCAAAGACGATCAGCAGGAGCAGGACCAGCGGCGTCCAGATCTTGACCCTGCGGACGGCGGTACGGACCGGCGTCTCCGGCGGCGGAGGCGTGTTCGTCAGCTCGGCCAGCAGGTCGAGCGGCGCCTTGGGCGGCATTGGCTGCTGCGTGGTCCGCTCGGCCGGGGCCAGCGAGGCGGGCTCCGCCGTGGCCGCCCCGGCGGGCGCTCCCGGCCGGCCCGGCGCGGGCACGGACGCGGACGCGGGCGCGGGCGTGGGCGTCTTGGCCTGGGGTACGTCGTCGCCGCGCAGGGGGACGAACGTGCTGGTCCGCCCGGGGGCGCCCTCCGGCTTCGACGCGGACTCCGCGTCCGCCTTCGCGCCGGGCTTCGTTCCGGACTTCGTCGCGGCCTTCGACTCCGGCGGGGCGGCGATCTTGAGCGCGGTCGTCGGCTGGTCGACCCGGGGGGCGGGCGCCCGGAAGATGGCGGTCGGCTGGTCGACGCCACGCTTGTCGTCGGTGTCGGTGTCCGCGTCCGCGCGGGCGTCGGCGCGCTTGTCGTCGGCGTCGGCGGCGTCGTCCCTGGCCTTGTCCTTGCCCGCTTCCTCGCCCTTGTCCTTGTCCTCGTCCTTGGGCTTCGGCTCGGCCTTGTCCTCGGCGGCGCTCTCTTCGGCCTCCGAGTCGGCCTGGGCGTCGGCCTTCAAGTCGGCCTTGGCCTCGGGCTTCGCAGCGGACTTGGCGTCGGCCTTCTCGGGCTCCTCGGCCTTCTCGGGCTCCTCGGCCTTCGTCACAGGCTCGGGCTTGGGCTCGGGCTTGTCGTCGGCGTCGGCCTCCGCCTTAACCTCCGCCTCCGGCTCCGGCTCCTTCTCGCGGGAAGTGGTCCCGGCGTCGCCGGAAGCGTCAGAAGCAACGGAGGACGCCTCGCCCTCTGCCTCCTCCTCGCGCCCCGCAACGCCCTCAGAGGCTTCAGGAGCCGCGTCCGGCCCCTTGGCGCCCGTTCCGGCATCGGCCGCCCCGGCGGCCCCCTCCGCGCCCTCGGAGTCCGCAGCGCTCCCGGAAACGTCCTCGCCGTCCCCGGAGCCGTCCTCGCCACCCTCGGAGACGCCCTCGTCGCCCCCGGGCACGCCCTCAGCGTCCTGGGAGGCGTCGTCCTTCACCGACTTCGTACTGAAGACCGCCGTAGCCGTGTCCGTCTTGCCTTCGTCGGCCGTCGGCTTCGTACCGAAGACGGCCGTGGCCGTGTCCGTCTTGCCCTCGCCGGCCGTCGGCTTCGTACCGAAGACCGCCGTGGCCGTGTCCGGCTTCCCGGATGCCCCTTCGTCGGCCCCCGCGTCTTCGGACCCCGTCCGCTCGGCGGGTCCTTCACGGAAGACGGCAAGTCGCGGATCGCTCTCGCTCCGAGCCGTTCCCGACGACTTCTGCTGCTCCGACTTGTCGGGGGACTCGCCCGCCACCGATGCCTCCTCCATACGGCGCGGGAACCCCCCGCGCTGTCCGAACCATCTACCAGTGTCCCGTGGTGAACCACTGGCCCGGCTGCTAGACGAGAACGACATACCTACTGGTTCCCACGCAAAGCACCCTGGCACTCTCGACAGACCAATGTGAGAGGGGTCACCCTGTCATTCATCCACGCGGGGAGGCATGGATGGGCAGGAGCCGCAGAACAATTCCGGAGGAGCTTCTGCTGCTCGCTCTGGACCCGGCCACGGGTACCACAGCGCAGCCGCAGTCGCTCGACCTCGGCCTCGCCGGAGCCCAGCTAGTAGAGCTGGCTCTGGCAGGACGGATAGCCCCTGACGGGGATCGTATCGCCGTGGTGATGCCACGGCCGACAGGAGATCCAACTCTGGACTCCGCACTGGAACTGCTGCGCCGACGCGGCAGCCCGGTTCGGGCGGTCCACTGGATCGGCGGGCCCCGGCTGGGGCTGCGTCAGATCTACCTCGCGCACCTGGAGCGGTGCGGCATGGTGCATGCCGTGGCGGGCCAGATGTGCGGAGTGCTGCCGACAACTCGCTACCAGGCGACGGACACGGCGATCAGCCGGGACATCAGGACCAGGCTGGACAGTGCGATCCGCACCGGCGTACCGCCGGACCCGCGGACCGCGGCGCTCGCCGCGCTGGCCCACTCGGTCGGTCTCGGCAAGCATCTCTACCCCGGGAACGAGGGGCGTTCGTCGCGCTCCAGGCTCCGGGACCTGATCAGGCACGACCCCATGGGCGGACTCGTGGCGCACGCCGTGATGGACGTCCAGAACGGGGCGGCCGCACAGCCGCGCCGCAGTCAGGCGGCCGGAGTTCCGTTGCAGCCGCAAGCGCCGTCGCGATCACGCCGCAGCACCATGGCACGCGCCGCCGCCCACTAGGCCCGCAGCACCGCACCAGCACCAGCACCAGCACCAGCACTCAACCGAATACCGCCGCGCCGTCGTCACAGACCCGGTTCGGGAGCCGCACCGAGCGCGGGGCAATCGTCAACCACGGTTGCCCCGCGCACATTCGTATGGCCATTTCCCAGCGCGGCGGGGCAGACGGGTGGCAATCTGCTCAGCAGTAGATACGCACAGCTACATAGCCGGAGGTGCCGTTTCCGTGCCGTCCAACGTCAATCCCACCGTCAGACGACGCCGGTTGGGCCAGGAATTGCGCCGCCTGCGCGAACTCAAGGGCATGACGGCCGAAGAGGTGGCGGAGCGCCTGCTGGTCTCGCAGTCGAAGATCAGCCGTCTGGAGAACGGCCGACGTTCCATCAGCCAGCGCGATGTACGCGATCTCTGCGGCGTCTACGAGGTCGAGGACCAGCGGGTCGTCGACTCGCTCATGCAGATGGCCAAGGATTCGCGCCAGCAGGGCTGGTGGCACGCGTTCGGAGACATCCCGTACAGCGTCTACATCGGTCTGGAGACCGACGCGGAATCGCTGCGGGTGTACGAACCCCAGGTGGTCCCCGGCCTTCTGCAGACCAGGAGTTACGCCGAGGCACTGATCAACGGAGCCCTTCCGGAGGCCCCGCAGAGCGAGATCGACAAGCGCGTCAGCGTCCGGGCCCGCCGTCAGGACCGGATCACCGACCCGGAGAGCCCGCTGCGGCTCTGGGCGGTGATCGACGAGTCCGCGCTGCGCCGTACGGTCGGCAACAAGCAGGTGATGATCGAGCAGTTGGAGCAGCTCATCGAGCTCTCCCACCTGCCGCACGTGACCGTGCAGGTGCTCCCGTTCGACATGGGCGCGCACCCCGGCATCAACGGGCAGTACGCCATTCTGGAATTCCCGGACGCCGCGGATTCCAGCGTTGTCTATATCGAGGGCGTCACCAGCGATCTCTACCTGGAGAAGGGCAACGACGTCCAGCTCTACAGCGTCATGTACGAGCACCTTCGGGCGCAGTCGCTGAATGTCGAGCAGACCCGGCACTTCATCGCCGGGATCGCGAAGGAGTACACGGACCTGGACGGCTGATTCCACGGCCGACTCCACGACCGGCTCCACGGTCGGCTTCACGGCCGATTCCGTGGCTGATTCGACGAAGGATTCTTCGGAGGATTCCGCAGTGGATTCCGCGGAGGATTCTGCGACCGATTGTCCGGATTGCCGACAATGGAGTAATGCTGCGGGAGGGGTGGCCGCAAGGTACACCGCCGCCCCTCCCGGACGGAAGATCTTATTGGTACACACCACTCGGTCGAGTGAACGCCTCCTTTGCGCCAGGGGCTTGGCGAGTAGCGTCGATCAGACCAGCCGGAACAGTGATTCCGGACATCGCGCGACTCTTCAGAACCGGAGTGAACATGGCCATTCGTCAGGGTGCTACGGACCAGTGGACGAAGTCCTCGTATTCCGGGGGCAACGGCGCCTGCGTCGAAGTCAGGTCCCCCTTGGTGCGGGCGATTTCCGTGCGTGACTCGAAGGCCCCCGAGGGCCCCTCGATCACCTTCGTTCCCGCCGCGTGGAACCGCTTCGTGCGGGATGTCGCCGGGAGCGGCGTCGACGCCTGACCGGTGCGCCCCCGTTCGCGCAGCGGCATCACCCGGGGTGCCGCCGTCGGCCCTCTCGACCGGTCCGCCGTCCTGGCCGAGAGGGCCGATGCGCGTGTGTGCGGGCGGAGTTCGCCGGTCAGGTTTCGCCGGTCAGGTGCGGCGTAGCTGGTCGACGTAGAGGTCGGTGCCCGGCACGGTCGGGATGAACGGCGCCACCAGCTCCACCCTTCCCAGGCCGGACTCGGCGACCTCCGCGTCGAGCCCGGTGAAGTGTTCCGCCCAGCATTCCCCCGGCTCACGCTGGAGGAACCACAGCAGGGTCAGCCGGGTGTCGACGCCCTCCACCTGCTTCACGTAGCTCATCCGGTCGCCGGGAAGCGGCGTCGGGCGGAAGACCGTCACCATCGCCGCCGGTGAGCCGGCCAGCCGCTTCGGCAGGTGCCGGGTGCGCAGCCACTCCAGCAGTTCGGCCCGCCGCTCGGGCCCCTCCGCGTCGACGACTTCGAGGACCAGCCCCGCGTACGGGTGGTCGAGGGCGTGGAAGTCCCGGGGGCCCGCCGCTCCGTCCCGGTAGACCGTCGCCTCGTGGTCCTGGAACGCGGTGAAGACGTGCGTACGGGCCTGGTGGACCCGGCCGTCCTGGTTCAGCCTCCGGTTGATGCCGACGGTCCACCGCATGTGGTCGTCGTAGCGCCCCTCCGTCACCCAGTACGTCGACAGGTAGCAGCCCGCCGTGACCGGCCGCGCCACCGCCGAGGTCTCCGGGTATCGCAGCTCCTGGAGCGCCCGGGTGGCCACCCAGCGCCGCCCCGCGAAGATCCAGGGCATGGCCATCGCGCCCGCGTAGTAGTGGTCGTCCTCGTACCAGCGGTTGTACGCGTACTCCTGGCCCGGGTGCGGTTCGACCATGGTGATCAGCGCATGGCCGGGGCGGACCCCGTACGGGCCCAGCGCGGCCAGTTCGGCGTAGGTCTCGCTCCGGGTACCCCCGGCCGGTGTCTCCTCGCTCATGACGTTCACTCCTGCCCTTCCGTACTCCGTGGCGGCGCTCTACTCTGACGCACCGTCAGAAGAACTGCCAGGGTGTGTCGGGAGGCCGTCGATGTTGCTCGCGGGGAAGACCGTCGTGGTGTCGGGAGTGGGGCCGGGGCTCGGGCACCGGGTCGCGGCGGCGGTGGTGCGGGACGGCGGCAACGCGGTGCTGGGGGCGCGGACCGCGGCGAATCTGGAACGGTCGGCGGCGGAGATCGACCCGGACGGCCGGCACACGGCCTCGCTGCCCACCGACATCACCGACGAGGAGCGGTGCGGGGCGCTCGCCGCGCTGGCGGTGGAACGGTTCGGGCGGATCGACGCGGTGGTCCATGTCGCCGCGCTGGACAGCCACTTCGGCGGGATCGAGGACGCCGATCTCGACGCCTGGCGGTCGGTGCTGGACGTCAATCTGCTCGGCACGCTGCGGATGACCCGGGCCTGTCTGCCCGCGCTCAAGGAGCGGGGCGGGGCGGTGGTGATCATCGGTACGCAGTCCGCGGTGGCCGCGCCGACGCAGGTCAGGCAGGCGGCGTACGCGGCCTCGAAGGGGGCGCTGACCTCGGCCATGTACTCCCTGGCCCAGGAGTTGGGGCCGCATCGGATCCGGGTGAACACGGTGCTGCCGGGCTGGATGTGGGGGCCGCCGGTGCAGGGGTTCGTACGGGCGACGGCGCGGCGCGAGGGGGTGCCCGAGGCGGAGGTGCTGGGCAGGCTGACCGAGCGCATGGCGCTCCCGGAACCGGCCACGGACGGCGATGTCGCGGAGGCCGTCGCGTTTCTGGCCTCGGACCGGGCGCGGGCGATCACCGGGCAGTCGCTGCTGGTCAACGCGGGTGAGCTGATGCGGTAGCCGGGCGCGGCGGGCCGGGCCCAAGAACGACGGCCCGGTTCAAGAGGACAACGGCGCGGCTCAAGAACGACGGCCCGGTTCAAGAGGACAACGGCGCGGCTCAAGGACGACAAGGACGACAAGCACGCCGCCCCGGTTCGGAAATGGTCGTTCAGGCGCGCGGGTAGCGGCTCAGCCAGCCCGGGGCCGCGGCGGCCGGGCCGTGCAGGGCGGGTCCCTGCGTCATCTCCATGGCGAAGTCGTCGGCGAGCTCCAGCACCGTGGCCCGGCCCTCCAGTTCGGCGAGCCAGGCGGGCGGCAGGGCGGTCTCGCCGTGCAGGGCCCCGAGCAGCGCCCCGCACAGGGCCCCGGTGGTGGCGGACGGTCCGCCGTGGTTGACGGCCAGCCGGAGGCCGTGCCGGACGTCCTCGCCGACCAGCGCGCAGTACACGGCGACCGCGAGGGCCTCCTCCGCCGCGTCGGTGGCCCCCAGCGACTCGATCAGGGCGGGCCCGGGGATGCCCTGGCGCACCGTTCCGAGGGCCTGTTTCAGGGCTTCGGTGACGGGTTCGTGGCCGGGGCGTTCGGCGATCAGGGCCAGGGTGTGCTGGATGGAGCCGTCGAGTGTCTCGCCCCGGGTCAGCCCGTGGACGAGGACAGCGAGGGCGCCGGCCGCGAGCAGGGTGGTGGGGTGGCCGTGGGTCTGGGCGGCGCACTCGACGGCGAGCTGGAGGACGAGTTGCGGCTCCCAGCCGACGAGGAGCCCGAAGGGGACGGAGCGGGTGAGGGGGGCGGCGTCCCGTGCGTCGGGGTTCTTGGGCCGGTCGAGGGTGCCCATGGTGGTGTCGCCGAGGCCCATCAGGCATTCCCGGGTGGGGTCGCGGCGGGCGTAGAGCCATTCCTGGCGGCCGAGCCAGCCGTTGTCCTCGCGGCGTTCGTCGGGCCCCCAGTCGTGCTGGGTGGCCGCCCATCGCAGGTGGGCGCGGTGGATGTCGGTGGGCGGGTGCCAGGCTCCGATGTCGCGGCGCACCTGGGCGCGTATCAGTCCGTCGATGGTGAAGAGGCCGAGCTGGGTGACGGCGGTGACGGTGCCCCGGGTGCCGTGCACGGGCAGGAGGTCGGTGACGCCGTCGGTGCCGTGGGCCTCCCGGATCTCCTCCAGGGCGAGCCGGTCGACGGCCGCCCCGAGGGTGTCCCCGATGGCCCCGCCGAGCAGCGCGCCGCGCACCCGGCTGCGGAAGTCCTGCTGCTCGGCACGGCCCCACACGGCCGTGGTTCCTGCACTCACCGTGCCCTCCCCCGCCGGGCCGTTTTCCGGCCCGCCTGCGACTGCGCAGCACTGTAATCGAACAGGAACCGTCGGTAGAGGGCCGCGGAAGCGGGTACGCGTGGGTATGGCAACGGTCGTCCGGCAGGTCGTTTTTGGCCTGCCGGACGCCCGGAGCCGGGCGCCTGGAGCCGGGCGCCTGGAGCCGGGCGTCAACCACGGCGGCGCCCATGCCCGGAAAGAGGCCGAAGTATCAGGCATCTCCTCCCATACGCGGAGTTTCGCCCGGCCGGTCCTCCTACGCTGCCGCCATGGCAATCCCCACCGAACCCATCGGCAGCATCCCCCGCTCCCCCGAGCTGCTCGGCGCCCTCGCCGCCTTCCGCTCCGGGGAGCTCGACGAGGCCGCGTTCGCGGACGTCCGGTCCCACGCCGTCGCGGAGACCGTACGGAGTCTGGAGGCGGCGGGCTCGCCCGTCGTGACCGACGGCGAGCAGGCCAAGCCCAGTTTCCTCACCTATCCGGTCGACGGGCTCCCGGACCTCTCCCCCGACGGTGTGGTCCTTCCGTTCGCCGACGGCCATCAGCGGCAGCTCCCCGCGCTCGCCTGGGGGCCGTTCCGGTACCGGACGTACGCGGCGGAGTACCTGCGGGCGGCGCGGCAGCAGGCGGGCGTGCCGGTCAAGCAGGCGGTCGTCACCCCTTCGGCGCTGAGCCTGCTCTACCCGCCGGCCGGGATCGACGGCTACCCCCGCGAGCAGTTCCTCGCCGACCTGGTGGACGAGGCGGAGAAGGACATCCGGGGCTGCCTGGACGCGGGGGCGCACGTGGTCCAGCTGGACTTCGAGGAGGCCCGTCTGGCGTTGAAGCTGGACCCGAGCGGTGGCGTGCTGCGGGACTTCGTGGAGCTGAACAACAGGGTGCTGGCCCGCTTCGGCGAGGAGGAGCGGGCCCGGATCGGCGTCTACACCGGCCCCGGCGCCGACCAGGACTCCACCCACAGCCTCGACGTGGACTACGCCGGGCTCCTGCCGGAGCTGTTCAGGCTCACCGCGGGCAACTTCTACCTCCAGCTGGCGAGCGAGCCGGACCCGGAGAAGGTCCTGCGCATCGTCGCCGAGCACCTGCCCTCCGGGGTCCGGGTCTTCGTCGGTGTGACCGATCCGCTCGATCCACGGGTGGAGACGGCCGAGGAGGTCCGCGACCGGGTCCTGACGGCCGCCCGCCACCTCCCGGCGGACCGGCTCGGTACCTGCGACGACGCCGGGTTCGCCCCCTTCGCCGATGACAGGTCGACCTCGCGGGAGACCGCGTTCGCCAAGATCCGCGCCCGGGTCGAGGGCACCGCGCTGGCCGCGGCGGAACTGGGGTTGTAGGGCCGCGTGGCGGAAGGACGGGGCGCCCGGTCGTAGGAAGACCGGGCGCCCCGTCTTTCGTTCCGCCGACGCTCCGCCGTTCCGACGTTCCGCCGTTCCGCCGTTTCCGTCAGTCGGGCAGGACCGGCAGGAGTTCCGGAAGGTGCCCGTCCGACGCGGCGGCCGCCGCCACCCGCTCCTCGGGGACCTCCCCGTACAGCGTGGTGCGCGGCTTCGCCGGGCGGCCGGCCCGTTCGGCGATGGCGACCAGGTCCTGGACCGAGCGGTACGAGCCGTAGCCGGAGCCCGCCATCCGGGAGATGGTCTCCTCCATCAGGGTGCCGCCCAGGTCGTTGGCGCCGGAGCGGAGCATTTCGGCGGCGCCCTCGGTGCCGAGCTTGACCCAGCTGGTCTGGATGTTGGTGATGTGCGGGTGCAGCAGCAGCCGGGCCATCGCGGTGACCGCCCGGTTGTCCCGGTCGGTCGGGCCGGGCCGGGCGATGCCCGCGAGGTAGACCGGTGCGTTGGTGTGGATGAACGGCAGGGTCACGAACTCGGTGAACCCGCCGGTCTCCTGCTGGAGCCGGGCCAGGGTCCGCAGGTGGCCGAGCCAGTGGCGGGGCTGGTCGACGTGGCCGTACATCATCGTGGAGGAGGAGCGCAGGCCGACCTCGTGGGCGGTCCGGACGACGTCCAGCCAGGTGGCGGTGGGCAGTTTGCCCTTGGTGAGGACCCAGCGGACCTCGTCGTCCAGGATCTCGGCCGCCGTGCCGGGGATGGAGCCGAGCCCGGCCTCCTTGGCGGCGGTGAGCCAGTCCCGTACGGACATGCCGGTGCGGGTCGCCCCGTTGACGACCTCCATCGGTGAGAAGGCGTGCACATGGATGCCGGGCACCCGCTCCCGGACCGCCCGCGCGATGTCGAAGTAGGCGGTGCCGGGCAGGTCCGGGTGGATGCCGCCCTGCATGCAGACCTCGACGGCGCCGACGTCCCACGCCTGGGCGGCCCGGTCGGCGACCTGGTCCAGGGAGAGGGTGTACGCGTCGGCGTCGGTGCGGCGCTGCGCGAAGGCGCAGAACCGGCAGCCGGTGTAGCAGACGTTGGTGAAGTTGATGTTCCTGGTGACGATGTACGTGACGTCGTCGCCGACCACGTCGCGGCGGAGGGTGTCCGCGATCCGGCAGAGTTCGTCGAGGGCCGGGCCGTCCGCGTGGAGCAGGGCGAGGGCCTGTTCGTCGGTGAGCTTCGTCGGGTCGTCGGCGGCCTGGCTCAGCGCGTGGCGTACGTCGGTGTCGATGCGGGAGGGCACCATGCCGGGGGCGGCGGCCTCGCGCAGCGCCTCCCAGTCGCCGTACACCTCGTCGAAGTCCTCGCGGCGGTCGCCGGTGCGGCCCTCGGTGTCGATGGTGCGGTGGAGGTCTGTGCGGCCGGACGCGCCGAACTGCTCGTCGGGCTCCTGCCAGGGCAGCCCGGCCGGTGTCGCGTCCTCGCGGGCGAGCCCGGTCTCCGGGTCGGCGAGCGCGCGTACGTGCGGCAGCAGCCGAGGGTCGAGCCAGGGTTCGCCGCGCTGGATGAACTCCGGGTAGATGGTGAGGCGTTCCCGGAGCGTGAAGCCGGATTCGGCGGTCCTGGCGGCGAGTTCGTCGATGTGCGGCCAGGGGCGCTCGGGGTTGACGTGGTCGGGGGTGAGCGGTGACACGCCGCCCCAGTCGTCGATGCCCGCGCCGATGAGGAGCGCGTATTCGGCGTCGACGAGGTTGGGCGGGGCCTGGATGCGGGCGGACGGGCCGAGGATGTGCCGGGCCACGGCGATCGCGGCGGCCAGCTCCTCCAGCTCGGCGTCGGGCATGCCGCGCATCGCGGTGTCCGGCTTGGCCCGGAAGTTCTGCACGATGACTTCCTGGATGCCGTGGTAGGCGCGGGCGGTGCGGCGGAGCTCGAAGAGCGAGTCGGCGCGCTCCTCGTACGTCTCCCCGATGCCGATCAGGATGCCGGTGGTGAACGGCACGTTGGACCGTCCGGCGTCCTCCAGCACCCGCAGCCGCACGGCCGGTTCCTTGTCCGGGGAGCCGTGGTGCGGGCCGCCGGGCTCGGACCAGAGCCGGGTCGCCGTCGTCTCCAGCATCATCCCCATGGACGGGGCGACGGGCTTGAGCCGCTGGAGGTCGGTCCAGGTCAGCACGCCGGGGTTGAGGTGCGGCAGCAGGCCGGTCTCCTCCAGGACCCGGATGGCCATGGCGCGTACGTAGGCGAGGGTGTCGTCGTACCCCTCGGCCTCCAGCCACTCCCGCGCCTCGGGCCAGCGGTCCTCGGGCCGGTCCCCGAGCGTGAACAGCGCTTCCTTGCAGCCCATGGCCGCGCCCTCGCGGGCGATGGCCAGCACCTCGTCGGGCGACAGGAACATGCCGTGTCCGGCGCGGCGGAGCTTGCCGGGGACGGTGACGAAGGTGCAGTAGTGGCACTTGTCGCGGCAGAGCCGGGTGAGCGGGATGAAGACCTTCCGGGAGTACGTGATGACGCCCGGCCGACCCGCCGCTTCAAGACCGGCGTCCCGGACCCGGGCGGCGGAGGCCGCGAGGTCCGTGAGGTCGTCGCCCCGCGCCTGGAGCAGCACGGCGGCCTCGGTCACGTCGAGGGCGACACCGTCGCGGGCCCGCTTGAGGGCGCGCCGCATGGCGTTGGTGGTCGGGCGTCCGTGCTGCTGATCCGTCATGGTCCCGAGCATACGAGCGGGGCGCGCCCCCCGGACCAGGGCCTCTGTGGCGTTCGGGGCCGCCTCGCCAAGGCGGAAGCGGCTGCCGTGCTTCGAAAACAGCGTCGTGGATGGCGGTGGTGTCGCGGCGGGCGACGGCGTCGTGGGCGGCGGTGGCGTCGTGGACCCGGTGAGCGGGCGGGGGGTCTTCGACGGTGTCGCGGGACCGGCGGGCCGCGCGGTGGGTCAGCGGGGCCGCCCCGTCCGTTCGCGCACAAAACCTCGGGGCTATGGTGTGTCGTTTCGTCGTCGGACGGTCGACCCCGCCAGGTCCGGTCCGGTCCGGCGGGACAGCGCCCACGGCCTTTCTCCGTACCGCTAGGGGGACGGGGGGTCGGACAGCCGGAGGAGAGGAACGTTTCATGCGCGCTCGGAGCATCGGTGCGGCGGCCGCGACGGCACTGGCGGTGGTCGCGGCCCGCGACCTCGTCCAGAAGAAGCACGCACTCCTCAGAAACTTCCCCGTCGTCGGGCACGCCCGCTACCTGCTGGAGACGATCGGGCCGGAGCTGCGGCAGTACGTCGTGACCTCCAACGAGGAGGAGCGCCCGTTCAGCCGTGACCAGCGCACCTGGATCTACGCGTCGGCGAAGGAGGAGAACAACTACTTCGGCTTCGGCACGGACGTGGACGTCGAGCATGTACAGGGGCACGCGTACATCAAGCAGCGCACGTTCGCCGACGCGCTGCCCGATCTCCACGACCCGCAGTCCCCGCTGCCCTCGGCCAAGGTCCTGGGCGGTCCGCGCGGGCGCGCCAAGGCGTTCCGTCCGGCGAGCGTCGTCAACATATCGGCGATGAGCTTCGGTTCGCTGTCGGGTGCGGCCATCACGGCGCTGAACAAGGGCGCGGCGCTGGCCGGGACGATGCACAACACGGGCGAGGGCGGCCTCTCCCCGTACCACCGCAACGGCGGCGACCTCGTCCTCCAGATCGGGACCTCGTACTTCGGCTGCCGTGACGCGGACGGCAACTTCGACCTGGACAAGCTGAAGCAGGTCGTCGCCGGGGCCCCGGTCCGGGCGATCGAGATCAAGCTCTCCCAGGGTGCGAAGCCGGGGCTCGGCGGAATGCTGCCGGGCGCGAAGGTGACCCCCGAGATAGCCGCGATCCGCGGTATCCCGGCCGGGCAGGACTGCGCCTCGCCCTCGCGGCACACGGCGTTCCACGACGTCGACTCGATGCTCGACTTCGTGGAGCTGCTCGCCACCGAGACCGGTCTGCCGGTCGGGATCAAGAGCGCGGTGGGCGAGATGGGGTTCTGGCAGGAGCTGGCCACGCTGATGGCGCCCGGTGACCGCGGGGTCGACTTCGTCACGATCGACGGCGGCGAGGGCGGCACCGGCGCGGCGCCGCTGATCTTCAGCGACTCGGTGTCGCTGCCGTTCCGGATGGGCTTCTCCCGGGTCTACGGCACGTTCGCCGAGCACGGGCTGACCGACCGGCTCACCTTCATCGGCTCCGGCAAGCTCGGTCTGCCGGAGAACGCGGCCGTGGCCTTCGCGCTGGGCGTCGACATGATCAACGTCGGCCGCGAGGCGATGCTGTCCATCGGCTGCATCCAGGCGCAGAAGTGCCACACCGACAAGTGCCCCACCGGCATCGCCACCCAGAACCCGTGGCTGGTGCGCGGCGTGGACGCCCCCTCGAAGTCCACCCGGGCCGCCGTCTACCTGCGCACCCTGCGCAAGGAGCTGCTGAAGGTGTCGAGCGCGGTCGGCGTCGCCCACCCGTCGCTCATCACCGCCGACGACATCGAGATCATGAACGGCGACTACGAGGCCCGCACGCTGGCGAGCGTCTACGGCTACAAGAACGGCTGGGGCGAGCTCGGCACGGAGCTCGCCCAGGAGATCACCGCGCTCCTCACCGCCGACCCGACCGCCTGAACAGCAACCGGCTGAACAGCAACTGGCTGACGAGCAACCCGCTGACCAGCACCGACCGTCCAGCAACCGACTGATCACCGCCGACCGGCTGTCCACTCAAGGACAGCCGGTCGGACGGTTCAGGCGTCGGCCAGACCGGTCGCGGAGAGAATCGCCCCGACCGTCTCGTCGACGGTCAGCGCCGCGTTGTCGATCCAGATGCCTTCCTGGCCCAGCTCGGTGCGCATCGCCTCGTCCAGGGGCGACCAGTCCGTGGTCAGGGCCTTCTCCCGGGCCTGGTTGCGCTGCCGGGCCACTGCGGGGCCGGGAGCCAGGACGACGACATGGAACGGCGTGGTCCGCATCGTCGCGCGGTAGAAGTCGAGGTGGGACCGGCGGACCACGACGTCGTCGAGCACCGGCAGGAATCCCGCCCGTACGAAGCTGTCGGCCAGCAGGCACGCGTGGCGGGCCCTCAGGAGGATCTGCCGGTCGGCCTCCGGGTTCGCGGCCGGGGTGGGCCACTGGCCGCCGTTGACGATCAGTTCCTGGAGGCCGTCCACCTCGATGTGGGCCGACATCCGGAGCCGTCCGGCCAGCGCCGCCGCCACAGTCGACTTCCCGCTCCCGGGTATGCCGGTCAGGAGGACGGCCCCGGCGGCGGGCTCACGGTCGACGGACACCAGGTCCAGGCTCATTCGGTTCTCCAACGTGAGTGGTCAAGGCCCGTGGAGGATAGCCGCGGTTGACGGCGGCGCGCCGCGACAGCCGGCAGGTACGGCCAGCACGTACGGCCGACACGTACGCCGGTGAAAGAGCGGGTGTGGCCGCGCGTGTTGTGTTTCCCTGCCGGAATGACCGGAACGAACAACGAGAGCTTCCCCCTGCCCGCCGAGAGCCCGGACCCGCTCGTCCGGCCCAGGACGGACGCCGACCTGGACGCCTGCGTACGTGTCCTCGCGGAGGTCCACCGCCGTAACGGCTACCCGGTGAACTGGCCCGAGAGGCCGGACGCGTGGCTGTCGGACGGGCCCGTGCTGGGCGCGTGGGTCGCCGAACTCGGCGGCCACCTCGACGGCCGCCTCGCCGGTCACATCAGCCTGTCGCGAGAAAGCAGCGGCGATGTGGCCCCGGTGTTGTGGAGCGGGCGGAACGGGGTGGAGCGCGGCAGGGCCGCCGTCGTCGGCCGGCTGTTCGTCGCCCCGTGGGCGCGGGGGCGGCGGATCGGCGCGCTGCTGATCGACCGGGCCGTGGCGGAGGCGGACCGGCACGGGCTGCATCCGGTACTCGACGTCGTCGCGTCCGACACGGCGGCGGCGGCCCTGTACGAGCGGCTGGGCTGGGAGCTGCTGGACACCGTCGAGCAGCGGTGGAGCCCGCACCAGACGGTGACGATCCGCTGTTACGCGGCGCCCGCACGCCCGCTTCCCACCTCTCCTTCAACTCGCCCCGGTCCGCCGGGATTCCCGAATTCACGGTGACGTTCCCCTCACCCTCCACGCCTTCCCGCGACGCTCCTCGCCTGCGCATACTCCAGGGCCGCCGCATCCTGAACCGTCCGCGGCGGACGGCTGGGGGAACCGGCCGGGCGGAGGGGAGTCGGGGAGTTGTCGGAACCCATGCGGCAGGCGGAGCGGAACGAGGGGCGGTCGGGGATGGCATGGGCACTCGGTGATCTGCGGGTGGACCGTGTCGGGTTCGGCGCCATGCGCCTGACCGGCAGGACCGCCTTCGACCGGGGCTCGCACAGCGACCGGGGCCGGGCGATCCGGCTCCTGCGTCGCGCGGTCGAACTCGGCGTCGACCACATCGACACCGCGGCCTTCTACTTCTCCCCGCTGCGCTCGGCCAACGAGCTGATCAACTCGGCGCTCGCGCCGTATCCGGACGGGCTGGTCATCGCGACAAAGGTCGGCCCGGCCCGGGACGCGGACGGCGCGTGGGCCACACCGGCCCGGCCGGACCAGTTGCGCGGCCAGGTGGAGGAGAACCTCCGCCAACTGGGCCGGGACCACCTCGACCTGGTCAACCTGCGCCTCATGGGCCAGGACTCCGTCAGCGAGCACTTCGGCGCCCTGGCCGAGCTGCGCGAGGCGGGGCTCGTCCGCCACCTCGGGCTCTCCGGCGCACGCCCGGAGCACCTGGCCCAGGCGCAGGAGATCGCACCGGTGGTCTGCGTCCAGAACCGCTACGGCGTCGACACGCGCGGCGGGGAGGAGATGCTCCGGCTCTGCGCGGCGCGGGGCCTCGCGTTCGTGCCGTTCTTCTCCGTCGCCGGGGAGGGGCGCGAGGCCGGGGCCGTCGGGGCAGAGCACGACGAGGTGCGCGCCGTGGCCCGTGCGCACGGCGTCTCACCCGCGCGGGTCCGCCTGGCATGGACGCTGCACCAGGGCCCCCATGTGCTGGTCATCCCGGGAACGGGCGACCCGGAGCACCTCGCGGACAACGTGGCGGCGAGGACACTCCGCCTGTCGGAGGACGAGCTTCGGCTGCTCGACGCGATCGACCACCCCGGCCACCCCCGGCCCTCGCTGACCAGCTAAGCGCCGAAGCACGCACCGATCAGGTGAACACCGCCCGGTCAATCCTCACCACACCACCCGAGATGTCCAGAATGCGAAGCATGTGTACACGCATCCTGTGGTCGTCGCTGGGCTCCACCCGTATGGCGCACGGCGGCCCCGACAAAGGCAACGTACTGGTCGGCCGGAGCATGGACTGGTATCAGGACACGGACACGGTCTTGGCGGTGCGTCCGCGCGGGGAGGAGCGCTGGAGCACGCCCAGCACGCCCGATGACCCAGGCAACTTCACCTGGACCTCGGAGTACGGCAGCGTCGTCGCGCTCATGTACCGCAGGGCCGCGGTCGACGGGATCAACGAGGCCGGGTTTCAGGCCAGCGGGCTCTACCTCTCGGAGTCGGAGTACGGCGAGCGCGACACCTCCCGCCCCGGGATCGAGCTGTACTGGGCGATCCAGTGGCTGCTCGACCGCTTCGGCACCGTGGACGACGCGGTCAGGGAGTTCACGGACCGGAACGTGCAGCTCGTCCCGGAGACCGTCGGCGGGCGGCCGGGGACCGCGCACGTGGCGCTCGCGGACCGGAACGGCGACTCGGCGGTCATCGAATTCCGGGGCGGAAAGGCGGTCGTACGCCACGGCGAGCAGTACACGGTCATGGCCAACTCGCCATGGTTCGACGAACAGTTGGAGCTCCAGAAGCGGTACGTGGGACTCGGCGGCGACCAACCGCTGCCGGGCGGTGTCGACTCGCCGGACCGCTTCGCCCGCGCCGCGTACTACTCCGCGCGGCTCCCGGCGACCTCGGACATGCGCGAGGCCACGGCGTACATGTTCAGCGTGATCCGCAACGCCTCCGCCCCGTTCGGTACGGCGGACGAGGTGCGGCCGAACATCTCGACCACCCGCTGGCGCACCGTCGCCGACCTCACCGATGGGCGGTACTTCTACGAGTCGACGACGAGCCCAAACGTGGTGTGGGTCGAGCTGTCGCAGCTGGACTTCTCCGAGGGCCGGCCGGAGCTCCTGCTGGACGTGGCGACCGAGCCCGATCACGTCGGCAACGTGACGGGCGAGTTCACTCCGGCCCGAGCGCCGAGGTAGCCCCCGCCCCCGGCGAGTCCGTACGGGCGCGGAGCGCCGCGTCGAGTACGCGGATCAGCTCGCCGACCCGGCCACCCCCGGCCGGGGCGGTCAGGTACCGGCGCAGTACGTCGATGACGGCGGGCGTCGCGCGCCCCGCCAGCTCCTCAACGCGGCGATCCCCCATCTCCCCTTCGGCTGAGGCCAGTTCCGTCGCGTGGGCGGCGTAGGCGGCGGCGCCGAGGATGTGCTTGACCTGGGTGGCCTTGGCGAGCGGGTGCAGGTAGGCAGAGCCCGCCGCGGACATCGCCGCCCACGCCGCCTCGCGCGCCGCCGCGCTCGACGTGGCGCGGGCCGCCTTGAGTGCGCCTGCGGCCGTGTCGCGCAGGGCCTTGCCGCGTTCGCCGCCCCGGGCGAACGTCCACGCGGCGTCGATGGCGTCCCGGGGCCGGGAGTCGCCCGGCTGGTCGGCCTCGAACACCGCGAGCACGCCCTCGGCGCACAGCGCGGCGAACGCGGTGACCTCGCGGAGGTCCTGCTTGCTCAGAACGATCTCGTTCACCTCGTCAGTCACCGCCCCATCCTCGCTGAAGACGCCGACACCGCCGAATCGCGAGGCGATCCGTCCCCACCCGCACCAACCGCCCCCCGCACACGCGGAAACACAACGGCCCGCCCCCGCCTCACCCACCAGCCACCGAACGCTCCGCCTCCGCAGCCGCCACCCGCACCCCCTCACCCCCGCCCGTCTCCGCCACGACCTCCGCCCACACCGTCTTGCCGACGATCCGGGGCCGGACGCCCCAGGTGCGGGAGAGCGCCGCCACCAGATGGAGCCCGTACCCCGAACCGGCCTCCGCGTCGGGAAGACCGAGCTCAGGAATGCGTTCGCCCCGGGAGTCGGAGACCTCGACCCGGACCGAGTGCGGCAGCGCGAGCAGCCTCAGCTCGAAGTCCCGCCCGGACACGTTCCCGTGCAGCACGGCGTTGGCCGTCAGCTCGGCGACGACCAGGGCCACATCGTCGGAGAGCCCCGTCCCGAACGGCACACCCCAGGTCGCGAGCTGTTGCGCGGCCAGACGGCGAGCGAGCCTGGCCCCCCGGCGGGTGGTGCTGAAGCGCTGGACGAACTCGTTGCCCGAGAGGGTGATTTCCGCATTCATGTGACTCAGCGTGTCCGCTCGAACCCGCCCTGAACAGCGCCGACACCCCGACTCGGCTTTGTTGTCCGGGTCGGGTAGGCCCGTTGTACGGGTCCACGGCCGTAACCCTCCGCAACCCGGCCCTCTAACGGGTGACGCCACAGAGCCGGACGAACTCGATTCCCGCACGGGTGATTTACACGTTTCTCCAGATCGGCCCCGCCGCCGACTCCTACGCTGATCCGCAATGACATGACGACTCGCTGTGACGGCCCGGACCTGTCGGCTCCGGCGTACGGCGGGTCGGCCGTCACCGGTGGCGGACCAGAGAACGGTGCGGGACATGGACGAGGAAGCACGGCCCGAGCGACCGGCCGAAGAGGACGGAACGGCACACCTCTTCAAGGCGCTCGGCAAAATGATCAAGCAGATGCGGGAGAACCTGAAGATGAGCCAGCGCCAGCTGGCCGCCGACACTCACGTCAGCGAGGACCTGATCTCCTCGATGGAACGGGGGGTCCGGACACCGCAGCCCGACTTCCTCGACATCGCGGACGACGTGCTGGGCGCACAGAACGTCCTACGCGCGTCGATCGAGGAGGTACGGGAGGCGCTGGCGAAGGCCCGCACGCGACATCCCGACTGGTATCGCGGCTACGCGACACTGGAACGCGCCGCCGCCCAGATCAACGAATACAACAACCAGATGCTGTCCGGGTTGCTCCAGACCGAGGCATACGCACGGGCGCTCTTCACTCAGTGGCGGCCGCTGCTCAGCGAGGCGATCATCGAGAAGCGGATCGCCGACCGGCTCGACCGGCAGCGTATCTTCGAACGCTGGCCCTCCCCTGAACTCCACTTCATCCTGGACGAGAGTGTGCTGATGCGCCCCATCGGGGGCCGGGACGTGCACCGGGAGCAGTTGGGGAGGGTCCTGGAGATCGGCCGACTGCGGACGGTGAATCTCCAGGTGATGCCGCTGGACCGGATCGAACAGCCCAGCATCGAGGGTCCGTTCACCCTGCTCACCCAGCAGGGGCAGCAGCAGGTCGGCTACCTGGAGATTCACACCTACCCAAGGCTCATCGTCGACTCCGAAGGAGTCCGGGTACTGGCCGCCCGCTATGGAATTATGCAATCGGTGGCTCTCACGCCTGGGGAGTCCTTGATCGCGATCGAAAAGATGCGGAGAGAACTATGAGTTCCGGGCAACTGCACTGGTTCAAGAGCAGCTACAGCAGCGGCGCAGGCGGCGAGTGCGTTGAGGTCGCCTACGACTGGCACAAGAGCAGCTACAGCAGCGGCGGCGGCGGTCAGTGCGTCGAGGTCGCGAGCTGCGACGCTGCCGTCCACGTACGCGACTCGAAGAACATCCCGGGGCCCCGGCTCGACGTCGCCCCCGCCGCCTGGGAAGCCTTCGTCTCGTACGCCCGGAAGAGCTGAACGGGCAGGCTCGTACCGGGTCGTGACAGCCACGACCCGGTACGCGCGACGTCCCCGTACCCGTTCGTCCGGCAGGCCCTGGCCGCCGATTCCCAGCGACAACGTCTGGAAGGACAAGGGGCTGAGAAACCCGCCCCATCGGTGACCGTACGCGGTCACGAGCGTGAATAATCACCGTCATGGACCAGGGACTTGCCGCGTTACTGGGCGCGACGGTAGGCGTTGTCGGCACGGTCGTGGCGTCGGCGATCTCCAGCGGGTCGGCCCGGCGGCAGATGGAGGGCCAAGCCAAAGTCGAGCACTCCCAGTGGCGCAGACAACTGCGACGAGACGCCTGCAGCGCCTTTCTCGCCCCGGCCAACGAGTCTCGCAGCGCTCTGAAGATGGCGGCGCGAGCGCTTGTAGGCGATGCTCCGGATGTGGCGGAGGCTGATCGGCGGCTCCAGATCGCGCAAGATCAGTTGGCTCTGGTGCAGGCAGCCTGGGCCGGCCTTGCAGTGGAGGGGCCCGAGTCGGTGGAGCAAGCCGCCCACGCCGTCCATCTAGGGCTCCACTCGATGCATACGACTCTCCTGGCCTGGCGGGATTCCTCGGGCTCTCCCGATCACAACGTCAACTTCGTCGAGCGTCACGCCGTCGAGGTGACCATGGTCTCCGAGCGCCTCAGCAGCTTCACGTCGGCGGCTCGGGCCGCCTTGGACGACACGTGACCTCCGTCGACCAGGCATAGCTGAGGATGCGGCGGTCTACTGGCGGGCTCTCATATTCAACTGTCGACGGTTCCCCGGGGCCCAGCCTGCTGGTGACCTCGTGTGATCTCCCTGGACGTATCGGCTCCATGCCGCGCCAGCCTCGCCGCGGAGCCGGGTGGTGTGGGCTGTCGTGTTGCACGATGTGGAGCGGAGTCCGCCTGCTTGTGGCTGCGCCATCGTGACCCCTGCCGTCGCTGACGGTGGTTGTCGCGACAGCGGCCTGAGAAGCTGTCCGCGCTGAGTAGCTGTTTCTGATCCCCGGTTCTGAGTAGCCTTGGGTCCTAGGCTGGCGTGGTGTCCAAGGGCACCGGGCGGGCCGGGGAGAGTAACTGTCGGGCTTGTGGCGAACGGCTGAGGCCGGGGGCCAGGCCCGATGCGGTGTTCTGCTCGACGGCGTGTCGTGCCAGGCAGTGGCGTACGGAACGCCGGTTGCGCAAGCGACTTGCGGCCGTGCAGAGCGGTGCGGATGAGGCCGAGTGTCCCGAGTGCGGGACGCGCTGGGTCGCGGGTGTCGACCGGCGCTCGAACGCGGTCTACTGCTCGCGCCGGTGTGTGGTGAGGGCCTGGCGGCGCCGGAAGGAAACGTTCGGCGAACGGGCACAGTGACCGCATCGCGAACGCATCCTGAGGCCGACTTCGGTCAGAAACCGGTCACTTGCGGTCATTCGTTGTGATCAGCGTATTTACGGTCTGACTCTCGGTGATGAGCGGGTCGTGTCCACGTCACGGACTCCAGTTCCGTGCTGCGGCCCGCATGGGTGGTGGAATGCCATGCCGGAGGAGATCGACAAGGTCGTAAGTGTCAGTCAGCGCCGCTACGAGCAGATCGTGGCCGAGCTGCGGGAAGTGGTCGAACAGCAGACGCAGGGCTCGTTCACGATTGGGGACCGCGCTCTGGAGATCGAGCCGATGCGTGAGCGGGGTGGCCAGCAGGTCGCTCCGGGCCAGGAGTTGTTCACGGTCGGCGAGACGCTGCACCGTCTCGCCGAGGACATCGGACTGGCCTATCGGACCGTGGAAAAGGCGAGGTGGA
Organism: Streptomyces sp. NPDC001108; assembly: GCF_053598535.1. Classification (NCBI taxonomy): domain Bacteria; kingdom Bacillati; phylum Actinomycetota; class Actinomycetes; order Kitasatosporales; family Streptomycetaceae; genus Streptomyces; species Streptomyces sp. NPDC001108. Next base: position 235,860 of record NZ_JBSFKL010000010.1, read on the forward strand.
CGGCGTCTCGGTGGCCGAAGGACAAGCGGCAGAAGGGTGTGTCGTTCCGGGTCCACAGGGTCCTGGCCCAGATCGCGGATGAGGCTGAGCGGTTCGCAACCATCGCCAAACCTCCCGCGGGCAAGACGCGGTGGACGGGGGACGAGGCCAACCGCAAGGTGGGCCGCCAGGTCGAGCGTCCGGCTTCGCCGCAGGAGAAGATTACCGCGATCCACCATCTGGCCCGGGACGAGGACGTCGCCGCGGTGGTGACCAGCCACTTCCTCAAGCGTCCGACGGTGGCTGCCAAGGTCTCCGACCAGGACAAGGTGAGGGTGGTGGAGGAGTTCACCCGGGACGAGCACGTCGCCGCCCAGGTGACCACCGGTCTGCTGCGTCGGCCTGAGGTCGCGTTCAAGGCGATGAGCGATGACACCGCCCGCCACCAGGTCAATCACGCCCAGGTCGAGCGGGGCCGGCAGGCCCGCGAGCACTTCGAGGACACCAGCCCCATCGCGCCGGCGGTCCGCCACATCGACCGGACGGTGGAGTTCCTGGATCTCGTCACCGCCTGTCACTCGTTCGTGGCCGCGGCCGGCCGGGCGGTCCCAGGTCTGCGCGATCGCACCCTTGGCGAGGACGAACGCACGATCGTCCACGAGAACGTGGCCAAGGTGCGGGCGACGCTCGACTGGATCGAGACCGCCGTCGACACCGGCAAGGTCGACATGGACGGCGAGCTGGCCCGCATGCTGAGAGGCGAGTAGCCGTGCCCCGCGCCTCACGGCGCAGCCGACCGGCCCCGCCGCAGGTCAGTGAGAGGAGGAGAAGTGCGCCACCGCCGCTATCCCTCGGACATGACGGACGACGAGTGGACGCTGATCGAACCGCTGCTGCCGCCGCCGGCCTGCGACACCGCCCGCGGCGGCCGGCCGGAGAAACATCCCCGGCGCGAGATCGTCGACGCGATCCGATACGTCGTGGACACCGGCTGCAAATGGCGGGCCCTGCCTGCGGACTTCCCGCCCTGGAGGACCGTTTGGGGCTTCATGGCCCGCTGGGCGGCGGCCGGATTCATCGGCCAGATCCGTGACGCCCTGGCCCAGCGGATCCGCCGCGAAATGGGCAAAGGCCCGAGAGCCGTGGCCACGATCATCGACTCCCAGTCGGTGAAGACGGCCTCGACCGTCGGCAGGAACTCCCGCGGTTACGACGCGGGCAAAAAGATCAATGGACGCAAACGGCACATGGTGGTCGATACGCGCGGCCTGCCGCTGATGGTGATGGTCACCCCGGCCGACCTTCACGACTCCGCTGCGGCGAAGGAAGTCCTTTTCCGTCTCCGCCTGATGCACCCCGAGATCACCATCGTCTGGGCGGACCGGGCCTATGGGGGCAAGCTCGTGACCTGGGCGAAGCGGTGGCTGAATCTGACGATCAAGACCGTCAGCCGCCCGAAGGACACCTCCGGATTCGTCATCCTGCCCCGCCGCTGGGTCGTCGAACGCAGCCTGGCCTGGATGATGAACGCCCGTCGGCATGCACGGGACTACGAACGGCTCATCCAGCACTCCGAGGCATTGATCACCTGGGCCGCGATCACGCTGATGACCCGCCGCATCGCCCGAAGCCGCACGAGCCTGGACCGCCTGCCCCCCGCCCCGCCGAAGGTCACGCAATCAGCCCGACCTGCATCTCTGCACTGACTCGCGAAGAGGTGCAGACAAGCAACTCAGCCGCATCCTCCGCCGCACTGGCATGAGCCGCCTTGCTGGCAGCCGCATGTGCAGTTGGGGCCGCACTGACAGCCAGAAGCGGAGGGTTCCCCGATGGAGGGTCGTTCCTTCTGCGTGCTCTGCATGACCTGGATCTCCTTTCGACAGTCCACTGCTGGCCCGGCTGCAGCACCTCGCAACACTCTTGCACCGAACAGCGGCTGGCGGGAATTGACTAGGAAAGGGTGGTGTCCCGGCAGCGGGCGCGGCCAGGACACCGAGCACAACGACCGGTCGGCTTACAGGTACTCGAGCAGCCAGCCGACGGGGGCGTTGTCGACCATGTCGCCGGCGCTCTTCTTCACCCGCCCGATGCTGACCTTCTGGGTACCCGCGGGAAGCTTCTCGGCGAGCCGCGCGTCGCCCGCGATGATGTCCCAGTTCTTCACGACGGACCAGGTGGTGCCGTTGTGCAGCGCCACCCGCAGGCGGACGTCGGCCCAGTCCGAGCCGAAGCTGAGGTAACCGTCCCCCCAGACGGTGCCGTTGCCCTGGTTGGGGTTCGGCACAGCCAGGACGATGGCGTGCTTATAGTGGATCAGACCCCCAGACTCGTTGATCACGAAGCCGTGGGGGACCTCACCGGTCTGGAAGTGGGACTGGGTAGCCACCGGCACTCCTTTTCTGTCCGGCGGACAGGGTGCGAGCGGCACCGCAACAGCCGGACGGTCAGATACTGCGCCTGCGATCAGCGCCTTCTCACCGTGCGGCTGGGCACTCACCCTCGGAGTGCTTTATCGCGTTCAGGACGAATACGTGACCAGTAACCGATGAGCGATTTTATGTACGATTTATTCACTCGGGAGTGGTACTTCACGGTCTCTGGATCCTGGCCCGCTTCGAGGCAGGCCCTCGCAGCATGACAGCAACAAATTCCGCGAGGATTGAGAAGCAGGCTCTGAAGGGTCGCTGGCCTGGATGATGCACGCCCGCCGCCACGCGAGGGACTACGAATGCCTCGTCCAGCACTCCGAAACCCTCATCACGAGGGCAGCGATCACCTTGATGACCAGGCGTCTCACCAGGGCGAAACGCGTACACAACCGGCCATGCTGAACAGCCCTCTGAGTCTGCTCACAGGGTCTGACGCTGGTGGGGTAGACCCTCCGGCGATGTGATCTAGACCAAACGCACGAACCGCATCTCGTGTCCATCCCCGACGGGAGTGACAACTCTTTCGGTCGCAATCTCGGTAACCGAGGCGCCTCCACCGCTGGCTTGCAAGGCGGGCAGGAATTGAAACCGACTCTTTCCGGCTGGTCCCACACCCGGACAAGCACTCACGCCCCGCTCAAGAGAGCCCAGTTCGCTCAGGATGGTGCCAAATACCGGTCGAGGAAGGGTGATTGCATCATGGCGGACTGGGTGAAGGTCGCGGGAAGTCTCTCGGCCATCTCGGCGGGGTCCAGGACGACGGTGTGGGGTGTGAACGCGGCGAGCGCGATCTACCACTACACGAACTACGACGGAAGCCCCTGGATCAACATCCCGGGAGGCTTGAGTGACATCGGCGCGGCGGCGGACGGCACCGTCTGGGGGGTCAACAGCGGCAACCAGATCTACCGGTACACCGGAGACCAGAGCACGACGAACTGGCTGGGCATCAACGGCAGCCTGGTCCGCATCGACGCGGGCTCCCGGACCAACGTGTGGGGCGTCGACTCCGCCGGCAGCATCTACCGGTACACCAACCACGACGCCAACCCGTGGCTCAAGATCCCCGGCTCGCTCAGTGACATCGGCGCGGCGGCGGACGGCACCGTCTGGGGGGTCAACAGCAGCAACCGGGTCTACCGGTACACCGGGGACCAGGACCCCTCCGACCCGTGGGCGGACGTCAACGGAAGCCTGAAGCGGATCGCGGTGGGCTCCCGGACCAACGTGTGGGGCGTCGACCCGGCCGGCAGCATCTACCGGTACACCAACAACGACGCCAGCGGCGGCAACCCCTGGGTCAAGATTCCCGGCACCGCCACCGACATCGCCGCCGGCGCCGACGGCACCGCCTGGCACATCAACACCGCCGGCGAAATCTTCCGCTACACCGGCGACCAGCCCAGCTGATCCCCACCAAGCACTCCCTGCGGCCCCCTGACCGAAATCGGTCAGGGGGCCGCACACGTCGCACGAGCCACCAGACCGACACCGAGGGCTGTCCGGACTACTGCTTCGCCGCCGAAAGATCGAGCTCTGACAGACGGCCCTCAACAACCGGAAGCCGCCAAAGCGCTGGCACCTGACCGCAACAGTCAAAAACAGGTACTAGAGATAACGGACGGTGACGGTCACCGAGCCGTCGATCGCCACCTCGTCGTTCAGACTCAGCTGGCTGGTCGGCGCGATCCGGACCTGGAAACCAGGGAACCCGCTTCCGCCGTCGGAAGCGGTCCGGTCGTTGGGCGCGGCAGCCTCGACAAGCCCAGGAAGTCGGGCGGCGAGGTCAGCGGCAAGGTCGGCGGGCTCCTTTCCCAGATCTTCTGCGGCTTGGGCGAGCTGGTCCTCACCGAGAACCGTAACGATCTGCTCGGCGCTCATGGCCTCATTGGGACCGTCGCCGATCCACGACCCCACCTGCGACTCCAAGCCGGCATCGGCCAGGCTCTCCGCCGTGATCGTCAAGAACCTTGACTGCGCGTTCGCAGCGTCTTCGTTGGTCATAGCGACATGATCCCCTCCCGGCACATTGAGGAGGATCACTTTCGGAAAGCTTCTCGCTACTCGTCGTTGTCGTCGTCCATGAGGTGGTCCTGGCAGAAGACAAGCAACCCGGGCAGCTCTGTGCACCACACCTGATGACGGTTCAGCGAACGACAACAGCGTGTAGTCCGTCCCCGGCAAGGGGCCGTACCTGAGCCGGCGAGGTTCAGAAACAGGCTCTGACACGGGCTATTTGGCGGGGGCATTCGAGGTGCATCGCGACGATCAGTCAAAGGATCTTCCGGCCGTACTGTCGCCGGAGCGGGTTGCTGAGATCAACGAGGTCATCGACCGGATCACACGCTGGGCGAGGGGCCGCGAAGACATCGTCGGCCTGCTCTTGGTGGGGTCTTGCGCGCGCAACGCCGCGCGGCAGGAATCCGACATCGACATCGTCCTGCTCACCACGGAGGAGTCCCAGTATCTCCTTGAGGATGCCTGGGCCGTGGAACTCGGGCTGGGTGAACTCATCCGCACCCAGTCGTGGGGACCGGTCACAGAACGACGCTATGCCACGGCCTCCGGCATGGAAGTCGAGCTGGGGATCACCTCTCCGACGTGGGCAGAGACAGATCCTGTCGATCCGGGAACGCATCGGGTCGTCACCGACGGCGCCCGGGTGCTGCACGACCCGGCAGGCATCCTTACCGGCCTTCTCGCCGCCTGCTAACTGACCGGTGACTTTGCCGACAGGGCCCTTGATGAGCAGCCGACGCAGCAGCCGGGCGGTGCCCGTCTACGTCACCGGCTCGGCCTGCGACTGGCCGCCCGCGCCTGAGGCGTCTACTCGTCCTCCTCGGGTTCGGCGGGGCCGACGTGGCGCAGGACCGACTCGTAGTCGCCGGTGGCGACGAGGCCGTCGATGACCTTCGCCATCGCCGCCAGTCCCGGTTCGCGGACGATCAGGCCGTCCCAGTACCACCAGTAGTCGCCCTCCGGTTCGCCCGCTTCGCGGTGTAGGTCCATCAGCCGGCGAACCTGGTCGAGCGTGACCACCGTTCCGGACCAGCGCTCGCCGTCGTCGCGGACCACCCACATGTCCACGTCGCAGACCTCGTCCAGGTCCTCTCCGGCGCTTGGCACGAAGACGATCTCGTACCCGTCCCGTTTGAAGCGGTAGAAGGGGCCGTCCCGCATGCTCGGTCTCCATCCACAGGCTGTGCATAACCACGGATCGTTGCCCACCGGGACCCGGTGAACCGGGTCGCGGTAAGCCGGGACCCGGCGATCCACGACGTAAAAAGCTTTTAAGGCCTTTGTCTTGAGGACGTTGAAAAAACCCAACCCACCCCGTCTGTAACCTGCGGGCCCCTATGTCACCCACTTGGGTGACTTTGGCCAACTGGGCTGGATTTTGGTGCGGCTTGCGGGCATATGCTCGCGCCAGCACCACCACCCCACACCACATACGTCGGCCCCCGACCGGGACTAGCACTCCCAACCGAGGGCCTGACCATCAAGGAAGAATCGAGCTTCCCCAATGGGTACCCAGCAGGCTAGCGCGCCCGCGCGCCCCGTGTCCGCCGTACGCGGCGTCGAACACGTCAACACCCGGCACACCAGCCGGTTCACCGTCATCGGCAACCACCTCGCCCAGCACCGCGAGCTCTCCCTCCTCGCGATCGGGCTGGCCACCCACATCCAGTCCCTGCCCAACGGCGCCCGCATCACCATCAAGCACCTCGCCGAACGCTTCCCCGAAGGCGAAACCCGCATCGCCAAGGCATTACGCGAACTCGAAACCCACGGCTACCTCAGCCGCAAAACCGAACACCTCCCCAACGGCCAGATCGTCACCCGCACCCGCTCCTACAACCAGCCCAGGACGCAGAAGCCGTCCCCCGCGCCTGTGCCTGCGGTCCAGGCCGCCCCCGCACCCGAGCCCGCACCCGAGCCCGTGCCCGTACCCGTGCCCGAAGTCGCGCTCCCCCGGCCCCGCGAGCCCCACGAGTCCCGTACGCCCTGCACACCCCGTGCGCCCCGTACGCCCCACGAGCCCCGCCCCAAGTACACCCACGCCGCCATCGACCTCCTCTCCGACCTCCACCACCACGCGCCCCAAGTCACCCTCTCCCAGAACGACATCACCCACCTCGCCCCCATCGCGGCCACCTGGTTCGAGAACGGCTCGACGCCCAGCGCCCTGCGCCAGGCCCTCACCGCCGACCTGCCGCACCCCCTCAAGTACCCGGCGAAGCTCCTGCGCCACCGCCTCACCGTCCTGCTGCCGTCCCCGCCCACGCAGGTGCGGCTCGTCGACCCGCTCCAGAACTGCGACGCCTGCGACCGCGCCTTCCGCGCCCCCACCCCCGGCCGCTGCCGCGAGTGCGCCTGAGCCGGGGCGGGTGGACAGAACACTTTGGTCCGGGACAAAAGGTCGCGCACCGGTCACACGTACCCCCGCATGCTGCTTGAGCAAGCACGACGGCCATCAGCAGGAAAGGGGAAAGTCATCACAAGGAACCTGCGGAGGATCGCGGCTGCGGCCGCGGCATCTCTGAGCTTGGCGGCGGTGGGCCTCACGCTCGCACCGTCCGCGTCGGCCTCGACCAGCCAGTGCCCGCGCGAGTACGTGTGCGTGTGGAACAACTCCAGCTTCTCCGGCGCCCCGACGTGGAAGTCGAAGAGCAACCTGTCGAACCTCACGTCGTACAACGGCCTGTCCATCATGAACAACGGCGTGTCCTACCCCGGCGCGGACCACATCCGCTACAAGGTCACCTGGTCGAACGGCCAGTACGCGTCGGGCTGCCTCCACTACCCGTCGGACCCCAACACCATGACGGTCTCCGGCGGCAGGGTGACGCTGAACTACGCCAACTGGGGCGGGGAGTGCTGACCGGCTGAACCGGCACCGCGCGGCGGGCGGATGCCCCTTCGGAGGAGCGCGACCTCCGGGGGCATTCGCCTGCCCGTGAACGGCTCAGGAGGCGAACGGCTCGATCTCGCCCGCGAAAACGATGATCTGGTCGATGAGGCTCCGTCGCAGATGGACGACGTCCGTTCCCGCCAGGCGGGGGCCTCCGTCAGGCGTGGTGAAGACCCACTGGTACCGGGCCCACTCGTCCGGCATGTCCACCGCCGAGCAGCGCACCATCGTGCCGGTCCCCGCCGGGTGGCGCCGGATGTCCAGCACGAACCGCTCGACCGCCGCGATGCCTTCGCTGCGACCCAACGGCCCCCAGAAGACCACGTCCGAGGTCAGGGCCTGGGAGAGCAGGTCGGTCACATAGCTGTCGTCCGAGGCGTTGAACGCGGAGATGAACGTATCGATCGCGGAGCATGCGGTCTCATCCTGCATACCCCAGTAATACCAGGAGTCCCGGCTCTGGCTCTGGTCCCCGGGGATAGATCGAGTGTGAGGACGGCTCGCCGGCCCCGTGGCCCTGCGAGGAACCCCCACGCGTGGACGGGCTCCGTACCGAAGTCGGAATCCCGCCGTTCGCCGAGTACATCGCCCAGTCCTCGACCACCTGAGCAGCCACTCCGGCGCCCGGCATCCGGCGCCCCGCATACCGTTGAAGGTTGAACTTAACGTCTGAATACCGCCGGACCCGAAGGACGAGCCGGTCTTGGATTGAGCATGTCCAAGACCGGAACAAGGAGTTCTACGGAGATGACGATGAACGGTGCGACGACGCTCGACGACAAGGTGGCGCTGGTGACCGGCGGCAGCCGGGGGATCGGTGCGGCGGTCGCGCTGCGGCTGGCCGAGGACGGCGCGGACGTGGCGCTGACCTACCAGGGCTCGGCCGGGTTGGCCGAGGAAGTGGTTGCCAAGATCACCGCGATGGGGCGGAACGGCTGGGCCGTCCGGGCGGACAGCGCGGACCCGGAGGCGGTGCGCGGCGCGGTGGCGGCGGTCGCCGAACGGTCCTCGCGGCTGGACATCCTGGTGAACAACGCGGGCGTCGGCGCCGTCGGCCCCATCGAGGATGTGGCATTCGACCAGATCGACCGGGTGCTGGCGGTGAACGTGCGCGCGCCCTACCTCTACGCCCAGGCGGCGCTTCCGCACATGGCCGAGGGCGGACGGATCGTGAGCATCGGAAGCTGCATCGCCCAGCGCGTGGCCTTCCCCGGAAGCACGCTCTACGCGACCAGCAAGGCCGCCCTGATCGGCTTCACCAAGAGCATGGCCCGGGAACTCGGCCCGCGCGGGATCACCGTCAACCTGGTCCACCCGGGCCCGATCGACACCGACATGAACCCGGGCGACGGCGACTCCGCCGACTTCCAGCGCGGCTTCACCTCGATCGGCCGCTACGGCACGGCGACGGAGGTCGCGGACGCCGTCTCGTACCTGGTCGGCGAGAGCGCCCGATACGTCACGGGCGCGGAGCTGGCGGTGGACGGCGGCTTCGCGGTCTGACCCCGCACGGTCCGCCCTCGACCATTCACACCTCCACCTTGATCATGGATCATGACCAGGCAGCCAGAATAGCCACACTTGTCCTATATTCTGGGGTCATCAATTCACCATAGATCAACCTCGTGACGAGTGAGGAGGCTGCCAGTGCCGGCCAGGCAGATCCCCAGCACCTCGACGTTGCTGGCGTTCGAGGCTGCGGCACGGCATGGCAGCTTCTCGCTCGCCGCCAAGGAACTGGTCGTCACCGAGGGGGCGATCAGTCGCCAGGTCGCGCGGCTGGAAGCGCTCCTGGGGGTGCCGCTGTTCCGTCGCGGCGGGAACCGCGTCGAGCTGACGGCGCACGGCGCGCGTTACGCCGAGGAGCTGGGGCGGCTGCTCGGGTCGTTGGAACAGTCGACGCTCCAGGTGATGACGACACCGCCGCAGCGGCGCGTGCTGGAGCTTGCGACGATCGGAACCTTCGCCACCAAGTGGCTGATTCCGCGACTTCCGTCGTTCCTGCGGGAGCACCCGGACGTGGTGGTGAACCTCAGCACGCGCAACGATCCGTTCGTGCTGAACGGCAGCGGTTTCGATGCCGCGATCACCTTCGCCCATCCGGCGTGGGCGACAGCCGCATCACGGCACTTGTTCCGGAGTCCCCTCATCCCGGTATGCCGACCTGGTCTTGCGCCATCGGGTCACGGCGCGGACTCCTCGGTGCCGCCCGGAATGCCGCCGCTGCCATCGCTGCCATCACTGTCGTTGCTGCCATCGCTGTCGTCGCTGCCATCGCTGTCGTCGCTGCCGTTGCTGCACAAGACCACGACGCCCGAGAGCTGGCGCGACTACTCACGCGAGTTCGGGATCGACCTTCAGGACGCGGTGGCAGGGAGCCGATTCGAGCAGTTCTCCATGCTGATCGAGGCGGCACGCGCGGGTCTCGGCGTGGCGCTCGTTCCGTATCTCTACGTCGCCGACGAACTGCGAACCGGGAAGCTCGTTACCCTCGGTCCGCCTGGGCGGCAGGCAGTCAAGGACTTCATCCTCGTCACCAACTCGCGGAATGTGCGGAACTCCCAGAGCCCCCAGGGATCCCAAAGCTCCTGGAACTCCCGCGCGGAACTGCTCGACGAGTTCTCCGATTGGCTGGTGGAGGAGGCGAAGCCGGACACCCCGCCCGACGCACCGGAAGCCGCCGACGCTCAGTCCTCGTCCGTGATCGAATAGCCGCTGCTCGACCGCTCGACCCGAGCGAATCCCCGATCGTTGAGATGCGCGCCAGCAACGAGAAGGCGCTCGGAGCTGGCCATCTCGAAGACCTTGGAACGTGTCTCGGCGGCATGGACCGGATCGTTGTCCAGCGTGACCGACGCATCGGGCCGTGTCACCTGGATCGTCGGGAAGTGAACGGTGTCGCCCCAGAAGAGCGCACTCTGGTCCTCGGAGTCGATCAGGTAGCCGGTGTGGCCGCTGGTGTGGCCGGGAAGCGGAATCGCCGAAACGCCGGGCAGGACCTCGCCCCCCTTGATCGTGCGCAGCGCGGCGCCGTAGGCGTCGAGGGCCCTGCGGGCGATCTGGAAGTTGCCGCGGGCGCGTTCGTTGGCACGCGCGAGGTTGCCGTCGTCCTGCCAGAAGGCCAGCTCCCGGTGGTGGATCAGCAGTTCCGCGTGGGGGAAGACAGTCTCTCCCGACCCGTCGAGGAGACCGCCGATGTGGTCCGGGTGCGCGTGCGTGAGAAGGATCGTGTCGACGTCCGAGGGCCGCACCCCTGCCAGCCGCAATCCGGCCTTCAGGCGGCCACCCCAGTGCTTGACGCCGCCCGCCCCGGCGTCCACGAGCGCGGTGCGGCCGGCGCCGCGTACCAGGTAGCCGTTGATGTGCATGGGCGACCGATCGTCCAACCCACCTCGCCGTTGCAGCTCGGATGCCTGGTGGCGATCGATGTTCAGGAGAAGGTCCATACTCGCGGTGAGGTACCCGTCACTGATGGCGGTGACCGTGTAGTCGCCGATCTTCTTGGCGGGGAAGGGAAAGTCCATCATTGTCAATTCTCAATCTCTCTCGGGATGCGTCAGCCGCGTGCGCGAATGCGTTGCTTCAGGGCCTTTGGGTATTCAACTGATGAGTCATCGGCGCGTAGATATGGACACCGTCCGGCAACTGCGAAGGGGGCGGGAATTCAGCGCTTTCCGCCGTGGCCAGCCAACGCATTTCCGGGTTCTTTTCCATCGCCACGGCATGCAGGGCGTACGGCACGAGCCCCAGCCGCGTCAGCGCCTCTGGACCGGTCGAGCTCAGCACCAGGTACTCGCCCGCGACCACGTCGGGCGCCCGGTCGAGTCCGTCGGAGAGGTTGCGGTGCCAGTCGGTGATATCGGGCTGCCAGCGAGCGAAGTTCCCGCCGCCCTTCTCCCGGTACTCGTCCCCGTTCAGCACCTCAAGGCCGTCGATGGTGTGAACGGCGAGATAGACGGGACACCCGGCACTGATCGCCTTGAATCGCTGCGAGGTACGGAACCCCGTGACGGATATGAGCGCCGGCAGCTTGAGGTCGGAGTAGAAATCGTTCCACTCGCCTTCCCGTGTCGGCTCCATAAAGCTGCACTCAACGGTGTAGATCATCTGGAACACCCTTAGCTATGACCGATGGTCAAAATCATAGATCGGGTGATGACGCCGAATACCGAAATGAGCCGGACATTTCTGCACCCCAGTATGACTTCAGGTAATGGAGAGGAACGTCAGGCCCTGGGCAGCGATCTGCTTCTCCCCCGGCTGCCGGACCACCACGCGCCACGCGCCACCACGCGTCACGCGTCACGCGTCACGCCTCGGACTCGCCCGCCGCGCGCGCGTCCGGAACCGGCGTTGTCAGAGGCTCCCGATAGCGTGCCCCGGCCAGCTCCGACGCATCTTGGGGAGAACCGCCGTGGACATCCTGCTCATCGCCGGCCTGTGGCTCGACGCATCCGCCTGGGACGACGTCGTACCCGAACTCACCGCGCTCGGCCACCGTCCCATCCCGGTCGCCCTCCCGGGCCAGGGTGACGGCGCCGACTCCGCGACGCTCGACGACCAGGTGGCGGCCGTGCTCGCAGCCGTCGACGCGGCACCCGGCAAGCCGCTGGTGGTGGGGCACTCTGCAGCCACCACCCTGGCCTGGATGGCCGCCGACGCGCGACCGGAGAAGGTGGCCGGGGTCGCCCTGATCGGCGGCTTCCCCGCCCCCGACGGACGGGCCTACGCCGACTTCCTGCCGATCGAGGACGGCGCCCTGCCCTTCCCCGGCTGGGCCCCCTTCGAGGGACCGGACGCCGCCGACCTGGACCAGGAGGCCCGGGACCGCTTCGCGTCCGCCGCGATCCCCGTGCCCGAGGCGGTCGCCCGAGGCGTGGTGCGCCTGGCCGACGAGCGCCGCTTCGACGTCCCCGTCGTGGTCGTATGCCCCGAGTTCACCCCGGCCCAGGCCGAGAAGTGGATCGCCGCCGGAGAAAGCCCCGAACTCGCCCGCGCCACCCACCTCACGTACGCGGACATCGACTCCGGCCACTGGCCCATGACCACCCGCCCCCGCGACCTCGCCCACCTCCTGGCGGAAGCGGCCGGGGCGTAGGCCCTGTTCCAGGCAGTGTCCTGACGATCACGAGCGGAGCCGGACGACGAGGGCGGCTGCGGTGCCGGTGCCGGTGCTGGTGCTGGTGCCGAGGCAGACATAGCCGCCCTTGCCGAACCTGGTTGCAACCGCGCGGCACGCGGATCCCCTCCCTTCCCACTCTCCGTCAACAGCCGGGCGAAGACAAGACTGCAATTTTTGCCGTCAAACCAGGAGAATTTCTCCCGAGCGGAGGTGTGCGCCGCTCTCCACCGGGAGGACACTCATGTCAGACGTCTGGGATCCACACGGCAGCCTGCGGCGCGCGCTGTGGATCGGCGGCGCGCAGTGGTCCGGCAAGAGCACCGCTGCCGAACTCATCGCGAATACATACGGGTTGACGGTGTATCACTACGACTATCACGACGCCCGCGGCCACCAGGATCGCCGGATCGCGCGTCGTGTCGCCCTGGGTGAGCCCGTGGAAGATCCCACCCCCGACCATGTCTGGTTGGACCGGGGCCCGGAGGAGATGGCCGCCGAGACGCTGGCCGGCTTCCCGGTCCGCTTCGAGTGGGCGTTGGACGACCTGCGCGCACTGTTCACCGGCCGACCGGCGATCGCCGAGGGATGGGGGCTGCGACCGGAGCTGGTCGCGCCGCTGCTCGACTCACTCCGGCGCATGGTCGTCCTCGTCCCCACCGAGGACTTCCGCCAGCACCAGATCCGGAACCTCCCGCGCGCGGGAACCCTCAACGTCCCGGTCACCGACCCGGCCCGCTCCCAGGCCAACCGTGTCGCCCGTGACCGGCTGATCGCCGAGGACGCGGCGCAGAACGCCCGCCGCCTCGGCATCCGCGTCATCGAAGTCGACGGGACGCTCGACGCGGTGGCTGTGGCGGCGGAGGTGGCCGAGCATTTCGCCCCTTACCTCGGCGTGGCGACGGCCGCGTGATCGCTCGGTGTCCCCTACTGGTTGGCGGACGCAGTCGCCAGGCGGACCGTCACCGCGCTCAGCCACAGCAGACCGAGTCCGGCGCCCGCGGTGAACGCCAGGACCGATGCGGCCGAGGCCATGAATCCGGCGAGGACCGCCACCGGGACGATGCGGGACGCGATGGCCCAGCCCCGCAGGCCCCGGGCCGCCAGCGGGCGGGCCAGGACGAAGAACGCGGCGCACAGGGCGAGGTAGCCGACCATCCCGGAGGCCATGTGGACGGTGCCGTGGCCGGTCATCACGGTCACGTCGGGTGTCCCGACCGGGAAGCCCGCCCCGGCGTCCGCCGGGAACGCCGCTGCCGCCCAGAAGGAGGCGCCGAAGACGCCGACCAGAGCCGGCCCCCATGTCGCACCGGGGCCGCCGCGCAGGGCCCGTCTCAGTCCGGCTGCCCCGGCGACCAGGAGTGCACCGGTCAGCAGGAAGCTCACCGTCTGGATCCAGCCCGCCTCGCCGAGGGCGAGCTGACTGATCGCGTTCCGGGTGAAGTCGAAGCCGTCCCGCACAGCTCCCTGGGCGAGTCCGGCCGCCAGGAACAGCGGCCCCGCCACCACGGCACCGGCTGCGGACCACCGTGCGGCGGAACGCGAAGCGGGCGCGACGGAGGGGACGCGGCGGGGAGCGGTGAGCGTGTCAGTCATGGTGGGGGCCTTCCTCGCTTCGGTGCAGTCGCTTGTATGACCGATGGCGAGGCGAGAATTCATCGCTGGCGACCATGTGCGCTGGACCACTTGCACCCTGGTGGAGGCGGCGAGGACACGGCACCCGAATCGGGTGACCTGGCGCTGAAGTCGTGCTTTGCTGAACCGGTTTGACGGCCCGAGGGGTCGACGCTGCACACCGCACACCGCACGGAACCACGAGGAAAGAGGAAAGCCGACGATGATACCGACGCCCGCCAGGACCCGTTCATGGCCCCTGTCCCGGTGGTCCGCCGCCGCGCGCTCCTCCGCGCGGCCCTCCGCCCCGGGGCGGCGTGCGGCCGGTGGGCTGCTCGCCGTCGCCGCCTGCGTGGCCGCGCTACTCGCGCCCGCGCAGACCGCCGCCGCGGCGACCGTCCCCACCAGCCCGGTCTTCAACAAGCCGACCGGCACCACCGCCGAGCAGCAGGCCATCCGCGCCCAGGTCCGCTCCGTGATCGCGAACGCGGACAGCGGCTCGGTCCTGCGGCTCGCGATGTACCACCTGTGGGACGAGACGGTCGCCACGGAACTCGGCGCCGCGAAGGCCCGGGGCGTCAACGTCAAGGTCGTCCTCGACGAGAGCACCCTGGAGTACCGGGCCTCCTACGACCTCCTGGCGAGCAGCCTCGGCACCAGCACCTCCGCCGCCTCCTGGGTGACCCTGTGCGCCAAGGGCCGCTCGTGTCTCAGTACTGAACAGACGGGCATCAACCACAACAAGTTCCTGCTCGCGAGCAGTGTCGGCGGCGGCGCCCAGAAGAACGTCGTCGTCCAGCTCACGTCGAACCTGACGCCGTCCAACTACAGCCGATACTGGAACAGTTCGGTGACCGTCGCCGACAACACCGCCCTGTACGACGGTTACGTCGACTACTTCACCCGGCTCCCGGCCCAGAACCGCACCGCCTGGTCCTACACGTACGGCAACGCGGGCGACTACAAGTACTACTTCTTCCCCCGCGCGGGCAGCGACTCGACCACGGACACCGTGGTCAACGCGATGGACAACATCACCTGCCGCTGGACCGACTCCACGGGCACCGCACGCCGCACCACCGTCCACGCCGCGATGCTGAAGATCACCCGGCAGGGCGTCGCGGACAAGCTGCGGGCGCTGGCGGGCCAGGGCTGCCTGGTCGACCTGGTCTACAGCGAGAGCGACTCCGGTACCTGGACCGCCCTGCACGGCGTCTCCGGCATCACGAACCGTTGCTACCAGCACGACGACGACGCCGACCCCGCGACGCCCAACCGGATCGTGCACTCGAAGAACTGGATGGTCGACGGCATGTACGCGGGCACCGCCCAGAAGGTGATGTTCACCGGCAGCCACAACTGGAGCGGCCCGGCCCTGCGCAACAACGACGAGGCCATGCTGCGCATCACCACACCGGCGGTATTCGACGCGTTCGAGGCCAACTTCCAGGCCACGCGGTCCGCCGCCGTGCCCGGCACCAGCGACAACGTGGCCGCCTGCAAGAGCTGACGGGGACCTGACCGGGTCTCATCGGACCGCGCCGGTCGCAGCCGTGATCGAGGGGCTGCGACCGGCACCGGCGCCACCGCGCTCAGAAGACGTCGAACTCGTTGCCCTCGGGATCCTGCATGGCGACGGCGTAGAACCCCGAATCCGGCTCGTCCTTGGTCTGCAGCACGGTGGCACCGGCCCCGACCAGCCGTTGCACCGTCTCGTCGACCCGCCGCATACGAACATCCAGCGCCACGTCACGGCCGCCGCTGACCTTCAGGTCGAAGTGCCACCGGTTCTTGCCGGTCTTCGGCTCCGGCACCTTCTGGAACCACACCCTCGGCCCACGCCCCGCAGGATCGATGATCGACTCCGGGACGTCCCCCGCCCCGGGCGGCAACTCCTCCTCGGGCACCCCCATCGCCGACCAGTAGGCCCGCCACGTGACATGCCCGCCCGGCGGTGGCTCCGGAACGTAGCCCAAAGCCTCGGTCCAGAAGGCCACCATCCGCTGCGGATCGGCGCAGTCGATCGTCATCTGCAGGGTCATCTCCATGCCGGGAGCATCGCATGCACCTCTGACAACCGGCCCGCCCCCGCCGCCAAGCAGCCGCACACCTCCCTCAAGGTCGTTGACCGTTCCCTTGAGCAAACACATTGGCACGTCAAACCCCCTTAATCATCGGGAGGGTTGGCTTGAATTCCGTTGCTATCGCCATCGACGTGTTGGTAGGGATGAAGGCTGGGCGCACGAGGGGATAGGCGTGACTGGGCTGGATGGGGGCATCAAGCCGAGCGGAGCATGGCGGTTACCATCCCGCTCCACGCCCCGGTCTTCCCCTGAGGAGTCCCTATGGCCTTTCTGATGCGCGCCCCGCGTCACTGCGGATCCTGGTCTTGGGATCTCGACGAAACAATGCCCGCAGGTTTCGATTCGGCACTGACTGTGGCAATACAGATGATTGACATTCTGAATCGCTTCGACCTGTTCTCCCCAGTGACACTCGAATATAAGTGGTACATGCCGAGGTCGGGGCCTACCGGAGTGGGGACTTGCCTGACAATAGCTGACTCCCCGGACAAGTCTTCACTTCATGAAAAAGTGCAGGGAAGCCGCCCCGCGGCATTTCCGGAAGCCGAAGTCGGAATTCTTCACTTTACCGGCTCCGGAGCCTGGTCCGATGCCAAGGGAAACCTACGCCGGGAGCCTCTTCTGGTTGACGTCTCGGTCAACCCTTCACTCTTCAGTCTTGTTGCCGAAATCTCTGTTCACCACGACATCTGGAGCTGGTTCGACTTCTCCGGCCATCCACATCCTGAGGTATACAGCCGAAACGCACCAAGGCTGGCGGATGCGTTGCGGGAGATCACCTCGACCCTGGGCGTGGAGCCGGAAGTGGGCGAGCCGACGTACTTCGGCCACGCCCTCGGCTACGGCATCTCTACTCCGGACGCCGACAAGAACGGTCTGGGACTCGATGTGACCGATCGCCTCTGAGTCATCGCCGGAACTACTTCCGCCCCATGCCGTCCACGATTTACTCCTCAAGCCGTCCAGGAAGCGCTGGATTTGTACAACGGAGTCCATCAATGACATACAACCTGCTCACGGTCGACTCTTTGCCCGCGTCACTGATCGCTCTTGCTCTCTCATCATGTCTGCAGGTGGAATCGCACTCCGTCGATGTCGCCCATATCGACGGAGATCAGGAGAGTCGCGACTGGGACGCTCTCGTCCTCTGCGACTACGCCCGCGCCCTCGGGGACGTGTCGCTCTCCCTGGATGTCTTCGTCCAGGATTCCGCCTCCCACAGGCCGACAGAGCCGGAGTTCGCCTCGTCATTCGCGGCAGCCGCGCAAACCCTGGTTCTCTATCCCGCCGAAGAGAACATCCCCAGCGCGTACTGGCTGGTGACCCCGACCGGTTCGACAACCCGAGCCCGCCTTCTTCATTCGGACGACGACCAGCCCCACTACTCTCTCGATGCCGTCGAGGCCCCCGTCTCCCAACTCCCCGACGTTCACGTCATGCCGCTTCCAGAAATCGCCCGCGAACAACACGTCGCCACGCCTGCAGCCTCGGAATTCATTCAAGAAATGACCCGCCTGCGTGATTCAAAAGAAGGGGCAATGGGATTCGAGTTATCCGACGAACCGGGATCACCTTCGTACAACGCCCGATCTTTCCTTGCCGAGTGGGAAAGAATGGTGCGGCGAATGGAGTCGGGCTGGCATCCGACCGGAAAATATCCGATCGACCTTTACTCCGAGGCCCTACTCTCGCGAGATCGAATCGACACAATTTCTGAGCAACTCCCCGAACCCGTTGCCGCCCTCTTGCGCAGTTCCGTGCAGGAAGTCGACAAGAAATTCAAGGAACTCACCGTCCGGGACGACCGGTGGGCATCCGAATCGGGTCTCTCTCATTCCCCCACGGATCTCAGCGAATCCAAGTGGTGGCGGAGAAGGAAACCTCGCAATTCGCCATGGGAAGGAAGTGAGCAGGATTGAGGAGTTGGTGAACATCCATCTCCGACTCCTCACTCAACGATGGCTTTCGCCGCCCCGGGGGCACGCCTAGGGGTGGCCGGTGAAGAAGGTGATCAGGGCCGGGGCCAGGTCCTTCGGGGCGATGGTGTGCTCCTCGCCCGGGAAGACCTGGAGGGTGAAGTTGTCGCCCGTGCCGGCGAGTTCACGGGCGCCGGTCAGGATGTGCGGGGCGCCCGCGTCGCCGCTGCCGACGAGGACGGGGACGGTCACCGACGCCCAGCGGTCGAGCGGGAGGGGGCGGCCGGACATGGTGTCGCCCATGACCCTGCCGTCGTAGGGAAGGGTGCGGGCGACCGCCGCCATGCCCGCCCAGAACGGGGCCTGACGCATGCCCGCGACGGCCTCTTCGGGCAGGTTGATCGCCGCCGTCATGAAGTAGGCCGCGGCGTCCCCGTACGCCTCGCGGGCCACGAGGTCCGTCAGGTGTTCCACGTAGTCGGCGGGCAGCGGCGGGCGGCTGTCGTCGGTGATGAACGGCGGCTCGTACAGCGCCAGGCGCGGTACGGCGCTGCCGGAGGCGGTGGCCTCCAGGGCGAGGACGGCGCCCGAGGACATCCCGAAGAGCATGGCCGCCCCGCCGCCCGGCCCCTCGATCACGGCGTTCAGGTCCTCGATCTCGCGCCGCACCTCGTACGTCGCGCCGTCCCCGCTGTCGCCACGGCCCCGGCGGTCGTAGGTGATCACCGTGAAGTGCCCGGCCAGCAGGGCGGCCAGCTCGGCCGAGTCCGCGCGGGTCATGAAGGCACCGCCGACGAGCACCACCGCGGGGCCCGAGCCCTGCCGCTCGAAGGCGATGGCCGTGCCGTCGGCCGAGAACACCTGATCCATGCGTAACCCCCATCGACAAGCGGCGCGTGAGCACTTTCCCGCACCACGGAACTGGACGGTACAGTACCCATGTGAGTACTGGCCGGTCCAGTACCCTCCCGGGAACGGCGGACTGGAACGACGGACGCACGAGAGAAGGAGCCGACGATGGACAGCCGGTCAGCGCGCAAGCACCAGGCGATCCTGGACGCCGCGACCACCGTGTTCCTCGACAAGGGGTACTCGGGGGCGAGCATGGACGACATCGCGAGACTGGCGGCGGTGTCCAAGCAGACCGTCTACAAGCACTTCGCCGACAAGGAGAAGCTGTTCGCGGAGATCGTGCTGGCCACCACCCATCGCGTCGACGCCATGGTCGACCTGGTGGCCGACATCCCCGTCGAGGCCGACGCCCTGGACGAGAACCTGACCCGTCTGGCCCGTCAGTTCCTGACCGCCCTCACCCAGCCCCAGGTGATCCAGCTGCGGCGCCTGATCATCGCCAACGCCGACACGTTCCCCGAGCTGGGCGCGGCCTGGTACGAGCAGGGCTTCGAGCGGGTCCTGGCCACCCTCGCGGCCACCTTCCGCAACCTCACCGACGAGGGGCTGCTCAAGGCCGACGACGCGATGCTGGCCGCCCACCACTTCGCCGGGCTGCTGCTGTGGATCCCGGTGAACCGGGCCATGTTCCAGGGCGCTGCCCGGAGCGGCGAGGCCGATGCGGCCGGCGACACCGGAGAGGCATCTGAGGCCACTGAGGCCGAGGTCGACCGGCTGGCCGCCGCCGGGGTCCGCGCCTTCCTCGCCGCGTACGCCTGAGCGCCCGGCCCGTCCGTTACGGCAATGCCCCGGGCTCGTACGTGTCCAGCCAGGCCGGGAAGTCGGTCAGGGACGGGAGGATGACGTCCGCACCCTCCGCCAGGAGCTCCCGGGCGTCGCAGGGGCCCGTGGGGACGCCGACCGAGAGGGCTCCGGCGGTACGGGCGCCGCGCACGTCGCCGATGTGGTCGCCGACGTAGACATGCGCGCCGTGCTCGCGCAGGGCACGGGCCTTGGCCTCGGCCCACAGGCTGCCGATGACCGCGTCGGGTTCGATGCCGAGGTGGGTGAGGTGGAGTTCGGCGTTGGGGCCGTTCTTGGCGGTGACGACCACCGCGCGGCCGCCCCGGGCCCGGATCGAGTCGACCGCCTCGCGGGCGCCCGGGAGCGCCCGGGTCGGGGCTATCGCGTACGTGGGGTAGAGCGCCCGGTAGCGGTCGGCGACGGCGGGCACGTCCTCGGCCGGGAACCAGTTCCGCAGCTCGTCCTCGACCGGCGGCCCCAGCCTGCTCACCACCAGATCGGCGTCGATCGGCGTGCCCGTCTCGGCGGAGAGCGCGAGGTAGGTGGCCTTGATGCCGGGGCGGGAGTCGATGAGGGTCATGTCGAGATCGAACCCGACCGTGAGGGAGTGAGAGGGGGGCGCGGGGTGTGAGGACATGACGTCCATTGTTCCCGAGCGCCCGGAGCCGGGCGCGGGCGTCGGGCACGGGGAGGCCGGAAGCCGGGCGCGGGGGGCCGGGAGCCGGGCGCAGGGCAGCGGGGAGTCGGGCTCGGAGGGCGGGTACGGAGGAGGGCGGGGTACGGGAGGCGGGTGGGGGCCTTCGGCCCCGAAACGGCGATGCTTAGACTTAGCCAAGGCTTACCTTTGCAATGTTCTCAGCCGTTTGTTCCTTGCCACTTCGTCCCTCGTAACTCCGTTCCTCGCCCCGCACCTCCGATTCTCGTCACGTGATTGGGTCCGATGTCAGCCGCCGCTCCACGCCGCTCCAGACGCGCTCTCGCGACGGCGGCGGCCGTCGTGGCGCTGCTGGTGGCGGTCCTCCTCAGCCTGGCCGTGGGGGCCCGTTCCATACCCCCGGCCGAGGTCTTCGACGCCCTGCTGCACGGCGGGCACTCCGACAACGCCGAAGTCGTACGCAACATGCGCGTGCCGCGCACCCTGATCGGCCTGATGGTCGGGGTCGGGCTGGCCCTCGCCGGGACGGTGCTCCAGGGCATCACCCGCAACCCCATCGCCGACCCCGGCATCCTCGGGATCAGCCAGGGCGCCTCGGTGGGGGTGGTGCTGGCCATCGCGTTCGCCGGGGTCCACACGCTGACCGGGTACGTGTGGTTCGCCTTCGCGGGCGCGGCCATCGCCTCCGTCGCGGTGTACGCCATCGCGTCGAGCGGGCGCGGCGGTGCCACGCCGGTGAAACTCGCGCTCGGCGGGGCCGCGATCAACGCGCTGCTGGTCTCGGTGACCTCGGCGGTGCTGACGACGAAGGCGTCCGCGCTCGACGAGTTCCGCTTCTGGCAGGTCGGCTCGCTCGGCGGGCGCGAGGCCGTGGTGGCGGGTCAGATCTGGCCGTTCCTGCTGGTCGGGGCGGTGCTCGTGCTGTCCGTCGCACGCGGTCTGGACGCGCTGGCGCTCGGCGAGGACGTCGCCAAGGGGCTCGGGCAGAACGTCGCGACGGTCCGGATCCTCGGCGGCGTCGGCGCCACCGTGCTGACCGGGGTCGGGGTCGCGGCGGCCGGGCCGATCGCGTTCATCGGCCTCGCCGTCCCGCACATCGCCCGCGCCGTCGTCGGCACCGACCACCGCTGGGTGCTGCCGATGGCCGCGCTGATCGGGCCCGTGATGCTGCTGGTCGCCGATGTGATCGGCCGCGTCGTCTTCCCGCCGAGCGAGGTCCCGGCGGGCGTGATGACGGCGCTGATCGGCGTTCCGTTCCTGGTCACCCTCGTACGCCGGAAGGCGGTGCCCGCATGAGCGTCGGAACCGAGGCGGGGGCGCGAGCGGGGGCCCCGGTACGGGTGCGGCCCGCCGGGTACCACGTCGTACGGATCGGGGCGCGGGGCCGGTTCCTGCTGCACCGGCGGGCCGCGCTGGTCGCCGGTGCGCTCGTGGTGGCGCTCGCCGTCGTCTGCGTCGCCTACCTCTGCGTCGGCGAGAACTTCGTGGCACCCGGCGAGGTACTGAAGGTGCTGCTGGGGCAGCCGTCCTCGAACGAGCTGGTCGTCGGCACGCTGCGGCTGCCCCGGATGGTGACCGGGCTGCTGGTCGGCGTCGCCTTCGGGATCGCCGGGGCGCTGATCCAGACCGTCGCCCGCAACCCGCTGGCCAGCCCCGACATCATCGGGATCAGCCAGGGCGCGAGCGCGCTCACGGTCGGCGCGATGACCTTCGGCATCACCTCGTACACCGTGCTGCCGTACCTCTCCGTGCTCGGCGGGGTGGTGGCGGCGGCGCTGGTGTACGTCTTCGCCTGGCGCGGCGGGCTGCACGCCACCCGCTTCGTCCTCATCGGCATCGGCTTCGCGATCGCGCTGCGCTCGGTCACCACCCTGTTCCTGACGAAGGGCGACTACCTGGTCGCCCAGCAGGCCAAGATCTGGATGACCGGCTCGCTCAACGGCCGGGGCTGGGCCGAGGCCACACCGCTGCTGTGGACGCTGCTGGTCCTGCTCCCCGCCGTGCTGTGGGCGGCCCGCGCGCAGCGCACCGTCTCCATGGACGACGACACCGCGACCGCGCTCGGGGTGCGGCTCGGGCGGGTACGTCTGGGGCTGGTCGCGCTCGGCGTCGTCCTGGCGTCGGTGGCGACCGGGACGGCCGGGCCGGTGGACTTCGTGGCGCTGCTCGCCCCGCAGATCGCCCGCCGGATGACCCGTACCGCGCAGATCCCGCTGCTCTGCTCGGCGCTGCTGGGCGCGGTCATCGTGGTGTGCGCGGACCTGCTGGCGCGCAGGCTCTTCTCGCCCGTCGAACTTCCGGTGGGCGTACTGACGGCGGCGGTCGGCGCCCCGTATCTGATCTGGCTGATCATCCGAGGCCAGGGTGGCGGTCGCGGCCGCAGTGGAGGAACGGCATGACTTCGACCCGTACGACGTCCGGGACCCCGGACCCGTCCCCGGCCCCGTCCGCGGACCTTGCCACGGCCCCGGCCCCGGTGGGCGGGGGGCGGCTCACCGCACGGGGGCTGACGCTCTCGTACGAGGAGCGCACCGTCGTCCACGAGCTGGACCTGACCGTGCCGGACGGGCAGGTCACCGTGATCGTCGGCCCGAACGCCTGCGGCAAGTCGACCACCCTGCGCGCGCTCGGCCGGCTCCTCAAGCCGCGCGGCGGAGCGGTCCTCCTCGACGGCACCGAGCTGTCGAGCATCCCCACCCGGAAGATCGCCCAGGCCATCGGGCTGCTGCCGCAGACCCCGGTGGCCCCCGAGGCGATCACCGTCAGCGATCTCGTCGCGCGCGGGCGCCAGCCGCACCAGCACTGGTGGCAGCAGTGGTCGGACGAGGACGAGCGGGCGGTGACGGAGGCGATGGAGCGCACCGACATCACCGCGCTCGGCGAGCGGTCCGTGGACGAGCTGTCCGGCGGCCAGCGCCAGCGGGTGTGGATCGCGATGGCGCTCGCCCAGGAGACCGATCTGCTGCTGCTCGACGAGCCGACCACGTACCTGGACATCGCGCACCAGGTGGAGGTGCTGGACCTGGTGCGCCGGCTCACCGCCCCGGCGGCGGACGGCAGCCGGGGCCGGACCGTGGTCACCGTGCTCCACGACCTCAACCAGGCCGCCCGGTACGCGGACCACCTGGTCGCCATGAAGGCGGGCCGGATCGTCGCCGAGGGCCGCCCGGCGGACGTCGTCACGGCCGGGCTCGTCCGGGAGGTCTTCGGGCTGGAGGCGGTGATCGTCCCGGATCCGGTGACCGGTTCGCCGCTCGTGGTGCCGGGCGCGCCCTGGCAGCCCGGCCGGGCGGACGACTGAGACGCCGGAGCCGGCCCCGTGGACGACGACCGGGCCCCGGGTCGGCCCCGTGGAGCCCCGGGCCGGACCCGTGGACGAGTGACCAGTTCGAAGGCACGACAAGAAAGCACGACAAGAAAGCAGGGCAGCCCATGACCGCCACCCCCCTCACCCGCCGTCGCGGTCTCGCGCTCGGCGGACTCGCGCTGGCCGGTGCGCTCACCCTCTCCGCCTGCGGCTTCTCGGAGTCCGGCGGGAGCGCCAGCGGCTCCAACGACTCCGGGTCCGACGCGGCCAAAACCCACACCGTGAAGACGGCCATGGGCGACGTCGAGGTCCCCGTGCACCCGAAGCGCGTCGTCGTCCTGGACACCGGCGAGCTGGACTCCGCGCTCACCCTCGGGGTGCGGCCGGTCGGCGCGACGCACTCGGCGTCGGAGGACGGCTTCCCGTCGTACCTTCCCGCGAGCGCCACGAAGGGCATCAAGGAGGTCGGTGAGATCGCCAACCCCAACCTGGAGACCGTCGCCTCGCTGAAGCCGGACCTGATCCTCACCAGCAAGGTCCGCGACGGCGACCGCTACGAGCAGCTGCGCGCCATCGCCCCGACCGTGATGACCGAGTCCACCGGCACGGCCTGGAAGGAGAACTTCCAGCTCCACGCGGAGGCGCTCGGCAAGCAGGCCGAGGCGGAGAAGGCCGTCGCCGCCTACGACGACCATGTGGCGAAGGTGACCGAGGCGATCGGCGGGAAGAAAAAGGCCGCCGCGACCGAGGTGAACTTCGTCCGTTTCGTCGAGGGCGCCGACATCCGGATCTACGGCAAGAAGAACTACATCGGCTCGATCCTCGCCGACCTCGGGGTGGGCCGCCCCGCGATCACCGACAAGGCCAAGGACGGCTTCTCCTACGACGTGTCGCCGGAGAAGATCGACCTGGCCGACGCGGACGTCGTCTTCACGTCGACGTACGGCGACCCGGCGAAGGCCGGCACCGACAAGACGATGGACAGCGGGCTGTGGAAGAACCTGCGGGCATCGAAGAACGGCAAGGTCTTCAAGGTCGACGACCGGCTCTGGATCGCGGGCATCGGCTACACCGCGGCCGACAAGATCCTCGACGAGTTCGAGGCGAAGATGAAGTGACGACGGTCGGCCGGGGCCCCGCGCCTCCCGCCGCTACGACCGTGGCCTCCGCGCGCGCCAGATCAGATAGAGCGCGGAGGCGACGGCCGCTCCCCGGACCGCCCACGGCCAGGTCTCGTCGATCGCGGCGTTGAGCTGCCCGGCAGCGACGGGCTCGCCCCAGCGGCCCTCGGTCCGGCCCCACAGCCAGAGCAGCGCGCCCGCCGCGACCGTGCCCGGCAGCCCCATCGCGGCCCACTTCGCCTCCGCGCGGGAGAGCGTGCGCGAGCTGTACGCGAGGAGCCAGCCGCCGCCCAGGGCCAGCCAGGAACCGGTCACGGCGCCCGCCACCAGGATCACCGCCGCGAGGAAGAGCAACGGGTGGGTGATACGGCGGCCGCCCTCCCGCTCCTCGCGCGGGGCGCGGCGGACGAGCCGCAGCAGGCGGCGCGACTTCCCGGCGGGCCGTCCGTCGCCCCCGGCCCCCGCTTCCTCCCCGGGCTCCTCCCCTGTCTCCTCCACGTTCTCCGCGTCCTGCTCCGCCGCTTCCGTGCCGGGTTCGGAGGGCGCGAGCGGCTGGCGGAACATGGCCGGGATCTCCACCCCGCCACTGAACCCGGGTACGTCGACGCCCCGGCCGAACGGCACCGGATCGACACGCCACCAGTCGGGCTCACCCCGGGAGGGCCCCAGCTCGTCCGTACCGGCCCGGTGCGGCGGCAGGGGGCCCTCGTCGGTCATCGGCTCCGGCGGCGCGCCGGGGCCCGCCGCCGGGGCGGGCACGTCCGCGAGGGTGTTCCCGGGCACGTCCTCGGGGGCGCTCCGGGGGGTGTTCTCGGGGATGTCCTTGCGGAACAGCCCGCGGCGGGGGCGGGGCACGGCGGGGCGGGGCTCCGGGACCACCGGTGTTGCTGGGACCACCTGGGATTCTGGGGCTGATGAGGCTGATGAGGCTGCTGGGGATGCTGGGGATGCTGGGGCCTCGGGGTGTCCCGGCCCGCCGCTGTCGTCGGGGGACGCGCCGCGGGTCGAGGCCGCGGCGGCCACCAGTTCGTCCGGGGAGCCGAGGCGGCCGATGATGCGGCGGACCGCCGCCGGGCTGTCCCCGGACGCCTTCCCGCGCTGCCGGTCGATCTCGCCCCGGAGCCCCGCGACCAGCTTCATCCGGTCCGCGGAGGACATCTGGCGCTGCTGTGCCAGGTCCCCGACCCGGCTCAGATAGTCGTAGACCAGCTGGTCGCTCTCGATGCCCACGTACGCGTCCCCTCCTGAAGCCTGCACCGAAGGTAGCGCCCTCGGGCCCGTCCGGAGCGGCTACCGTGGGGCGGATGGGGACGATCACACCACCACGGACGCTCGCCGAAGCGCTCCGCGCCCGGGACGACGCGTCGCTGGCCGCACTGCTGCGGGCCCGCCCCGACCTGCTCAACCCGGTGCCGGGCGACATCACCCAGCTCGCGACCCGGGCCGGTACCCGCGCCTCCGTCGTCCGCGCGCTGGAACGGCTGGACCGGTTCGCCCTCCAGACCGCCGAGGCGCTCGCGGTGGGCGCCGAGCCCGTCCCGTACGCGACCCTGCTCGCCCTGCTCACCGGCGACACACCGGACGGCGAACCGGGCGACGCCGAGGACTACGAACCGGGCGACGCGCCGGACGGCGAACCAGGCCGGGCCGCTGAACGCGCCGCCGGCCAGTCTCCTGGGCGCGCCCCCGGCCAGGCTGCTGAGCGCGCCCCGGGCCCCGGGGCGGCCACCGTGGCCACCGCCGGGACAATCGCCCGCGCCCTCCCCCGCGCCCTGGCCACCCTGCGCGAACAGGCCCTGGTCTGGGGCGATGACGACCGGCTGCGGCTGGTCCGTACGGCGCGCGAACTCCTCTCCCCGTCCCCGCAGCACCCCTCCCCCACCGGTCTCGGGCCGACCGTCGCCGAGGCGACCTCCGGCATGTCCCCGGGCCGCCTCCAGGAGATCCTGGCCGCCGCCGGGCTGCCCGCCACCCACGACCCGGTCTCCGCCGTGCAGGCCCTGACCGGGCTCTTCACCGACCGGGCCGCGATGGGCGCGCTGCTCGACACCGCCCCGGCCGAGTCCCTGGCCGTGCTGGACCGGCTGGTGTGGGGGCCGCCGTACGGGGAGGTCACCCCGAACCCCGCCCCGCCGGTGACCTGGCTGCGCGACCGGGGACTGCTGCTGCCCGTGTCGGCCCGCACGGTGGTGCTCCCCCGCGAGGCCGCCCTGCACCTGCGGGCCGGACGCGCCCACCGGGTGCCGGAACCGGAGCCGCCCGTCGTGACGGCCGCCGCCCACCGCGATCCACAGGCTGTGGACAACGCGGCGGCCGCCCAGGCGTTCCTCGCGGTGAGCACCGTCGAGGAGCTGGTGAAGAGCTGGGACGGCGGCGGACCGCCGATACTGCGGGCCGGCGGGCTCAGCGTCCGCGAGCTGAAACGCACCGCCACCACCCTGGACGTCCCCGAACGGACCGCCGCCTTCTGGGCCGAACTGGCTTACTCAGCAGGGCTGTTGGCCTCCGACGGCGAGGCCGACGAACGGTACGCGCCGACGCCCGCGTACGACGACTGGGCCGCCCTGCCCGCCCAGGAACGCTGGGCGGAACTGGCCACCGCCTGGCTGGCCGCCACCCGCGTCCCCGGACTCGTCGGCGGCCAGGACGCCAAGGGGCGGACGATGGCCGCGCTCGGGCCGGGGCTCGACCGCTCCGCCGCCCCCGAGGTCCGCCGCCGGGTCCTCGCCCTCCTCGCCGGGCTGGAGCCCGGCACCGCGCCCGCCCCGGAGACCGTCCTCGCCCGGCTCCGCTGGGAACGCCCGCTGCGCGGCGCCGCCTCCGCCCCCGCCTCCTCCGTTTCCTCCGCCTCCTCCGCCTCCTCCGCCTCCGACGGCGGCACCGCCGACCTGCGGTCCCGGGTCGCCCTGTGGACGCTCGACGAGTCGGAACTGCTCGGCATCACCGGCCGGGGTGCGCTCGCCGCCCCCACCCGGGCCCTGCTGGACGACGGCCCCGCCGAAGCCGCCGCGCGCCTCGCCCCGCTCCTGCCCGAACCGCTCGACCACGTACTGCTCCAGGCCGACCTGACGGCCGTCGCCCCCGGACCGCTGGAACGCCCGCTGGCCGAGGCGCTCTCCGTCCTCGCCGACATCGAGTCGAAGGGCGGCGCGACGGTCTACCGCTTCACCCCCGGCTCGGTGCGCCGCGCCCTGGACGCCGGGCAGTCCGCGGCCGACCTGCACGCCTTCCTCGCCACCCACAGCCGTACGCCCGTACCGCAGCCGCTCAGCTACCTCATCGACGACATCGCCCGCCGCCACGGCCACCTGCGGATCGGCGCCGCCTCCTCGTACGTGCGCTGCGACGACGAGGCCGTACTGAACGAGATCCTCGCCGACAAGCGCTCCGCCACGCTGCGGCTGCGCCGCCTCGCCCCGACGGTCCTGGCCGCGCAGGCCGACCCGGCCTCACTGCTCGACGGGTTGCGCGAGATGGGGTACGCCCCGGCCGCGGAGTCCACCGAGGGCGACGTCCTGATCACCCGCGCCGGTGCCCGCCGCACCCCGCCCCGCACCGCCCCGGCGCCGGTGCCCGAGGGCCCGCCGGTACCGGACGCCACCCTGCTCGACGCGGCGGTCCGGGCCATCCGCGCCGGGGACACGGCCGCCACGGTCGCCCGCAAGGACACCCCGGAATCCCCCGCCACCCCCGGCGCCCTGCCCCGCACCACCTCCGCCGAGACCCTCGCCACCGTCCAGGCCGCCGTACTGACCGGCTCGGCGCTCTGGATCGGCTACGTGAACGCGGACGGCGCCGCCAGCCAGCGGGTCATCGCCCCGGTCCGCGTCGAAGGCGGCTTCGTCACCGCGTACGACCACACCGCCGACGAGATCCGCACCTACCCCCTCCACCGCATCACCGGCGTCGCCGAACTCGCGGACGACGCCACGGCGTGACGATGTGGCCGCGTGACCGCATGACGAACTGACGGCCTGACGACCTGACGACCTGACAAACGCAGCCGCGCGCTCCTCCGCTCCCGCGTGCCGGCCGCTCCGACTCTCGTACGCCAGATGCTTGCGACTCCCTTCGTCTCTCCTGTCCTCTCCCTCCGCCTTCTTCCTCCGGCGTTCCTCCCGCCGTGTCGCGTCAGCGAGGGCGGCGGGCGTTGAGGTGGGCCGCCCGGCGGGTCAGGTGGTCGCGTTCGGCGAGGTTGGTCGCCCGGTGGGCGGCCTCGGCGTACAGCCGGGCCGCGGTCTCCCGGTCGCCGACGCGCTCGTGGAGGTAGGCCGCGGCGGCGGTGTGGCGGGGCAGGTCGGCGTCCAGTTCCGCGAGGGCGGCCAGTCCGGCGTGCGGCCCGTCCGCCTCGCCGACGGCCACCGCGCGGTTGAGCCGGACGACCGGGCTGCCGGTCAGACGGACCAGCTCGTCGTACCACTCGACGATCTGCGGCCAGTCCGTCTCCCCGGCGCTCGGCGCGTCGGCGTGCAGGGCCGCGACGGCGGCCTGGGCCTGGTACTCGCCCAGCCGGTCCCGGGCGAGGGCGCCCTGGAGGATCGCGATGCCCTCGGCGATCGCCCCGGTGTCCCACCGGCTCCGGTCCTGCTCGGCCAGCGATACCAGGCTGCCGTCCGGGGTGGTCCGGGCGGCCCGCCGGGCGTGGTGGAGCAGCATCAGGGCGAGCAGCCCCGCCGCCTCCGGGTGGTCGACCCGGGCCGCGAGCTGCCGGGTGAGCCGGATGGCCTCGGCGGCCAGGTCGATGTCGCCGGAGTAGCCCTCGTTGAAGACCAGGTAGAGGACGCGCAGCACGGTGGCGACGTCGCCGGGCCGGTCGAACCGCACCCCGGACACGGTGCGCTTGGCCCGGCTGATGCGCTGCGCCATCGTCGCCTCGGGCACCAGATAGGCCCTGGCGATCTGCCGGGTGGTGAGCCCGCCGACGGCGCGCAGGGTGAGCGCCACCGCGGACGAGGACGTCAGCGACGGATGGGCGCACAGGAAGTAGAGCTGGAGGGTGTCGTCGGCCGAGGGCGCGGGCCCGGCCGACGGTTCCTCGTCGACGAGGTCCTCGCGTCTGCGGCGGGCGGTGTCCGCCCGTACCGCGTCGAGGAAGCGCCGCCAGGCGACGGTGACCAGCCAGCCCTTCGGGTCGCGGGGCGGTGCGTCGGGCCAGACGCGGACCGCCTCGACCAGCGCGTCCTGCACGGCGTCCTCGGCCGCCGCGAAGTCGGCTCCGCGGCGGACGAGGATCGCGAGCACGCCGGGGGTGAGGCCGCGGATCAGCGCCTCGTCCATGGGTCGGGTCACTCCGTGATGGTCGGCGGCTCGGTCAGGAGCGGGCGCAGTTCCAGCCACTCGTGGATCGGCCGGCCGCCCGCGCCGGGCGCGGCGGACAGCTCCCCGGCCAGTTCGACGGCGCGCTCATGGCTGTCGACATCGATGACCATCCAGCCGGCGATCAGGTCCTTGGTCTCGGCGAACGGTCCGTCGGTGACGGGCGGGCGCCCCTCTCCGTCGTACCGGACCCACTCCCCCTCGGGGGCGAGCGCCAGGCCCTCGACGAACTCGCCGGTCTTCTCCAGCCGGGCCGCGAAGTCGTTCATGTACTGGACGTGCGCCGTGATCTCCTCCGGGGTCCACTGGTCCATCGGTACGCAGTTGACCGCGTCCGGGGCGCCCCGGTAGTGCTTCAGCATCAGGTACTTGGCCATGGTGTCTCTCCTCGTCGGTGCGGCCGGGTGTGGTCGCGTTCGTCCCGGGGACGGAGCCGGGTCCGGGTTCTCGACATCCCCGCGGACATCTTTCAGAAGTTTCTTCGAGGTCCGGCCCCGGGCAGGGCTCCGGACCGTACGCCGGGCCCGTTTCCGCTCCGATGCGGCACACTGGACGTTTGGCCTCATCCCTGGCCGCACCCCGTAGAAAGGGCCGACGCGCGTGACCGGACCCCTCATCGTCCAGAGCGACAAGACGCTGCTCCTCGAAGTCGACCACGACCAGGCCGACGCCTGCCGCCGGGCCATCGCCCCGTTCGCCGAGCTGGAGCGGGCGCCGGAGCACATCCACACCTACCGGCTGACCCCGCTCGGGCTGTGGAACGCGCGGGCCGCCGGGCACGACGCCGAGCAGGTCGTCGACGCCCTCGTGCAGTACTCGCGCTATCCGGTGCCGCACGCGCTGCTCGTCGACATCGCCGAGACGATGGCCCGGTACGGCCGCCTCACCCTCTCCAAGCACCCGGTGCACGGGCTGGTGCTGACCTCGACCGACCGGCCGGTGCTGGAGGAGGTGCTGCGCTCGAAGAAGGTGCAGCCGCTGGTGGGGGCGCGGATCGACCCGGACACCGTGGCGGTGCACCCCTCCGAGCGCGGGCAGATCAAGCAGACGCTGCTGAAGCTGGGCTGGCCCGCCGAGGACCTCGCCGGTTACGTCGACGGCGAGGCGCACCCGATCGAGCTGGCCGAGGACGGCTGGTCGCTGCGGCCGTACCAGCGGCAGGCCGTGGAGGGCTTCTGGCACGGCGGCTCGGGTGTCGTCGTACTGCCCTGTGGGGCGGGGAAGACGCTGGTCGGGGCGGGTGCGATGGCGCAGGCCAAGGCGACCACGCTGATCCTGGTGACGAACACGGTCTCGGCCCGGCAGTGGAAGCACGAGCTGGTGAAGCGGACCTCGCTGACCGAGGACGAGATCGGCGAGTACAGCGGGACCCGCAAGGAGATCCGGCCGGTCACGATCGCCACGTACCAGGTGCTGACGACCCGCAGGAAGGGGATCTATCCGCACCTGGAGCTGTTCGACTCCCGGGACTGGGGGCTGGTGATCTACGACGAGGTGCATCTGCTGCCCGCTCCGGTCTTCAAGTTCACCGCCGACCTCCAGGCGCGGCGGCGGCTCGGCCTGACCGCGACGCTGGTGCGCGAGGACGGCCGCGAGTCGGACGTCTTCTCGCTGATCGGGCCGAAGCGGTTCGACGCCCCGTGGAAGGAGATCGAGGCGCAGGGTTACATCGCACCGGCCGACTGCGTCGAGGTGCGGGTCAATCTGACGGACTCCGAGCGTCTCGCGTACGCGACCGCCGAGACCGAGGAGAAGTACCGGTACTGCGCGACGACGGCGACGAAGCGGAAGGTGACCGAGGCGCTGGTGCGGCGGCACCGCGGCGAGCAGACCCTGGTCATCGGGCAGTACATCGACCAGCTCGACGAGTTGGGCGAGCATCTGGACGCCCCGGTGATCAAGGGCGAGACGAGCAACGCCCAGCGCGAGAAGCTCTTCGACGCGTTCCGGTCCGGTGAGATCAGCGTGCTGGTGGTGTCGAAGGTCGCGAACTTCTCGATCGACCTGCCCGAAGCGACCGTGGCCATCCAGGTCTCCGGCACGTTCGGCTCCCGCCAGGAAGAGGCACAGCGGCTGGGCCGGGTACTGCGGCCGAAGGCTGACGGGCACGAGGCGCGGTTCTACTCGGTGGTCGCGCGTGACACGGTCGACCAGGACTTCGCGGCACACCGCCAGCGCTTCCTGGCCGAGCAGGGGTACGCGTACCGGATCGTCGACGCGGACGAGCTGCTGGCCGAGGGCTGAGCCCGCGGCTCAGCGGGCGTGGTGGTGGCGGCCGGTCTCTCTGCCGTGGTGCCGGGGGTCGGTCTCGTCGGCGTACTCACCGAGGACGACCACGTCGAAGGCGGCGCGGACGAAGACCTTGACGGCGCGTACCGCGTCGCCGACGCGGTGGGTACGGAGGTGACCGGTGGCCGCGGTCGCGCCGTGCGCGGGGCCGGTCCTGCGGGGGTTCAGGCTGACGGTGCTCATGTGTTCCATGGTGCTGCGCCGGGGCCGACAGGGGTATCGGCCCGGGGGTGGAAATCAGCGTCGTCCCAGGTAGGCCCCTGGGTGCACCCGTCTCCACCCCGTCCCCTACGGGGCTGACCCACAAACGGCGTACGCGCCCGCGCCACGGCGCTCCGGCGACTGCGGAGCGCCGTGCCGGGGTGGTGTTCAGCGCAGCCCGAAGCGGCCGGCCCAGGCGGTCACATCGTCGGTCGTCACGTTGCCGCCGCACACCACCAGGCCGATCCGGGCGCCCTCACCGACGCGCTCCAGGACCCGGCGCGCCGCGGGCAGCAGGCATCCGGCGGCGGGCTCGGCCCAGACCTTCGCGTGGTCGGCCAGATCGAGGGTGCCCCGCACGGCCTCGGCGTCCGTCACCGTGAGCACGTCCGTGACCAGCGCCGAGACGTGCTCGTAGGTGAGCTGTGAGGCACTGGGAGCGCTCAGTGTCGAAACGATCGAGGACAGTTCGACCGGCACCGGCCCGCCGGACACCAGGGCCTCCGACATGGCTCGCGCACCCTCGGTCTCCACGCCCCAGATCCGTACCCCGGGGCGGCGCGCGTGCAGCGCGGCGGCGACCCCGGAGATCAGTCCCCCGCCGCCGATGCTGACGAGTACGTCGGTGAGTTCCCCGGCGTCCTCCGCGAATTCCAGGCCGACCGTGCCCTGGGCGGCGACGACGACGGGGTCGTCGAAGGGATGGACCGGGGTGAGTCCCTTGGTCCGAAAGTCGTCCAGGAGGGCGAACGCCTCGTCCATGGTGTCGGCGAGGACGACGCTCGCCCCCGCGGCCTCCGCGACGGCCACGGCGCGGCCCGGAGCGGACCGCGGCATGACGACGGTCGCTTCGATGCCCAGCGCTCCGGCCATGACCGCGGTCGCGATGCCGTGGTTGCCGCCGCTCACCGCCACGACCCCGGCGGCGCGCTCCGCCTCACCGAGCGCCAGCAGCTTGGCCGTCGCGCCCCGGGCCTTGAAGGAGCCGGTGCGCTGGAGGAGTTCCAGTTTCACGGTGACGTCCGCGCCCAGGAACGCGGACAGGCCGGGGCTCGGCACCGTGGGGGTCCGTATCACGTGCCCGGTGATCCGCTCGGCTGCGGCTTCCACGTCCGCGACATCAATCAGCACATTCGCCTCCGTCACACGATCCGAGCCGCGACAGCCGGGGATCCGTGTCGTCCACGGCACGGGGCGGCGGCCACGCGGCCCCGCTCCCGCGCGGGTGGGATCGTCCGGGCGGCAGTTCGATCACCCTACGCCGTCCGTTCCCCGGTCGGCACGGGTCGCGGGACCGGGCACCGGCCTCCGCCGGGGCGCCCGCGGGGGACGGTGGCGCTCCGGTCGAAATGCGTTGGCCCCGGCCCGGCCCGGTCGATACAATCGCCGGTCTGCCCGCCTCCCGCACCGTGGTACCGGCGGCCCGCGAGGGCCCGCGCCGGCAGCCGGGGGAGCGCCGCCGACCGGACGGAAACCGGTCGACACCCCGACGCGCGCCCGTCGCGCGTATCCGTGATCGATCCCTCAGCGGACCGTACGGCCCGCGCAGTGAGCGGGTCGGCGCGGTCCGCCGTCCTGCGTTGAAAAGCCGGAGGCGACACCGTGCCCGCGCACGAACTCGAGAACGACAGCACCACCGATCCGCTGGCCCGCGAGCGCGCCCATCTCACCGCGTCCCGCGCCGCGCTGCGCGCGATGCGGGAGGACGCCCAGGCCCTCGACATCCGCGACGTGACCGCGAACTGGGTCAACGCGGCCGTCCTCCAGGCCCAGATCGACGAGCGGATCAAGTCCCTCGCCGACCTCGCCCACACCCCGCTCTTCTTCGGGCGGCTGGACTATCTGCACCGGGTCGGCGGGGAGCGGGCGGAAGGCGCGGAGGGCGAGCAGTTCTACATCGGCCGCCGCCATGTGCACGACGCGGGCGGCGACCCGATGGTCATCGACTGGCGCGCCCCCGTCTCGCAGCCCTTCTACCGGGCGTCCCGCAAGGACCCGCAGGACGTCGGGCAGCGCCGCCGCTTCGGCTACACCGGCGGCGAGCTGACCGCGTACGAGGACGAGCACCTGACCGACCCGGGCGAGGCCGAGCAGACCAGCCGGCTGCTCCAGGCGGAGATCGAGCGTCCGCGCGTGGGCCCGATGCGGGACATCGTCGCGACGATCCAGCCCGAGCAGGACGAGATCGTCCGCAGCGGGCTCGGCGGGACGGTGTGTGTGCAGGGCGGTCCCGGTACCGGGAAGACGGCCGTGGGCCTGCACCGGGTGGCGTACCTGCTGTACGCGCACCGGGAGCGCCTGGCCCGTACCGGGACGCTGGTGATCGGGCCGAACCGGTCCTTCCTCCAGTACATCGAGCAGGTGCTGCCCGCCCTCGGCGAGCTGGCGGTGGAGCAGTCGACGGTGGACGACCTGGTGGCGCCCGCCGGTATCGAGGTACGCGGTACGGACACGGCCGAGGCGGCGGTCGTCAAGGGCGACGCCCGGATGGCGGAGGTGCTGCGGCGGGCGATCCGTTCGCATGTGACGCCGCCCGAGGAGCCGGTCGTGGTGGTGCGCGGTTCGCGGCGCTGGCGGGTGCCCGCGTACGAGATCGCCGAGATGGTCGAGGAGCTGCTGGCCCGGGACATGCGGTACGGGGCGGCGCACGAGGCGCTGCCGCAGCGGATCGCGCACGCCGTGCTGGTCCGGATGGAGGAGGCGGGCGAGGCCCCCGACGACCGGGTGCAGAACGCGGTGGCCCGCAACGCCGCGGTGAAGGCGGCGGTGAAGGCGGTCTGGCCCGCCGTGGACCCGGCGAAGCTGGTGCTGCGGCTGCTCGGCGACGCGGAGTTCCTGGCCGCGCACGCCGAGGGGCTGCTCGACGCGGACGAGCAGAAGGCGATCCTGTGGACGAAGCCCGCGCGGAGCGTGAAGTCGGCGAAGTGGTCGGCGGCGGACGCGGTGCTGATCGACGAGGCGAACGACCTGGTGACGCGGACGCACTCGCTGGGACACGTGGTGCTCGACGAGGCGCAGGACCTGTCGCCGATGCAGTACCGGGCGGTGGGCCGGCGCTGCACGACCGGTTCGGCGACGGTGCTGGGCGATCTGGCGCAGGGCACGACGCCGTGGTCGACGGCGAGTTGGGCGCAGGCACTGCACCATCTGGGGAAGCCGGACGCGGTGGTGGAGGAGCTGACGGCGGGGTTCCGTGTGCCGCGCGAGGTGATCGCGTACGCCTCCCGGCTGCTGCCGGTGATCTCGCCGGGGCTGGCGGCGGTGGAGTCGGTGCGTGAGTCGCCCGGTTCGCTGGAGGTGCGGGCGGTGGACGGCGCGGACGGGCTGGACGCGGCGGTGGTCGCGGCGTGCGAGGAGTCGCTGGCCCAGGAGGGGTCGATCGGCCTGATCGCGGCGGACGCCCGGATTCCGGCGCTGGCGCGGGCGTTGGAGGCCGCGGGGCACGCGTACCTCTCCCCGGGCGAGGAGACGACCGCCGCGTCCCGGCTGACGCTGGTGCCCGCGTCGCTGGCGAAGGGCCTGGAGTACGACTACGTGGTCCTGGACGAGCCGGCCGCGGTGGTGGACGGCGAGGCGGACACCCGGACGGGGCTGCGCCGGCTGTACGTGGCGCTGACCCGTGCGGTGTCGGGGCTGACCGTGGTCCACGCGGCGGACCTGCCCGGGGAGCTGTCGGCGCCCGCGGCCGCCTGAGCGTGCGGGGTGGGGAGGCCGCGGCTCCCCGCCCCCGCTCGCGCCCCTGTTACGCGTCGAGGACCGTGCGCCACTCGCGTACGGCTGCCGCGTCCACCGGGCCGGACCAGCCGAGCGGGCGGGCGGCGCCGCCGATGTGCACGGCGTCGATCCCGGCGACCAGCAGCTCGGGAAGGTGTTCCAGGCGCAGGCCGCCGCCCACCAGGATCTGCGGCTCGTAGCCGGGCTGCCCCTTGCGGGCCGCCTCGGCCAGCAGGGTCGGGATGCCCTCGTCGACGCCCTTCGCCGAGCCGGCGGTGAGGTACGTGTCCAGGCCGGGCATGTCCGCGAGGCGCTTGCGCAGCGCGTCCCGGTCGGCGGCCCGGTCGATCGCCCGGTGGAAGGTCCAGGGGCAGCCGTCCAGCTCGGCGATGAGCCGCTCGACGGCGACCAGGTCCGGGCGCCCCTGGTCGTCGAGGAAGCCGAAGACGAACTCCTCGGCGCCCGCCGCGCGCAGCTCGTGCGCCTTGGCCACGAGCACCTCGATGTCACCGGCCGCGAAGCCGTCCGCCACCCTGAGCATCACCCGCAACGGGATGTCCACCGCCGCCCGGATCTCCGCGAAGGTCGCACAGGACGGGGTCAGGCCGTCCGCCGCCATGTCGGTGACCAGCTCAAGCCGGTCCGCACCACCCGCCTGGGCCGCGACCGCGTCCTCCGCGTCGAGAGCGATCACCTCCAGGACTGCACGGTTGCTCATGGGATCCCAATCCTCCAGGAGACAGCAATAGGTCTAGTCCAATGTCCACCCTACGGGCCGGTAGGCCGGGGGCGCAGCCTCAATGCCAGGTGAAGATACGTGAGCTCGACCGCACATCCGGTGACCGAACGCACACGTTCCGGGCTCGCACGGCATATCCACCCTTGCGCTTTATAGGGGAGGGGGGTATACATGAGTCAGCAGGGCATACCCCCTAGGGGTATCAACGTCACGGTCAGGAGGACAACGTGTCCGCGCACATCGCCACACCAGGCACCGACACCGGCACCGCCGCAGAGGTCGAGCTCGCGATCGGCGGCATGACCTGCGCCTCCTGCGCGGCCCGGATCGAGAAGAAGCTCAACCGGATGGACGGCGTCACCGCCACCGTCAACTACGCCACCGAGAAGGCCAAGGTCAGCTACCGGGGCGAGGACGTCTCCGTACAGGACCTGATCGCCACCGTCGAGAAGACCGGCTACACCGCGCAGGAGCCCGCTCCCCCGGCCTCCACCGCCGCGGCGGACGCGGCCGAGGGCGACACGGCGGGGGCGGACGAGCTGCGGCCGCTGCGCCAGCGGCTGCTGACCGCCGTCGCGCTCGCGGTGCCGGTGATCGCGATGTCGATGATCCCGGCGCTCCAGTTCGACTACTGGCAGTGGCTCTCCCTGACGTTGACCGCCCCGGTCGTCACGTACGCCGCCTGGCCGTTCCACAAGGCCGCGTTCACCAATGCCCGGCACGGCGCGGCCACGATGGACACGCTGATCTCGGTCGGTACGTCGGCCGCGTTCCTCTGGTCGCTGTGGGCGCTGTTCTTCGGTACGGCGGGCATGGTCGGCATGACGCACCCGTTCGAGCTGACGATCGGCCGGACCGACGGCTCCGGGAACATCTACCTGGAGGCCGCCGCCGGGGTCACCGCGTTCATCCTGGCCGGGCGCTACTTCGAGGCCCGCTCCAAGCGGAAGGCGGGCGCGGCCCTCAAGGCGCTGCTCGAACTCGGCGCCAAGGAGGTCACCGTGATCCGCGGCGGCCGCGAGGTGACCGTACCGACGGCCGAACTCCAGGTCGGCGACCGCTTCCTGGTCCGGCCCGGCGAGAAGATCGCCACGGACGGCACCGTCGTCGAGGGCGCCTCGGCCGTCGACGCCTCCATGCTGACCGGCGAGTCCGTACCCGTGGAGGTCGGTGTCGGCGACCCGGTCACCGGCGCCACGCTCAACGCGGGCGGCCGGCTCGTCGTCGAGGCGACCCGGGTCGGCGCCGACACCCAGCTCGCCCGGATGGCCAAGCTCGTCGAGGACGCCCAGAACGGCAAGGCGGCGGCCCAGCGCCTCGCCGACCGGATCTCCGCCGTCTTCGTCCCCGTCGTGATCGCACTGGCGCTCGGCACGCTCGGCTTCTGGCTGGGCAACGGCGCGGGCCTGACGGCCGCGTTCACCGCCGCCGTGGCCGTGCTGATCATCGCCTGCCCCTGCGCCCTGGGCCTCGCCACCCCGACCGCCCTCATGGTCGGCACC